>JAHECS010000017.1:0-21166 GCA_024641635.1 Actinomycetes bacterium | reverse complement strand
GGGGCGGTGGGGGTGCTGTGGTGCCGCGGACGACGAGCTCTGCGTCGACCTTCAGCTGCTGGGAGCGCCCCCTCGGACGCTCGATGCGCTCGAACAGCCGGGAGGCGGCCAGCTCTCCCATCGCGGTGAGCGGCTGCGCCACGGTGGTCAGGCTGAGCGTGCGCAGGGCGCCGATGGCGATCCCGTCGTAGCCGACGACGGACACGTCCTGTGGCACCACGAGCCCGGCATCCTGCACGGCGGCGATCGCGCCCAGCGCGGCGATGTCGTTGGCCACGACCAGGGCCGTAGGGCGAGGGGTGCTCGACAACGCGCGGCTGGCGCCCGCGTATCCGCCAGCGTCGGTGAGCGATCCCTCGATCACCTGGATTCCCTCGGCTAGGCCGAGCTCAGCCATGGCCTGCCGGTACCCGGACTCCCGGTCGCATGAGACGGGGTTGTCTCCTCCGGTGAGGTGCGCGATGCGCCGATGCCCGAGGTTGGCCAGGTGCCGCACGGCCAGCGCTGCACCCGCGATGTCGTCGTTGCTGACGGTGTCGATCCGCGAACCGGTCACGTCACGACGGGTGACGATGACGGTCGGGACCTCCCGGGCGATCGACCGCAGCGTCGTGGCCGGCAGGCGGTGCGAGACGAGGAGGATCCCCTCGACCTGGAACTCCAGGAGCTTCTCGATCTCCGACTGCTCGAGGGCCGGGTCGGAACCGCCGGTCACCAGCATGGTGCTGTAGCCATGGCGTCGGACCTCGGTCTGGACGCCGTCGAGTATCTCGGCGAACACCGGGTTGTGCAGGTCGAGGACGAGGACGCCGATGGTTCGGCTGCGCCGATCCGCGAGGCTGCGTGCGGCCGCGTTGGTCCGGTACCCCAACTCGGCTGCGGCGGCGAGGATCGCCTCCCGGCTCGCCTCGCTCACGCGGGATGAGCCCCGCAGGGCGAGCGAGACGAGCGACTTCGAGACACCTGCTCGGGCCGCGACGTCGTGGATGGTCGGCCTGGTCACAGGGGCGGCCGGGGGGCTGGTCGGCCTGGTCACAGGGGCGGCCGGGGGGCTGGTCGGCCTGGTCACCGGGGCTTCGGGTGAGGTCATCGCACGTCGGCCACCCGGACGGGCCCGCCGGACGCCACCGAGCGCTCGCAGGCGATGGCGATACGAAGGCTCTCGAGCGCGGAGTCCGGAGGGCAGGGATTGTCGATCTCCCCGAGGACCAGGTCCACGAAGGACGCGGTCTCGCTGCGGAAGGCGTCGCGGAACCGGTCGACGAACCCCGTGTAGGGGTCCTCGTTGACGCGGAGGTCGCCGTCCAGGGCTCGAAGCGGAGTGCGGTGGTTCAGCCCGGCCGCCAGCGAGTCCTCGGATCCGTGCATCTCCAGCCGCACGTCGTGGCCGACGGCGTTGTGCCGCGCGCCCCGCACCATGACCTGGGCGCCGCTGGCCGTGACTGCATGGATGAGGGTGACGTCCGCGTCGTCGAACTCGGCGTACTGGGGATGGGCGCGCACGGCCTTGGTGGCGTAGACGGTCTCGACCTCGGATCCGGTGATCCAGCGGATGAGGTCGGCGTCATGGACGTGCAGGTCGCGGAAGATGCCTCCGCTTCCGGCCAGGAACTCGCGCGTCGACGGCGTGTGATCGGCCGAGAGGATGCTCATGGAGTAGACGACGCCGACGCTGCCATCGGCAACGCGGTCCCTGACGGCTCGGAATCCGGTGTCGAAGCGCCGCTGGAACCCGATCTGCATCGCCGTGCCGTGCGCCTCGGCAACGTCGATGGCCGCCTGCGTCTCCTCCAGCGTGAGGGCGATCGGCTTCTCGCAGAGCACGGGACGGCCGTGCGACAGCAGCGTGTGCAGCAGGTCGCCGTGGGCGTCGGTGGCGATGGCCACGACATAGCCGTCGGCATCGAGACCAGGCGCCTCGGACCAGGGCACGGCTCGCACGCCGAACCGCTCGGCCAGGGACTCGGCACGCTGCGGGCTGCGGTTGGCGATGACAACCTCGTCCACCCGTGGATCGGCCGCGAGGTCCTCGACGCGAATGGCCCCCATGCGCCCGGCTCCGACGACGACGATGCGCATGGTGCCTCCTTTTGGCCCGTGGGCCGTTGCGTGATCGACCCCAAGTGTGCCACGATTGTTGGAACGTTCCAACGAAAGGCCCGACATGGCTGCATTCCTCGATCGCGTCGCCTCAGCCCCCATCTCGTGGGGCATCTGCGAGGTCCCCGGCTGGGGCGCGATGCTGCCCACCCCGCGCGTCCTCTCCGAGATGGCTGGGCTGGGCCTCACGGCGACCGAGCTGGGCGCCCCGGGCTTCCTGCCCACCGACCCCGACGCCGTGAAGGCGGAGCTGGCGGGGTACGGGATGACGCTGCTCGGCGGCTTCACGCCGGTGGTCCTGCACGACGCCGCGATGCGTGAGGCCACCATCGCTCAGGCGACCGCGACGGCCCAGTTGTTCGAGCGCGCAGGGGCGACGAAGTTCGTCACCGCCGTCGTCGTCGACCCGGACTGGTCCGTGCCCGGACCGCTGAGTGCCGACGAGCAGCGGCACATGGCTGAGATGTTCGGCGTCATCGACGACATCTGCGAGGAGCACGGCCTCCAGCAGGTGCTGCACTCGCATGTGCAGACCCTTGTCGAGACGAAGGACGACGTGAATCGCGTGCTGGACACGTGCGATGTGAACTTCTGCCTCGACACCGGCCACATGGCCATCGGTGGTGTCGATCCCGTCGCCTTCGCGAAGGAGGCCATGGAGCGGGTCGGCCACGTGCACCTCAAGGATGTCCGGCTGGACATGGCCGGTCCCGTGCTTCGTCGCGAGACGTCGATCATGGCCGCGACGCAGGCCGGGCTCTTCACTCCACTCGGGCAGGGGGACGTCGACATCGCCGGGGTCATCTCGACGCTCGAGGGCGCTGGGTACCAGGGCTGGTATGTCATCGAGCAGGACACCGCGATCACCGACGGACTGCCTGCCGCGGGTGAGGGCCCGATCGGCCAGGTGCGCACCTCGATGCAGTACCTGACGGACGTCGTGGCCCCGACGCTGGCCCCGCAGTCCTGATGCCCGACACCACCTCGCGGGACCTCGAGGTCCTGAGCGTCGGGCGCGTCAGCGTCGACCTCTACGCGGCCGAGCCTGGAGTCGGTTTCGACGGCCAGCAGTCGTTCAGCAAGTCCATCGGCGGAAGTCCCACCAACGTGGCGGTTGCGGCTGCGCGGCTCGGCCGCCGCGCTGCGATAGCGACGAAGGTCGGGGACGACGGCTTCGGTGCCTATGTCCGCAACCGGCTGGAATCCTTCGGCGTCGTGACGGACTATGTCGGCGTGCAGCCGGGCGCGCAGACGCCGCTGGCCCTCGCTGCCCTCGAGCCGCCGGAGACGCCGCAGATCGCCTTCTACCGTGGGCCGGCGGCTCCTGACACCACGCTGGTGACCGACGACGTGCCGGAGGAGGTTGTCGGGTCGGTCGGCGTCCTGTGGATCAGCCAGGGCTCCCTTGCGCGGGGCTCGACTGCCGACTCGTGCTGGGCGTGGCTGGAGATGCGCGGTCGACGCGACCACACCGTGCTCGACCTGGACTACCGGGCCGCGCTGTGGCCTGACCGGGAGACCGCACGGTCTGCCGCGGAACGGGCCATCGCACTGAGCACCGTCGTGGTCGGGAACCGCGAGGAGTGCCAGGTGGCGGTCGGGACCGACGATCCCGACGCGGCTGCCGACGCTTTGCTGGAGCGCGACGTGTCCCTCGCGATCGTCAAGCTCGGCGCTGACGGTGCGCTCCTCGCGACCGCCCACGACCGTTGGCGCATTGCCCCGATCCCCGTGTCCGTCGTGTGCGGCCTGGGCGCCGGCGATGCCTTCGGCGGCGCGCTCTGCCACGGTCTGCTGAGTGGCTGGGATCCGCCCCGGATCGGCCGTTTCGCGAATGCGGCCGGCGCTCTCGTCTCGTCGCGGCTCACGTGTGCCGACGCGATGCCGTCCGTCGCCGAGCTGGACACGATGACCGGAGTGACGCGATGACGGGACTGACGCGGGAGAACTACGACGCCCTGATCGACGCTCGCGTGTTCGAACCCGAGTCGCTGCGCTCCGCCCTGGCCGCGAGGCGGCGGCGGAGCGTGCCGGGTGCCGACGGCCGACTCCTGATCCTGGCCGCCGACCACACCGCCCGCGGGATGCTGGCCGTCGGGGACGAGCCGCTCGCGGTCGCCGACCGGTACACGCTGCTGGACCGTCTGCTGCGAGCGCTGGCCCAGCCCGGGGTGGACGGAGTGCTCGCGAGCGCCGACGTTCTCGAGGAGCTGGCCTGGCTCGGTGCCCTCGATGACCGGCTGGCCATCGGAACGATGAACCGTGGCGGAATCATCGGGGCCACCTGGGAGCTGGACGACCGCCTGACCGCATACGACGCCGACCACGTCGCCTCGTGCGGCCTGGACGGTGGCAAGACGCTGTTGCGGATCGACCACACCGATCCGGGAGTGGCCCGCACCATCGAGACGGTGGCCGCGGTGACGACGCAGCTCGCCGACCGCCGCCTGATGTGCATGATCGAGCCACTGCCCTACCTGAAGGAGCCCGGCGGTCGCGCCGTTCTCGACCGATCCGACGAGGCGCTGATCAAGGTTGTCGCGGTCGCGTCGGGCCTGGGCTCGTCGTCGGCCTACACGTGGCTCAAGATCCCGGGCAGCGACCGCATGGCCGAGGTCGCGGGAGCGACGACCCTGCCGGTCCTCATGCTCGGAGGCGACCCCGGGGCCGATGGCGAAGCGACGTTCGGCCGTTGGGCCGCGTCCATGCGGGAGCCCAACGTCCGTGGCCTGGTCGCGGGTCGCGCCCTGCTCTACCCGCACGGGCAGCAGCCCGAGGAGGCCGTGGCACGAGCCGCGGCAATCGTCCATGGAGGTGTCGCATGACCTGGTTCCACCCAGCAGGGTCCCTGCAGTCCGAAGACGCGGACGTTCTCGTCACGCCCGAGTCGGCCGGGTGGGTGTACAGCGGGATGCGCGTGCACACCCTGGCGGACGGTGTCCCGGTGTCCTTCGAACTCGACGGCGAGGAGGGCGTCCTCGTTCCGCTGTCCGCCCGCGATATCGACGTGACAGTGGACGGCGAGGCGTTCCACGTCGCGGGCCGCGAGGGGGTCTTTGCCGCCGTCTCCGACTGGATGTACCTGCCGGTCGGCTCCGCCGTCACGATGTCCGGAAGCGGCGGCGACGTGGCCGTCTGCACGGCTCGGGCCAGCGAGACGCACCCCGTCGCGCATGTGGCCGCTGGCGACGTCCAGGTCGAGGTGCGCGGCGCCGGGCGTTCCACCCGGCAGGTCACGAACATCGCGACGCCCGGGTCCTACAGCGGGGCCCACAAGATCAACGTGTGCGAGGTCATCACCCCGGGCGGCAACTGGTCGTCGTGGCCGCCGCATCGCCATGACGGCATCGGCGAGTGCACGGTCGCGAACGAGGAGATCTACTACTTCCGCATCGGGCGGGGTGAGTCGCCGCACGGGCATGAGGCGGGCGAGGGTCTGTTCCACGTCTACACGGTGGATGGATCGGTGGACGAGACGGTCACCCTGCACGACGGGGACGTCTACCTGGTGCCAGAGGGCTACCACGGACCGACCGTCGCCCCACCCGAGTACCCGATGTACTTCCTCAACGTCCTCGCCGGACCGGGGGAGGATCGGACGATGGCCTTCTGCGACGACCCGTCGCACCACTGGATCCGTGAGTCATGGGAGGACCAGGCAGCCGACGTGCGGCTGCCGTGGACGTCGGCGCAGGGACGTGTCGGTACGCCGGTGAGCGCATCGTGACGCGGCGGATCGGGATCGCCGTCCTGGGCCTGGGCTGGATGGGCCAGGCGCACAGCCGGTCGGCGCTGCGCATCCCCTCGCTGTTCCCTGATCGTTCGTTCGACCCGGAACTGGTCGTCTGCGCCGACACGGAGGCGGAGCGGCGCGAGCGCGCCGTGCGTGACTTCGGTTTCACGCGGGCCGTGGCCGACTGGCAGGAGGCGGTGAGCGCCCCCGACGTCGACGCCGTCTGGGTGACTGCGCCGAACATGCTGCACGTGCCGATGATCGAGGCGGCCTGCGCGGCCGGCAAGGCCGTCTTCAGCGAGAAGCCCATCGGCGGAAAGCCCGAGCAGACGGTGCAGGCGTACCGCGCCGCCGAGGCGGCCGGAGTGCCTACCGGGGTCGGCTACAACTACCTCTGGGCACCGTTGGTCCTGCACGCCCGCCAGCTCATCGCGTCCGGCGAACTCGGCGAGATCACCCACTATCGCGGACGCTTCCTGTCGATGTACGGGAGCGACGAGCTCGGGCTGCTCACCTGGCGGTTCATGCTCGACCAGGCCGGCTACGGGGTCACGAGCGACATCCTCAGCCACTCGGTCTCGATGGCCCAGTTCCTCGTCGGTGGGATCCAGGAGGTCGTGGGGATGCGCAACACCACCATCACCCACCGACCGCTGCCGACGGGAGCGGCGAGCCACTACGGCCGCGGTCGACCCGAGGATCCCAAGGGCGAGGTCGAGAACGAGGACTTCGCATCGATGCTGTGCCGATTCGAGAACGGGGCGACCGGGACCTTCGAGACGAGCCGGACCACCGTGGGCCCCGAGAGCCAGAACGCCTTCGAGGTGTACGGCACCAAGGGCGCGCTGGCGTGGAACCTCGAGCGGATCAACGAGCTCCAGTACTACCGGCTCGACAGCGGCCCGAACACGGGTTACACGACGATCTTCGGCGGTGATCGCTTCCCGTTCCACGGAGCCTTCGTGCCCGGCCAGGCGAACGCCATCGGCTTCGAGGACCTCGTCGCGATCGAGGACTACTCGTTCCTCGAGGCCGTCGCCACGGGGGAGCGGTTCTCTCCAGGCTTCCGGGAGGCCGTGGACGTGGTCAGCGTGCAGCAGGCCGTCATCGACTCGTGGGAGTCGCGTACGTGGGAATCGGTGGCCGACCTGGCCGCCGCGGGGACGGAGGGTGGGTCATGACCGTGCGGATCACGGCGTCGGAGGCGATCGTCCGCTTCCTCATCGCCCAGCGGATCGTCGTCGACGGTGCCGAGGTTCCGCTCTTCCCAGGCGTCCTCGCGATCTTCGGCCACGGCAACGTCGTGGGCCTGGGGCACTCGCTCGAGCGGCACCGGGACGAGATCCCGGTGTGGCGGGGGCAGAACGAGCAGGGCATGGGCCTGGCCGCCGCCGGCTTCGCCAAGGCGATGCGGCGCCAGCAGATCCTGGTCTGCACCTCCTCGGTCGGCCCGGGCGCGACGAACATGGTCACCGCTGCAGGCGTCGCGATGTCGAACCGCCTTCCCGTCCTGTTCATCTCCGGCGACACGTTCCACTCGCGGCTGCCCGACCCGGTCCTGCAGCAGGTCGAGCACTTCGGCGTCCCGGCCACGACCGTCAACGATGCGTTCCGACCTGTGGTCCGCTACTGGGACCGGATCACCCACCCCGCACAGCTGCTCCATTCCCTGCCGCAGGCCGTCGGCACGATGCTGGACCCGGCCGACTGCGGGCCAGCCTTCATCGGCCTGCCGCAGGACGTGGCCGCCGAGGCGTACGACTTCCCGGAGGCGTTCTTCGACGTCCGTGTGCACGAGATCGCCCGGCCACGTCCGGACCTCGGCCAGGTCGCCCGCGCCGTCGAGGCGATCCGAGGTGCGCGTCGACCCGTGATCATCGCGGGCGGAGGCGTGCACTACTCGCGGGCGGAGGCGGAGCTCGCCGCGTTCGCGGAGGAGTTCGGCATCCCCGTCGTGGAGACGGTGGCCGGCAAGTCGTCGCTGCTCGCCTCGCACCCGCGCTACGTCGGCCCCATCGGCGTGACGGGCGCGGAGGCGGCGAACGCCGCCGTGCGGGAGGCCGACGTCGCCATCGCCATCGGCACCCGGCTGGAGGACTTCACGACCGGCTCGTGGACGGTCTTCGACGAGGCGACCACGATCGTCGCGGTGAACGCCGCCCGGTTCGATGCCCTCAAGCACCTCTCGGTGCCCGTGGTGGGCGACGCACTCAGCGCCATGCGGGACATCGCCGCCGGGCTCGAGGGCTGGTCCGCGGCGTCCGACTGGACGGATCGGGGAGTCGACCTGCGCGCGGGCCTGGCCGACTTCGTCCGGAGCCGCACGGAGGACGACGGGGTGTGGCCGCCGAGCTACGCCCAGCTCGTGGGCGTTGTCCACGGCACGGCGACGGAGGACGACTACATCCTCAACGCGGCCGGCGGCCTGCCGGGTGAGCTGATCGTCAACTGGCTCAGCAAGGGCATCGCCACCTTCGACTGCGAGTACGGCTTCTCATGCATGGGCTACGACATCTCGGGTGCCTGGGGCGCGGCCCTGGCCCGCCCGAAGGGGCAGGTCTACGCGATGGTGGGTGACGGCTCCTACCTCATGCTCAACTCCGACATCTATGCGTCCGTCCTGTCCGGGAAGAAGTTCATCCTCGTCGTCTGCGACAACGAGGGCTACGCCGTCATCGAGCGGCTGCAGGTCAACCAGGGCGGGGCGTCGTACAACAACATGCTGAAGGACTCCCTCGGCTCGGGCGTCGACGCTCGCGTCGACTTCCGGGCGCACGCCGAGTCCATGGGGGCGCTGGCGATCGAGGTGGGCAGCCTCGCGGAGTTCGGCGACGCGCTCGTGACGGCTCGGGCGGCGGATCGCACGACGGTCATCGTGACGAAGGTGCGTGCGAACGACTGGACCGAGGGCGGTGCCTTCTGGGAGGTGGGCGTGCCGGAGGTGTCGGACCGTCCCGAGGTGCTGGCCGCCCGCGCCGCCATGGACGAAGGACTGCAGGCACAGCGCCGCGGCGTCTGACCTCGCCCGCTTGCCCGTTGAGTGCGGGGTTGTTGGGCAAAACAGGATCCGCAAACGCCCAACAACGCCGCACTCAACGAGCGGTGGGGATCAGTCGGCGGCGTGCAGGGCGGCGTTGAGGCCGCCCCAGTCACCCGTTCGGGGCACCACCTCGACGGCCCCCGTCACCGAGTTGCGCCGGAACAGCAGGCCGGGCACCCCGGACAGGACGCGTGCCTTGACGACCTCCCCCTCAGGCATCGCGACCTTGGTTCCGGCGGTCACGTACAGCCCGGCCTCGACCACGCAGCCGTCGCCCAGGCTGATGCCCACGCCCGCGTTGGCGCCGACGAGGCAGCCCTTGCCGATGCTGATGACCTCCGACCCACCGCCGGAGAGCGTCCCCATGATCGACGCGCCGCCGCCGATGTCGGAACCGTCCTCGACCACGACGCCCGCCGAGATCCGGCCCTCCACCATGGACTCACCCATGGTGCCGGCATTGAAGTTGACGAAGCCCTCGTGCATGACGACCGTGCCCGACGCGAGATGCGCGCCAAGGCGAACCCGGTCGGCATCGGCGATGCGCACGCCCGACGGGACGACGTAGTCCACCATGCGAGGGAACCGGTCGAGTCCGTGGATGGTGAGGCGCTGGCCCTTGCGCCGCAGCTGCAGGGAAGTCTGCGTCACCCGATCCACCGGCACGGGGCCCGCGTTGGTCCACGCGACGATCGGCAGCAGCCCGAAGATCCCGTCGAGGTTGATCGTGCGCGGCGCCACGATGCGATGGGAGAGCAGGTGGAGCCGCAGGTAGGCATCCGCCGTGTCGGCGGGTGGCGCCTGAAGGTCCTCGATGACCGTCTCGACGGACCTGACGACGACGCCGCGGATCGCGTCCGTGTCGATGCCGGCGTCGAGGTTCGGAACGTCCTCGGGAGTCGTTCCCAGTGACGGAGCCGGGTACCAGACGTCGAGGACGGCCTCGCCGGCCAGTGTCGCCAGCCCGAGGCCCGAGGCTCCGCCGGTCACCAACGGTCGTGCAGCAGCATCGGTGGTCATGCGGCTACCGTATCGACGTGACCGCTGCCCCTGGCCTGGACCTGTCCGTCGGCGCCGTCCGCTTGGCCGCCGATCTCGTCGACATCCCGAGCGAGTCACGCCACGAGGGCCCGCTCGCCGACGCGGTCGCCGCCGCCCTGGGGGCGGTGCCCTGGCTCGAGGTCACCCGCCGCGGCAACACCGTGGTCGCGAGGACGCAGCTCGGGCGGGCTGAGAGAGTCCTCGTGGGCGGCCACCTGGACACCGTTCCCGAGCACGGGAACCTGCCCCACCGGATGGAGGGGGGCGCCCTGTACGGTCTCGGCGCCTGCGACATGAAGGGCGGGGTCGCCGTCGCACTCACGCTCGCGGCCACGGTGCCGGAGCCCGTCCGCGACGTCACGTACGTGTTCTACGAGTGCGAGGAGATCGAGGCCAGCCTCAACGGGCTGAAGGTCCTCGCCGACGAGCGGCCGGATCTGCTGGCAGCCGACCTCGCGATCCTGATGGAGCCGTCGGACGCGGGCATCGAGGCCGGCTGCCAGGGAACGGTCCGCATCGAGGTGGCGGTGGCGGGGCGACGGGCGCACAGCGCTCGGTCGTGGCTCGGGGAGAACGCCATCCATGCCGCGGCGCCCGTGCTCGACCGGCTGCGGGCCTATCAGCCGCGGGAGCCCTTCATCGACGGCCTGCAGTACCGCGAGGGCCTCAACGCGGTGGGCATCCGGGGTGGGGTGGCAGGGAACGTCATCCCGGACGAGTGCGTCGTCACCGTCAACTACCGCTTCGCGCCCGATCGTTCGGTGGACGAGGCCATCGCGCACGTGAGCGGGGTGTTCGAGGGGTTCCCCATCACGGTCACCGATCAGGCGGCGGGTGCCCTGCCGGGGCTCGACCGTCCGGCGGCAGCCGACTTCGTGGCGGCCGTGGGGGCGACGCCGCGGCCGAAGTTCGGCTGGACCGACGTGGCGCGCTTCTCCGCCCTCGGCGTGCCTGCGCTCAACTTCGGTCCCGGCGACCCGGCCCTGGCGCACACGAGGGACGAGCACGTTCCGGTCGAGCAGATCGAGTCGTGCGAGGCTCGCATGCGGGCGTGGCTCACCGGCTCCTGACGGGAGACCTGACGGACTCCCCGCACACCTTCACTCCCCGGTCTCGCCGTCGATCGCCTCGCGCAGCAGGTCAGCGTGCCCGTTGTGCCGTGCGTACTCCTCGATCATGTGCGTGAGGATCCAGCGCAACGACGCACGGCCCTCGCCGTCCCAGGCCGAGTACGTCGTGTCGAGGGCGCTCTCGCCCGCCGCGAGCCGATCCGCGACGATCTGCCGCGATCGCGCCATGCGATCCGCCCACTGCCGCCGTAGGTCGTCGCCGGTGTCGGCCAGGGCGTTCGCCCACTCGTCCGCCCACGGCATCGAGGCCCACGGCTCGAGGGCGGGGCCCTCGGCGACCACCTCTCCGAACCAGTAGTCCTCCACCCGCGCGACGTGCTTGAGCAGCCCCGCGAGGGTCATGACGGTGGGCGCCAGCCGGGATCGAAGCTGCTCGTCGGTCAGTCCGCTGCACTTCCACTCGAGAGTCGCGCGCTGGTACTCGAGGAATCCGAGAAGGGTCTCGACCTCTCCGTCGGCCAGCGGGGTGTCGGGGCGCCTGCGCTCCTCGGCGATGTCGTCACTCATGCCAGAAGGGTAGGGGCATGCGGGGGAGGGGAGGACGACGAAGCCCCGCAGCTCGTCGCTGCGGGGCTCCGGTCGTGCGAGGTCAGGACTGCTGGCCGGCCTCCACGTCGAGCGAGAGGGTCACCTCGTCGCCGACGAGCACGCCGCCGGTCTCCAGGGCGGCGTTCCAGACCAGGCCGAAGTCCTTGCGGCTGATCTTGGCCGTGCCCTCGAAGCCGATCTTCGTGTTTCCCCACGGGTCCTGGCTGACGCCGACGAGCTCGTAGGTCACGTCGACGGGCCGGGTCACGCCGTGGATCGTGAGATCGCCCGTGACGATGATGGCGTCGCGGTCGACCGTCACCGCGGTGGACGTGAAGGTCAGGGTCGGGAAGTTCTCGACGTCGAGGAAGTCCGCGGACTTCAGGTGCGCGTCGCGGTCGGAGCTCTTGGTGTTGATGCTCGCGGCCTGGATGGTCAGTTCCGCCGTCGAGGCGGCGGGATCGGCGCCGTCGATGGTGAAGGAGCCGGCGAAGTCCTCGAAGTGGCCCCGGACCTTGGCGACCATCGCATGCCGGGCGCTGAAGCCCAGGGTGGTGTGCGCCGAATCGATGACCCAGGTGCCGGTGGCGGCCGAAAGGGCGGTGGTCTCGTTGACTGTCGTGCTCATGGTGGCTCCCTTAGGACTGAGAAGTAGTTGATCGTTCACTTATATGGTTGAAGGTACAACTAAAAGAAGGACAGTGCAAATCGGGGGCTGCCCTAGGGTGCAGCCATGCCCTCGGTGTGCGTCTTCTGCTCCTCCAGCCTGACGATCGAGCAGCGCTACCTGGACCTGGCCAGCGCCGTCGGAGCGGCGATCGGGGGGCGCGGCTGGGGGCTCGTCTCGGGAGCCGGCTCGATCTCGATGATGGGCGAGGTGGGCCGCGCCGCGCGCGGAGCCGGTGGCCACACGGTCGGGGTCATCCCCGACGCGCTCGTCGCCATGGAGGTGGCCGACCACGACTCCGACGAGTTCATCGTCACGAGGGACATGCGCCAGCGCAAGGGGATCATGGACGAGAGATCGGACGCCTTCCTCGCGCTGCCCGGAGGGATAGGCACGCTCGAGGAGCTCGTGGAGGTGTGGACGGCCCGTTCGCTGAACATGCACCACAAGCCGGTGGTCGTGCTCGACCCCTGGGGCGACTTCCAGCACCTGCACGCCCTGCTCGATCACTGGGTGGCCAAGGGCTTCGTCAAGCCGGCGGCGGTGGCCCACGTCCACTGGGCGACCGATGTCGATGGTGCTCTCGACGAGATCGCCCGGGCGTGGGCCACCGTGCCGCCGGCCGGGGGCCGCGGGCCCGGCTAGCCGGCCTGCGTCGTCCCAGAGGCGGTCGACGCAGCGTCGGCCTCATGCTGCGCCTGGTGCTGCTGTCGCAGCGCCTCCATCTGGGCGGCCTCATCCGCCGACATCGCCATGACGTGCTCCGCGGTCGCCGTCGAGCCGCTGACGCTGCCGTGGACGCGCGCCACGTCCCCGACGGTGACGTCCGCGATGGTGTCGGTCGACTCGGCATCCGGTGCGCTGTTCCGATCCGGGAGACCGGTACGGACGTCGGTGTCCTCGTCGATCGCGAACGTGGCCGAATAGCCGTCCTCGGCCTTGACCGTGATCGAGCTGCTGCTCACCGCGGTGACCGTTCCGTGGACCTCGCGCATCGTGGTGATGGTTCCGTCGGCGGCCTTGACCACGAACTCCCCGTGCAGCGCCTCTCCGCCGGGTCCGCCCATCCCGGGCCGGCCGTGCATGCCGCCGGGTCCGTCGTGCCGACCACCCATCCGGGCACCGTCGCCCAGGCCCTGCACCTGGCCGGACGCTGCGGAGGGTGTCGAGGTGACGCTGTCGTCGGCCTGGGCCAGCCCGGTGAGTCCGGTGGCGAGGACGGCGCCGAGGGCGATGGATCCGACGGTCAAGGAGACCGTTCTCGTGCGTGACATGGTGGTTCCTCTCGTTGGTTGTGACTGGTCAGATGAGGCTGCCTGCTCGACGTTGGCGGCCCGTTGCCGACGCATTCGAGCCAGGTAAGGAATGCCGACCCGTCGGGTCCGTGGTGGAATGGGCGCGTGACCTTCGTCTTCGCCGTCATCGCCGTCCTCGTCATCGGGGCTGGCGTCCTTGTCGCGCAGGGACGTCTCGGGCAGATGCCGGAGTCGGAATCCGACCTGACGCCCGACACCAGGGATGGTGACCCTGCGTTCGACCTCGTCGTGCGTGGCTATCGCATGGACGAGGTGGACGACCGGATCGCCGCCATGCAGGCGGAGATCGACCGACTCAGCGGAACCGATTCCGCGCACGACAGGCCGCGCGATGGCGAAGGGTAGGCCGGCGCACGTCGCACTCGACGTGGTCATCGATGCCCCGGTCGATCGTGTCTTCGACGCCTTCAGCCAGTGGAGTGAGCAGGGCCGGTGGATGCTCGGCACCCGGGTCGAGGTGCGAACCGGCGACGGACGCAGTGTCGGTTCCGAGCTGGCCGCCTGGACCGGTGCCGGACCGGCGGGCTTCTGGGACACCATGGAGATCACCCGGTGGGAGCCCCCCTACCGCGTGGACGTGCTCCACACCGGCAAGGTCGTGCGCGGCACCGGAACGATGGAGGTCGTGGCGCTGCCCGGCGACCGGAGCCGGTTCGTCTGGAGCGAGGACCTCGAGCTCCCGCTCGGCACGGTCGGGCGCGTGGGCTGGCCGGTAGCGCGACCGGCCTTCCTCCTCGGCGTCCGCAAGTCCCTCGAGGCCTTCGGCCGGCTGGTCGAGCAGGGCGCCCTGCCCCGATGACCGTCCGGCCCGGCGCATCCGGGATAATGGTCCGAGCCTGCACACGTCGTGGGCGACAAGGGGCGGCCTAGCCCCATCGAACGCACGGACGGAAGGGGATCACATGGCCGCGATGAAGCCGCGGACGGGCGACGGCCCGCTCGAGGTGACCAAGGAGGGGCGTGGCTACGTCATGCGCGTGCCTCTCGAGGGCGGCGGCCGGCTGGTCGTCGAACTCAATGGTGATGAGGCCAAGGACCTCGGCGAGAAGCTGCTGGCGCTGTTCGCCTAGCACTCAGACGTTGCAGCGGCCCCGGACCTCACGGTCCGGGGCCGCTGCAACGTCTGAGCACGTCCAGGTGCGGTTGCGGGGCCTAGTCGCGGCTGCGGAGGGCCGTCACGAGCAGTCCGTCACCAATGGTCAGCAGCACCGGCAGCCAGTCGTCGTCCGCCTTGACTGCGGCGGCGACGTCTCGCAGCGCGACCGTCTCGGAGTCCCGCTCGGCGGGGTCCGCAACGCGACCGCTCCAGAGCATGTTGTCGAAGATGGCCAGCCCGCCGACCCGGAGCAGCCGCTTGGCCTGAGCGAGGATCGCCGGGTACTCGTTCTTGTCGCCGTCCACGAAGACGATGTCGTAGGCCGCGTCGGAGAGCCGGGGCAGGACGTCGAGAGCTCGTCCGGCGATGAGCCGGGTGCGCGTGTGGTCGTAGCCCAGTGCCGTGAGGGTCTCGCGCGCGACCCGCTGGTTCTCTGCCTCGACGTCGATGCTGGTCAGCACTCCGTCGGGGGCCATCCCGGCGAGCAGGGCGGCGGCGGACACCCCGGCGCCGGTGCCGACCTCGACGACCGCCTGGGCGTTGATCGACGCCGCCAGCAGTCGCATGAGGCCCGCCGCAGGACGGCTCACCGCCGTGCAGCCGAGCTCATCGGCCCGCTCGCGCGCCTCGCGGATCGTCTCGGAGTCCTCCTCCCAGCCGTCGGCGTACGCCCAGGACAGCTGGGTCGGCAGAGTGGGGTCGTTCGGGCGGCTTGCGATGATGCACCTCCGGTTGTGCCAGGGACGGTTGTGATCGTCCCACGGGCGGGCTGATGACCGGCCCGGTTCGCGAGCAGCCTAGCCTGAACTACCGTAGGGGGAGCGGGTCGCCCGGCCCCTTCTCCTTCCCCGGAGGTGCCATGTCCGATCAGCAGCCCGTCTTCGGCGGCGGGCCGTACCCCGGCACGTCCTCGAGCCCCGTGGACGCGCCGTCGGCACCGCCCACTGCGCAGGCGCCGGCGCCCCCGGCACCTGGTCGCCGGCGCAGCCCCGGCATCCTCGGCACCGTCCTCATCGCCGCCCTCGTCGCCGCCATCGTCGGCTCCTTCGCCGGGCTCGCGGGCTATGCCATCGGCCGCAGCGTCGATCGCAGCGACCAGGCAGCCGGTGCGGCCGTCGTGTCGCCGACAGGCACCGTCGCCGCGCCGTCCCGCCCGGTGGTCGATGGGTCCGTCGCCGATATCGCGGCCAGCACCCTGCCCGCGGTCGTCTCGATCGTGGTCGACGGTGATGCGCAGTCCGGAAGCGGCTCCGGCTTCGTCATCCGGCCCGACGGCTACATCATCACGAACAACCACGTCGTGGCCCTCGCGGATGGCGGCGGCAAGCTCACCGTCGTCTTCCCCGACGGCACGCGTGCGAAGGGCACCGTGGTCGGGACGAGCCCGTCCTACGACCTGGCCGTGGTCAAGGTGGACCGCACCGGCCTGCCGGTCGTCCCGCTCGGAGACTCGTCCCAGGTCCATGTCGGCGACGTGGCCATCGCCATCGGCGCCCCGCTGGGACTGGACGGGACGGTGACGTCGGGGATCGTCAGCGCCCTGGACCGACCCGTCATCGCCGGTGAGAGCCAGTCGGATGCGTCCTACATCAACGCGATCCAGACGGACGCCGCCATCAACCCGGGCAACTCCGGCGGCCCGCTGCTCGATGACACGGGCAGCGTGATCGGCGTCAACTCGGCCATCGCCACGCTCGCGATCGGCGGGGAGACCGGCAACATCGGACTCGGCTTCGCGATTCCGAGCAACTCCGCGAAGCGTGTGTCCGAGGAGATCATCGCGACGGGCAGCTCGCGCACGCCACTGATGGGCGTCCAGCTGGATTCGGAGTACACCGATCAGGGCGCGAAGGTCGGCGACGTCACTGCGGGAAGTGGAGCCGACGCCGCCGGGCTGAAGACCGGCGACGTCATCGTCAGGATCGACGACCGCTCGATCGACGATGCGACCGAGCTCGTCGTGACGATCCGGACCTACGCCCCGGGGGACACGATCGAGATCGGCTACACGCGCGACGGGCAGGAGCTCACCGCGAAGCTCGTGCTGGGCGACGACGGCACGAACGGATAGGCGGCAGCGGCCATGTTCGACATCGGGATCGGCGAGATCATCATCATCGCGATCATCGGCCTGCTCGTCTTCGGGCCCGAGCGGCTGCCGCGGGCCGCCGCGGACGCGGCCCAGTGGCTCAAGCAGATCCGGTCGATGGCGTCCGGTGCGCGCCAGGAGCTGGCTGACTCAGCCGGCATCGACCTCAAGGACACCGTCGACACGGTGAAGTCGCTTCAGGAGTTCCACCCCCGCCGGCTCGCGTCGAACCTGCTCAAGGACGATCCCGACAGCGGCCCGGCCTCGTCCGCAGGTCCTGCGGAACCACCGGCTGCCAGACCGGCCTTCGACCCCGACGCCACCTAGGGCATCGGCCGTCCCGTCAGGGGCGGCCGGCGGGGGTGATGCCGAGCGACATGCCGGCCAGCCCCCGAGGCCGCCGGCCCAGCGTCTCCGCGATCGCGACGAGGGCCTGCGCTGCGGGCGCGTCCGGAGTGCTGAGCACCAAGGGGCTGCCGGAGTCCCCACCTTCGCGCAGCGCCACGTCGAAGGGAATCTGCCCGAGCAGCGGGACCTGCGCGCCGAGCTGCCGTGACAGCGTCTCGGCGACGAGCGATCCGCCGCCCATCCCGAACAGGTCCATCGGCTCGCCGCAGTGGGGGCACGGGAAGGAGCTCATGTTCTCGACGACGCCGGCGACCTTCTGGTGGGTCTGCTCGGCGAGCGTCCCCGCGCGGACGGCCACGTCGGCCGCGGCCGGCTGCGGGGTCGTGACCACCACGATCTCGGCGTTCGGAAGCAGCTGCGCCGTCGAGATGGCGATGTCGCCTGTGCCCGGCGGCAGGTCGAGGAGCAGCACGTCGAGGTCGCCCCACCACACGTCGGCCAGGAACTGCTGCAGCGCGCGATGCAGCATGGGGCCGCGGAACGCCACCGGCTGCGACACGCCACCCGGCTTGAAGGGCAGCATCGAGATGACCCGCACGCCGTAGGCCTGCGGCGGCATGATCATCCCCTCGACCATCGTGGGCGGCTCGGCGACGTTGAGCATCCGCGGGATCGAGTGGCCGTAGACGTCGGCATCGACCAATCCGACGGTGAGCCCCATGCGCGCCATGGCGACGGCCAGGTTCGCCGTGACGGACGACTTCCCCACGCCGCCCTTCCCGGACGCGATCGCGTAGACGCGGGTGAGCGAGCCCGGCTGCGCGAACGGGATCTCCCGCTCGTCGTGCCCGCGGAGCATGGACTTGAGCTCGGCGCGCTGCTCGTCGCTCATCACGTCGAGTTCCACCGTCACCGACGTCACGCCGGCGACGGCGGAGACGGCCTCCGTGACGCGGTCCGTGATCGGTCCCCGCATGGGGCAGCCGGAGACGGTGAGGTAGATGCCGATCGCGACCGATCCGTCGTCGTCGGCCGTCACCGACTTGACCATCCCCAGATCGGTGATCGGCCGGTTGATCTCGGGGTCGTCGACGGTGGCGAGGGCAGCGGTTATGGCGTCGACCGAAGGTGCAGGCATGCGCCGATGCTATTCGGAGTCCGAGGACCCGTCCTCGAGCGCCTTCCGCTCGGCCTTCCGCTCGGCCTTCCGACGCTTCTTCTCCCGCTCGTCCAGCAGCTCGTCGAGATCCCCGATGAGATCGCGCAGCTCACCGCGCACGTAGTCGCGGGTGGCGACCTCGCCGAGGGCCATGCGCAGGGCCGCGATCTCGCGCGCGAGGTAGTCGGAGTCCGCGAGGAGTCGCTCGGTGCGCTGACGATCCTCGGCGAACTGGACGCGGTCGCGATCGGCCTGACGGTTCTGCGCGAGCAGGATGAGGGGCGCGGCGTACGAGGCCTGCAGCGACAGCAGCAGCGTGAGGAAGATGAACGGGAACGGGTCCGGGGCTCCGTCGAGCATGGCGATGTTGATGCCGACCCAGATGACGATGGCGATCGTCATCCACATGATGAAGGCCCACGAGCCGATTCCCCGCGCGACCCTCTCGGAGATCCGTCCGAAGCGCTCGGTGTCCACGCTCGGGCGCAGGGAGCGTGAACGGTCCAGCGGCTGGTCGACGCGTTGCGTCCGGCGGAGGCGATCGGCGGCCATGGTCAGGCGCCCCCGTGCATCTCGTCGTCGTTGTCGCGCCAGCCCTCGGGGAGCATGTGGTCGATGACATCGTCGATGGTGATCGCGCCCACGAGATGACCGCCCGCGTCGACGACGGGGAGGGCGACCAGGTTGTAGGCGGCGAACAGCCGGGTGACGACGTTCAGCGGAGCGTCGGGGCTCACCGGCGTGAGGCTGACGTCGACGAGGGCGGACACGAGCGTGCCGGGTGGCTCGCGCAGCAGCTGCTGGAAGTGGCAGGTGCCGAGGTAGCGGCCGGTCGGCGTCTCCGTCGGCGGTCGCGAGACGTACACCTGCGAGGCGAGGGCGGGGGAGAGCTCGGCGTTTCGGATGCGGGCAAGCGCATCGGCGACGGTCGCGTCGGGCGCCAGGACGATCGGCTCGGTGGTCATCATGCCGCCGGCGGAGAAGTCGTCGTAGGTCAGCAGCCGGCGGAGGTCCTCGGCGTCGTCGGGCTCGATGCGCTCGAGCAGGTCGGCTGCCTGGTCGGGGGGCAGTTCCGCGAGGAGGTCGGCGGCGTCGTCCGGATCCATCTCCTCGAGGACGTCAGCGGCCCGCTCCGCTTCGAGGGCCTGCATGATCTCGACCCGGTCGTCGTCGGGGAGCTCCTCGAGGACGTCGGCGAGCCGCTCGTCGTCGAGCTCCCGAGCCACTTCGAGGCGGCGCTTGGACGAGAGGTCCTGGAGCTCGTGCGCGAGGTCTGCTGCCCTCATCGTGTCGAGGCGGGCGAGGAACTGCTCGGCCGGCTGGTCGGTGACCGTGAGCGACAGGCCTCGAACGTCGGACCAGTCGACGACAAGCGTCGAACCTCGACGGCGGAGCCCCGCCCCGGGCTTGCGGACGAAGAGCTGGGTGAGGTACCAGTCCCGGGTGGCCGTCCTCTCGACCGCGACGTCGAGCACGGACACTCGCTCACCCGTCTCGACGAGGTCGACCGTGCGGTCGAGCAGCTCCGCCGCCACGAGCGTCTCGTTGTTCCGCTTCTCGAACCTGCGGAGGTTGACCATGCCGGTGACGATGACCTGGCCCACGTCGATCGCCGTGACCTTCGTCATCGGGACGAAGATCCGGCGGCGGTGCTGAACCTCGACGACGAGACCGGTGAGTCGCGGCGGGTTGGCGCCGATGCGCAGGACGACGACGGCATCGCGTACCTTGCCCATCTGGTCGCCATTGGGGTCGAAGACGCCAATGCCGGCCAGGCGAGCAAGGAATACTCGTGTCGCAGCGCCGGTCGTCACGTCGAAAGGCTACCGCCGTCAGGGAGGGGACTGGCCATGGCTGCGCCGTCAGGTCCCGTGGGCACGCTCACGCGGCCTCCCGTGGCGGACCTGATGTGGCTGGCGGTCGCCGTCCTGTTCATCTCGTCGTCCGGTCCGATCATCGCGGCCACCGTGGCTCCCGCGCTCGCCATCGCCTTCTGGCGCTGCTTCCTCGGCTCCGCGGCGACGGCGCCGTGGATGCTCCTGCGCCGGCGCGCAGAGCTCCTGCGGATGACACGTCGCGAGTGGTGGCTGGTGGCCAGCGCCGGGATGCTGCTGGGCGCGCACTTCGCGACCTGGATCCCGTCCCTGCGCTTCACGACCGTGGCGTCGTCGACGGCGCTGGTGGCCACGCAGCCGGTGTGGGCGGCGCTGATCGCCCGTCAGCGCGGGGCGGTCATTCCCCGGTCGGCGTGGATCGGCATCGGGATCTCCCTCGTTGGGGTGCTCCTCCTGACCGGCGTCGACGTCTCGGTGGATCCGCGCCACCTCATCGGCGACGTGCTCGCGCTCATCGGCGCGATGCTGGCGGCCGCCTACGTGACGGTCTCCGAGAGTGCTCGACGGACGGTGTCCACGACGACGCTGACCTCGGGCCTGTACGCCTCGGCAGCGGTGCTGCTGCTGGTGCTGTGCCTCGTCGGCCGCCAGCCGCTGGCTGGCTTCTCGGCGCGGGACTGGCTGCTGATCCTGCTGCTCACGCTCGGCGCGCAGCTGCTGGGGCACACCCTCATCAACAAGGTGCTGGCCACGACGTCGGCGACCGTCGTCTCGTTGGCGATCCTGTTCGAGATGCCGGGCGCCACGATCATCGCCGGGATCGCCCTCGGGCAGCTGCCTCCGCTCGGCGTCATCCCGGCCGCGGCGCTGATGTTCGCCGGCATCGTGCTCGTCATCCGTGCCGGATCCCGGACCGTGCCGACGGAGACGCCCCCGCTCTGACCGCCGAGAGGCACGCCGTGGTCGTGAAACCGGTCGGTTTCACGACCACGGCGTGCCTCTCGGCGGGTGGGCGGGCGGTCAGGCGGACAGGCCGGGGACGGTGCCCGCCTCCATCACCCGCAGGCCCAGGTCGGCGAGGGCG
>JAHECS010000003.1 GCA_024641635.1 Actinomycetes bacterium | reverse complement strand
TTCGCCGCCCCACCTCGATCGAGACGCTGCTCCACCTCACAGGGGAATCCGCATGAAGACGAAATCACTGGTCGGCCTCGTCACGGCCGTCCTCCTGCCCGTCAGCCTTGTCGCCACCGCCTCGCCCGCCTCCGCCGTCGCCCTCAGGGCCGCGCCACCGAAGGTGACGATCGCCATCGCCGGCGACCAGGCCACGATCAGCCAGGCGACGATGCGGCCCGGGGTCGTCGAGTTCTCAGTGGGTGACACGGTGATCGTTCCGGGACCCGACGGTGGCCCCGAGCAGCTCGCCGTCGTGCGCACGGATCAGCTCGACTACGTGCTGCAGCAGTTCGGTGCCGTCTTCGGCGATCCCACTGATCCTGCAGCGGGCGCTGCGGCCGCGCAGGGCATGCGGAACATCCGCCAGGCATCGACGTGGTACGGCGGCGGCAGCCCCGGCACGACCTTCCAGGTCGTCCTACCCGCCGGCAACTACTACGTGCTGGGTGTCCAGACAGCGGCCATGGGCCTCGTGAAGCCCGCTCCCTTCACCGTGTCGGGCGAACGGCGCAAGGGGCAGCTGCACTCCACGACCGGGACGATCCGGGCCGTCAGCACCAAGGGCGGCGGCAACGCCTTCGTGACGAAGGGGCTCGGCACGATGGGCAACGGCTGGCTGAAGTTCGCCAACTCGGCCAAGGAGATCCACTTCCTCGGCATGGGCGGGGTCAAGACCGGCACGAAGAACGGCCAGATCAGGAAGTTCTTCCAAGGCTCAGCGCCCACGTTCTTCACCAAGACCCAGTACGCGGTGGATGTCATCTCGCCAGGCATAAGCATCGCCGTCAAGGGTCCGTTCAAGCCAGGTCGCTACCTCATCGACTGCTTCGTCCCGAGCGAGACGGACGGAATGCCGCACGCACTGATGGGCATGTGGAGTCTCGTCGACATCGGCTGACCGTCTCATCACGTCAGACGGGACACGAACGATGACACGCAGGCGCCCGTGGGTCGCACCCGCGGGCGCCTGCGTCTTCATCGCCGTCGTCTACGGGGTGTTCCTCGGGGCCGCCCCGGGGACGGCCACCTCCATGCCCGGCGGCGCGGGAATGCCGGGTCACCATCAGCCTCTCGCGGTCAGCTCCGCCATGGTCCACGACCAGGCGGCCCCAACTGCCGCCAAGGCTGCCCGTGCCTGCTCCCGCGTGACCAAGCCGCGCCGGATGGCGCAGTGCGAGGCCAGCGTCCTCCCGGCCGTCCACTCCCTCGCGGACATGGGCGTGCCGGACTACGGCGGCGGCCCGAAAGGCCCGGCGAGAACCCGCAACCTGGACTCACTCCACGGTCCCGAGGGCACGCCGCAGCATGAGTTCACCATCACCGCCGCCATGGGCTCCAAGGAGCTCGACGGCCGCACCTACCCCGTCATGACCTTCAACGGGACGACGCCCGGACCGACGCTCACCGTGACGCAGGGCGATCTCGTCGTGGTGCACCTCCGCAACGCCGACATCCGGCGCGGCGTGACCATCCACTGGCACGGCGTCGACGTGCCCGGCAGGGAGGATGGTGTCGCGGGCGTCACCCAGGACGCCGTGCTTCCCGGTCAGGAGTACACGTACCGCTTCGTCGCGCCCGACGCCGGAACGTACTGGTACCACTCGCACCAGGACTCCCTGCGCCAGGTTCGCATGGGCCTCGTGGGGGCGGTGGTCGTCGAGCCGGCCGTCGACCCGGGCGACGTCCCTCAGCAGGACGTCGTCGGGATGATTCACACCTACGGCCCCGCGGTGACCCTCAACGGGTCCACCGCCACGACCAACGTGAGCGCTCCCCCGGGGACCCGCGTGCGGGTGCGGTTCGTCAACACCGACAGCGGACCCGCCTTCGTGTCGGCCTCCGCCCCCTTCCACGTGGTGGCCATCGACGGCTTCGACCTCGAGGGACCCACCGACCTGACCGACACGTACGTCGAGATCCCGGCCGGAGGACGGGCCGATCTGGAAGTGACGTCGGGAGCTGATGCCGTCCGGGTCGGGCTGCTCGACGGCCCATCGTTCGTCATCCAGCCCCAGCCCGGAGGGGAGGCGGCGGTGCTGGCGCCGAGCCACCCCTTCGACCCCCTGAGCTACGGGCAGGCCGGGTCGGCGGATGCGGCACGACTGGCCATGGGCCGGGTGACCCGATCGTTCGACTACCGCATCGGCATGCGCACGGGGTACCTCGACGGGGAGTACGGCAACTGGTTCACCATCAACGGCGCGATGATCCCCAACGTGCCCATGTTCATGGTCCGCTCCGGCGACACCGTGCGACTGCGCTACGTGAACCGCACGACGACGATCCATCCCATGCATCTGCACGGGCATCACGCCCTCGTGCTGTCCCGCAATGGTCGCGCATCGACCGGATCGGCGTGGTGGGTGGACTCCCTGGAGGTGAAGCCCGGTGAGTCCTACGAACTGATGTTCGTGGCCGACAACCCGGGCGTGTGGATGTTCCACTGCCACAACCTTCCGCACGCGCGCGCGGGGCTGGTCACTCACCTCATGTACATCGGAGTCGATTCGCCCTACCGCATGGGGAGGGTGTCGAGCCGCCTGGTGAACCAGCCCGAGTGACCTAGCCGCGCTACTGGCATAATCGCCACGTTCCGCGGGTGTAGTTCAATGGCAGAACATCAGCTTCCCAAGCTGACAGTGCGGGTTCGATTCCCGTCACCCGCTCCACCAAGACCCCCTCTGCGGCGCCGCACCGCCTCACCGAAACCTGCAGCTGACGTCGCAAACCACGCATGATGTGACGGCATCTGCAGCATCGCGCGCGCGGGAGTCGACGGCGACTTTCGCGAGGACGGCTCGGCGATCGGACCGGCCGCCGTGTTCGGGATGCGGGCCGCCAGGCGCATGGCTCGGGCAGCCTCCTGACGGCAGGCGCGGTGCTCAGCCCGGGTCAGTCGTGGACGTCGGCCCAGAAGGCGTCGAACACCTCGAGAGCACGCTGGCGGTGGCCCGCTTCGTCGGCGGCCATCAACTCGACCAGGGACGAGTAGTCCGGCGGGGCAGCACCGAGGGCCACCGCCATCCTCTCCAGCGACCCGCTGTCCAGCTCGAGGTGGAACTGGACTCCCCACGCCCTCCGGTACGAGAACACCTGCTCGCTCAGGCTCGATCGCGCGCGGACGAGTGCCGTTCCGGGAGCGGTGAACGAGTCCTCGTGCCAGACCATCCACGGCCCGGACGGGACGACGGGATCCACGGCGTCGACCGTCATCCAGCCACGCTCGATGGCGTCCATGCGCGTCACCGTGCCACCGGTCGCGAGGGCAAGGACCTGCGCGCCGAAGCAGATCCCGAGATACGGACGACCGGACTCGACCCACTCGCGAACCTGCGTCACCTCGACCTCGGTCTCGCGCGTGAGGAAGCCGGCCGCGGCTGAGCCGGGCGATCCGAGCACCACCAGGAGGTCGCCGTCCGGGATCGCCGGGGCGTCCTCCCGGTGAAGGCGTTCCACCGCGAACCCCATGCCGGTCAGCCACTCCCCGAGGGTGCCCAACTCGTGGGCCACCGACCGATGGGACAGCACAATGGCTCGGCTCACCGTGGCGCCTGTCACGCCCGACGCAGGACCACGGCGCTGCGCGGCTTCAGAGAGACCCCGCCAGACGCCAGCGTTGCTGCGCCCGTCCGCCACTCGAGCGCGATGTCGTGAATGCCCTCGAGGGGCACGTGCACCGCGTCGTCGGACAGGTTGGCCACGGTGACCCACGCACCGCGCAGCGTGGCGAACCAGGAGGGCCCCCCCGACTCATCCTCGGACCACCGGCATCGCAGTCCCCCCGCGGTCCCGTCCGACTCGGCCGCGTCCCGCGCCGCCGCAGGACCCGGTCCTCCCGCGGTCGCCCTCAGCGCGATGAGATCCCGATGCCACCGAAGGAGCAGGGAGTGGTCGCCCTCCCCGCGTTCCTCCCCGCGCAGCACCGACTGCCGGAACGTCCGCGGATCCTGCGGGTCGGGAACGCTCTCGGCATCCCACCCATGCTGCGAGAACTCCCGCCGCCGGCCCTCCGTGACGGCCCGCGACAGCGCCTCGTCGGGGAATGACGAGAAGAAGCACCACGGCGTGGACGCGCCCCACTCCTCGCCCATGAACAGCATCGGCGTGTACGGAAGGGTGAGCAGGAGGGCGGCGCCACAGGCAGCCCGGTCGACGCCCACGAGGTCGACGAGCCGGTCTCCGGCAGCACGGTTGCCCACCTGGTCGTGAGTCTGCAGGGACACGACCAGCCGCCATGGGTCCGTCGCGGTCCAGTCGACCGGGCGCCCGTGGGTCCGCCCTCGGAACGAGGACCACCGTCCGTCGTGGAGGAAGCCCCGTTCTAGGGCGTGGGCGACCGCCTCGCACGACCCGAAGTCCTCGTAGTAGCCCGACGTCTCACCGGTGAGGAGCCAGTGCAGCGCGTGATGCACGTCGTCGTCCCACTGGGCAGTCATGCCCAGCCCGCCACCCGATCGGGGCGTCACGGTCCGGGGATCGTTGCGGTCCGACTCGGCGATCAGCGCCAGCGGCCGACCGACCTCGCCCGACAGGGTCTCCACGGCCTCCGACAGCTCCTCGAGAAACGTCCGTGCCCTGCCGTCGCGCAGCTCGTGGACGGCGTCGAGCCTGAGCCCGTCGAGGTGGTAGTCGCGGAGCCATGAGCAGGCGCTGTCGATGAGGATCGATCGCACGTCGTCGGACCCGTGGTCGTCGAGGTTGACCGCGGCACCCCAGGGAGTCCCATGCGCGTCCGTGAAGAACGGCCCGACGACGTTCCAGTAGTTGCCACTCGGGCCGAGGTGGTTGTGCACGACGTCGAGCAGGACGGCGAGTCCGCGCGCGTGGGCAGCGTCGACGAAGCGGACGAGTGCCTCGGGGCCGCCGTAGGGAGCGTGCACCGCGTCGATCGCGACCCCGTCGTACCCCCAGCCGTGCGTGCCGTCGAAAGCCGCCAGCGGCAGGAGCTCCACATGCGTGACGCCGAGCTCGACCAGCCCGTCGAGCACGGCGACGGCCGAGTCCAGGGTTCCAGCCGTCGTTGCGGTACCCACGTGCAGCTCGTACACGACGGCCCCGTCGGCAACGTCACGGCCGGCCCACCGGTCGTCCGTCCAGGAGAAGTGCTCCGGATCCACGACCTGCGCGGCACCGTGCACTCCGTGCGGGAGGGACCGTGCCCTGGGGTCGGGGATCGTCACTCCGTCCACGTCCAGCAGGTACTCGGCGCCGGGCAGCCACCAGGACTGTCCGCCTTCGAACCACCCGGGTCGGTCCTCGATCGGGGCCAGGTCCTCGGGCGGGGCACCGCTCGGCAGGGCCCGAACGCTGGTCGCTCGCGGTGCCCACACCTGCAGGGGCAGGGAGTGGGTGGCGGGCGGCGTCACGGGACCCGGACCAGCAGGGTGACGGGCCATGTCGCATGCAGCGCAGCCATCGACACCCCGGCACCACCCACGTGCTCCACGCCGGTCAGCACGTCGCGCCACGTCCCGGACGGGAGCGTCGTGGTCGTCATGTCGTCCCACCCGCCTCCAGAAGCAAGGCGCAGCGCGAGGCGCGTCGCCGTCACCGCCACCTCGCCGCCGCGAGAGATGCCCACCGCGTGGTCGGCGAGAGGCCCGTCGAACTCGAGCGGGTCGTACGAGCCCGCGCTTCCGAACCACTCCGGATGGTCCCGGCGCAGCTGCAGGCCCAGGGCCGTGAGGCGCATCTTGGCCGCCTCCGGATCGTCATAGGGATCCGGCACGACGCGCAGGGCCGAGTCGAGGAGGGCGGCCAGTCGCGCGTCGTCCGGGGCCACCCGGTTGTCGGGGTCGACCAGTCGCAACGACACCGTCTCGCAGCCCTGGTAGATGTCGGGCACTCCCGGCATGAGCAGCTGGATGGCGCGCTGGCCCAGCAGATTGGCGACGAACCCCGGGTGCAGCGCATCGACCAGGCCACGAACCAGATCCACGCTCGACGGGTCCGCCAGCAGGCCACGCACCGAGGCGACGAGGTGCTCCTCGTACTGCTCGTCAGGTGTTCGCCAGGAGGTGCGCACCTTGGCCTCGCGCATGGCCTTCACCAGGTAGTCGCCCAGCCTGTCGGCGCCGACCGGCCAAGCCCCCACGAGCGTCTGCCACAGCAGCCATGCCGTGGCTCCGTCGGGCTGCCCCTCCAGCGTCGTCAGGCCGCCGCTCCCGGAGTGCCACTCCAGGATCGTGTCAACGAAGAGGTCGGGCACCTCGCTGAGCACCATCAGCCGAGCGCGTACGTCCTCGCTCCGCTTGGTGTCGTGCGTGGACAGCGTCGTCAACGCGTTCGGCCAGCGCAGCTGGCGTCGCGCCGCCCAGTCGTGGAACTCCTCGGGGGCGAAGCCGAACCGATCCGGCTGGCCGCCCACCTCGTC
This sequence comes from Actinomycetes bacterium, assembly GCA_024641635.1. Lineage (GTDB taxonomy): Bacteria > Actinomycetota > Actinomycetes > S36-B12 > S36-B12 > UBA10649. Next base: position 171,016 of record JAHECS010000003.1, on the reverse strand, counting down.
CAAGGCGGCCAACGGGAACCACCGGTAGAACGCGGTGTCCTCCACGCCCTTCGCCACCGCCGGTCCCGTGGTCTGCTGGAAGCGCACGCAGAACTCGTCCTCGCGAGGGCCCCGCCCGAGGCGGCCCAGCGCGAGATCGCGCAGCAGCGCGATCTCCGGCTCGCGTGCCGGCAGGGCCGCCACCGCACGCTCGCTCGTCTCCTCGAGGACGGCTACGGACTCCGCGGGCGCAGGCTCGCCCGGAACCACGTAGGCGCGGTACACGGGGATCGCGACGAGCAGCTCCACCAGCGCTTCGTAGAGGCCGCGGTGCGAGAAGTCCCGCAGGCGGACCTGGGCCTGGCAGATCTCGTGCGCGATGACCGCGAGCCGGTCCACCTCGGGGTAGAGGGCCCGCCGCAGGACATCGCGTCGAGACAGCTCGGCTGCCGCCTCCCACTCCAGCGACGCGGGATCTCCGGGGGGTGCCATCCGCTGCAGGGCGGCCTTCAGCGCCGGGGCACCGCTCGGGTCCACGAACAGTCCGCCGATGCGCTGCAGAGCCTCGTAGCCGGTCGTCCCGGCGCACTCCCAGTCCGCCGGCAGGTCCTCGTCACCCTCGACGATCTTCTCGACGACGACCCAGGCTCCGTGCGTTGCGGCACTCAGCTGCCGGAGGTACGACCGCGGATCCGCGAGACCGTCGGGATGGTCGATCCGCAGCCCCGACACGATCCCGTCGCGCACCAGGCGGACGAGCAGGCTGTGGCTGCTCTCGAACACCTCCGGTTCCTCGACCCGGAACCCCAGGAGGGTGTCGACGTCGAAGAAGCGCCGGTAGTTGAGCTCCTCGTCAGCGATGCGCCAGTAGGCGAGGCGGTAGTTCTGCGCGCCCAGCAGCTCCTCGAGCTCCATGTCCTCCGTGCCGTCCCGGACCGGGAACACGTGGTCGTAGTACCTCAGCACCGGACGCCCGTCCGGCCCGCCCTGCTTCTCGAGGACGATCTCGCCTGCATCGAGGCAGTCGCCGATCCGCTGCCCCAGCACGGGCAGCACCACCGGCTGCGCCGTCGACCAGTCGATGTCGAACCACGATGACACCGGGGAGTCCGCACCGTCGCGCAGCACGGACCAGAACGCCGCGTTCAGGTGCTCCGGCACCGGCAGCGCCATGTGGTTCGGCACGACGTCGACGACCAGGCCCATGCCGTGCTCATCGAGCCGCTCAGCGGCGCGCAGCAGCTCCGGCTCGCCGCCCAGCTCGTAGTTCACGTGCCCGTGGTCGACGACGTCGTACCCGTGGGTGGAGCCTGGCGTCGCCTGGAGGATCGGCGACAGGTACACGTGACCCACACCGAGCGCACTGAGGTACTCGGCGCGCTCCCCCAGGGCGGGGAAGCCCCGATCGGCCGTCAACTGCACACGGTAGGTGGATGTCGGGACCGTCATCCTCACGACACCTTGCGGAAGACGACGGTGTGGTGCGCCTCCAGCGTCACGACGGTTCCCGCGGGCAGGGCATCAGGCTCATCGCCGGCGCCGGCTGCCGCACCGGTCGGCTCGGCCGTGTCGATCTCGAGCCGCCATGAGGTCCCGAACGGTACGCCAGGCAGGGTGAAGGCCACCTTGTCGAAGTGGGCGTTCATCAGGAGCAGGAAGGAGTCTCCGACGACCTTCTCACCGCGGGCGTTCACCTCGTCGATGGCGTCGCCGTTGAGATAGACACCCAAGGTCCTGGCGAAGCCGTTCGTCCAGTCCGACTCGTCCATCTGCTCACCGTCCGGACGGAACCAGGCGATCTCGTGCTCCCGGGCGCCGCGGACGTCGTGCCCCTGGAAGAAGCGACGACGGCGGAAGACCGGGTTCTCGCGGCGCAGTCGGGAGATCCGCTCGGTGAACCGGATGAGCTCCCCGCCGTCCTTGGTGAGACGCCAGTCGACCCACGCGGTCTCGTTGTCCTGGCAGTAGACGTTGTTGTTGCCCGCCTGCGTGCGCCCCATCTCGTCGCCGTGGAGAAGCATCGGCACGCCCTGACTGAGGAACAACGTGGTCAGGAAGTTGCGCTGCTGGCGCGCACGGACCCGGTTGACCGTGATCTTCCGCGTCGGGCCCTCGGCTCCGCAGTTCCAGGACCGGTTGTGGCTCTCACCGTCGGCGTTGCCCTCCCCGTTGGCGTCGTTGTGCTTCTCGTTGTAGGACACCAGGTCCCGCAGCGTGAAGCCGTCGTGGGCCGTGACGAAGTTGATGGACGCGATCGGACGCCGGCCGCTGCTCTCGTACAGGTCCGACGAGCCGGTGAGTCGTGATGCGAACTCCGGCATCGTCGAAGGTTCCCCGCGCCAGAAGTCACGGACGGTGTCGCGGTAGTGACCGTTCCACTCCGTCCACAGCGGTGGGAAGCCGCCGACCTGGTAGCCGCCCTCGCCCAGATCCCACGGCTCGGCGATCAGCTTCACCTGCGACACGACCGGGTCCTGGTGGACGAGGTCGAAGAAGGCGCTCAGCCGATCGACCTCGTGGAACTGCCGCGCCAGCGTTGCGGCGAGGTCGAATCGGAAGCCGTCGACGTGCATCTCCAGCACCCAGTACCGCATCGAGTCCATGATGAGCTGGAGGACGTTGGGGCTGCCCATGAGCAGGGAGTTCCCGGTACCAGTGGTGTCGTAGTAGTGGCGGGGATCCTCCGCCACGAGGCGGTAGTAGGCGGCGTTGTCGATGCCCCGCCACGACAGGGTCGGCCCCATGTGGTTGCCCTCGGCCGTGTGGTTGTAGACGACGTCGAGGATGACCTCGAGACCGGCCCGGTGCAGGTCGCGCACCATCGACTTGAACTCGGAGACCTGCTGCCCGTCCGTCCCGCTCGCGCTGTAGGACGCGTGCGGCGCGAGGAAGCCGAGCGTGTTGTAGCCCCAGTAGTTCGAACGGCCGGTCTGGACGAGATGGTGGTCCTGCATGAAGTGATGCACGGGCATGAGCTCGATCGCCGTGACGCCGATGCGCTTGTAGTGCTCCAGCATGACCGGATGGGCCACCGCTGCGTATGTGCCTCGAATCTCCTCGGGGATCCCGGGATGCGTCGCGGTGAGGCCCTTGACGTGGGCTTCGTAGATCACCGTCTCGTGGTACGGGGTCCGCGGCGCGCGATCGTCCGACCAGTCGAAGAAGGGGTTGATGACGACGGCCTTGGGAACGTGCGGGCCGGAGTCGAGGTCATTGCGAGCCTCGTGGTCGTTCCAGAGGTAGCCGAAGCACGCCTCGTCCCAGTCGACCCGGCCGTCGATGGCCTTCGCGTACGGGTCGATGAGCAGCTTGGTCGGGTTGCACCGCTGGCCGGACGAGGGGTCGTAGGGGCCCGCGACCCGCCAGCCGTACCGCTGCCCCGGCTGGATCCCGGGCAGGTACGCGTGCCACACGTCGGCGTCACGCTCACGGATCGGCACCCGCGTCTCATTGCCTGCATCGTCGAAGAGGCACAGCTCCACCATGTCCGCCGCGGACGAGAACAGCGCGAAGTTGGTGCCACTCCCGTCGTACGTCGCTCCTAGCGGGTAGGCCGTGCCGGGCCAGACCTGCATGGCACTCTCGCTCTCGTCGACTGTCAGTCCGTGGTTCGCACCCCATCCTGTCGCGGGCCGTGGCTCCGGCGCCCACCGGGTTGCGGGCCGTCGGGTGGTGGCGGCTGCTTGCACGATGCTGCTGGGCCTCATACTCAGCGCCATGAAGGATCACGAGACCTGGGCCGAGAGGGCCGAGAGGATGGACTGGCGCGAGCTCATCGCCGTCGTCCTGCTCTCCGTCACCACCATCCTCACGGCCTGGGCGGGATTCCAGTCCAGCAAGTGGGGCGGCGAGATGTCGATCGCCTTCAGCAAGGCCTCGACGGCGAGGATCCAGGCGGTGCAGGCCGACGGGGTCGCCAACCGCCGGATCAACGTCCAGGTCGGGCTCTTCACGTCGTGGCTGCAGGCCGCCTCCAGCAGCGATCAGCGGCTGATGGACTTCCTGTCCGCACGCTTCCCCGAGCCCCTGGCGACCTCCTTCACCGCTTGGCAGGCAACGCAGCCGCTGACCGACCCGAATGCTCCCGCGTCACCATTCGAGATGCCCGAGTACCGCGTTCCGGAGGCCGAGGAGGCGCAGGCCCTCAGCGACAAGGCGGATGGCCTGTTCGCGTCGGCCCTGGAGTACAACCAGCGCGGCGACAACTACACGCTCCTGGCCGTCGGCTTCGCCACGGTGCTCTTCTTCGCGGCCATCTCGGGCCGGATGAAGGGACGCCGCTACCAGTGGGCCATCCTGATTTTCGGCCTCCTGCTGTTCAGCGCGGCGGCCGCGGTCCTGATCTACCTGCCCAAGGACTTCTGAGCCTCACTCGCCGCCGATGTCCCGCGTGAGCGAGTCCCACACGACGGACCGCACGCGCCGGCGGTAGCGGCCCTCGGCCTCGGCGAGGGCCATGAGTTCGGCAGCGACAACGGCGACCTGCTCAGGATCCCCGGCGCTGGACGCGACGATGCGGCGCAGTTCGCGTGACTTCTCGACGAGGGCGCTGAGCTCCTTGCCCGCCTCCGTGGCACGGTTCGAGAGGGACGGCTCCCGGGCCACGGCTTCCTCCAGCGCCCCGTCCGGCCCCTCATCGATGAGGGCCTCGTGGGCGAGCCGTTCGTCCAGGTCGTCGAGGGCTCGCGCCACCGAACTCCACCACACGCCAGTCGCGGCGGGTGCGTCAGCAAGGGTCTCCAGGGACGAGTAGTAGGTAGTGCTCATGAGTCCTCCCAGGTCCGGCTCACCTCGACGTGCCCAGGGCGGGGGAAGCCCGCTCTGCTCTCCACTATCGCCGCGCTACCCACCGGCAGCACCTGCTCCCGACCGCAGGAAGGCCGCAGTTGTGTCGCAGGTCTGTCGCGGGAGCGCTCCGCGATCGACAGCGGATGGGGCGTCCGTCAGGTCGGGCCGACGGTCTCAGTCGAGCAGGCTCCGTGCGTCGTCGGGCGCGTCCGCCGAGCAAGCCTCCAGTGCGGCGAGCGGGACGTGCTCGAGCGCCGCCTCGTTGGTCGCCCTCAGCACGACCGGCCCCATGACGCCCGCCTCGTACGACTCCAGCCACCGACTCGCGCACACGGCCCAACGGTCCCCCGGGCGAAGTCCGGGGAATCCGTACTGCGGGAGCGGCGTCGACAGGTCGTTGCCGATCTGGCGCTGGTGCTCGAGGAACTCAGCCGTCACGACGGTGCACACCGTGTGCGAGCCGAGGTCGTCCGGACCGGTCGTGCAGTAGCCATCCCGGTAGAAGCCGGTCATCGGCTCGAGGCTGCACACCTCCAGGTCCTCGCCGAGGACGCTGCGCTGCGGATCCATACGCGCACGCTAGCGCCCCCGCTCGACCGGGCACGCGGTCCCGGCCATGACTACCATCGGAGGCGAGAGGACGGGGGTCCTCATGGGCATGACGGCACTCCTTCCACCGGTGCGGGCGACTGCCGACAGCACCCCGCCCGGACGGGATCGGATCCTCGACGCCGTGCGGGGATTCGCCCTCCTCGTCGTGGTCTTCGGCCACCTGCTCATGGCTGTTGTGTACTGGCCCGAGCAGGGCGAGGCACGCATCGGCAACCTCATGGCGTCGTATCCCGCGCTGCAGTACCTCACGTGGGTGCTCCAGGTCATGCCCATCTTCTTCGCCTTCGGCGGTGCCGCGAGCGTCATCGCATGGCGCAAGGCCGACGCGGGCGACGTGCTCTACTCGGCGTGGATGTGGGGTCGCATGCGGCGCCTGCTGCGACCGGTGCTGTGGTACCTGGCGCTCATGGCCGTGTTCTCGGCCGTCATGACCATCGTCGTCGGACCGTCGCTCGACCCGCTCCTGTCGATCATCAACGGCCCCCTGTGGTTCCTCGGCGTGTACACCCTGACGCTGCTGTTCCTGCCGTTCATGTGGTGGGTGCACCAGCACAACCGCGCCGTCGCCTTCGTCGTCCTCATTCCGTTGGCGATCCTCGACTCCGTCGGTGTCACCGTCCTCGGCTGGCCTCTCTGGATCGGCTTCCTCAACTACCTGCTGGTGTGGCTCGCCATCCAGCAGCTCGGCTTCTTCTGGGCCGAGCGGACGCGCCATCGCACGTGGGTCCTCGTCGCCGTCGTCACCCTCGTCGCCAACGTGGCGCTCGTCTACTACGGCCCCTGGCCCATGAGCCTCGTCGGCCTCCCCGGCGACGTCCTCGACTACAACCAGCTGACCATCCTCGGCACGACCGTCGACGTGCCGGGCTTCCACGGCGAGTACTCGAACATGGCTCCCCCCAGCGTCGTCCTGCTCCTGCACGGCATCACTCTCGTGTCCCTCGTCTTCATCGCCCGGCAGCCCCTCGAACGACTGCTGCACCGCCCGCGCGTGTGGCTCGTGACGACCTTCATGTCGATGACGGCCATGAGCCTGTACATCTGGCACCTTCTCGCGATCGTCCTCTCGCTGACCACCCTGCGACAGCTGGGCTTCCCCCCACCGACCCACCTCGACGCCTCGGGCTGGCCCGAGCCGGACAGCACGGGCGGCTACGCCCTGTGGTTCACGGCCTTCCTCGCGGTCTTCGTCGTCTTCCTGTCGGTGCTCGTCCTGCTGACCTGGTCGACGCAGTATCGTCCGCTGCCCGTGTGGGACTCCCCTCCGCGCTTCGGCCTCCTTCCCGTGAGGGCGCCCGGGTGGCTCTACGTCCTCCTCGTGGTGGTGTCGGGAGTCATGGTCGGCAGCGGCATCCTCGTCGTCGCCCTCATCGGCTTCGCCGGCTTCCCGCTGCACAACGCGCAGTGGTCCGGAGTCACGCTCAACGCCCTGGTCGGGATCGTCCTGCTGATCGGCGGATCCTTCGTCATGCGGGCGCTGACCCGCCAGCCCTTGTCTAGACAACCCGTGGACAGGCCGGGTTCCGTCACCTAGCGTGAGCCGGGTGACCCAGCTGCTGCCGCTCGTCGATCCGCACAGCGACGCGTTCTACCAGAACCCCTATCCCAGCTACGCGATGCTGCGCGCCGAGGCACCGGTCTACGAGATCCCCGACCAGCCCGGCCTGTACTTCGTCACGACCTGGGGACTCGTGCGCGAGGCCCTGCTGGATCCGGGTCGCTTCTCCAACGTCCTGCCGCCGGCACGCCGCACGGAGCCCCCCGCCGAGGTGGTCGACGAGATCGAGGCGATCCGTGCGCAGGGGTTCCCCTACACCCCGGCCCTCGGCACCAACGACCCTCCGCAGCACACCCGCTACCGCAAGATGATCAACCGGGCCTTCACCGCGCGGGCGATCGCCTGGATGGAGCCGCTCGTCAACGAGGTCGCCGACCAGCTCGCCGGCTCGCTCGGCGATGGGGAGGTGATCGATGCCATGGAGCGGATCACCATCCCGCTCCCCGTGTGGGCCATCATGCGCATCCTCGGCATCGAGGACCGCTACCGCGAAGACCTTCGACGGTGGTCCGACTCGTCGAACGCCACCCTCGGCGGCAGGCTGAGCGCCGAGCGCTGGCTCGAGGTCGAACGCGACATCCTGGAGTTCCAACAGGTGATCTGCACGATCCTGGACGACAGGCGGGTGCACCCTCGCGACGACCTCCTCTCCACCATCGTGGGGGCGGAGGAGGGCGAGGAGCCGCTCACGAACCAGGAGCTGGTCTGGCTGGTGCGGGAGCTCATCGTCGCCGGCAACGAGACCACGATCCGCGCGCTGGCCGACATCCTCGTCAACATCGACACCATGAGGGCCGACGATCCGCTCGTCTGGGACCGGCTCCGCGACGACGCGACATTCCGCAAGGGCGTCGTCGAGGAGGGCATCAGGCTCGCGTCGCCGGTCATGGGCCTGTGGCGGGTGACCACCTGCGACGCCGAGCTCGGCGGCACCGTCATCCCCAAGGGCAGCACCGTCTTCCTCGCCTACAGCTCGGCCAACCGCGACGATGCCGTCTTCGCCGACCCCGACTCGTTCGACCCGCTACGGCAGAACGTGCGCGACCACCTCGCGTTCGGCCACGGCATCCACGTCTGCGTCGGCGCCCCCCTGGCGCGCCTCGAGGCCGCCTCCGCACTGCGAGCGCTCGCCGAGAACGTGACGGCGCTCGAGGTGGTCGACGCCGCATCCCTGCGCTACGGGCCCAGCTACGGATTGCGCGGGCTCACCGGCCTGCCCGTGCGCGTGCACCGCCGCCCGGGCCTCGAGTGACGGCGTCTGACGTCGTCACCGCCCTCATGCGGGCGTGCGAGGCGCGCGAGCTCGAGGACGTGCGCCGCCTCGTCACAGACGACATCGAGTACGACAACGTCCCGATCGGCAAGGTGCACGGGCCGGAGGGAGTGCTGTCCGTGCTCTCGCGCGGAGTCACGGCGGCCGCCGAGCACGTCGAGTGGGTGGTCCACCGTCAGGTGTCCGATGGCGCCACGGTCATGAACGAGAGGACCGACCGCTTCCTGGTCGACGGACGGTGGATCGAGATCCCGATCGCCGCCGTGTTCGAGGTGCGCGACGACCGGGTCAGCCTGTGGCGTGACTACTTCGACCTCGAGACGTACCGCCGCCAGCGCACCTGAGCTCCGGCTCAGACTCGGTGCGGCTGGATGGCATCGGCGGGCACGGTGCCGAGCCGGCCGGCCTGGAAGTCCTCGAAGGCCTCGATGAGCTCGGCCTTCGAGCACATGACGAAGGGGCCGTAGGCCGCCACCGGCTCCCGCAGCGGGACACCGCCGATGAGGAAGACCTCGAGGCTCGGCGAACGCGACTCCTGCTCAGCGGACGCCTGCAGCACCACCGATTGGCCGGCGCCGAGCACGGCCAGCTGGGCGCCCGTGATCGGCCTCCGCTCCGCACCGATCGTGCCGGAGCCGGACAGCACGTAGGCAAGGGCGTTGAACTCCGCCGGCCAGGGCAGGACGACCTGCGCACCCGGCGCGAGAGTGATGTGCGTGATCGCCAGCGGGGTGTGCGAGATGCCCGGTCCGGCGTGACCGTCGACGCTGCCGGCAAGCACGCGGACGAGGGCGCCACCGTCCGCGGACGTGAGCAGGGTGAGGCCGTCCCCCTGGAGATCCTGGTACTGCGGCGCAATCCGCTTCTTCGCACGAGGCAGGTTGATCCACAGCTGGAGTCCGTGGAACAGCCCACCGGACTCCACCAGCGCCGGCGGCGGCGTCTCGATGTGAAGGATCCCGTCTCCCGCGGTCATGTACTGCGTGCCGCCGTCGCTGATGGTGCCGCCGCCACCGTTCGAGTCCTGGTGGATGAACTGCCCGTCCACGAGGTAGGTGAACGTCTCGAAGCCTCGGTGGGGATGCCAGGGAGTGCCCTTCGGCTCGCCGGCCGCGTACTCGACCTCACCCATCTGGTCCATGTGGATGAAGGGGTCGAGCACCTCCAGCGGGACGCCCGCGAAAGCGCGATACACCGGGAACCCCTCGCCCTCGAACCCCTTCGGGGCGGTCGTCACCGACTCGACGGTCCTCGCGGTCGACTCGTCCAGCGGGGTGACGCGGGGCAGGGTCAGGGTGTCAGCGGTAACGGCGGGCATGGTTCCTCCTTGTCGTTGAATACTTTAGCATTCAACTAATAGGCGGGCCAGTCGGCGCTAGAGCAGCGCCTCTGCGGCGTCCTCCTCGGTCCGATGGCGGATGTACGCCGTCGATCGGGCGTTGAAGAGCAGCCAGAGCACCACGACCTCGACCACGATCCCGGCGACCGCCCGGAGCCACTCCCCCTGGAAAAGGAAGGCCAGGCCGCTGATCAGGTTGACGACCACGAAGACCGCAACGAGGATCCGCGCCCAGGCCCGACCTCGGGCGAGGTAGACCGCGGCCATCACGCGTACGAAGGCGATCACGATCAGCAGGACACCCAGCACGAGAACCGCACTGACCACGGTGCTGCCCGCGAGGTCGACGATCCCGGCGTTCACGAGTGCGGCCTCGAGCTGGAGCGCCACGTCATCGCGTCGCATCTCGAAGGCGGCGAGGGCCAGGTCGAAGCCGGAGACGATTGCCAGGACTGCCGCCACCCACTGCAGCGCCACGGCAATGGTGAGGGTCAGGGGCCGCTTCATGGGCGTCAGGGTACGCGTCCGTGGAAGGCCACGAGGGGCTACCGCGAGGAGCACTGCCTAGATGGGTAGCTTGCGGAAGACCGGCCGCGGCACCATCTTCAGGCCGGCCATCACGTACCTCAGCGGCCCCGGGGCGTAGACGGTCTCGCGACCCTTGCGCAGTGCGCTCACGATGATGCCCGCGACGTCGCCGGGATCGATCGTCAGCGGGACCTCCTCGAGCCCCTCCGTCATGCGGGTCCTGACGAAGCCGGGACGGACGATGAGCACGCGCGCCCCCGAACCGTGCAGGGCGTCTCCGAGCCCCTGGGCGAACGCGTCCAGGCCCGCCTTGGTCGAGCCGTAGACGAAGTTCGACCGCCGGGCGCGCTGACCCGCGACGCTCGACAGGACGACGAGGGCACCATGGCCCTGGGCTCGCAGGCAGGCGGCCACCCTCAGTCCGGCGCTGACCGCCCCGGTGTAGTTGACCGTGGCCATGGCCACAGCGGTGTCGGGATCGGCCTCCGCCTCGGCCTGGTCGCCGAGCACCCCGAACGCCATGATCACGAGGTCGACGTCACCCTCGTCGAAGACTCGACCGATGACGTCACCGTGACTGGCAGTGTCCGCGGCGTCGAATCCCACCGTCGACACACCCGCGATGGCCGCGCTGGTGAGCTGCGTCGCGGCCTCGTCGAGCGCCGGTGACGGACGTCCGGCAAGGACCACCCGGCGCAGGCGTGCACGCGGCAGTGCCAGGACGGTCGCGAGGGCGATCTCGCTGCTGCCGCCCAGGACGAGCACGGACTGCGGTTCTCCCAGGGCATCCATCACAGGGACAGTCTCCTTGCCAGGTCGGAGGTGAAGACCCCGTGGGGATCCATGTCGTCACGGACCCGCTGCCACTCGGCCAGCCGCGGGTACGTCGCCGCCATCATCTCGGGCGACATGCGCGAGTCCTTGGCCAGGTAGAGCCGGCCACCGGCCGCCACCACCCGTTCGTCGAGGGAGTCGAGGACCTGTGCCAGACCGTCGACGCCGGCAGGCACGTCCACCGCCAGCGTCCACCCCGGCTGCGGGAAGGACAGCGGTGCGGGATTGGCCGCGCCGAACCTCTTGAGCACCGTGACCGCAGAGAACGCCCGGATCGACCTCAGCCGATCGAGCGTGAGCCGCACCAGGTCGGCCGCCCCGTCTGGCACCGCGATCTGGTACTGGACGAAGCCGCCCGGGCCGTAGCCGCGATTCCAGTCACGCAGGAAGTCCAGCGGGTGGAAGAAGGTGCCCAGCGGCTGCAGCTCGCCCACGCGATGCCGTGGCGCCTTGCGGTACCACGCCTCGCAGAACGCCCGCAGGGTCAGCGGATTGACGAGTCCACCGGGGACGAGCGGCGGGACCGTGGCAAGTGGCTTGGGCGCGAAGCCCAGCGGGTCGCGCGCGGCCGACCCGCTCAGCCAGTCGGCGGGCGCATGGTCTCCACGGGTAAGTACGCCGCGTCCGGACGGGTGTGCGGTGTCCACCCACGCGACCGTGTACCGGTACTCGTCGTCCCGCGCCACCATGCGATCCATCACGTCGTCCAGGTCCGTGCCGCGCTCGGTGTCGACGCTGATGAGCGAGCTCGAGATCGGGATGAGGTCGAACGTCGCATCCAGGATGACCCCGGTGAGGCCCATCCCGCCCACGGTGGCCCAGAACCTGTCCGGGGTGGTGACCGGATCGAGCACCACGACCTCCCCCCGGCCGTCCACCACGGTCATCCGGAGCACATGAGACCCGAAGGTGCCGTCCCGATGGTGGTTCTTGCCGTGGACGTCGGCCGCGATCGCACCACCGACCGACACCATCCGGGTGCCCGGCGTGACCGGCACGAAGAAGCCCGCCGGCACCAGCACCCTCAGCAGGGTGTCGAGGCTCACCCCCGCCCCGGTCGTGACCGTCGCGCCGGCCGTGTCGAGGTCGATGGTCGCCAGCCGGCCGAGATCCAGGAGCGACCCGCCCCCCGACTGGGCGGCATCGCCGTACGAGCGCCCGAGCCCGCGCGCGAGCACGCCTCTCCGCCCGGCCCCCCGCACTGCGGCGGTCACGGCGTCCGCATCGTCGACCGTGACGATCGTCGCCGCGCTGGGCGTCGTCCGGCCCCAGCCGCTGACAAGTCTCTCTCCCGATCGGCGGGCGAGAGGTGACGTCGTCATCACAGCCCCGCCGCGCCGAAGGCGAACAGCACGAGCCAGAGCCCGCCGAGCACCAGGAGGATGCGATCCCCGAGGACGACGTCCTCGGGGGCCTCGGCCTCTCCACGGTCGACGTCGACGGCGTAGCGCAGGATCGCCAGCACGAACGGCAGAACGCTCCACTGGGCCCACGGGACCGAGGAGTCCTCGAGTCCGATCTCGAACGCCCACAGGCAGTAGGCGGTGATGGCGACGGCCGCGGCCGTCCCCCAGACGAACCGGAGGTAGGCGCCCGTGTAGCCGGCGAGGCTGCGCCGAAGGGGGACCGCGCCGTCGGGATCGTCGCGTCCCGCGCGCTCCAGCTCGCTGAACCGCTTGCCGGCCGCCATGAACAGTGACCCGAAGCCCGCCACGATGAGGAACCACGGCGAGAGCGGCAGGTCCGCTGCCACGCCTCCGGCGATCGCCCGCAGGAGGAACCCCATCGAGAGCAGGGCCAGCTCGATCACTGGCTCGTGCTTCAGCACCAGCGTGTACGACAGGGTGAACGCCGCGTACGCCAGCACGACACCGAACAGGCCGATGTTGACCGACGCCGCCAGCACGAGGGCCGCCACAGCCAGGACTGCCGCGACGACGACCGCGAGCGGTGGCGCGAGCTCACCGGCCGCGATCGGGCGGGCGCTCTTGACCGGATGGGCGCGATCGGCGTCGACATCGCGAACGTCGTTGATCAGGTAGGTGGCGCTCGCCATGAGGCAGAAGGCGACGAAGGCCAGCAGCGACGGCACCAGCACGGACGGCTGGAGCAGCGAACCGGCGGCCAGCGGCGCCGCGAAGACGAGGACGTTCTTGAGCCACTGTCGTGGACGCATGGCGGTGACCACGGCGGCCGGCGTGGCCCGCCGCACCGCCACGTCAGGCATCGCGGTCGACCATCTGCCCCGGCTCGGAGTCGCCGACGATGCGGGCCACCTGCGGCACCACCAGGAGCCAGGTCACGACATGCATGGAGGCCAGCACGATCCTGGTGAACCAGCCGACGTCCCCGGGCTGGTCGAGGGGGATCGCCAACGAGGCCAGGGCGACGAGGGTCCCCGCCCAGAAGGCGATTCGGCCCGCGTGCCGCCAGCCCCGGATGAGCGACCCGAGCAGGGCGAACACGACGGCGGACGCAAGCGGCACGAGGAGAACGACGAGCCACGACACCTGAAGCAGGTCGGTGCCCGCCAGCGAGATCTCGAACGTCATGCCGAACAGGCGCCCTACGAGGTAGACGACCAGGCACACGAGTCCGGACCATCCGCCGGTGACGGCCGCGGCGTACAGCAGCTGGCGCACCGTCGGGTACGCCGATCGCGGCGGCCCGACCGGCGTCTTCGACTCCAGCCACGGGGACGACATGGAGGCCATTCTTGCCCTCCCGATCGCGCCGCGTGCGATGAGGGCGCGTTCCGCCGCGCTGGATCAAGCCCTTGCCAAAGTTACCCGCGAGTAGCATCATGGAGTTACTGGCCGGTAACTACGGAGGTACGACCATGCCCCACTACAAGAGCAACCTGCGCGACCTCGAGTTCAACCTGTTCGAGGTGTTCGGCGCGGCCGACCGGATGGGCAGCGGCCCGTACCACGAGATGGACGTCGACACGGCGCGCGAGGTCCTCCGCGAGGTGGAGCGCCTGGCGTCCGGCCCCCTGGCGGAACCGTTCGCCGAGGCCGACCGCATGCCGCCGGTGTACGACCCGCAGTCCAAGAGCGTGACCATGCCCGAGGGGTTCAAGAAGTCCTTCCGGGCGCTCATGGACTCGGAATGGTGGCGCCTGGACCTCCCCGAGCACCTCGGCGGCACGGGGGCACCTCCCTCCCTGCGCTGGGCGGCGAGCGAGATGCTGCTCGGCAGCAACCCGGCCGCCTTCATGTTCATGTCGGGCCCCGGGTTCGCCTCGATCCTCGACCACCTCGGCAACGCCGACCAGAAGCGCTGGGCTCAGCTGATCATCGAGAAGCAGTGGGGCGCGACGATGGTGCTCACCGAGCCCGACGCCGGATCCGACGTCGGCGCCGGCCGCACCAGGGCGTTCGACAACGGTGACGGCTCGTGGCGCATCGAGGGCGTCAAGCGGTTCATCACGTCCGGCGAGCACGACATGGCGGACAACATCGTTCATCTCGTCCTGGCCCGCCCCGAGGGCGCCGGCGCCGGCACGAAGGGGCTGTCCCTGTTCGTCGTTCCGAAGTACTTCGTCGACCTGGAGACCGGCGAGATCCAGGGGCGCAACGGCGTGTACGCGACCAATGTCGAGAAGAAGATGGGGCTGAAGGTCTCCACGACCTGCGAGCTGACCTTCGGCGAGAACGAGCCGGCCATCGGCTGGCTCGTAGGCGACGCCCATGACGGCATCGCCCAGATGTTCAAGGTCATCGAGTACGCGCGCATGATGGTCGGCACGAAGGCCATCGCCACGCTGTCGACCGGCTACCTCAACGCGCTCGAGTACGCGAAGACGCGCGTGCAGGGGGCGGACCTCACCGAGATGACGGACAAGTCCGCACCCCGGGTCACCATCACCCATCACCCCGACGTCCGGCGCAGCCTCATGCTGCAGAAGTCCTACGCCGAGGGCATGCGGGCGCTCATCGCGTACACCGCCTACTGGCAGGACATGATCGAGTTGGCCCGGGCCGGCGAGGCGACGAGCGGCATGAAGGGTTCGGCCGCCGAGCAGGAGATCGACCTCGACATGGCGGAGCGCATGAACGACCTGCTCCTGCCGATCGTCAAGGGCGTCGGGTCCGAGCGGTCCTACGAGATGCTGGCAGTCGGGCTGCAGACGTACGGCGGCTCCGGGTTCCTGCAGGACTACCCGCTGGAGCAGTACATCCGAGACGCCAAGATCGACACCCTCTACGAGGGCACCACGGCCATCCAGGGACTGGACTTCTTCTTCCGCAAGATGGTGAAGGACCAGTTCAAGGCGATCTTCCACCTCGCCGCCGACATCACCGAGACCGTCAAGGGCGACGAGGGCTCCGGCCAGCTGGCCGCCGAGCGTGAGCTCCTGGGCAAGGCGCTCGAGGACGTCCAGGGCATCGTCGGCGTCCTCGGCCAGTGGGCCATGGCCTCACAGCAGGACTCCCGCGAGATCTACAAGGTCGGCCTCAACACCACCAGGCTCCTGATGGCCAGCGGCGACCTCGTCATCGGCTGGCTGCTGCTGCGGCAGGCCGAGGTCGCCACGAAGGCCCTCGCAGCGGGAGCCTCGGATCGGGACCGGGCCTTCTACGAGGGCAAGGTGGAGACCGCTCGTTGGTTCGCGCGCAACCGGCTGCCCCTGCTGGCGGCCGAGCGTGCGGTGGCGGAGGCGACGACTCTCGACATCATGGACCTCCCGGAGGAGGCCTTCTAGGAGGCCCCGCCCAACTGGCCACGCGCTGGCGGTCACCCTGACAGGATCGACGGGTGCCCGCCAGCGTCGTCTTCGCCACGGCCGACACCGAGATGGCCGCGCTCTTCCTCGAGTTCGGCGTGCTGCTCGTCATCCTCGGCGTCCTGGCCCGGGTCGCCCATCGGTTCGGCTTCTCCGCCGTACCGTTCTACCTGCTGGGCGGGCTCGTTCTGGGCAACGGCGGCATCGTGTCCCTGGACCCCGAGGGAACCCTCGTCCCGACCCTCGCCGAGCTCGGCGTCATCCTGCTCCTGCTCCTGCTCGGGCTCGAGTACTCGGGCCGTGAACTCGTCGCGCACGCGCGGAGGCAGGTAGGTCCGGGGGCCGTCGACCTCGTGCTCAACGCCCTTCCGGGCGTCGCCCTCGCGCTGGTCTTCGGCTGGGGAGCAGCAGGAGCAGTCGCCCTCGGCGGCATCACCTACATCTCGTCGAGCGGCATCGTGTCGCAGGTCGTGCGCGACCTGCGATGGCGGCGCAACCCCGAGACCGGACCGGTCGTCAGCATCCTGGTCATCGAGGACCTCGTCATGGCGCCGTACCTGCCGGTGCTGACCGTCATCCTGACCGGGACCGGCCTGCTGGCCGGCCTCATCAGCGTCGGTATCGCCCTCCTCGTCGTGCTGTTCGTCCTCGTCGTCGCCGTGCGCCGCGGCGACTGGACCCCGCCGTTCTTCCGCGCGTCCGAACCGGTGGGCCTGCTCCTCGTCGTCTTCGGCCTCGCGGTGGCTGCTGCCGGCTTGGCGGGCGTGCTGTCGTTCTCGTCTGCGGTCGCCGCCTTCCTCGTGGGACTGCTGCTCACCGGCGAGGTGGCCGAGATCGCCCGGCGCCGGCTCGACCCGTTGCGCGAGCTGCTGGCGGCCGTCTTCTTCGCCTACTTCGGCCTGGTGACGGACCCACGCGATCTCACCGGCCTTCTGCTGCCGGCCCTCGCGCTCGCCGCCGTCACCACGGCCACGAAGTTCCTCACCGGCTGGTACGCCGGTTCCACCGTGGGCGGGGGAACCATCTCGCGGCTGCGCGCCGGTGCCCTGCTGACGGCGCGAGGGGAGTTCAGCGTGATCATCGCCGGACTCGTCGCGGTGAGCGGCGTCCTCCCGGCGGAGTTCTCGGCCCTGGTGGCCGCCTACGTCCTCATCACGGCGACACTCGGACCTCTCCTGGCCAAGTACGCGGAGCGGGTCGGCTGGTGGTGGGAGCAGCGTCCGGCCCGGGCGGGGTCCCCGCGCGCCTAGGCACGAGTCGTACGCTCGCACCGTGAAGCGCGTCGCAGCCGGAGCGATCCTCCTGACGATGGCCGGACTGCTGATCGGGCCGGCGCCTGCCGCATCCGCACACACCGAACTCATCCTCAGCACGCCCGATGACGGCGCTCAGGTCGCAACGGTGCCGGACGACGTCGTGCTGACGTTCAGCGAGGACCTCATTCCCGACTCGGTCGCGGTCTCGGTCGAGGACTCCGCCGGAATGGTCGTGCGTGTGCTCGAGCTCGCGGTCGACGGGTCGGACGTCATCGTCACCTGGCCTCCTGGGCTGAGCGGCAACGAGTACACCGTCAACTATCGCGTCGTCTCCCAGGACGGCCATCCGGTCGACGGCTCGGTGTACTTCAGCGTCGCCGCGCCACCGTCCTCCGAGCCCGTTGCCACCGCGGAAACGGATCCCACGGTGGCTGCGTCGCCGATCGCCACCGATGCTGTGGCCAGCCCGAGCACGGCCACGGAGTCCTCGGGCTCCACCGCAGCCCTCGCCGCCATCGCCGTGGGTCTGGCCGTGGGGGTCGTCGCGGGGGTCGTGATCGTGCTGGTCCGCCGGCGCGGATCGGCTCCCTCGGGAGGGCAGTCGTGACGACGACCCGGGACCGAGCGCCGGCCGCGGGCGCACCGGTCCGGGTGCCCGTGGGGGTGGTCGGTGCGAGTCTGCTCGCCCTCGCTGCGGTGGCGACCGCCGTCGGTCTCGTCCTCGCGGGCGGCAGCTACGAGAGCGCCCTCCCCGGGCTGCCGGACCCCGGCCCCATCGTCGGGTGGGGCACACCCTTCGCTCGTCTCCTCACCGACCTGGCCGCGGTCGCCACGATCGGATGGCTGCTCGCGGCGACGTTCCTCGATCCGTCCGGCAAGGACGGAGTCGTGTCGCGGACCGGACGCCAGGACCTCCGCCGCGCCGCCGTCGCCGCAGGAGTCTGGGCGGTCCTCGCCCTGGTCCAGCTGCTCCTGACACTGGCCGACGTCCTGGGCATCCCGCTTTCGGAAGCCCTCACCCCCAGCATCGTGTCCACCTATGCCAACGAGATCCCGACCACGAGAGCCCTGCTGTTCATGGCCGTGCTGGCCGCCGTCGTCTGCGTGGGCGCCTCCCTGACCGCCACCACCGGGTCGGCATCGGCCTGGCTGCTGGTCGCCGTGGCCGCAGCCACCCTGCCGGCGCTGGCCGGGCACAGCTCCGGCCTCGGCGACCATGCCCTCGCCATCACGGCGGGCGTCACGCACGTGCTCGCCGCGTCGGTCTGGGTCGGCGGCCTGGTTGCCCTCGCCGCGCACGCGGCCCGGCGCGACCTGCCGCTGGAACGTCCCGTGCAGCGCTTCTCGACCATCGCCCTGGTCTCGATCATCCTGCTTGCCGCCAGCGGTGCCGCCAACGCGTACACGCGGCTCGACAACCCCGGCCAGCTGTTCACCACCGGCTACGGTCAGGTCGTCCTGGCCAAGACGGCGCTCATCCTCGGCCTGGCCGCGATCGGCTGGGTCATGCGGTCCCGGGTCATCGGGACCCTCGGCAGGTCCTCGCGCTGGTCCGTCTTCGGGCGAATCGCAGGGCTCGAGCTGCTCATCATGGCGATCGCCATCGGCCTCGGCGTCGCGCTCGCCTCGAGCCCCCTCCCGCGCGTCGAGACGCTTCTGCCCAGCTACGGCGAGAGCCTGCTCGGCTTCCCCTACCCACCCGCGCCGACCGCAGCCAACGTCGGCCTCGGCTTCGCGCTCGATCCCCTGTTCCTGACTGCCTCGCTCATCGCCGCGGCGCTGTACGTGGCCGGCGCTGTGCGACTCCACCGGCGGGGGGACGCGTGGCCCTGGCTGCGAACCGCTTCGTGGCTGGCCGGCATCGGCGTCGTGATCTGGTGCACGAACGCCGGGATCTCCGTGTACGCACAGGTCTCCGTCGGCCTGCACATGGTCCAGCACATGACGCTGACGATGCTGGCGCCGATCTTCCTGGTCCTCGGGGCCCCGGCGACCCTCGCGCTGCGGGCCCTCAGGCCCGCGCATGGCAACGAGCGCGGCCCCCGGGAGTGGCTGGTGTGGCTGCTGCACAGCTGGATCACCCGGCTGCTGACCAACCCGTTCTACGTGTTCTTCGTCTACGTGATCGGGCTGTACGGGCTGTACTTCACCCCCGCGTTCGGCTGGCTCATGGGCAGCCACGTCGGACACGTGGCGATGCAGGTGCACTTCATCGCCTCCGGCTACCTGTTCTACTGGGTCCTCATCGGCATCGACCCCCGCCCGAAGCCGCTGGCGTACTGGGCCCGTCTCGTGCTGCTCCTGCTGGCCCTCTCGGTGCACGGCTTCTTCGCCGTCGCCCTGATGATGGGGACACAGCCGCTCGCGGTCGAGTGGTACGGCATCGTGCAGCCGCCGTGGATCACGGATGCCCTGCGCGACACCCTCGACGGCGGACAGATCGCCTGGGGCCTGTCCGAGATCCCCTCGGTGATCGTCCTCGTCGTCATCGCGGTCCAGTGGGCCCGAAGCGATGATCGCGAGGCCGCCCGGACGGATCGGCAGGCCGACCGGGACGACGACGCGGACCTGCGCGCGTACAACGAGCGGCTGGCCGCGCTGTCTCGACGCGACCTGCGCGAGTGATACCCTAGGGGGTATGCGCAACCGAGCCATCGCCCTGACCGCCGCCGTCCTCGCCGCCGCCTCCCTGGGCCTGACCGCGTGCTCCTCGACCGATTCGGCCCCCGCAGCGTCCGCGGTCCAGGGGCCGGCCGCACCCGTCGCGGCCCCGGAGTCGCCCCAGCGCGTCGACGCCGCAGAGTTCTCCGACGTCGTCGCCAGCCCCGGAGTCACCGTCATCGACGTACGCACCCCGGAGGAGTACGCCTCCGGTCACATCGAGGGAGCGGTCAACTACAACGTCGAGGGCGCGGACTTCCCCGCCCAGGTCGGTGGCCTCGACCCCGCCGCCACCTACGCCGTCTACTGCCGCAGCGGCAACCGCTCGCAGGTGGCCGTCGCCGCCATGTCCCAGGCCGGCGTGAACGGGATCTACGAGCTCCAGAGCGGCATCGTCGGCTGGCAGGACGCTGGATTCCCCGTCGTCTCGTAACGCCCGGCCGGCCTCGGGGCGCCGTTCCACCCGGGGGTGCTCCACATCAACCCACCCTCGTCGTACCGTGGTGCGATGCGCTGCGTCCGGAGTCTGACTGTCACGGTGGCAGTCGCCCTGGCCCTCGCTGGGGTCGGGCTCGCCGCCCCTGCGTCCGCCGACGTCCCGCCCTACCACCCGTCGCGGCTCGCACACGTCGGCTCGGCAGGGCAGGTCATCGTCGTGACGGCCCCCTCCTGGCGCTCCACGACGGCCACACTGCGTGCCTACGAACGCGACGGCGACGGGGGCTGGCGCGCTGTCGTCGCGGCGACGCCCACGCGGCTCGGGTGGAGTGGCCTGTACAAGGCAGCCCAACGACGGCAGAACACCGGCAAGACCCCCGCGGGGACGTTCGCCATCCCGCGCGCCTTCGGTCGCCTTGCGGACCCCGGCACCCGACTCCCCTACCGGCAGTTCGACCGCAACGACGCGTGGACCTACAACCCCCGCGAGCCGGAGACCTACAACGTCTTCCAGGACGCCGGCGTGTCCTGGAACAGCTACGGGAGCTACGTCGAACGGCTGTGGTCCTACGGCAGGCAGTACCGCTACGTGGCCGTCATGGACTACAACCTGCCGGGTGGCCCGATCAAGCGAGGGGGCGACGGGATCCGTCGAGCGGCCAAGCCGGCCGACACGAAGGCGGGCGGCGGGATCTTCCTGCACGTGAGCAACGGGAAGTCGACCGCCGGGTGCATCGCCATCCCCGAGGAAACGATGCGCGACGTCCTCCGGTGGCTGGATCCCGACCGCAAGCCCGTCATCGTCGTCGGCCCGGAATCGGCCATCACGCGCATGTAGAACGGCGCGTCGATGGGTTCAGCCGATGCGCATGTCCTCCAGGACCGGGAACTGCTCGCGCCACTGACGCGGTGCGTCCGGGTCGACGTCCACGATGAGGACATCCGGCCCGTCCTGCCCCATCGCGACGACCTCGCCCTTGGGGTCGACGACGACGGAATGCCCGCCCAGCCGCACCCCCGGCTGGCTGCCCACCTCGTTGCAGGCGATGACCCAGGCCTGGTTCTCGATGGCACGCGCCCGGGTGAGGACGTCCCAGTGCTCGATGCGCGGCGTGGGCCAGCCCGACGTCAGCAGGAACGCGGTCGCCCCGCCGTCGACGAGCGCGCGGAAGAGCTCGGGGAACCGCAGGTCGTAGCAGGTCGCCAGCCCCGTCGCGCCCAGCGGCGTCTCGACGACGAACAGCTCCTCACCGCCGCTCATGAGGACGGTCTCGCCCCCGTCGAAGCCGAACAGGTGCACCTTCCGGTAGGCGGCGGCGAGGTCGCCGTCCGGGCCGAAGAGCACGGACGTGTTGTAGTGGCTGCCGTCGTCCGCCCGCTCTGCGAAGGACCCCCCGTGCAGCCATACGCCGTTCTGGGCCGCGATCCCCGACAGCGCCTCGACCAGGGGGCCGTCGATCGGCTGTGCGTGCTCGCGCGCCGCATCGACGTCGAAGGCGCCCACGTGCCAGAGCTCGGGAAGGACGACGAGATCCGCCCGCTTCGCCACTGCGTCGACGAGCGACAGGGTCCTGGTGATCCTCTCGGCCACCGGCTCGTCACTCGAGCAGTCGAGCTGGACCAGGGCGACCCGAACCGTCATGTCCCGACCCTACGACCTGCCCCGGCTACCGTGCAGGCATGGACCTCGCCACGCGCCCGGACGACGCCACCCTGATCGACATCTGGCAGGAGGCACTCGCCTCGGTCGTCGACCTCTGCGCAGACATTGACGACGACGACTGGTCCGCAGCCACTCCCTGCCCCGGCTGGTCCGTGGCAGACGTGGTCGCCCACCTCATCGACATCGAGGAGATGCTGGTGGGGTCTCCCCGCCCCGAGCATGAGCCCGCATACGACGCGCTGCCGCACGCCAGCGGAGACCTCGCGCGTCTCACCGAGATCGGTGTCGACTACCGGCGGTCCCGCCCACGCGCCGAGGTGCTCGACGAGCTTCGCGCGATCATCGTCCTGCGCCGTGGGCAGCTCGACGCCGTCGAGCCCGGCCAGCCCGTGCGGAGCCCGTTCGGCAACGAGACGACGATGGAACGCCTCATGCGGATCCGGATCTTCGACTCGTGGATCCACGAGCAGGACATCCGCGAGGCCATCGGCCGTGAGGGTGGCTGGGGCAGCCGACCGGCGGTCATCACGTTCCAGCAGATCGACCACGCCCTCCCCATCATCTGGTCCCGCAACGCAGGAGCCCCTCCCGGCAGCACCGTGCGCATCGACGTGACCGGGCCGGGAATCCTCTCGGTGCTGGGAGCCGTCGTGGGCGAGGACGGACGAGGGACCTCCTGGACGCCAGCAGGCGACGCCACTGTCGATCTGACCATCGGCTGGCCGGACCTCGTGCGCCTGGCCGCCGGCCGGGTGCCGACCGACGACCCCGCCCTCACCGGGCGCATTCGTCTCGACGGGGACCCTGAGCGTGCGCGAGCCCTGCTGCCCGCGCTGACGATCACGCCCTAGGACCGCTCACCATCGACGAGGACGGCCAGCCCCGGGTCGGTGAGGAAGTCCGCGACCGAGCGCAGCGCGCGCGAGCCGAGCGCTCCGTCGATGACTCGGTGGTCGAAGGACAGCGACAGCTGCATCACGGGTCGAGCGACGACAGCGCCGTCGACCACCCACGGCCGATCCAGGATCCGGCCCATGGCCAGGATCGAAGTCTGACCCGGGCTGAGGATGGGGGTGCCGCCGTCGATCCCGAAGACGCCGATGTTGGTCAGGGTGATGGTGCCCCCGGTGAGGTCCGCCGGGGTGGCCCGGCCCTCCCGAGCCGTGTCGATGAGCTGCTGGACCCGGCGAGCGAGCTCCAGGATGCCGAGGTCCGTCGCGCCCTTGAGGCAGGGGACGAGGAGGCCGCGAGGAGTGTCGGCGGCGATGCCGAGGTGGACCTCGCCGTGGACGTCCACGTGCGGTCCATCCGGTCCGTCGACCCAGCTGGAGTTGATGCGCGGGTGAGCCCGCGCGGCGCGAATGAGTCCGGCCGCCACGAGGATCATCGGCGAGACCCTCAGGTCGGCGCTCTCGGGCAGCGCACGGAGTCGGTCGAGCACCTGAAGGGCCCGGCTCATGTCGACGTCCACCCACTCCGTGACGTGCGGCGCGGTGAACGCCGACTGGACCATGGCGTCGGCCATGGCCCGCTGCACGCCGCGCACCGGCATGCGCTCGTCAGACCTGGTCTGGACGTCGGCTGGACGAGCCGCTCCCGGTCGACCGATCGACGGGTCTGACCCGCTCGCCGACAGGACGTCGCTGCGGGTGACGTCGCCGTTCTGCCCCGTCGGGGTCACGAGGGTCAGGTCGACGCCCAGCTCGCGGGCGAGCCGACGGACCGGAGGCTTCGCCAGGGCTGGACCGCTCGTTCGCGTCGCCGCCGGCCCGACTGGCTCGTCCGACGACTCGTCGGACGGAGCTACCGCGACATCCTCGGCCGGAGACCCTTCGCTCGCCTCCGTGCCCGGGACGCGCCGCCGGCGACGGCCGGAGGGCGTGCCCTCCTTCACGCCGTAGCCGACGAGTACCGCCTGGCGTTCTGCCTGCTGAGGCGCATCGGCCATCTCGATCGTGATGATCGGCGTGCCGACCGGCACGACCGCACCGACGTCGACGAGGAGCGCCCCCACCGTGCCGGCGAACGGGCAGGGCAGCTCGACGGAGGCCTTGGCGGTCTCGATCTCGACGATCAGCTGGTTCACCTCGACGAGGTCACCGGGCTGGACGTGCCAGCGAAGGATCTCCGCCTCGGTGAGACCCTCGCCGACATCCGGCAGGGCGAAGGAACGTTGCTCGCTCATTGATCCACCTCAGAACGCCCGCACTCGGTCGACACCGTCCAGCACGCGATCCAGATCGGGGAGGAAGTGCTCCTCCAGTCGACTGGCCGGGTAGGGCACGTCGTATCCCGTCACCCGGAGCACCGGCGCCTCGAGGGAGTAGAAGCACTCCTCGCTCACCCGCGCGGCCACCTCCGCACCGAGGCCGGCGGTCGACGAGGCTTCGTGCACGACGACCAGGTGCCCGGTGCGGCGGACCGAGGCGGCGACCACATCGATGTCCAGAGGTGACAGGGACTGGAGGTCGATCACCTCGACAGAGCAGTCGGCAGCCTCAGCGGCCTCGAGGCAGGTCCGCACCATCGGCCCGTAGCAGGCGACCGTGACGTCGTCACCGGGGCGCAGCACGCGCGCATGCCAGGGGCTCAGCGCGAAGGGATCCGCGTCGAGGTCGACCTCGCCCTTGTCCCAGTAGCGCCGTTTCGGCTCGAGGTAGATGACCGGGTCATCGCTGGCGATGGCCTGCTGGATGGTGAGGTAGGCGGCCTGCGGATCGCTCGGGGTCAGCACGCGAAGTCCGGCGGTGTGGACGAAGTACGCCTCCGGCGACTCGCTGTGGTGCTCGACGGCACCGATGCCGCCGCCGTAGGGGATGCGGATGACGAGAGGCATGCGCACTGCCCCATCGGTTCGCCGAAGGGTCTTGGCCACCTGCGACACGATCTGGTCGAAGGCCGGGTACACGAAGCCGTCGAACTGGATCTCGACGACGGGCCGGAAGCCTCGCATGGCCATGCCGACCGAGGTGCCGACGATGCCGCTCTCGGCCAGCGGGGCATCGATGACACGGTGCTCGCCGAAGTCCTTCTGCAGTCCGTCGGTCACGCGGAAGACTCCGCCCAGCCGACCGATGTCCTCGCCGAAGAGGACGACCCGGCGCTCACGCTCCATGGCCCGGCGCAGCCCGGCGTTGAGGGCCTTGGCCATCGTCATCGTCGTCATGACGACACCTCGTGGGTGAACGAGCTCTCGTAGTCGACCAGCCACCGCCGTTGCCGTTCCAGCTGCTCATGCGGCTCGGCATAGACGTGATCGAACATCGTCTCGGCTGGCGGCTCCGGCATGGATCGCACCCCGTCGCGGATCATCACGGCGAGGTCCGCCGCCTCCCGGTCGATCTGGTCGAAGTAGCCGCGGTCCGCGATCCCCTGGCGCGCAAGGAAGACCTTGAGCCGCTCGATCGGATCGCGCAGTCGCCAGATCTCCAGCTCCTCCGCGTGCCGGTACCTCGTGGGGTCGTCCGAGGTCGTGTGCGCCGCCATGCGGTAGGTGTACGCCTCGACGAGGGTGGGGCCGCCACCCGAGCGAGCCCGCTCGAGCGCGGCCCGAGTCACGGCCATCACCGCGAGGATGTCGTTGCCGTCCACCCGCACGCCCGGGAAGCCGAATCCAGCAGCCCTCTCGTACAGGGGAGCCGGGTTCTTCCGCTCTCGCGGAGACGAGATCGCCCACTGGTTGTTCTGGCAGAAGAACACGACGGGCGCGTTGAAGTCGGCCGCGAAGACGAACGCCTCGTTGACGTCACCCTCGTCCGTGGCGCCGTCACCGAAGTAGCCGATCACCGCCTCCGAGGAGCCGTCGAGCTGGGCGCCCATCCCGTAGCCGACGGCGTGCAGGGCCTGGTTGCCGATGACGATGGTGTAGATCGCGCAGCGCAGGGCGATCGGGTCCCACCCCCCCGTGCTGACGCCGCGGAACATCGCCAGGACCTCCAGCGGAGGCACGCCCCGGCTCCAGGTGACCCCGTGATCGCGGTAGGTCGGGAAGGCGTAGTCGCCGGGCAGGAGGCTGCGCCCGGAGCCCACCTGGGCGGCCTCCTGCCCGAGGCTCGACGCCCACAGGCCCAGCTCCCCCTGACGCTGGAGGGCCGTCGCCTCGCTGTCGAGGCGCCGTACGAGGACCATGTCGCGGTAGAGGCCCTTGAGCTCGGCGTTGCTGAGCGAGATGTCGTAGTCCTCGTCCGCCACGCGCTCGCCCTCAGGGGTCAGCAGCTGGACGGCTGATCCGAGCATTCCGTCGACCATGGCCACCTCCGGCCCCATCCTGTCACCGTGCCCCCTCGCCAGCCGGGCATTCGACAAGCCGCGCCGCCGCTACGGAGAGGTGGTGCACAATGGCGCCCATGACCGAGCCCACCACGATCCGCGTGTTCCTCATGGACGACCACGAGATCGTCCGTCGGGGGCTCGCCGACCTGATCGGGCTCGAGCGCGACATGGAGGTGGTCGGCGAGGCGGGGTCGACGACCGATGCCCTCCACCGCATCCCGGCGGCGCGCCCCGACGTCGCCGTCCTCGACGTGCGGTTGCCCGACGGCAGCGGCGTCGAGGTGTGCCGGGAGATCCGGTCCACCATGCCCGAGGTCCATGCCCTCATGCTCACCTCCTACGCCGACGACGAGGCGCTCTTCGACGCGATCATGGCGGGTGCCTCGGGCTACGTCCTCAAGGAGATCCGCGGCAACGACCTCATCGACGCGATCCGCCAGGTGGCGTCGGGCAAGTCCCTGCTCGATCCCATGGCGACTCAGCGGGTACTCGAGCGACTCCGCAACGGGGAGAAGCACGATTCACGGCTTGACGCGCTGTCGGACCAGGAGAAGCGCATCCTCGACCTGATCGGCGAGGGGATGACCAACCGGCAGATCGGCGAGCAGATGCACCTGGCCGAGAAGACCGTGAAGAACTACGTGTCGAGCCTGCTCGCCAAGCTCGGCATGGAGCGCCGGACGCAGGCGGCCGCCTACGTCGCGCGCATGTCCGTCGAGCAGGAGAACCGCTAGCGCGCATCCAGGGGGACGCACCAGGTCAGGCGGGTCCCGCCCTCGTGCGAGACACGCTCGAGCCGGCAGCTGCCCCCGAGATCCTGTGCACGACCGGAGATGTTCGCGACCCCCGAGCGCCGCCCTGGCCCCTGCTCGTCCAGGCCGACGCCGTCGTCCGTGACGACGAGCAGCACCTGCCCCTTGTCGATCTGCACGATGACCTCGACGCGTCTGGCGTCGGCGTGCTTCGCGGCATTGGTCAACGCCTCCCGGAGGGCGGCGACGAGCTGGTTGGTCACCTCCGGCGTGAGCATCGAGTCAACCGGACCCGCGAAGCGCACGGCCGGTTCGAACCCGAGGAGTGCGGCCGACTGCGACGTCTCACGGAGAACGCGCCCTCGGGCGCTGGATGTCGGCCCCTCGACGGGCTCGTGGAGGGCGAAGATCGTCTGTCGGATCTCCTTGATGGTCTCGTCGAGCTCATCGACGGCGCGCGACACGCGCTCGGCCGCAGCATCAGGCACATCGGCCACCCGGGTGGTGGTCTGCAGCATCATCCCCGTGGCGAACAGCCTCTGGATGACCAGGTCGTGGAGGTCGCGGGCGATCCGGTCACGGTCCTCGTAGACCGCCAGCCGCTCGTGCTCACGCCGAGCCTGGGCGAGCACGAGGGTGACCGCGGCCTGCGATGCGAAGGATCGGGCGAGGTCGAGGACGTCGTTCTGGACGTGAGCATGCTCGTCGAGCCACATGAGGACCAGGGTTCCCAGCACCCGGTCGGCAGTACTGAGCGGCGCCACGAGGGATGGGCCGAAGCGCTGCTCTCCGTCGAGCGCGAGGACCGCGTCGCTGGAGACGTTGATACGACCGGATCGATCCATGAGGACATCGCGCGCGGCGGAGGCGGGCGGTATTCGCTGGGCGTCCCAGGAGCTGACGATGTCGAGCACCTCCTGCACCGCCACGGCGACGCCCGGGTCGTCCGGGGATCCACGACCGTCGACGATCTCGACCACCAGCTCCCCGTCGTCGTCGGCGAGGGCGACCAGGGCGACGTCGGCACCGGTGAGCGTCCTGGCCCGGTGAGCGATCAGAGCGAGGATCTCGTCCGCGTCGCTTCCGGCGAGGACCGCGTTCGCGATGTCCGCCACCGCCTCCTGCCACTGCTCGCGCTGGCGCGTGCGCTCGAACAGGCGCGCATTCTCGATGGCCACCGCCGCCGCGGCGGCCAGCGCCATGACCGTGCGCTCGTCCTCTGAGGTGAAGCCGGTCCCCGTGCGCTTCTCGGTGAGGTAGAGGTTGCCGAACACCTCCCCGCGCACCCGGACGGGAACGCCGAGGAAGGAGGTCATGCGCGGGTGACCAGGGGGGAACCCCGCCGAAGCAGGATGATCGGCGAGGTTCTCCAGGCGAATGGGAACTGGGTGGTCGATGAGCAGGCCGAGGATCCCGCGACCGTCCGGCAGGTCGCCGATCCTGCCCGCGGTCGCGGAGTCGACCCCGACGTGGACGAACTCGCCGAGACCGCCACCCGGACCGATGACGCCGAGGGCACCGTACGTCGCGTCGACGAGCTCGACAGCGGCCTGAACGATGCGGCGCAGCGTCGCCCCGAGCTCGAGGCCCGCAGCCACCGAGACCACGGCCGTGAACAGACCCCGGTCACGGTGGTCCGGCTGCTGGATCACCTCGTCAGCCTACGGGTCCCGGTACGCCCGAGCCCACGGGCAGACCGGGGAGGAGAGCGGCCATGTCCCGCCGCTCCGCCTCGAGCCGCCACTGCTGGGCGTACCAGCCGTCGAGCGCCATCAGCTCGGCGTGCGTCCCCTGGCCCGCGACCCGGCCCGCCTGCAGCTCGACGATCCGGTCGACCTGCTCCAGCCCGATCAGGCGGTGCGTGATGAGGAGCAGGCTGGATCCGCGCAGCGCCGCCGACATGGTCGCGGTGACCGCCTCTGCCGTGGGTCCGTCCAGGTGCTCGGTCGGCTCGTCGAGGATGACCAGGGCTCGACGGGCAAGCAGCAGCCTTGCCAGGGCGATCCTCTGGCGCTCTCCTCCGGAGACGGAGACACCGAAGGAGCCGACTGCGGTCCCGGCCCCGTCGGGAAGCCGAGACACCCACTGCGTCAGCTGCGCCGCCTCCAGGGCCGAGGCCACAGCAGCGTCATCTGCAGCAGGCTCGCCGATCCGCACGTTGTCGGCGATGCTGGTGTCGAAGATGTGCGCGTGCTGGGTGAGCAGCCCGATATGCCGTCGCAGGGCATCGCCATCCGCCTCCCGAAGCTCGACTCCGGACAGCTGCGTGGATCCGGTGTACGGCAGGAACCCCATGATGACGGCGGCGAGGGTCGACTTGCCGCTCCCGCTCGGACCGACCACCGCCACCCGTTCTCCGGGCGCGATCGCGAGATCAACCTCCGCGATGGCGGCCGAACCGGCGACCCATTCGGCGCCGACCCCGGACAGGACCAGGCCGTCGAAGCTCTCGGGAGCGCTGCGCGGAGCGGCGGGGGCCGCAACTGGCGAGGGGGCATCCTCCACCTGCCGGATCCTCAACGCCGAGCCGCGAAGCCGTTGGTACGCGAGAGCCGACGACGGCAGCGTGGCGAGGACATCGAACAGGGCCAGCGGCAGCAGCGCGACGACGGCCAGCCACACGGGTTCGATCGCCCCGGACGTGACCGCAGGAACGGCCACGATCAGGGCCGCCGTGACCGCCAGCCCCTGCACGAGGACACCCAGCCCACCACCCAGGCCGAGCGCGAAGGACTCGCGTGCATTGAGCCGGGTGAGCTCGTCGTCGATGCCACGGACGCGCGCCGTCACGGCGTCCACCGCTCCGAACGCGGTGATCTCCGGCGTGGCGTCGAGAGAGCGCACCACCGCGGTCGTGAGCGCCGCACGTGATGGTGCCATCCGCTCCTCCGCCGCCTGTGCGGTCCGGGACACCACCCACGGGACCGCGGCAAGGGCGAGGATCGAGAGGACGCCCACCACGACGCCGGCCCCCGGAAGCAGCCAGCCGAGGAAGGCGACAGTGACCGCGGCCACGAGGACGGACTGGATCCAGGGCAGCACGACCCGCAGTGGCAGGTCGAGGGCGGCATCGACGTCGGCCACCAGGCGGGCCAGCAGATCGCCGCGGCCGAACGCGGCCAGGCCGGTCGGGGCGAGCCGTTCCAGGTGGGAGTACACGACGACGCGAAGTCCCGCGAGTCCGCGGAAGGCGGCATCGTGACCGACGAGTCGCTCGGCATACCTGAGGACGGCTCGGCTGAGGGCCAGGAACCGGACGGTCACGGCGGCCACGGTCAAGGTGAGCACCGGCGGCATCTCGGCTGCGCGCGAGATCAGCCATGCGGACGCACCGAGCAGCGCCACGGCGCTGGCGGACGCCCCGGCACCGAGGAGGCCCGCACCGATGAGCTCCCACCTCTGCGACGACATGCCTCGCCACAGGGTGCGCACCGGAGACGCCGTCCGGCTCACCATCCGGCGGTCCTGATGGTCGCTGCCGCGAGCACCGCCTCGCGTGTCGGTTCGTCGGACGCCTGCGGTGCCCCGACGCGCTCCAGTCGCACGATCTGGTGCGCGATCTCGACGAGCGCAGGCCGGTGGGCGACGACGATCACGGTGGTTCCGCGCTCGGCCAGCCGCTGGATCGCCCCGACCACGGCTGACTCCGTGCGCGCGTCGAGCGCTGCCGTCGGTTCGTCGAGGAGCACGAGATCGACCGGGGCGACCAGGGCACGGGCCAGGCTCAGCCGTTGGAGCTGCCCCACCGACAGCCCCGTGCCGTCCTCCTCCAGCCTCGTCGCCAGACCGCTCGGAAGGGCCCGGATCTCGTCGGCCAACCCCGCAGCCTCGAGGGCGCGCCACACGGCATCGTCGCTCGCGGGCGTGCGGAGCCGCACGGCCTCGCCGACGGAGGGTGCCCCCGAGACGTCCGACCCCGGGAGCTGCGCGCGCTGCGGCAGCCACGCGATTCGCGCCCGCCAGGCCTCCAGGTCGAGGCTCCCCACGTCGACGACGACGCCGTCGACACTGGCCGCCACCCGGCCATGGCTCGGACCGGCGAAGCCGAGGATGGCGTTGAGCAGGGTGGACTTGCCGCCTCCGGAGCCGCCGACCACGGCCGTCACAGTGCCCGGGAGGGCGCTGAAGGTCGCGCCTGCGAGGGCCGGATCGGGCCGCCCCGGGTACGACACCCGGAGGTCCTCGACGACCACGGTCACCGGCCCGGCCGGCAGGGCAACGTCGCCGCCCGTCGGGGCGGGCGTCTCGAGGATCGTGAAGACCCGATCGGCGGCGCCCAGGCCCTCGGCCGCGGCATGGAAGTGCTGTCCCACGAGCCGCAGGGGCAGGTAGGCCTCAGGCGCAAGGAGCAGGACGAACAGGGCCACCGGGTAGGTGATCTGCCCCTCCGCGAGTCGGAGCCCCACAGAGACGGCCACCAGTGCGACGGACAGCGTCGCCAGCAGCTCGAGCGCCAGGGAGGACAGGAAGGACACCCGGAGCACGCCCATCGTCGTGCTCCGGTACCGGTCGCCGATCCCCCTGATGGCGGCCACCTGGCTCCGGGCCCGGCCGAACGCCTTGAGGGTCGGCAGCCCCGACACGAGATCGAGGAAGTGACCGGACAGCACCGCCAGGGTGCGCCACTGACGATCTACCTGGGTCTTCGTGTACATGCCGATGAGGGCCATGAACACCGGGATGAGAGGAAGGGTCACCGCGATGATGAGCGTCGACAGCAGGTCCTGACCGAGGACCGTGAGAAGCACAGCGACGGGAACGATCACCGCCAGCACGAGCTGCGGCAGGTAGCGCGCGTAGTAGCCGTCGAGGGCGTCGATGCCCCGGGTGATCAGGGCTGCCGTCTCCCCGGGGCTGTGGGCGGCAGGGCCGGCCGGGCCGAGCGCGAGGACATGGGTCAGCGCCGACTCGCGCAGCTGCTGCTTCGCCCGCGCGGAGGCCCGCACCGCGGCGACCTCGGCCAGCCAGGCCAGCAACGCCCGAGCCACGAAGACGCCCAGCACAGCGACCGCCGTGTCACGGACCTCGGGCCATCCCGCGCCTTCGGCCGTCACGCGAACGATCACATCGGAGAGCAGTCGTGCCTGCACGATGACGAGCACGGCGGTGACCACGCCGAGGACGACAGCGAGGGCGATGAACCCACGCGTGCTGCGTGCGTATCGCAGCAGGCGCGGGTCCAGAGGCCTCATGGTGTGGTCATCCTGACACGTCGATGGGGTCGCCCCACTGGGGCGACCCCATCGACAGCGGGGCTGTGGTCGACTACCTGCCGACGCCGGCGTAGCGGTCGTCCGCCCGCCCGGACTCGGGCTGCGGCGGGATCATCGACGTGCTGATGCGCTTGCGGAACACCCAGAACGTCCAGCCCTGGTAGATCAGCACGATCGGTGTCATGACGGCCGCGACGATGGTCATCACGGTCAGCGTGTACGACTGGCTCGAGGAGTTGTACACCGTCAGGTTGTAGAGCGCGTCCGTGCTGCTCACCATGACGTTCGGGAACAGCCCGACGAACATCTCGGTCACCGCGAAAGCGATCGTCGCCGTGCTCAGGATGAATGCCCAGCCATCGCGCCCTCGCATCGTCATGAACAGCGCGCCCAGCCACAGCACGGCAGCGATCAGCGCCAGTGGCAGCGTGACGGCGACCCGGCCGGAGAAGGCCTGCGCCCACAGCAGGGCACCCACGGCGGCGACGGCGGCGGCCAGGCCGATCTTGAGCGCGACCGATCGTGCCGCGTCCCGAACCTCACCGGACGTCTTCAGCGCGAGGAAGATCGCACCGTGGGCCATGAAGACGGTGAGGGTCATGAGGCCGACCAGCAGGGAGAACGGGTTGAGCAGCGTGAAGAGGTTGCCGGTGTAGTTCAGCGACATCGCGTTGACCGCGAAGTCGGTTCCGGCGGGGGTACCCGCCAGCGGCTCGATCGGCGTTCCGCTGATCACGTTGCCGAAGGCCACGCCGAAGAGCAGGGCCGGCAGGGCCGAGCCCACCGTGATCATCCAGTCCATCCGCCGGCGCCAGGAGTCGGAGTTGCGCTTGCCGCGGTACTCCAGCCCGATCCCGCGAAGGATCAGCCCGACCAGGACGAGGAACAGTGCCAGGTAGAAGCCGCTGAACATCGTGGCGTACCAGAGAGGGAAGGCGGCGAAAGTGGCGCCGCCGGCCACGAGCAGCCAGACCTCGTTGCCGTCCCACACGGTCGCGATCGAGTTGATCATGACGCGACGACGGAGGTCGTCCTTGCCGATGATCGGCAGCAGCATCCCGACCCCGAGGTCGAACCCGTCGAGGACGAAGTAGCCGATCCAGAGAACCGCTACCAGGATGAACCAGACGGTTTGCAGATCCATGATGTGTCCCTAATCCCTGTTCTCGTCGGCCTAGTAAGCGAAGTAGAGCTGCTTGTCGTCGTCCTTCTGCGCGTCCCCGTAGGGATCCGTGACGACGTCCTGTGGCTCCGGTGCCCCCGCCTTGATGTACTTCAGCATCAGCGCGACCTCGAGGATCGCGAGCACCGCGTACAGCAGGGTGAAGCCGATCATCGACAACCACACCTCGGTCGTGCTGAGCAGGGGAGACCCGCCCTCGGACACGAGCTGCTGGCCGAACACGATCCAGGGCTGGCGGCCCATCTCGGTGAAGATCCAGCCGAAGGAGATGCCGAACAGCGGGAAGAAGAGGATCCAGGTGCTCGCCACGGCGAAGAAGCGGCTGCGTGGCACCCGTCCACCCCGCATCGCGAACAGCGCCCACAGCGCGTACAGCGCGGCGATCATGCCCAGCCCGATCATCAGGCGGAAGCCCCAGTAGGTGATCGGGACGTACGGGATGTAGTCGCCAGGACCGTACGTGGCCTGGTACTCCGCCTGCAGGTCGTCGATCCCCTGCACGGTGCTGTCGGGGCCGTCCCACGTGCCGGTGGCGAGGAAGGAGAGCAGCCCGGGGACCTCCATGATGGCGGTCGCCGAGTCACCCGACACATCGCCGACCGACAGGATGCTGAACGGCGCGTTCTCCTGGGTGGAGTACAGGGCCTCGGCCGCCGCCACCTTCATCGGCTGCTGCTGGACCATGATCTTCATGTCCATGTCGCCGGAGACCGACACGACAACGGCCGAGATGAGGATCACCCACGCGCCCAGCTTCGCCGAGCTGCGGAACACGTCGACCTGACGGTTCTTGAAGAGCATCCATCCGCTGATGCCGGCCAGCAGAGCGCCTGCGACCAGGAAGGACGCCGCCAGGGTGTGCAGGAAGGCGATCCAGGCGGTGTTCTGGAACAGCACCGCGAAGATGTCGGTGAGCACCGCGCGCTGAAGGCTCTCGTCGTACGTGAAGCCGACCGGGTGCTGCATGAACGCGTTCGCAGCCAGGATGAAGTACGCCGAGAACGCCGTCCCGGCGGCAGCGAGCCAGATGGTGGCCAGGTGAAGCCTCTTCGGAAGGCGATCCCAGCCGAAGATCCACAGTCCGAGGAAGGTCGACTCGAGGAAGAAGGCCAGCAGCCCCTCCATCGCCAGCGGCGCGCCGAACACGTCGCCGACGAAGCGGGAGTACTCGCTCCAGTTCATGCCGAACTGGAACTCCTGCACGATCCCGGTCACGACGCCCATGGCGAAGTTGATGAGGAACAGCTTTCCGAAGAACTTCGTCAGCTGGAGGTACTTGACCTTGCCGGTCCGGTACCACGCCGTCTGGAAGCCCGCCACGAGCCAGACCGTCCCGAGGGTGATGGGGACGAAGAGGAAGTGGTACACGGTCGTGATGCCGAACTGCCACTGGGAGAGTTGAAGCGCAGTCATGCCGCTGTCCTTCGTCGTCGGCTGCCCTGCGGCAGACGTCCGCGCCGAGCCAGGCCCGGCATTGCTGACACGGATTCTTCTCCTCGAGGCGCCGCGCTTTCCCGACGTGAGTCCGTTTCACCCGGGACTTTGGTCCCGAATATCGGGCGTCGGAGGCCGTTCACGGATTCCGACCCCGACTGCCCCGTTCGTCCCGTCGCTTGCCGGAGTGAGGGCTGCTCTCGGAGGGTGGGACAGTGTGCGCGTGACGACGACCGGGCTGCGCGCGCCGGAGCGGTCCGGCGGCCTGGCCGTCTGGGGACCGCTCATCGCGCTGTGGCTGATCTGGGGGTCGACGTACCTCGGGATCGCGGTCGCGGGCAGGTCGATGCCGCCCTTGATGGCCAACGGGTTCCGCTTCGTCGCCGCCACGCTGGTCCTCGGGCTCGTCCTCGTCGCCACCAAGGGCCCGAAGGTGCTGCTCATCACGACGGGCCAGCTCCGCTCGGTGGCGGTCATGGGCGTGGCCCTCCTCGGCGTCGGAATCGGCACGGTCGCCCTGGCCGAGCGTTACGTCCCCAGCGGCGTTGTGGCCCTTCTCGTCGCGGTGATGCCGCTGTGGGTGGTGCTGCTCAGGCTTCGAGCGGGTGACCGCCCCCAACGGCTGACCCTTATCGGGGTCGCGGTGGGTCTGGCCGGCCTGGCACTCATGCTGCTGCCGGGCGGAACCGCCCCGGTGTCCGGCGACGAGAAGGACGTCCTGATCTGGTCCGTTGCCATCATGGGATCCAGCTTCTGCTGGGCCTGGTTCTCCTGGCGCTCGACGGGGTACGAGTTCCCACGCAACCTCCTCGTGACGACGGCGTACGAGATGGCCTTCGCCGCGGCCGCGCTCATCGGGGCCGGGGCCATCCGGGGCGAGCGCATCCATCTCGAGCAGATCACGCCGAGCGCATGGTGGGCGTGGGGCTGGCTCGTCCTCGCCTCGATCGCGGGGTACCTCTCGTACACCTGGCTGCTGGCGCATGCCCCCCTTTCCCTGACCGCCACCTATGCGTACGTGAACCCCGCCATCGCCGTGCTGCTCGGCTTCGCGCTCATCGGCGAGCCGATCACCCGGGACGTCCTGCTCGGGCTGACGATCGTCACGGGCGGCGTGGCGCTGGTGGTGTCGGGGGAACGGCGCATTCGATGACGGCCCGTGTGGACGAGCGACCCTCCACCACACGGGTCGACCCCTCCGGGAGCCGCCGACCCGACATCCAGGGCCTCCGGGCGATCGCCGTCCTCCTCGTCATCGCGTTCCACGCGGAACTGCCGGTGCCCGGCGGCTTCGTCGGTGTGGACGTCTTCTTCGTCATCTCCGGCTTCGTGATCACCGCGATGCTCATGCGGGAATGGGCGCAGCACGCACGCCTGCGGTTCGGACGGTTCTACCTGCGGCGCTTCCTGCGACTGACCCCTGCCCTGGCGCTGCTCGTGGGTGTCGTGGCCCTCGTCTCGGTGGTCGTCCAGAATCCCTTCGGCGCCCAGCAGACGACCGCCCGTACGGGCCTCGGCGCGATGCTGCTCGCGGCGAACTACGTCATCGGCCACGCCGCGGGCGACTACTTCGCCGCCGGAGCGACGACCAACCCGCTGCTCCACACGTGGTCCCTGTCGGTGGAGGAGCAGTTCTACCTCGTGTTCCCCGCGACGCTGGCGCTCGGGTGGACGATCGCCAGGCGCCGCCGTCTGGCCCCGGTGACCATCGTCGCGCTCGTCGCGGCCGGGTCCTTCGCCCTGTCCCTCGCCTGGTCGCAGGGTTCCCCGCTCGCCGGCGTCGTGACCGAGTTCTTCGGCGGCCCGGAGTCGTTCGCGTTCTACTCCTCGATCACCCGCGCCTGGGAGTTCGCGGCCGGGGCACTGCTCGCCCTCCTCCTCGCGCGTATCCCGATCCCGTCAGTCGCCGCATCTCGCGCGATCGGGCTGGGCGGCGCCCTGCTCATCGCCCTGTCCGCCCTCGTCATCCACGAGAGCCAGCCCTTCCCGGGCCTGGTCGCCCTGCTTCCCGTCAGCGGGACCGTGCTCGTCATCCTCGCCGGCTCGCACCGCACGGTCGGGGTGACCTCGGCGCTGTCCGCTCGCCCGATGGTCGTGATCGGGGACCTCTCCTACTCCTGGTACCTGTGGCACTGGCCGGTCATCGTCTTCACCGCGCTCCTCTACCCGCACCGACCGGATCTGCTCGTCGCCGCGGCGATCGCGTCCGCCGTGCCGGCAGCACTGTCCTATCGCTTCGTGGAGCAGCCCCTGCGCCGCTACAGACCCCGGTCCCGGCCTCGGGCCGCCGCCCTCATCACCACCACGGTGGCGATACCGATGCTGCTCTGCCTGGGACTGCTCGCGGGGGCGAACGGCGGCTGGGGTCTCCAGTCGCCGGGCGGTGCGCCGACCGTCGGAAGCGTCGTTGCCGACCCTCGTCCGGATCCGGGGACCGGCACGCCCGATGCCCAGGCCGACGACGGAGGGACCGCCGCGATCGAGGACGGAGAGGTCGCCGGTGGCGAGGGTGGCAGCCTGCGATCGCAGCACGCCGTCGTCCGAGCCGGATGCGTCAACAGCGACCTCGACCCGGAGGCCTGCCGATTCGGCCCCGCCGACGCGTCGGGCACGATCCTGCTCGCCGGCGACTCGCAGGCGTACGCGCTCGCCGACGGGGTCATCGATGCGGGACAACGGCTGGGGCTCGCCACCGTGGCCACGAGCCACACCGGCTGTCCCTTCCTCGCGCGCGAGTCCAGTGGCGTGCACAACTACCCGTGCCGGACGTGGCAGCAGTCCGTCGTCGCGTACGCGCTCAGGGAACAGCCCGCAGTCGTGGTGATCGCCAACCGCTCCGGAGGGTACGTGCGGCCGGCCAACGGGTGGCGCACGGTCGCGCGAGACGACGGCAGCCGGGCCGACTCGACGGACGAGGCGGCGGCGCTGTACGCCAAGGGCCTCGAGCCGGTCGTTCGGGAGCTCGCCGACGCCGG
This sequence comes from Actinomycetes bacterium, assembly GCA_024641635.1. Classification (GTDB taxonomy): domain Bacteria; phylum Actinomycetota; class Actinomycetes; order S36-B12; family S36-B12; genus UBA10649. The sequence continues at coordinate 133,529 of JAHECS010000003.1, read as the reverse complement.
CATCCCCGTCGTCATCATCGCCGCGGTTCCCGAGATGGACGGCTTCACCGATCCGACGTCGCTGCTCTCCGAGGCCTTCGGCCCCCGGGCCTTCGAGATCCCGCGCTCTGACGCGGAGGCATACCGCGACCCGGCCTGGCAGGTCGAGCAGGCGCTCGCCGAGGACTACCCGGGCGTCACGGTCTACGACCCGATTCCCGATCTCTGTCCCGGGGAGACCTGCTCGACCGAACGCGAGGGCCAGCCCGTCTACCAGGACGAGACCCACCTGGCCGTGCCTGGCTCACTGCTTCTCGCCGACGGCGTGGCCGCGGCCATCACGCAAGCCGCGGCCGGTGACGGCTGAGACGTGTGATCTCGCCACGATGGCGAGGGAAGGTCGCCGAGCCGAACCTACGTACGGGCCCGACCGATTAGCCTGTCGGCCGTGACCCTCAGGACGAGGACGCTCATCGCGTCCGGCGTGGCCCTCGTGGCCGTCGTCCTCATGGGCGTGGTCCTGCTGGCCCAGTATGCGCTGACTGCATCCGTCAACATCGCCATCCAGGACGTCATCTCACCGGCCGTCGACACCTCCGCTCAGCTCACCCTCGAGCAGGCCAACGCGAGCGGGTCCCTCTCGGACTACATCATGCTCAGCCGGGATGCCTCACTCGACGAGTACCGCCAGACGATCGGGCGCGCCACCACGCTGCTCGACCAGTTGCGCGACGACTTCGCCGACGACGCGACGATCGCGGATCTCATCGCAGCCGCGAGGGCAGCGCAGCGCGGCTGGGTCAAGACCGACGCCGAGCCGTCCATCACCCTCATGGAGGCGGGCAAGCGCAACCGGGCCATGAAGGAGACCAACTCCGAGGAGTCATGGGCGGCGTATGACCAGATGGTGGCTGCATCCGCCGGATTGCAGGGAGCGCTGAACGACTCACGGGATGCGGCCTCATCGGCGGTGGCGAGCGTCACCCGGGTCTTCGGGATCAGCCTGCTCGTGGTGGGCCTGCTCATCCTCCTCGGGCTCGCGCTCTTCTACGCAGGCCTGCGGGGATGGGTCCTTCGGCCGCTGCGAAGCCTGCGCGGCGACCTGCAGCTCGCCGCGGGCGAGCCGGGTCACACAGCGCCAATCCGACCCGGGGGACCGCCCGAGATCAGGGCGGTCGGCGTCGACGCCGAGTTCCTCAGGCGCAGCCTCGTTCACGAGATCGACGAGGCGCAGGCCGCCAAGGAGGGACTGGTCCAGGACGCGCCCCTCGTCGCGGCCATGCAGGCCGAGCTCACCGCCCCGGCGCCGCAGACGGGACCGGGCCTCGTGATCGCCGGGTCCAGCCAGTCCGCCGAGGGCGTCGTGGCAGGAGACTGGTGGGACGTCGTCCCGAGGCCGGGCGGCTCGGTTGCCGTCGTCGTCGCCGACGTCTCCGGGCACGGACCGGAGGCCAGCATCACCGCCGTGCGCGTCCGGTCCATCGTCCGTGCCGGTCTCCAGGCCGGCCTGACCCTCGAGTCGGTGGTCGAGATGGCGGCCGGCTCCTGCTCGGACGACACCCACTTCGTGACGGCGATCCTCATCGAGATCGATACCGACGCTGGCACCCTCACGTGGTGCAATGCCGGCCACCACCCGGCCATCGTCGTCACGCGCGACAAGGACTCCTCGCTGTGCGAGCCCACCGGCCCGCTCGTATCGTCGCTCGGCGGCGCATGGTCCGTTCGAAGCCGGTTCTTCTCCCCCGGTGACGCCGTGGTGGCGTTCACCGACGGCCTGGTGGAGTCTCGAAACGCCGACGGCGACGAGCTCGAGTCGTCCACCGTGTCCCAGTTCATCCGAGGCATGGATGCCCCGGTCCGGGAGAATCCGGACGAGCTCATCTCCCGTCTGCTCGCCCAGGTCCGGCACCGAGCATCGGACTGGCGTCGCGACGATGTGACCATCGTCGCAGCGGCACGCCGCAGCTGACCGCGCCGATTTCGGCCCGCCCGGGGGGCCATGGCACCATGGCCGGATGCGCCGACTCACCGCCCTCGCCAGCCTGACCGTCTCCGCGGCCCTCGCCGGCTCGCTCCTCGTCGCCCCGTCGGCTCAGGCTGCCCGCGTGCCAGCCCAGGACCTCAAGGGCACGACCGTGAAGCAGGACCTCTTCGGCATGCACGTCTTCAACCTGCAGAACGGCGTGTTCCCCACGGTTCCGGTCGGCTCCGTCCGCCTGTGGGACAACGAGACCACGTGGTCGTCGATCGAGCGGGTCCAGGACCAGTTCATCTGGGTCGGGCTGGACAAGGCGGTCACCACGGCCCAGGAGAACGGCGTCAACGACATCCTCATGGTGCTCGCGGGCACCCCCTCGTGGGCGACGGACGACCCGACCTCGGGCGGCACCGCCGGCGTGTTCCCCGGCGCAGCGGGCATGCCGCAGAACATCGCCGACTGGGATGACTGGGTCCGGCAGGTCGTCACCCGGTACAAGGGCCGGATCACCGCCTACCAGCCGTGGAACGAGGCGAACCTCACCACGTTCTCGACCGGTACCGCCAAGGAGATGGCCGACCTCACCAAGCACGCCTACGACATCATCAAGTCGGTCGATCCCGCTGCGACCGTCGTCGCTCCCAGTACCGGGACCCGCCTCGGCGGACCGTTCAAGCGGTTCTACCCGGCGTTCCTGAACGAGCTGAAGGCGCTCGACTGGCCCGTCGACGTGTGGTCGGCCCACACCTACCCGGCCTCGCTCGGCACCCCGGTCGACCGCGCGGCCCTGGCCAGGACCTACCTCGACATTCTCGCGGCGGCGGGGGCACCCGATCTGCCGATCTGGGACACCGAGAACAACTTCGGGCTCGCCGGACCCGGGCCGACCAACCCGGACCAGGACATCGTCGACGGTCGGGCGGCCTCCTGGACCGCCCGGACCTACCTCGACGCCCTCAGGCTCGGCTTCAGCCGGGTCTACTGGTACGCCTGGGGTCCGGAGAACGACCTCGTCGGCATCCAGATGTACGACGGCACACCGGCTGCCACGGCGTACCAGACCCTGCAGGAATGGGTCGTTGGGGCCACCTACCGCGGGTGCACCGGCGGGAACAAGGTGACCTGCCGCTTCACGCTCGACGGGCGCCCGACCAAGATCATCTGGACGGAGAACAACCGGGGCAGGAAGTTCTCCACCAAGGGCTTCAAGCAGGTCTGCTCGCTCAACGGCACCTGCAAGAACGTCACGAAGAAGAGGATCCGGGCCTCGGCCCCCGTCCAGCTGCGCAAGTAGCGCCAGCACGCAGGACAGGGGTCAGCCCCGCTCCTCCGCGATCGAGTTGCCACCGTCGACGACGATGCACTGACCGGTGACATAGGCCGCCCCCGGCGTGCACAGCCACGCGATGACGGCCGCCACCTCCTCCGGAGCTGCGCTGCGACCGAGTGGTACTGACCGTCCCTGCTCGCGCTCGTGCGGGGTCTGTGACGCCGTGGCGATCCACCCCGGAGCCACGGCGTTGGCAGTGACGGCCGAACTGCCGAAGTCGACGGCCACCGACCTCGCCAGCCCCACCATCGCGGCCTTCGCGGCGGCGTACGCCGGTTCGTCGCGCATGGCCATCGCCGGACCCGTGACGCTGCTCACGTTGACGATGCGCCCCCAGCCGCGGACCACGACGTGCGGCATGGCCTCGCGGGTGACGAGGAAGGCCGTGTCGAGGTTGCGGGCCAGCCCAGCACGCCACGTCGCAAGGTCCATGCCCACCAGCCGCCCGGACTCCGCACCGCTCCCGACGCTCACCATGCCCGCGTTGTTCACGACGACGTCGAGGGCGCCGTGGCGGCCCACCACGTCATCGACGAGGGTGCGCACCTGCTCCTCGTCGGTGAGGTCCGCGACGTGACCCGAGGCATCCACACCCGCCTCACGCAGCTCCCCCGCGCGATCGAGGATCCGGTCCGTGGTCGACGTGACGGCGACTCTCGCACCGAGCTCGCCAAGGAGCCGCGCCGTCGCGAAGCCAATCCCTGCGTCCGAGCCGGCACCCGTGACGAGCGCCACCCGACCGGAGAGATCGAAGATGGACGGTGTCACGGCACCATGAGCTTCGCGACCGCCTCGCGGAACAGCGCGGTGTGGAGGTCGACGTCGGCCTGCCTCGTGTCGGGGCACATGAGCGCCATGTTGTGGAACGGCGTCATCAGGACCCCCCTGTTCGACATGAACAGGTGCAGGTACTCCTCCAGCTCGTCGTCGTGCGCGGCCGCGGACTCCGTCCCGTTGCGGGGAGCGGGTCGCGCGAACCTGTATTCCGCGCGGGCACCGAGCTGCGCGATGGACCATGGCACGTCGAACTCGCCGAGCGTCGATTCGACACCCTCACGGAATCGCGTGGCCAGCGAGATCATGTGCTCGAAGGCCGCCTCGGTCAGCACCTCGCCCAGCGTCGCCCGCATGGCAGCGGTGGACAGCACGTTGCCGGCCAGGGTGCCTCCCACCCCACCCACGTCGACGAGGTCCGCCTCCGCGTGCGCGCGGATCGACGCCGCGACCTCCTCCGTGATGCCGTAGGCACCCGAAGGGATACCACCGCCGATGCTCTTGCCGATGACGAAGATGTCCGGCTTCAGGTCCCAGGCCTGCGTGCAGCCGCCCGGCCCCGCCGAGATCGTGTGGGTCTCGTCGATGAGGAGGAGGGTGCCGTGCTTCGTGCAGAGCTCACGCACCGCGTCGAGGAAGCCAGGCTCGGGCAGCACGATGCCGATGTTGGTGAGAGCCGGCTCCATGACGAGGACGGCGACATCCCCATGCGCCAAGGCCGCCTCCACAGAGCCGATGTCGTTGAACTCGGCCACCCGGGTCGTCTGGCTGACCGGGGCCGCCGGACCGACATTGCCTCCGCGTGGCTCGGTCGCCCCGTCGGCTCCCATGATCACGAACGTCTCGTCCACCGACCCGTGGTAGCAGTACGAGAAGGCCATCACCATCGGCCGCCCGGTGACCATGCGCGCGATCCGAAGCGCCCATCGATTGGCGTCCGTCGCGGTGAGGCTGAACGACCACAAGGGCATGCCGAACCGCCGGGTCAGGTCGGCTGCCACCCACTCGGCGTCCAGGCTGGGCATCATCGTCGTGATGCCGCCGTCGACCCCGATCCGCTCCTGGACGGCGCTGACCGTGGCGGCCGGCGAGTGGCCGGCCATCGAGCCGGTGTCACCGAGAGCGAAGTCCACGTACTCGTTGCCGTCGACGTCGGTGATGCGGTTGCCTCGGGCGGTCGCAAGGTAGAGCGGGTAGCCCCCCGACCACTTGTTCATCCAGGTCATGGGGACACGGCCGAAGAGATGGTCCGCAGCCTCGAAGGCAGCCCGCGACTGCGGCGTTCGCCGATGGTGCTCGGCCCGCTCACCCTCCAGTACTTCGGCCAGCCTGCCCCGATCGATGTCCGCCATACCGTCCTCCACTGTCGTTCGTTCGCCGCGTGATGATCGTCGCCTCGCTGTGCACGTGCAAGGCTAGGGCCCGTGACCGACCCGCACGTCGCCTCCCCGCCTGAGGCGCCAGTCGACATCGAGTTCCGGGTCGGGAGACTGAGTTTCGACCCGCATCGGATCGTCTACTCGACCGTCATCCTCATGGCCGCGCTGTCGATCTACGACGAGGGCACAGACCCGTTCACCCGTGGTCCGCTGTTCGAGCTCGTGGGGGTCACGCTCGCGCCGCTCCTCGCGCTGACACTGGCCCACGCGTTCTCCGACGCCCTCGACCTGCAGATCCGGAATCGTCGCCGACTGACCGGATCCGATCGACGGCACCTGCTCGCAACGAACCTCGAGTACATGTACGTGGCGATCCCGCCCATGCTGCTGCTTGGGGTCCTCGCCCTGTTCGGCTGGGACGCGAATGACGCGGTCACCCTCGTCGAGATCGTCGGCGCGATGAGCCTGGGATTCTGGGGGGCGTTCGCCGCGAGGAAGGCCGGCCTCGGCAGGTGGACGCAGACCCGATTCGCCATCGGCTACGGACTCATGGGTCTCGTCGTCATTGCCGTGGAGCTCATCCTCACGCACTGACGCGCCACCGCGGCGCGCCGTCCGCTCCTGGGCGAGCAGTGATTCCGGCCGCGACACCGCCGAGGAACGCAGCGCCCAGCGCGCCCGGCTCCTGGATGTCGACGAAGCGGGGAGCGCCCAGCTGCCGCGCCTTCGAGTCCGCCACCATGGGATTCCGGGTCCACCCTCCGGCGAGCACCGCCGAGCTGTGCGGTCCGGCCACCGTCGACATCTGCTCCAGGGCGACGCCGGCCATGCCAGTGAGGTCCTCGACCACGGCACGCCAGGTGACCGCGGGACTGATCCCGTCAGTGATGTTGCCGAGCACGAGGGCGTCGTTGCCCACGTCGACCAGTCGAGGCGCGTCGTCACCCCGCTCGGCGGCGACTGCGGCCTCGCCCAGCAGTCGCCGGGACTCTCGATCCCGGACGCCGAGCATGGCGGCAACCCGTTCGAGGGTGAGGCCGGTGAGTCGCCCCGCGAGGAGGATCTGGTGGTCCGGCAGCACCGACCAGTCCACGTCGATGTCCCGATCCGTGAGGAACTCGATCTGGTCGACGGGCAGTGCCCCGGAGACCGTCCGGATGAGAGCCTCCGCCGTGCCCATCGAGTCGAACAGCGCCCCGTCGTGTGCGGCGCCGGCGATCAGCACCGCCGCCTGATGGTCCAGTCCCGCCACCGTCAGGGTGGCCCCGCGGAGGATCTCCGGCACGCGGTCCCCGGCAGAGACACCCGCTGGATCCCCGGCCCAGACCCGCTCCTTCGGCAGCAGGTCACCGACGAGATCGACGGCCACCGGCCATGGCTGTCGCCTCGACACCTCGAGCATCCCCGTGCGGGATGCCAGCGACGCCTCGCTCACCTCCTCGCCACCGAGAGCCCGCACGACCCATTCGGCGATGCAGAGGTGGCGCACGGCGGCCGACGCCGCCGGGACGTGTGCCTGCAGCCACAGGACCTTCATGAGCGACGGCTTGGAGTTGAGGCGACGGCCCGTGGCCCGCTGGAAGTCGCGGGCCGCCACCACGGCCCGCACGGCTTCGGCGTCACCCCGTGGGTCGAACCAGGCCAGTGCCGGGGCGCAGGGACGGCCCGATCCGTCGACGAGTACTCCGGCCTCGGCGATGCCCGTCACCCCGATGCCGCACACCTGGACCGTCCCCTCGACCGCGGATGCGACCTCGGCGCAGACGCCGATGGCCACCGCAGCGAGCTCGTCCGGATCGGCGTCGGCGAGGGGACCGCTGTGGCGCCACGGCGTCTCGCGTGACGCCATGGCGAGCGTGCGGCCCTCGGGTGTGACCGCCAGCGCCTTGATCGACGTCGTGCCGACGTCGACCCCGACGAGAACCTCCTGTGGCATCCCTTGCCCTCCGCGCTAGTGTCGATCACACGCTATTGGCGCGCGCGCGGAAACGCACCGCTCCTGCTCGAAAGGACCACGATGACTGACGCGACCTACCGACTTCGCCGCCTCTTCAACCCGGACTCGGGTCGTTGCCTGGACATTGCCGTCGACCACGGCTTCTTCGGGGAGAAGTCCTTCCTCCAAGGCATCGAGGACCTGCCCGCCGCGGTGAGCACGCTCGTGGCCGCCCGACCCGACGCGATCCAGCTCACGATCGGTCAGGCCCGGCTGCTGCAGCAGCAGGGCGGCCGAGAGCGACCGGCGCTGGTGCTGCGCACCGACGTGGCCAACGTGTACGGGGCCCCGCTCCCCGACCACATGTACGACCTCACCCTGCCCAGCCCCGGCCTGGCCGGGGTCAAGCTCGACGCTGCCTGCGTCGTGGTCAACCTGTTCGAGCTCCCCGGCCGCCCGCAGGTCCGCGAGGCCTGCCTGCGGGCCGTGCTGAACGCGAAGGTGGACTGTGAGCGGTATGGCATGCCGCTGATGGTCGAGCCCCTGGTCATGAAGGAGAGCGCCACCGGCGGCTACGAGGTGAACGGCGACCTCGACCGGATCATTCCGGTGGTGCGGCAGGCGGTGGAGCTCGGTGCCGACGTGATCAAGGCCGACCCCTGCGACGACGCCAGCCAGTACCACGAGGTCATCCAGACCGCCTCGGGCATCCCCGTCCTCGTCCGTGGTGGCGGTCGCGTCGAGGACGACGAACTGCTGCGACGCACGCAGGTGGTGCTCGAGCAGGGGGCAGCTGGAATCGTCTACGGCCGCAACATCATCCAGCACCCCAATCCCGCCGGGATGACGCGCGCCCTCATGTCGATGCTGCACGACGGCGCGGACGCAGGGACGGCGGCAGCGGTCCTGGCCGGCACGGCATGAGCTCGGTGGCGCCGGTCCGCATCGGCGTCGTCGGGTGCGGGCTCATGGGACGCGAGCTCGCAGCGGTGTGCGGGCGCTGGTCCCAGCTCGTCGACCATCCGTCGGCTCCCGAGATCGTGGCCGTGGCCGACCCCAACCCCGCAGCCCGTGAGTGGTTCCGACGGGTGTCGACCGTCGAGACGTTCGCCGAGGACTGGCGCCCGCTCGTCGAGGACGACCGCATCGACGTTCTGTACCTCGCGGTGCCGCATGACCTGCACGAGGAGCTCTACATCGCCGCGGCAGGTGCCGGACGGGACTTCCTCGGCGAGAAGCCGTTCGGGATCGACCTGCCCGCCGCTGCGCGGATCGCCGCCGCGGTGGACGGCTCGTCGAGCTTCGTGCGCGTCTCCAGCGAGTTCCCGTTCTTCCCCGGCGCCCTGCGAGCCTTCTCGTACGTGTCCTCCGGCGCCCTGGGAGACATCCTCGAGGTCCGGTCGCAGTTCGCGCACTCGTCGGACATCGACCGCACCAAGTCGATCAACTGGAAGCGGCGCGTGGAGACCTGCGGTGAGATCGGCGTCATGGGCGACCTGGGCGTGCACGTTGCGCATGTCCCCCTGCGACTGGGCTTCCGGCCCGAGTCGGTCTATGCGCTCCTCGACAACGTCGTGACGGAACGACCAGGTCCGGACGGAGCCGCCGTGCCGTGCGACACCTGGGACAACGCCCTGCTGGCCTGCCGGGTCCCGGGTGGGCCGTCGCCAGAGGACCGGCGATTCACGATGCTGTGGGAGACGCGCCGGATCGCCCCTGGCCAGATGAACTCGTGGTCCTTCGAGGCGCTGGGCATGGACGGAGGCGTGCGGTTCAGCACGAGGACACCCGCCACGATGCAGAGGTTCGCTCTGCGCGACGGCGAACAGGTGTGGGAGGAGGTCCAGCCCGGAAACCTGTCGTCCTGGCCGACCATCTCGGGTGGGATCTTCGAGTTCGGCTTCTCCGACGCACTGATGCAGATGTGGGCCTCCTACCTCGCCGAGCGGGCCGGCGCCCTGGGGAACCGCTTCGGGACGGCCACGGTCGGAGAGGCCCTGGACGCCCATCGTGTCTTCGACGCCGCCCTGCGCTCGCAGGCCAGCGGGCGAGCCGAGCAGCCCCACGGCTGAGCGACTGAGGCGTACCCGACCGTCACGGTACGACACGCCTGCAACCCGTCGTTCCCACGCTCGGCGGGCGGATTGGCCCAGCATGGAGGTACTTCCCCCGACATGCCTGGAGTCCTTCACCATGCGTTTCGCACGTTCCGTCCCGTCCGCCCTCCTCGTCTCCGGCCTCATCGGCTCGATGCTCCTCGTGGCGCCGCCCGCCTCAGCAGCCACCGGCGACATCACCGAATTCACGTTCCCGGACGCCGCTTCGGCACCCGGCGCTCTCGCGTCCGCGGCCGACGGCACGCTGTGGATCACTCAGGGCGGGAGCGCTCTGCTCAGCAAGGCGGGCCTCGACGGAAAGATCTCGACCGTGCTCAAGGGCGGGTCCAGCAACCCCGGCCCGACGGCCATCGCGCTGGGGTCGGACAAGCGGATGTGGATGACCGAGGAGACAAGCAACGAGGTCAGCGCCGTCACGCCCGCCACCGGAGCCGTTGCCGGCTATCCGCTGCCGACCAAGGACGCCAAGCCCCGGGGCATCGCCAGCGGGCAGGACGGCAACCTCTGGTTCACGCAGTTCGCCGCCGACCGCGTCGCGCGCATCTCCACCGCTGGGTCGATCACCGAGTTCTCGCTGGCCAAGGACTCCGGGCCGACGGGTATCGCTGCCGGGCCGGACGGCAACCTGTGGTTCACCCTGACCAAGGGCAACGCGATCGGGCGGATCACGCCGACCGGCGTCGTCAGCACCTACCCGCTTCAGGCACCCGGCTCGCAGCCGACCGGCATCGTCGCCGGACCGGACGGCAACCTGTGGTTCACGATGACCGCGGGCGACCGGATCGGCCGGATCACGCCCAAGGGACTCCTGGGCGAGTTCGCGCTCCCGTACGCGGGAGCCAAGCCCGGTCAGATCGTCGCCGGGGCCGACAAGGCCCTGTGGTTCACCATGCCCGGCGTCAATCGGGTCGGCCGCATCACCACATCGGGCTCGATCTCCTCGTACGCGATCGGCACCCCCGGGTCCTCGCCCAGCGGCATCACCAGCGCTGCCGACGGCAACATCTGGTTCACCCAGGCCGACGGCAACCGGCTCGCCCGAGTCCTGACCGGGGTCGTGCCGGTGTCGACGGGACCCGCAGCCATCACAGGGACGAGCACGGCGGTGGGGCAGACCCTGACTGTCACGAACGGAACCTGGTCGTGGCTGCCCACGAGCTACACCTACCAGTGGCAGCGCTGCGAGACCGCGGACGCGTCGTCGTGCAGCGACATCGCCAACGCGACGGCGTCCTCGTACGTCATCACCTCCGACGACGCAGGCAAGCGGATGCGCGTGCTCGTCAAGGCGATCAATCTCAACGGCACGTCCGCGTCAGCGGCGGCCAGCAACGTCCAGGCGATCGACGGACTGCCGCCGACGCCGCCCCCGCCCGCCGTGTCGGGCGGCCAGACGGTCACCGTCGCCGCCGGTGTCACGGCGAAGCTCACCGGGCCCAAGCGGGTCAAGCGCGGGACCGTTCGTCGCTACACCGTCAGGTTCAGCGATGCCGCCGTCCGCGGGCGGGTACGCATCAGCCTGGTCTCGGCCACCGGCGTCGAGGTCAAGGTGATCGCCAAGGCTCGATCGGTGAAGGCAACGGGCAAGGCCACGCGGCTGTGGCGGATGCGGTACCGAGTGGCGCCGGGATCGTACGTGCTCAAGGCCGTCTACACCCCGAGCACCGATCAGGCGTCCACCTACGCGGTCGCGACGATGACCAAGCCCATCCTCGTCCGCAGGTGAGTTCCGGCGACGGGGTGTCACGCCTCGACGGACAGTGACTCCATCGCGCTGACCACCGCTCGCACCCTCGGAACCTCGTGGGTCCGGAGGACTCCGGTGCCGCCGAGCATCGCGAGGACCGCGTAGAACGCCTCCGCTGTGCGGAACTCCTCCTCGAAGAGGTCGAAGGCGTGCGGGAGTGCGTTGCACAGCGGGACGCCCAGCGTGCGCAGGCGGAATCCGTTGAGGATCACCCGCGCCTGGTGACGGGCCCGGACGTCCGGGGCCGTCAGGTTGCCGTAGTAGAAGCCCATCCCGGGATCGATGACGATGCGATCCACACCCCGGGAGCGGGCGTGGTCGATGCGCGCGGTGAAGTGCTCGATCAGCCCCGGCACGGGGTCCCCATCGATGGGCAGGTCGACGATCTCGCGGACGTTGGCTCCGCCGGCGTAGCACAGGATGACCGTGGCGCCAGCCTCGGCCGCCAGGTCCAGCATGTGATCCTCGTGCTGCACTCCCGTCATGTTGAGGACACTCGCACCCGCGGCGAGTGCCGCCTCGACGACCGCCGGCTCGTAGGTCTCGACGGAGACGAGGATGTCGTCCTTGACGACCCTCTCGATCACGGGGATCAGCGAGCGGATCTGGGTGGCAGCGTCGGCCCGAGCCGCGCGCGCTGTACTGGATTCGGCACCGAAGTCGACGACGTCGGCCCCCGATGCGGCCATGACCCGGGCCTTCCTCACCGCCGAGTCCGCGGAGACGGCGACGCTCTCGCGGTACGTCGAATCACGAGACAGGTTGACCGTTCCCATGATCACCGGTCGTGTGTCGACGTCGAACGTCCGCTCCGCGATGCGGAGGGGACCAGTGGCGTGGCCGAGAGCGTCGCCGTGAGCCCCCGCCAGTGCAGCGAGGGACGCCAGGGACAACATCACGTCAGTCTAAGCACGTTCTGCCGAGGCAGCCTGTTCAGAGGGACCCGCAGGCGCCTAGCCTCCCTGCATGGCCCTGCTGCGATGCGACTTCTTCTCGGACACGCTCGCGCTGTCCACCTCGATGACGGTGATCCTGCCGCAGCAGACAACCCGGCAGATCGGGCTGGGCGGCTCGGTCCATAGCGACGTCCCGGTCCTGTACCTGCTGCATGGGCTGACCGACGACGACACCATCTGGACCCGACGCACCTCGATCGAGCGGTACGTCGCGCCCCTGGGCCTCGCCGTGGTGATGCCGCAGGTGCACCACAGCTTCTACTCGGACGAAGCCCAGGGACTGCCGTTCTGGTCATTCCTGTCCGAGGAGCTTCCCGCCATCGTCAACGGCTTCTTCCGGACCTCGACCCGGCGGGAGGACACGTTCGTCGCTGGGCTCTCGATGGGCGGCTACGGGGCGATGAAGTGGGCGCTGCGCCAGCCCGAGCGCTTCGCTGCGGCAGCAAGCCTGTCCGGTGCCCTGGCCCTCAGCCATCCCAGTGAGCGCGCCGACCCTGAGTTCGCCGCCCTCATGCAGCGGGTGTTCGGCGACGGGCCGACAGAGGGGACCACGGACGACCTCGCCCAGCTTGTCGCCACGGCCCAGCCGAAGGAGCTGCCCTCGCTCTATGTGGGCTGTGGGACCGAGGATCACCTGTATCCCTCGAGTCTGTACTTCGTCGAGCGGGCCGAGTCGGCCGGTGTGCCCGTCACGACCCGCTTCGGGTCGGGCGACCACGACTGGGACTACTGGGACCGGCAGATCCAGGACGTGCTCGCCTGGCTTCCGCTGGCCAGGTAGTCCGGCCGCACGCGCGAGGAGGCCCCCCGACGGTGTCGGGGGGCCTCCTGCTGTTGCGCGCGAATCAGCCAGCCGCGATGGGCAGGAGCACGGCGTTGATGCCGTGCGCGACCTGCATGTTGCCCTTGTTGATGTCCACCTGGGACAGGATGACGCGGGGGTTCTTCAGCTTCGGTGCGTAGTCGCCCAGGATGATCGACGGGGTCTTGGTCACCTTGACCCGGATGACCTTGCCGTCGACGCCGGTCTTCAGCCGAGCTCCGTTGGCCTTGAGGGCGTCGGTCGACATGATCGTCGAGCCCGGAACGACGTGGTACAGCAGGACGGTCTCGACGGTGTCGATGCCCAGGCCGGCGACCGTCTTGAACGCACCAGCCTCCGTGCGGACAGTCTTGCCCTTGAGCGCCGAGGCGAGGTTCATGAAGGCCTGGTCGTTGGGGATGAAGGCCGTCAGGGCAACCGAGCCGTCCGCGAGCAGCTTGACGTTGGAGTCCGGCTTCGCGGCGAGAACGGCCTCCGCGGCCTTCGTCACGATGTCGTAGTCCTTGCCGTTCTTGTCGAACTTGGCCGAACCCACCTTGAGAACGGAGGCGAGGGACATCTCGCCATCAGCAGCCTGTGCCGCAGGGGCGGCCACGAGGGTGGTGGCACCGATGAGGGCGGCGGCGCTGAGTGCGGCCACCCGCTTGATCGACGTACGCATGTGCTTCTCCTTCTGTCCGCCCGAGCCGGGCCCCGCCCCCGGTGGGCGGTTGTTACCCCTACTTCCGGGGTAGATGGCCATGTGGATGCAATCGCGCCGAACTTTCTTCAATTTTCTTGAAGAACCCTCCATTTCCTCATGGGCCGGCCCGCCAGAGCCGGAATTCCTCCCCCCGGACTGCATCCAATCCGCGGCGAGTGGCCGAAGAAGGGGCAGAGCACCACCTCTGCACCGACCAAGGAGACCGACTGTGCATACTGAGGTTGCGGCCTCCGTACGGCGGTCGACAACGGACACCGGGGAGCAGCGCGTGCGGGAGGACGGCGACGACGTCGTCGCGGCTCGCTTTCAGGCCGGCGACGACCAGGCCCTGGCCGTCGCCTACCAGCGGTGGTCCGGACTCGTCCACGCGGTCGCCCTGCGATCGACGGGCAACTCGGCGGACGCGGCAGACATCACGCAGGCCGTCTTCGTGAGCGCCTGGCGTGGCCGGCACGGCTACGACCCGGCCAAGGGCTCCCTTCCCGGATGGCTCATGACCATCACCCGTCGGCGCGTCGCCGATCACTGGGAGGAGCGGTCGCGGGAGGACCGACGCATGTCGGCTGCCGCGCTCGCGACCACTGAGGACCCGGCGGAGCCGCCGTCGGACTTCATCGTCGACCGCGTGCTGCTGGCCGACGAGCTCGAGCGGCTCGGCCAGCCGCAGCGGAAGATCATCGAGCTGGCCTTCTTCCAGGACCTGACCCACGCCCAGATCTCCGGGCTGCTGGACCTGCCGCTGGGCACCGTGAAGAGCCATATCCGCCGGTCACTCGACCGGCTTCGAACGAGATTGGAGGTGGACGGTGCTGCACTGTGACGACGACGAACTCTCGATCATCGCGCTCGGCGAGCCCGCCAGTGCCTCGGACGAGGCGCACCTTCAGTCGTGCCCCCGATGCCAGAGCCGGCTCGACCAGCTGAGCGCGGTCGTGACCTCCGCTCGCGGCATCACGGAGGCCGACCGGCCCACCGACCCGCCGCCGGCCGTGTGGGAGGCCATCACCTCCGAGCTCGGGATGGACTCCCTGTCGAACGTGACGAGCCTGGCCGCAGCACCGAGCCGTCGGCGACGTGCCGCGCCCTGGCTGCTGGCGGGCGCGGCCGCGGTTGCCGGCGTCCTCGTCGGCGTGGTCGTCACCGCAGGGGTCACCAGCGGAACCGGCTCGGCGGACCTGCTGGCCAGCGCCAGCCTGGGGCCGATCGACGACTCGGGCTTCTCCGGCTCGGCTGAGGTGGAGCAGACCACGGCTGGGCCGATCCTCCACGTGGACGTCCCCGGACTGCCCGACGTCGACGACGGCTACTACGAGGTGTGGATGGCGACGCCGGACGCCACGACCATGGTCGCGATCGGCACCATGAACCCTGGCAGCGAGGCGACGTTCCCCCTGCCGGCCGGCATGGCGGTCGATGCGTTCCCGGTGGTCGATGTCTCTGTCGAGCACTTCGACGGCGACGCCGGGCACAGCGCCATCAGCGTGGTGCGCGGCCAGCTGCAGACCTGAGCCGGCGAGCGACGAGCCACTTGTCGATCCCGACCACCAGGAAGACCACCACGCCGAGGATCACCACGCCCGCCCACGCCACCCACGACATCGGCTCCGTCCGGAACACCGTCTGAAGCACCGGCAGGTACGTCAGCAGGAGCTGCAGGGTGATCATGATTCCCACGCCCAGCAGAAGGGGGCGGTTGGTGAGCAGCCCCACGCTGAGGACTGAGCGATCGAGTGCACGACAGTTGAGCAGGTAGCCGATCTCCATCGCCACGAAGGCATTGACGACGATCGTGCGTGCCGCCTCCACGGACAGGCCGGACCCCAGCGCCATCTCATACGCTCCGAAGGCGCCGACGAGCATCAACGCGCCGACGAGGACGATGCGCCGCACCAGGACGGCGGTGAGGATGGGCTGGTCGGGCGCCCTCGGCGGGCGGTCCATGATGCCGGGCTCAGCCGGCTCGAAGGCGAGCATGAGTCCGAGCGCGACGGCCGTCGTCATGTTGATCCACAGGATCTGGACCGGCATGACCGGGAGCACGGCACCGAGAACGATGGCGGACAGCACGACCAGGGCCTCACCCAAGCTGGTCGGAAGTGTCCAGATGATGAACTTGGTCAGGTTGTCGAAGACGCTGCGGCCCTCTTCGACAGCCGCCTCCACCGAGGCGAAGTCGTCGTCCGTGAGGACCATCGCGGAGGCCTCCTTGGCCACCTCCGTCCCGCCCCGCCCCATGGCGACGCCGATGTCCGCCTGCTTGAGGGCGGGGGCATCGTTGACGCCGTCTCCCGTCATCGCGACGACGTGACCTCGCCGCTGGAGCAGTTCGACCACCTCCAGCTTCTGCGCTGCTGACACACGCGCAAGGACGTCGGCCCGGTCCACGCGTTCGGCCAGGTCCGACCCGCTGAGTCGCTGCATCTCGAGGCCCTCGAGGACGTTCGGCTCACCATCGGCGCCGGCCGCCAGTCCGATCTGGCGGGCGATCGCGCGAGCGGTGTGGGCATGGTCACCGGTGATCATCTTCACCTCGATGCCGGCACTTCGGCAGGCGGCGACAGCGCGGATGGCCTCCGGACGCGGCGGGTCGGCCATGGCCTGCAGGCCAAGGAAGGTCATGCGCAGATCCCTCAGCCGGTTGCCCTCGAAGGACCAGCCCCTCGGAACCTCGGCGACGGCGAAGGCGAGCACCCGAAGGGCCTTCTCCCCGAACGCCCGCACGTGTCGCTCGATGCGGTCACGCTCGACGGGCCGCTCCCCGCCGTCCTCATCGCGCTCGACCACGCAGAGATCGAGAACCTGCTCGACCGCGCCCTTGACCCAGACCGCACAGGTCCCCCGGTCCGCCTCCTGGTGCAGGGTCGCCATGAGCCGCAGATCAGAGGAGAAGGGCAGCTCGTCGATCCGCGTCCAGTGATCGTCGTCGACGAGGACGTCGCGGCTGGACGCGGCAAGCAGCAGCGCCACCTCCGTGGGGTCGCCAATGCCGACGGTCCTGCCCTCCTCGTCCACCGCGAGGTCGGCGTTGTTGCAGAGCACCCCGGCCTGCAGGCACGGGCCAACGTGCTCCGCACGTCCGCTCCCGACCTCGTGCACCTGCCCATGCGCGTACACGAACTGCACCGTCATGCGGTTCTCGGTCAGGGTGCCCGTCTTGTCCGTGCAGATCACCGTGGTGCTGCCCAGCGTCTCCGCGGCGGGCAGCTGCCGGATGATCGCGTGCCTGCGAGCCATGCGGGAGACCCCGATGGCGAGGGTGATCGTGACGGCGGCGGGCAAGCCCTCAGGGATCGCGCTCACGGACAGCGCCACCGCGGCGAGCATCATCTCCGCCGCGTCCTCGCCCCGCAGGAGACCGATGGCGAAGGTGAACACGGCAAGGCCCAGGATCACGACGGTGAGCCAGCGGCTGAAGCGGGCCAGCTTGCGGGTGAGCGGCGTCTGAACCCCCTCGGCCTGACCCACCAGCTGGTGGATCCGGCCGATCTCGGTCTCGACTCCCGTGGCCACGACAACGCCCGTGCCCGATCCCGCCGTGGCCAACGTGCTCGAGTAGGCCATGTTCAAGCGGTCACCCAGCGACGTGTCGACCGGCAGGAGCGATAGGCCCTTCTCGACGGGCACCGACTCACCTGTCAGGGATGACTCGTCGACGTGGAGGTCCTTCACCCGCGTGAGCCTGAGGTCGGCCGGCACCTTGTCCCCTGCCTCGACCTGAACGACATCGCCGGGGACGATGTCGCGCGAGTCCAGGCGCATGGCCTCGCCTTCCCTCACCACTGTGGCCTCGGTGCGGGTCGCGGCTGCGAGGGCCTCGAGCGCCTGACCGGCCCGCCACTCCTGCACGTACCCGATGACGGCATTGACCAGGACGACGACCACGATCACCGCTGCGTCGACGAGATGGCCGATCGCCAGGGTCGCGGCGCCCGCGGCCAGCAGCACGTACACGAGCGGGTTGTGGAACTGGAGAAGGAAGCGCACGAGGGGTCCGTGCCGCCGGTTCGGCGGGAGCACGTTGGGGCCGAACCGCTCCTGCCGCTGGCGAGCCTCGTCGAAGGACAGGCCTCGGTCGAGGTCCGTCCCGAGGAACAGGACGACCTCATGCACGGCCTTGCCGTGCAGGGGGACCTCGCGGTCGAGCACAGCGGTCACCTCTCCACGCTGACCCAGACCGCTCAGAGTCAGTAGGGCAGGAGGTCCCGCAACCGCCTACGGACGCACGATGAGAGGCGCGTAGTCCCGCGCGCGGGCAGGAACGTCGAGCAGCCGTCCGTCGGGAAGCGGCACAGCCACGGGGGCGCCCGCGGCATCGACGAATGCGACCGAGGACTCGCCGGCCCCCGTGAGGGACAGCACCACCTGCCCGAGGAGGAGAACCTGCTCCCCCGGGGGCAGTGCGGTGAATGCCTTGCTGAGCTGGACCGTGACCGGCCCAGGGGTGTTGTCGAACACGGGCGGGCCGGAGGCGGCTGGGCTCTCAGCCGCCGGCGGGGCGATCGATGCCAGCGGCTGGCCGGTCAGGGGATCACGCGCAATCGTCCTCAGGCCCTGATCCACCTGCTCCGGCGTCGGGCCTGCTGCCAGGGCGACGATGACGTAGTCCGGGCTGCTTCCACTCGGCAGGCTCGACTCGACGGCGGCGAGGCCTTCGTCCTGGACGAACCACAGACGCAGGCGCGAGATGGGCTCGGCCTCCGAGGATGGTGACGCCGACGACAGCGACGACGGGGAGGGCGACGGAGACGGCGACGGCACGGACACCGGGGAGGGGATGACGTCCGGGGGGATGGGTTCGGCCGTGGTCTGCAGCGGCACCCCGCACGAGGCAAGGCCGACGACGCAGAGCAGGGCGCCGACCCACGCGACCTTCCTCCTCATGTCCACTCCACGCCTCATGTCGAGCCCAGTCCGGCCGGCAGCTCCGCCACGAACCGGGCCCCTCCCTCGGGCGCAGACTCCACCCACAGGCTGCCACCGAGGATGTGCGTCTGCTCGAGCGCGATCGCCAGCCCCAAGCCGGCACCCTCGGTCCTGCTCGCTGCGCTGCCGCGGGCGAACGGCTCGAAGAGCCGCTCGCGCAGTGCCTCGTCCACACCCGGCCCGGCATCGTCCACCAGGATCCTGACCGTCGTCGGCTCGCGCTGGATGAGGACCCGCACCAGACCGCCACCGTGGTGCTTCGCGTTGTCGACGAGGTTCCCGACGATCCTCTCGAAACGCCGTGCATCGGTTCGCACGACCGGCTCGTCCCCCACGACGAGGCCGGGGTCGATGCCTCGCGCCTCGACAACCTCGCGGCACAGATCGGCGATCGGGGCCGTCTCCCACTGCGGTGGATCGTCGGATCCGATCCGACTGATCTCGAGGAGGTCGAGGAGCATCTGCGCCATCCGGCGAACCTGCGCCGTGAGCACCGTCACCAGGCCGGCCTCCCGTTCAGGAAGGTTCTCCCTTCGGGCCTCCAGCAGTTCCGCCGTGCCCAGTACCGAGGTGAGGGGGGACCGGAGCTCGTGACTGACGTTGCCGCTGAACCGGCGCTCGCGTGCGATCCGAACCTGAACCGCCTCGGCCATGTCGTTGAACGAGTCTGCGATCGGATCCAGGTCAGGGTCACCGGTGAGGTCGATCCGGGTTCCGAGCTCCCCACCGGCGATGCGGCGGGCTCCGGCGCCCAGGCGCCGCACCGGACCGAGGATCCTGCCAACGGTCGAGAAGCCGATGAGCGCGCCGAAGACACCCGCCACCACGGTCAGCAGGACGAGGATCCAGCCACCCCACGTCAGCGTCTGGTGCAGGTCGCGCAGGGGGAACACCTCCACGTACATCGCGTCCTCGATGGGAATCGCGACGACGTAGTAGGGATCCCCGGCGATGGACGAACGCTGGCTGGCGCCCCCGTCCGCGGCCATCGACAGGAGCTCGGCGGAGAGGTCTCCGGGCGGGACCGTGACGGATGAGGTGTACCAGGTGGAGCCCACCCGGATCATCGGCTGGGACGTGCCGACCGACGGAATCTGGCTCAGGGCCGCACTGGGGTCGAGGCCGTCGCTGAGGGAGGCGCCGGTGGCCCGGGAGTCGAGCGCTGCGCGGGTGAGGGCGGTGGTCTCTCGCTGCGAGATCAGGTACCAGGACGCGAAGGCGTAGGTGGTGATCGACACGGTGCCGGCGACCATGAGGGACAGCACCGCGAAGGCGACGGCCACTCGTGCGCGGAGCCCGAGTCTCATGAGTCCATGTGGCGCAGCCCCGTCACGCCTTCATCCGGTAGCCGAACCCACGCACCGTGGTCAGCAGCTGCGGGGTCGCCGGATCCTCCTCGATCTTGCTGCGCAGGCGATAGATGAGGTTGTCCACCACCCGGCCGTCACCGGCGTTGCCGTACCCCCACACCTTGCGGAGCAGGTAGTCGCGGCTCAGGACGCGGCCGCGCGCGCCGATCAGCTCGGCGAGGACGTAGAACTCGATGCGCGACACGGGGAGGGGCTCCCCGTTTCGCAGGACCTCTGCCGACTCCGGGCGCAGCTCGATGGGGCCGCAGACCAGTGTCGGCGAATCCTCTTCCTCCTCGATCGGGTTGGCGCGACGCAGCTGGGTCCGAATCCGCGCCATCAGTTCCTTCGCGACGAAGGGCTTCGTCACGTAGTCATCGGCTCCCGCCTCGAGCCCGGCCACGACGTCGTGGCTGTCGGTCTGAGCCGTCACGATGATGATCGGCACCTGGCTGGTTGCTCGGAGGCTGCGGACGAGATCGAGGCCCTGGATGCCGGGAAGACGCAGGTCGACCAGGACGACGTCGACCCGCTCGTCGAGCATGAGGATGAGGCCCTGCTCCGCGGTTCCAGCCTCGAGCACCCGGTACCCGTCGTCCTCGAGGTTCGTGCGGAGCACGAGACGGATCGCCTCGTCGTCCTCGACGACCAAAACCGTACGCACCATGCCTCCCACTCAATCCCGACGGCCGTGGGCGCCGGCCGCCCGGCGTTCACGGACTGTCACCTGTCACACACCCCGATCGTCATGGGACACGTCCATGACCCTACGCCAGCCGCCGGTCCATCGATTGCTTCCCCGCCGATGGGAGGTCGACACTGAGGTGTGACCAGCCCTCGGCCCGAGCACGTGCTGGCCTTCGGCGACGACCATTCCGTCGGGGCGGATGTCGCGTGGCGATGGGTCACCGCCCAGGAGTGGGACGGGTGGGGCGTCGACGTCGTCACCGTCACGGCTGCCGGGCCGGACATGGACTCCTGGCTGTCGCATCCTCCGCTCCACGAGTACGCCTCCGAGTCCCCGCGCGTGCCGGCCGAAGGCTCCGGCATCGGGCCGGTCCGCCACCTGACGACCGCGTTCGACCCCCGGCAGGTGCTGTGCCAGCTCACCGGCGCCGACCTCACCGTGATCGGCGCGCGAGGCCGCGGGATCCTCAAGGCGATGCATCTCGGCAGTACCGCGGAATGGCTGCTGTGCTGCCCGACCACCCCTCTCGTCATCGCCCGAGCACCCGACCCCGTCCGTACCGTGGTCGCGTGCGTCGACGGTTCCGGGCACGCGCGCGCCATGGTCAACGCGCTCATCGGGCTGCCGTGGATCAGGGGCCGTCACGTCGCCGTGCTCGGCGTCGCCGAAGCGGGCGAGGACATCGTCGACGAGGTCAACACGGCCGCTGAAGCGCTCGGCATTGCAGGCGCCGACGTCGAGACCAGCGTGATCGACCCGAACCCGAGGGCCGTCTTCGTCAACGCCAGATACGTGCTCATGGCCGAGGTCGATCATCGTCGACCCGACCTCGTGGCACTGGGCACCAAGGGACTCACCGGCATGCGGCGCATCACCGTGGGATCCGTGGCGAGCACGATCGCCCACCACGCCGACTGCTCGGTACTGCTCGCGCGTGACGTGAACCTGGACTGAGCGGTCAGGCGCGCAGCGCCTCGGCCAGCTCGGCGAACTCGCCGACCAGAAGGTCCATGTCGGCCGGGGTGTGCGCCAACGAGACCAGCCACTGCTCGTCAAGCCCGGGAGGAGTGAGGATGCCGCGGTTGACGCCCCACAGCCAGCTCAGCTCCGCGACGCCGAAGTCGGTCCTCTTGTAGTCACGGTAGTTGCGAACCGGTGCGGTCGCCCAGGTGACAGCGCCCTTGACACCGAAGCCGACGGTGTGTGCCGGGAGCTCGTACTGCGTGATAAGAGCGTCGAGCTTCGCCATCGCGCCGACGTTGACCTCCTCCGCTGCGGCCAGGGCCTCCACCGTGCAGACCTCGTCGACCGCGGCCGCTGCCGCCATGACGAGCGGATTGCCGTTGTAGGTGCCGAAGTGCGCCATGCGTCCGTCGGTGACGGCGGCCATGACCTCTGCCTTGCCGCCGAAGGCTGCGAGGGGGAGGCCACCGCCGATGCTCTTGGCGAGGGTGACGAGGTCGGGGGTGACGCCCAGCCGCTGCGAGGCGCCGGCGTATCCGGCGGTCAGGCCGGTCTTGACCTCGTCGAACACCAGCAGGACGCCGGTCTCGTCACAGGCCGCACGCACGCCGGCCAGATAGCCCGCGTCCGGCAGCACGATGGAGATGTTCTCGAGGACCGGCTCCATGACGACCGCCGCGATCTCGTCCTTGTGCTCGGCGAGGATCGCCTGCAACCGCGCGAGATCGTTGTAGGGAACGACATGAACGGTGCCCGCCTCAACGTCGAAGGGGGTCACCGGGATCGGCGCCTCCTCCGGGCCTGCCTCGGCGACGGCCGGCTTGACCGAGACCGACAGGGCGTCGTAGCCACCGTGGTAGCCGCCCTCGATCTTGACGATGGCCTTGCGCCCGGTGACGGCGCGGGCCGTCCGGACGGCATACATCGTCGCCTCGGTGCCGGAGTTCGTGAAGCGCAGGCGGTCGAGTCCGAAGCGCTGCTGGAAGCGCTCGGCCACCTCGGTGGCCGTGGGCGACGGCGTGACGAAGAGCGTGCCGGTCTTCTCCAAGGCCTCGGTGACCTTGGCCACCATCGTCGGATTGAGGTGGCCGACGAGCATGGCGCCGAAGCCCATCGACAGGTCGAGCAGCTGACGACCGTCGACGTCGGTGAGCCACGCCCCACGGGCCGACGCGACCGAGATGGGGTACGGGTCCCAGTGCTGGAAGGAGGAGGTCACGCCCAGCGGCAGGGACTTGCTCGCCCGAACGTTGTGCTCCGCCGACCCCGGGGTCGTGGCGGCGAACCGCTCCCACTCTGCCTTCATGAGCTCCTCGACACGGCCCTGATCGACGGGCGTGGAGGTGGCCGGCACGTGCCGCCAGGTGGCGGGGTCGTGCGCGGGCCAGGGGGTGGCAGGGGCGTCGGCAGTCATGGGTTCTCCAAGTAGGTCGCCGTATTCGTCGTTCCGCGCATCCTACACGGCGAAAACGGGACTGAAAAGGGCAAATGGCGACGGATTCCGTTGTTCTCCGACGTGAGCAGGCCTTGCCTGCCACAGTGACGATCGTGCGGCGGGATGCGCGCCACACCACAGTCGAGGAGGTCTCATGACGCTGCGGGTGGGCGTGATCGGCACGGGGATCATGGGCGCCGACCACGCGGCGATCCTGAACGCCCACGTCCCCGGAGCCGAGGTGACGGTGCTCGCCGACACCGACGTCCCGCGCGCACAGGCCGTCGCGGACGGCATCCCGGGAGCGAGGGTCCTGGCTGATGCACACGCCCTCATCACTTCCGACGACGTCGATGCGGTCCTCGTCGCGTCGAGCGATGCCACCCACGTCGAGTACGTCCTGGCCTGCCTCGAGGTCGGCAAGCCCGTGCTGTGCGAGAAGCCGCTGGCCCCGACGTCGGCGGAATGCGCCCGTGTCGTGGAGGCCGAATCCGCGTTGGTCGGCGGCGGCGACCCGCTGGTCTCCGTCGGGTTCATGCGGCGCTTCGACCCAGGCTACGTCGAGCTCAAGGACCTGCTCGGCGGGGGCGCGCTGGGCGTGGCCCTGATGGTGCACAGCACCGGGCGCTCGGTCAGCGCCGTTCTCGGCAGCTCGGAGTTCACGGTCACCGGATCCGCCATCCACGACTTCGACATCGTGCCGTGGCTGCTGGACTCACCCGTGGTGGAGGTCGCGTGGCTTGCGCCCAGGCAGTCCCCCGACGTGACCGACCGGCAGGACCCCCAGCTCATGCTCCTGCGCACCGGCGACGGCGTCCTGTCAACGGTCGACGTGTTCCTCAACGCCCGGTACGGCTACGACGTCCGGTGCGAGATCGTCGGCTCCCGGAGCACGGCCAGCCTGTCCGAGCCGCATCGCATCGAGCGGGCGGAGGCGCTCACCCAGGGGCACGCCTACGCGGCAGACTGGCGGCCCCGGTTCGCTGACGCCTACCGCCTGCAGAACCAGGCCTGGGTGGGTTCGCTGGTGCGGGGCGAACGCAGCCCGTTGCCCACGGCCCGCGACGGACTCCAGGCGGCGCTCGTGGCCGAGGCAGTCATCGAGTCGATGCACTCCGGCGGTGACTTCGTGCGCGTGTCGCCCCCCACCTGACAGATCGGCGACGCTCCCGATCCAGTCGATCCACCCGACGCCGGCGACCGGCCCGGCCAGCACCCGCTCGTGCGCGACCTAGCCTGATCGCGGAAGCACCACAGTGAAGGTCGCGCCCTTCCCGGAACCGTCGCTCGCCGCATCGACGGAGCCCCCGTGCTCAGCCACGATCGCCCGCGCGATCGTCAACCCGAGACCGCTGCCACTTCCATCGACGTTGTGGCGGGAGGCGTCGACCCGGTAGAAGCGATCGAAGATCCTGTCCAGCTGCTCCGGCGGGACACCCTCGCCGTCGTCCTCGACTTCGATGCGCACATGGGCGGCGTCCATCCGCGTCAAGACGCGTACGCGCCCGCTCACCCGGGTGTGACGAAGGGCGTTGTCGAGCAGGTTGGCGAGGACCTGCTGCAGTCGGACGGAGTCGGCAACGATCCAGCACTCCGTGTCCTGCTCGTCTCGGTCCAGCGTCACCCCCTTTGCGTGGAACCGGGGAGCGGCGCCGGCCACCGCCGCCCTCGCGACCGTTCGCGCGTCGATGCGCTCGAGGTCGAGGTCGATCGCGTGCTCCTCCGCCGCGGCGGACTCGCGGAGGTCCCTGGCCAGCCTGCGGAGGCGGTCCACCTGGTCCCGCATCGTGGTCCAGTTGGCCGCGGTATCCGGAACGACGTCGTCCTCCATGCCATCGATGTACGCCTCGAGGGTCGCCAACGGGGTACGCAGCTCGTGGGCGAGATTCGCGAGGAGACGGGAGCGGGTGCTCTCGGCATCCGAAAGGCGCTGTGCCAGATGGGTGAAGGACTCCGACAGCTGGTGCAGCTCTCGGCTGAAGGTCGCATCAGGAACGTCGACGTCGTAGCGACCTGCAGCCACGACCTCTGCGGACTTCGCGAGTTCCTCGACGGGTCCGGACACCCGGCGCACGAAGAACCACGACACCAGGCCCGCGCAGATGAGCGCGGCACCCGCGGCGACGGCGACGGAGATCCCGAACGAGGAAGCGAAGGCCTCCTCAGCGTGCAGCTGGGCTTCCGCGGAGTCGATGCCGGCATCGACGAGGTGCTCGTGGAACAGTCCCGGCGCAACGAGGAGCGCGGCGATCACCAGGGTGACGGCGCCGGTACCGACCACAAGGACCTGGGCGAGCATCAGCCGGGAGGCCAGCGTCGGGCGGCGCGGCGTCATCCCGTGCCCATGCCGTACCCGACGCCGCGGACCGTTCGAATGTAGGTCGGCTCGTTGGCGTCGTCGCCCAGCTTGATACGCAGGTGGGCCACGTGCACGTCGACGACGTGCTCATCACCGAACCAGTCCCTTCCCCAGGCCGAGTCGATGATCTGGCGACGGGTGAGAGCCGAACGGGGACGGGAGGCCAGGGCTGCAAGGACGTCGAATTCTGTTCGGGTCAGGTCGACGTTCTCGCCAGCGACGGAGACAGTTCGCGCATCCCGATCGAGGGCCAGTCGACCGACCGTCAGGGGCGGGGAGCCGGCCGGCCCACCGCCGGAGGTGCGGGGCCGTCGGAGCATGGCCCGGATTCGGGCGATCAGCTCTCGCGGCGAGAAGGGCTTGACGAGGTAGTCATCCGCTCCCATGGACAGTCCCAGAACCTTGTCGACCTCCTCATCTCGGGCGGTCAGCATGATGATGTAGGCGTCCGAGAACTGACGGATCTGGCGGCATACCTCGATCCCGTCGATCCCGGGCAGCATCACGTCGAGAACGATGAGGTCGGGCCGGTCCGCCCGGGCGATCTCGATGGCATCCGGCCCGGTGTGCGCGACGGCAAGGGTGAAGCCCTCCTGCTCCAGATAGCTGCCGATCACCTGCGTCAGCGGTACCTCGTCGTCGACGACGAGCACGTGCAACGTCGCGCTCACGAACCCAGTGCCCCCATCAGGTCGACTCGGTGCGCGCGGCAGATCCCGGCGAGTCCAGAACCCGACGTGCCTCGGCATACGCCTGGGCATCGATCTCTCCCGAGGCGAAGCGACGATCGAGAATGGCGCGGGCCGGCTCCAGCACGGCTGGGTGGGTCTGCTCCTTGCGGGTCATGCGTGCGATGACCCATACGGCAAGCCCGATCAGACTCGCCCAGAAGATCACCATGAAGAACATGCCGGTCATGCCGGCTGCGCCCCAGCCGTCGTTGTACCAACCCATCATGGCTGGCACCTCCCTTGCCTGGTGGACGCATGCTCGCGTCCGCCTCCCATAGTCCGCGAGTTCGATGTGCGCCACAACCCGTGCCGATCAAGGTTTGATCAAGACCGCTGGGTCATCCCGCTCGTCAGCATCTTGACCAAACCTTCATCCGTTCTGACCCGACCCATCATCGGACGGCACCGATCCTTCATCCTGGTGCGCAAACGGAGCGCGCTGACGACAGGACAGGAGCGGGCTATGTCGATGACGCGCCGGCAGTTCGTGTCTGCCCTCGGTATTGCCGGCATGGCAACGGGTATCGCCTCCTGCGCCAGCGGGACCGGCGCAGACTCCAGGAGCACCCCCTCCGCTACGACTCCGGTCACTCCGGCGGCGTCCGCAGGCGCGACCCGCTCGTTCACACTGGTGGCACAACCCGTCTCGGTCGACCTCGGCGGAACGGTCGTCGACACGTGGGCCTACGGCGACTCGATCCCGGGTACGCCATTGAGGGCAGTCGCGGGGGACCGCGTGAAGGTCGCGTTCAGCAACCGGCTTCCGACCGCCTCCAGTGTCCACTGGCACGGCCTGGCGATCCGCAACGACATGGACGGGGTTCCGGGAGTCACGACCCCCGAGACCCTTCCGGGAGAGACCTTCACCTTCGACTTCGTCGTCCCCAACTCCGGGACCCACTGGTTCCATCCGCACCACGGGCTCCAGATGGATCGCGGCCTCTACTCAGCGTTCATCGTCGACGATCCCGCCGAACCAGGTGGCTACGACCATGAGTGGGTCGTCGTGCTCGACGACTGGACCGACGGGATCGGGCCGAGCCCGGACGCGATCCTGGCGGACCTCAGGGCCGCTGGCGCCTCGTCGGGCTCCGGGGGTCACGACAGCATGGGCGGCATGATGGGCCACGACGGCATGGGCGGCATGATGGGCGGAACCCACGGCGCCGGAGGCGACGTCTCGTATCCGCTGTACCTCGTCAACGGGCGCGCGCCCACTGACCCCGACACCCTTCCCGCCAGACCCGGTGAGCGCGTCCGCATCCGCATCGTCAACGCCTCCGCCGACACCGTCTTCACGGTCGCACTCGAGGGGCACGACCTCACGGTGACGCACACCGACGGATTCTCCGTGCTGCCCGTCGTCGCCTCCTCGCTGCGGATCGGCATGGGGGAGCGCTACGACGTCCTCGTCACGCTGGCCGACGGCGTCTTCCCGCTGGTCGCCGAGCCCGACGGGGGCGGCGGCGTGGCTCGAGCACTGATCCGCACCGGGTCCGGACCCGTGCCACCGGACTCCTTCCGTCCGGGTGGTCTCCAGGGCTACCCAGTGACGGTCGACTCGCTCCGCGCCGCTCCCGGAACCGCGCTGCCGACCGACGACGCTGCCTCGGTGCAGGACGTTCTCCTGTCCGGGTCCATGGCCCCCTACGAGTGGACCATCAACGGCACCACCTACGACAGGACCACACCCCTGACGATCCGGCGCGGCCAGACCGGACGCCTGCGCATCAGGAACATGTCCATGATGAGTCATCCGCTGCACGTTCACGGCCACAGCTTCCAGCTCGGACCGGCCGGGGGGCTGGGTCCGCGCAAGGACACCGTCCTCGTTCCCGCGATGGGCGGGGTGAACGCCGACCTCCTGGCAGACAACCCCGGCTCGTGGATGGTCCACTGCCACAACGCCTACCACGCCGAGGCCGGGATGATGACACGCCTCGACTACGTCGCATGAGTCAGGCCAGACGTATCGTGAATGCCCGATCCTCGTTCGTCGACTATGAATCCGATCCGAGCCAGATGGCCGCAACCCCAGGGAGTGCACCTTGACCACCAGTGCGTACACGGTGTCCGGTAGGACGCGCGAGCAGTGGGTGAGGTCCATCGCAGCCCTGCTGGCGACAACCGCCCTCCTCACCGCGTGCGCGACGACGGATACCTCCACTCAAGCCGACGGCTCGTCAGCTGCGCCCCCACCGACGTCGCAGAACCGCCCGACGACCACGGAGGCCACCGTGGATGCAGGGGACCTCGCCGATCACGTTCACAATCTCGTCCTGGACGGCGGATCCCTGATGCTGGGCACCCACCAGGGACTCTTCCGACAGGACCCCGGTCAGTCGCCGACCCAGGTGTCGGCCGATCGGTTCGATGTCATGGGTCTGGCACGGGCGGGGAACAGATGGCTCGCATCGGGACACCCCGGCGAAGGGATGCAGGCACCAGCGGACCTCGGTCTCTTGGCGTCGGTCGACCAGGGCCGCACCTGGACCAGCCAGTCCCTGTCCGGTGAGGTCGACTTCCACCGACTCGCCGCATCGGGAGGCACCGTCATCGGTCTGTCCGCGCACGATGGAGCCCTGATGAGATCCGACGACGGTGGAGACACCTGGGTCGACCTCGGCACCCCGCCTCTCTACGACGTCGCCGTCTCCCCGGTCAATCCGCGCACCGTCGTTGCCACGACCGCGGACGGTCCCGTCACGAGCGATGACGGTGGGCAGTCATTCACACCGCTCGACAATGCGCCGCTCCTCGCCCTGCTCGCCTGGAGCGAGGACGCCCTCTACGGCGCGGGACCTGATGGAACGATGTATGCATCCGACGACGACGGACGGACCTGGACACAGGGCGCATCCGTCGACGGGGTGCCTATGGGCCTCACCGCCGCCGGGGATCAGGTCGCCGTGCTGGCCGGCACCACCGTCTACTACTCCACGGATCGCGGCCGGACCTTCGAGCCCCGCATCACCGGCGTCGGCGGACATTGACGATCGCAGCGCTGACGACCCTTGCCGGATCCGCGCCGTGGTCGATCAGATCTGGGCCATGTCCACGAAGCGCGAGTAGTGACCCTGGAAGGCGACGGTCACGGTCTGCGTCGGCCCGTTGCGGTGCTTCGCCACGATGAAGTCCGCCTCACCCGCACGCGGGGACTCGCGCTCGTAGGCGTCCTCGCGATGCAGCAGGACGACCATGTCCGCGTCCTGCTCGAGCGAACCGGATTCGCGAAGGTCGGACAGCATCGGCTTCTTGTCGACGCGCTGCTCGGGACCACGGTTCAGCTGGCTGATGGCAATGACCGGCACCGCGAGCTCCTTGGCCAGCAGCTTCAGCGATCGTGAGAACTCCGAGACCTCCTGCTGTCTGCTCTCGACCCGCTTGCCGCTCGTCATGAGCTGCAGGTAGTCGACGACGACGAGCCGGAGGTCGTGCCGCTGCTTCAGCCGCCGGCACTTGGCCCGGATCTCCATCAGCGTCATGTTCGGCGAGTCGTCGATGAACAGCGGGGCCTCGCTCACCACGCCCATCTTGCTGGCCAGCTTCGACCAGTCCGCGTCGCTCATCGTTCCGGAACGCATGTGATGCAGCGGTACCTGCGCCTCCGCCGAGAGCAGTCGCATGACGATCTCGTTGCGGCTCATCTCCAGGGAGAAGATGACGCTGGCAAGGCCGTGCTTGATCGACGCAGCACGGGCGATGTCCACGCCGAGGGTCGACTTGCCGATGGCCGGCCTCGCCGCGACGATGACGAGCTGCCCGGGGTGAAGACCGTTGGTCAGCTTGTCGAGCTCGGTGAATCCGGTGGGCACGCCGACCATCTCGCCGCCGCGGTTGGAGATCGCCTCGATCTCGTTGAGGGCGTCGCCCATGATGTCGCTGAGCGGTGCGTAGTCCTCACTCGTGCGGCGGTCCGTGACGTCGTAGACCTCGGCCTGGGCGCGGTCGACCATGTCGTCGACATCGCCGGTGCCCGTGTATCCCATCGACACGATGCGGGTGCCGGCCTCCACCAGGCGCCTGAGGATGGCCTGCTCGCGCACGATGCGGCCGTAGTAGCTCGCGTTGGCCGCGGTCGGCACCATCGAGACAAGGGTGTGCAGGTACTGCGCCCCGCCCACGCGCCCGATGTCACCCGTGCGGGTCAGGTCCGCGGCAACCGTGACCGCGTCGGCGGGCTCCCCGCGGCCGTACAGATCGAGCACGGCGGAGTAGACGACCTGGTGCGCGGGTCGGTAGAAGTCACCCTCGCGCAGCACTTCGACGACGTCGGCGATGGCGTCCTTGCTGAGCAGCATCGCACCGAGCACGGACTGCTCGGCGGCGACATCATTGGGCGGGGTGCGGTCGGCTCCGGGCGCCTCGCTGGGGTGCAGCTCCGCGATGCTCACCGAGCCCCCTCCACTCAACCTGGTCCGACGCGGCGACGGGTGCCGCCCGCACTCCTTGGATACACGGCGGGTGTGACATCGCCTCGCCCTGCGTAACGTAGGCAGCCGGGTCGCCGGTGTCCACGAAGCCTGTGGATGACCCTGTGCACGACTTGGGGACAGTGGGCCTCAAGCCTGCTGGCCGCTTGGGGACAGTCTGGGGATCTTGAGAAGGCCGGTGGATCGATCCCCTCGTGCGAGCGGGCCGGACACCGTCCCAAGGCTGTGGATGAAAACTCGTCGGTAGCCTGTCGGCCATGACGCCGGACGACACGCCCACCCGCTACCGCATCACCGTGGTCTGCCTCGGCAACATCTGCCGATCACCCATCGGCGAGGCCGTCCTCCGCACCCGGATCGAGGCAGCAGGGCTGACCGCCAGCGTGTGCGTGGATTCGGCGGGAACCGGGGACTGGCACCTCGGGCACGGAGCGGATCCTCGAGCCCTCTCCACCCTCGATGCGGCGGGCTACGACCATGACCACGTGGCGCGCCAGATCAGCGCCAGTTGGCTCGACGACATCGACCTGCTCCTCGCCATGGACGAGGCCAACTACCGCGACCTCCAGCGGATGCTCGCCCGTAGCGGGGCGTCCCCAGCGCTGAGGATGATGCGGTCCTTCGACCCTGCCCTCTCCGACCTCCCGGAGCCGCACCCCGATCTGGCGGTGCCGGACCCCTACTACGGCGGGCCGGAGGGATTCGCGGAGGTGCTGCAGATGATCGAGAAGGCCGCCGACGGGATCGTCGACGACCTCCTCGGTGGACGTCTGGGTGCCTAGGCGGTCTGCCCCAACGGGTCCGCCCCGAACCTGTTCGGTCCCGAGGTCCCCTTCTTGATGTAGAAGACCAGCAGGACGACGGCCAGGACTGCGCCGACAAGGAAGCCGAGGCCCAGGAGGGCCAGGGCGAACGGTCCGGCCTCGATCGCGATGGCAATGGCGATGGCGATTCCCGCTACGGCGTACGCGACGATCGGCCACACGATCCACCAGCCCGAGTGGCCGGTGTCGTGGAGGCGCCGAACCGCGACTCCCAGCGTAGGCAGCAGGACCACCAGCCAGAAGAGGGACTGAAGCACGCCAGCGCCCTGGTTCACCAGCGGCAGCGTGGTGTCCCCGACCATGACATCCGTCTCGGACCGGCCCAGCTGAAGGCCCAGGGCGCTGTCCACGACGCCGAGGACGGCCTGCACGAGGACCAGGAACAGGTACCACCACCAGAACTGCGATCGCTGCGCCCGGCCCTTGAAGTCCACGTAGTGCGCGAAGTTGTGCTTGATCGCCTGCGTGAATCCCATCTCAGCCTCCCCGATCGGATGTCCCGGATCAGGCCGGCGGCGGACCGTACTGGTTGTCTCCCTGGGACGGCTGGACCCAGAAGTAGATGAGCACGAGGCCGATGCAGGGGATGATCCAGAGCAGGACGAGCCAGCCCGTCTGGCCCACGTCATGCAGACGCCGGATGGCCACCGACAGCACGGCAGCGAAGCCGACGATCCAGACGAGGAACCAGACGATGTTTCCCAGCGCCCCGCCGTTGAAGACGAGGTTCACCAGCGTGAGCACGACCACCTCGATGACCCACACGGCGAGGATGAACCACCAGAACTCCGCGCGGCCGGAACGTCCCTCGACGTTTCCGATGTTCTCAAAGCCCTTCTTGACTGCAGTTGAGAAGTCCATCTGGTCCTCCTTGGTGGGGCGAAGCTAGGCGGGCTTGGGTCCGTACATGTTGTCGCCGGGGGTTCCCTCGAGAGCGAAGAAGACGATCAGCACGAGGCTGCCGCACGGAACGAGGTACAGCAGCTGAAGCCACCCCGACTGCCCACGGTCATGGAGCCGACGTGAGCCCACGGCCAGCAGGGGGATGTAAAGAGCGATGACGAGGATGATCCACACGATCCACAGGATCACGGAGAGAACCGCGAAGATCCCGCCGATCGCCCCGCCGTCTCCGTCGGACGACGCCGCACCGATGAGGGTGAGGACGAGGATCGGGATGTAGCCGACGAGGCCGACGAGGAGGATGAACAGGTAGAACCACCAGAACTCGGACCTGCCGGCGCGGCCATCGAACGTGCCGAACTTGTTGAAGCAGGTGCGAACGGACTCCGTGAACGACACGGTCTCTCCTCCTGTGAGCGGGTCGGAACCCCCGATCAAGGACTCTACTGGCGCCGAACCGTGAGGGGGCCGAACACACCGAGGCGATTTGCGGCAACTGAACCCGTGCCCAGCAAGCACGAAGGGCCGCCCATAGGGCGGCCCCTCGTCGATTTCGGGTCTAGCCCGCCACGACCTCGAGGGTCACGGTGGCGGTCACATCGGGGTGCACCTCGACGGTGGCCGAGTGCGTGCCGACCGTCTTGATCGGGCTCGCGAGCGCGACCTTGCGCTTGTCGAGCACCGGTCCGCCTGCGGCCTTGACGGCGTCGGCCACGTCGGCGGACGTGATCGATCCGAAGAGCCGGCCGGTGTCACCTGCGTGCGCCGGCATGGTGATCGTCATGGCCTCGAGGGCCTGCTTGATCTCGTTCGCGTGGCCGAGGTCCCGGACCTCGCGCACCTTGCGGGCGCGCTTGATCTGCGTGACCTGCTTCTCGCCGCCGCGCGTCCAGGCGATGGCGAACCCGCGTGGCATGAGGTAGTTGCGGCCGTAGCCGTCCTTGACCTCGACCACGTCGCCGGGGGCGCCGAGTCCGGGGACGTCCTGCGTGAGGATGAGCTTCATCGGTGTTCCTGTTCTTCCTGGCGTCAGCGCGCGGTGGACGTGTAGGGGAGGAGCGCCATCTCGCGCGCGTTCTTGACGGCCATCGCGATGTCGCGCTGGTGCTGCGTGCAGTTGCCGGTCACGCGACGCGCGCGGATCTTGCCGCGATCGGAGATGAACTTGCGGAGCAGGTTCGTGTCCTTGTAGTCGATGCCCTTCACGCCGTCCTTGCAGAACTGGCAGGCCTTCGCCTTGACCATCTTGTCCTTGTTGCGTGCCGACGACTGCCGGCCCTTGGAATCTCGTGCCATCTCGTCTTGCTCCTGTCAGGGTTGGTGCCTGGGGCACCGAAGGTGTCTTGGGGGTTGGTCCTGCTAGAAGGGGGGCTCGTCGAAGCCTGCGCCGCCCCCGGAGGGGCTGGACGACCACGGATCATCGGCCTGGGCCGACGACGAGCTGCCGCCGCCGAATCCGCCGCCTTCGCGCTGGACGCGGTTGACCTTGGCGGTCGCACTCTTCAGCGCGGGTCCGACCTCGTCGACATCCAGCTCGACGACGGTTCGCTTCTCGCCCTCACGTGTCTCGTATGACCGCTGCTTGAGCCGCCCTGTGACGATCACGCGCATGCCCTTGGTCAGGGACTCGGCGACGTTCTCGGCGTACTGACGCCACACGTTGCACGTGATGAACAGCGACTCGCCGTCCTTCCACTCATTCGTCGCCTTGTCGAGAATGCGCGGGGTGGACGCGACGCGGAAGTTCGCCACAGCGGCACCACTGGGGGTGAATCGCAGCTCGGGATCGGCCACGAGGTTGCCCACCACAGTGATGTTGACATCGCCGGCGGCCACTACTCGGCTCCCACCGGGCTCGGCTCCTCCGCGCGCATCACCTTGGTGCGCATGACGGCCTCGTTGAGGGACAGCTGGCGGTCCAGCTCCTTGACGGAATCGACCGAAGCCGTGACGTGGACGAGGACGTAGATGCCCTCGGCCTTGTGGTTGATCTCGTAGGCGAGGCGACGACGGCCCCACACGTCCACGTTGTGGACCGTGCCACCGTCTGCCCGGACGACGTTGAGGAACGCCTCCAGACTGGGAGCGATGGTCTTTTCTTCCAGATCGGGGTCGAGGATGACCATGACCTCATAGCGACGCATGTACAACCCACCTCCTTCGGACTAGGCGGCCACGGTCTCTCCGTGGCAGGAGGGTGTTTGCGTGCCGTCCACAGCGCCTTGCGGCCCCGCGGAAGCGGCCCCAAGGGTAGCCCGAGCGCATACTTGCGGGGAAATCGGGCGTCCGGCAGGCGGGCGCGGGGCCGTGGGAGGTCGGTGGTGGCGTCGCGTCGGCACTCCGTCCTGCTGTCGGCGCAGGTGGCGATGGCGGCCGCCCTTCCCTGGTTGGCGTCGCGCCTCCTCGGCCCGTCGGACCGCTGGTGGGCGCTCCTCGTCCTGGCCGCGGTCACCGCCTTCGCGGTCCTGAACCGACGGATCCGGCTCGTCTGGCTGCTCCCGCTCGCCGCCCTCACGAGCCTGGGCACGATCGCCGTCGACGCACCGTCGTGGGCAGCCGCGGCCACCCTGCTCGTCGCCACGGCCGCCGCTGTGGCCGTCGTTCGTCAGGTGCCTTCGACCGACGTCTCGGCAGGCACGGGTCCCCGTGCGCTCCTCGGCTGGACGATGGTCGCCCTCGGTGCTGCGACCGCGCTGGTGGCCATGGTCGGCACGACGGCTTCGGACGCCGCCTTCGAGGTCGGGCAGGCGGAGGCCGCAGAGGCATGGGATGCACCCCTGGTCGGCGCCCCCCAGTCCGTATCGGGCGCTGAGGACCCGAGCGACCCGTCTGCCTCCGAGTCGTTCGCGGCGGCAGCGGACGGTGAGTCAGGGGCCCCCGTGGCGACGTCGGCGCTGGCCGGCGAGGTCGAGTCCGGGTCGTCCCTTCCGGCCCCTGACCCGGTGTTCACGCCGGAGCCTCTGGCCAAGCTGGAGTTCCAGCGGCCCGGGTCGCCCGCACCCGTCACCGACCGCACGCTGTACGTCGGACCGGATGTCACCGCGGCCGACCTGAGTCGCGGACCCGGCCACTACCCGACCACCTCCGAACCTGGCGCCCAAGGCAACTTCGCCGTCGCAGGGCACCGCACCGGATGGGGCTCGCCCTTCCTGAAGCTGGACGAGCTGCGGGCCGGCGACCGGGTCCGCGTCACGGATCGGACCGGCGTGCGACACATCTACGCGGTCGACCGGTCCGAGCTGGTGGACCCGGATGCCACGTGGGTCCTCGGCGTCGATCCCCTCGGAACCGGACAGCCCACCCTCACCCTGACCACGTGCGACCCCCCAGGGATCAATGACCGCCGCCTGATCGTGTTCGCCACGCTGCTCGACTGACGGTCGGAACCGCGCCCCTTCGCAGGGCGTCCACTACCGTGACGCTCGTATCGACGGTTCGAAGGAGAGAGATGGCCCGGGGGCAACGCGCGATGCGCGGCATCGGCGTCGCCGTCCTTGCCCTCGCACCGCTTCCGTTGGCACTCCCCGTGGCCGTGGCCGTACCAGCGGTCGTGCCGGCGGCCGACACCACCGAGCTCGTCGCCGCGGACCCGTACGTGCCTCCGCCGGTCAAGCAGCTCCAGCCGGACGAGATCCGGATCCAGCGCGGCCCGGAGCCGCGACAGCTCCAGTTCGTCACCACGTCCGGAGCCCCGCTAGCCCTCGTCGTCGTCGCCACCTCCGGCGATGGCCGCGTGAAGGTCGCATCGCCCGGCACCGACTTCGGCGCGCCTTCGACGTGGCGACGCCTGGGCTTCGGCGACATCTGCTGGAAGGCACGACTCGACAACGCCGAGAGCTACGTCCTGCCCGCCTCCTCGCTGCCGTTCACCGGCCCACCGGGGAACTGGCGCTACAGCAACGTGATCGTCGGCACGGCGGGGGTTCCGGTCGTCTACAACAAGCCGGAACCGGGCGAGTACGTGACCGGCCAGGGGTCGCCCATCGAGTCGGTCATCTCCTGCGTCAGCGCTGGCGGCACGAGGTCGATGCGATCCGACCCGAGCGTGACGACCCTTCCGCTGGCCACCCCGACCAGCGATCTTCCATCTCTGGCCACCCCGGACACCGGACTTCAGCCCGTGGCCCCGTCGAGTGCATCCCCCTCACCTTCCGGGAACGCGAGCACATCGGTCGCCGACAGCGCCGACCCCTTCAGCGCGGACAAGGTCACCATCTGCCACGCCACCACGTCGGTCGACAACCCCTACACGCTCATCACGGTGAGCGTGAACTCGATCGAGAACTCCGGGCACCTCAGCCACACCGGGCCCCTCTACCCGCAGCAGGGCTGGGGTGACGTCATCCCTCCAGTCGACGGCGTGACGGATGGAGTCAACTGGCCAGCAGGGGAGGCGCTGCTCAGGAACGGATGCCAGGTCGTCGAGAACCCGGGCAATCCGACCCTTCCCCCGATCGAGCCGCCCGAGCCGCCGGTCAAGCCCGAGCCGCCCATCATCGTCGTGCCGCCGATCCGGCCGCCGTCGCCGAGTGCCACACCGACGACGAGCTTGCCGGAGGTGACCCTCACCCCCAACCCCTCCGCCACCCCCACCGCACCCGTGGCCACCCTCACCCCCAACCCCTCCGGCACCCCCACCGCACCCGTGACACCGGCACCCTCGAGCTCTGGGTCCGCCACCTCGACGCCTGCAGCGACACCTGAGAGCACGCCGGGCTCCACGCCCGACGCCACGCCTGAACCAACCTCCGGTCCGGTGGATCCGGGCACCATCACGGGCGCCCTCCGCGACTTCTGCACCACCGGCGACAAGGACGCCCTCGCGGGGATCCCGCGCCTGGCCGACCAGAAGGTTCAGGTGCTCCTCACCAACGGCGTCAGCAGCATCGACATCACCCGGTCCTTCGTCTCGCTGTACTGCCTCGCGCTGGCAGGCAACACGCCGGACGAGGACCTCGTCAGCACGGGGATGGACACACACGCCCTGCTGACCGCGAGCCTCCTGCTCGTCGGCCTCGGACTCCTGCTCGTGCCCGTCGCAGCCCGCCGCCGATAGCGGCTACTGGGTCCAGCCGCGACTAGGGTTCGTCACGTGCGGATCGCCACGTGGAACATCAACTCCGTCACGGCCCGGCTCGACAGGCTGCTCGCCTGGCTGGAGACCGCGTCGCCCGACGTCGTGGCCCTGCAGGAGCTGAAGTGCACGAGTGACGCCTTCCCGCACCTGCCGATCCAGGCGCTCGGATACGAGGCAGTCGCGCACGGCAACGGCCGCTGGAACGGCGTGGCCCTGCTCAGTCGCGTCGGCCTGTCCGACGTCACGCTGGATCTCGACGGGCAGCCGCCCTTCGACGGTGTCGTGGAGCCCCGCGCCGTGGGCGCCACGTGCGGCGGGGTGCGCCTGTGGAGTGTGTACGTGCCCAACGGCCGCGAGCCCGGGCACGATCACTACGCGTACAAGCTGGACTGGTTCGACGCCCTGAACCGGACCGTGGCCTCCGAGCTCGCGGCCGAGCCGGACACCCCCCTCGCTGTCATCGGGGACTTCAACGTCGCCCCCGCCGACAGCGACGTGTGGGACATCTCGTTGTTCGCCGACTCGACCCACGTCACCCCGGCCGAGCGCGAGTCGCTCGCGGCCCTTCGCCAGACCGGGTTGACCGATGTGATGCCCAGGGCGCTCAAGGGCGAGCCGTACACCTTCTGGGACTACCGCAACGGAGCCTTCCATCGCGGCTGGGGCATGCGGATCGACCTCGTCTACGCCAACGCCGCCTTCAGCACGCGCGTCAGCGATGCGTGGATCGACAGGGAGGCACGCAAGGGCAAGGGCGCGTCCGATCACGCCCCTGTCGTCGTGGACCTGACGGACCCCTCATGACCCTGTCCGTTCGGGTGATCACCGCCGATCAGCACCGGGCCTGGGTCGCCGGCCGGCCCTCGGTGTCCTTCCTGCAGCTGCCCGAATGGGGCGACGTGAAGCCCGGCTGGCGCGCCCAGTCACTCGGCTGGTTCCTCGGCTCACGGCTCGTCGGCGCGGGACTCGTCCTGTACCGGCCTGTCCCGCGCCTCAAGCAGAGGTCGCTCGCGTACCTTCCGGAGGGGCCCGACATCGACTGGCTGAGGGTCGAGCATCCGGGGATCGGACTCGACGAGTGGCTCGGACCGCTGCTCGACCACTGCCGCAGCGAGGGCGCGTTCCAGGTCAAGATGGGTCCTCCGGTCGCATTGCGCCGATGGAACGCCGACACGGTCAAGGCAGCGATGGCGGAACGGTCTGGTGGGGCAACGACCGCGCCTCGGCACCTGAGCGAGGTGCTCGCCGACTGGCACTCGTCCGCCGGGGCGAAGGCCGTCGAGCGACTGTCGGCCTCCGGCTGGACTCAACCCCGCGCCACCGGTGCGGGGTTCGGGGACGTGCAGCCCAGGTACGTGTTCCAGGTGCCGCTTGCGGGCCGGACGCTGGACGACGTCTTCGCGGGGTTCAACCAGCTGTGGCGTCGCAACATCCGGAAGGCGGAGAAATCCGGCGTCACCGTGACACGGGGCGGCCGGGACGATCTGGCCGCCTTCCATCCGGTCTACGTCGAGACGGCCCACCGCGACCACTTCACGCCCCGCGGGCTGGCCTACTTCGAGCGGATGTGGGACGCCCTGAACGCGCATGAGGAGAGGCTGAGCCTGCACCTCGCCCACCACGACGGCCATGTGGCCGCGGCCACGCTCATGGTCCGGGTGGGCGGACATGCCTGGTACTCGTACGGGGCATCCACGACGGCGGATCGCGATGTCCGACCCTCGAACGCCCTGCAGTGGCGCATGATCAGCGATGCCCACGACTCGGGCTGCGACGTCTACGACCTGCGCGGCATCGCCGACACCCTCGATCCCGAGAACCACCTCTTCGGGCTCGTACAGTTCAAGGTGGGTACGGGTGGCTACGCCCAGGAGTACGCAGGCGAGTGGGACTTCGTCCTGCGGCCCATGTGGGCCAAGGGCTTCCAGACATACCAGTCGAGGAGGGGATAGCGATGGCCTTCGCGGTGAGCATCAACGCCGAGAAGTGGCGCGACCACCAGGACGTCGTGTGGGACACCGTGCGGCGGACCGCTGGGGCACCGCTGGTACCCGTGATCAAGGGGAACGGTTACGGGCTCGGGCAGCGACTCCTCGCCGACGAGTCCATCCGGCTCGGTGCTGACACGGTCGCCGTGGGCAGCGTCTTCGAGGTGGACGAGGTCGCCGAGTACGGCACCTTCGACATCATCGTCCTGGAGCCGTTCGATCCACGCGACTCCTTCGCGACGGAAGCCTGGTGGCGGGTCGGCCAGCAGCTGCACGCCGGGCGGGTGATCCGGACGGTCGCGTCCAGGGAGGCCCTGCTCGCGCTTGCCACCGGTCACGGATCGGTGCGCGTCGTCCTGGAGGCCCAGACGTCCATGCACCGCTTCGGGTTCGACGAGGGCGAGCTGCTGCGCGTCCTCGCGGATGCCGAGGTGCGAGAGGCCTTCGCCATGGGCCGGGTGCTCGTCGAGGGACTCGCACTGCACCTGCCCCTGGCGCCTCCCGCCGACGAGGTCGACCCCCGCGGCGCAGGCCTCGGCACGGCCAAGGTCCGCGAAGTGGTCCGCTGGGCAGGCTTGTGGCAGGCGGAGACGGAGGTCTGGTCCGGTCACAACTCGCCGGAGTGCCGGCTGTGGGTCTCGCACCTCGACGACGCCGAGATGGGCGCGGTCGTCTCGTCCCTCCCCGACGTCACGGTTCGCGCCCGCATCGGCACCCGGCTGTGGCTCGGGAACCGCAGTGCCCTCCACGCGGCGGGAACCGTGCTGGCCGTCCATCCGCTGCCCACCGGGACGCACGTTGGCTACCGCCAGCGGACAGGCCCGAAGGACGGCACGCTCGTCGTCGTGTCAGGGGGAACGTCGCACGGCATCGGCCTGTCCGCCCCCACTCCCGCAGCGAACGTGCGTCAGCGCGTCGTGACGGCAGGAAGTGGAGCGCTCGACGCGGCCGGACGGGCTCTGTCCCCGTTCCGTTGGGCCGGCAAGCAGCGGTGGTTCGCCGAGCCGCCGCACCAGCACGTGTCGCTCGTCTGGCTTCCGAAGGGCACCATGATCCCGGCGGTCGGCGACAAGATGGCGGCCGAGGTGCGCTTCACGACGTCCCGGTTCGACGCCGTCCTCGGCCTAGAGTGACCCGGTCCGGGGCGTCGTCGAACACCCCGCCACCGGGGTCATCGAGATCCTCCTCGAAGCCGTCCGACCGGACGACGTCGTAGCGCGGTGTGAGCACGTCCTGCACGACCATGGCAGCGAGATAGGCCGTGGTGAGCACGCGGATGAGGATGGCCACCGAGTACTCCTGCCCGGTGAGCGCCGACACGTCGTCGACCCCGTAGCCGACGAGGAACCACCAGATGGCCAGGAAGTAGACGACCTCGCCGGCCTGCCAGATGAGGAAGTCGCGCCAGCGCGGCCGCGCGAGCACGGCCAGCGGGATCAGCCACAGCGAGTACTGCGGCGAGTAGACCTTGTTGGTGAGGACGAACGCGGCCACGATGAGGAAGAGGAGGCTGGCCAGCCTCGGGCGCTGCGGTGCGGCCAGCGCCAGCCACCCGATGCCGAGGCACAGCAGCGCGAAGAGGCCGGTGGCGACCAGGTTGAGCCGTTCGTCCGGCACCGAGGGCAGCCCTGCCTGCGTCAGCGCGAACCAGATCGAGCCGAAGTCCTCGCCGCGCTGCTGGCTGAACCGGTAGAAGTACGACCAGCCCTCGGAGTTGGCCAGCATGACCGGGACGTTGACGACGGCCCAGGCGGCGGCGGTGCCCGCGACGAGCAGCCCGACGGCACGCCACCGGGCCGTCCGGATCGCGAGGACGAGGAATCCACCGAGCAGGATCACCGGGTAGAACTTGGCCGCCACGGCCAGGCCCAGCAGCAGGCCGGCCACCAGCGGGTGACGACGCGACCACGCCAGCAGGGCAAGTCCGATGAACGCAAGCGGGATGAGGTCCCAGTTGATCGTCGCCGCGAGGATCATCGTGGGCGCGAGGGCCACCATCGCCGCGTCCCACGGCCGCCGTCGCACCACGAGGCCGGTCGCGATGACGGTCGTGATGAAGGGGATGAACAGGAGAACGGCGTTGACGAAGTAGAACAGCGACGTCCTGTTCTCGACCTGAAGGAGGCTG
This sequence comes from Actinomycetes bacterium, assembly GCA_024641635.1. Lineage (GTDB taxonomy): Bacteria > Actinomycetota > Actinomycetes > S36-B12 > S36-B12 > UBA10649. Next base: position 92,003 of record JAHECS010000003.1, on the reverse strand, counting down.
TCGATCGCCGTGGTGACCATGGCGGCGACCTGCATGAAGCCACCGGTGAGCACCGGGTACTCCAGGTGCTGGCCGCTTGGCATCGCCTGCAGGTAGGGCAGCAGTCCGTCCGCGAAGCCCCGCAGGGAGTACAGCGGCGGGATGTCCGAGTAGCACAGGTGCTCGTAGTTGCCAGGGGTCGTCCAGTTGTCCGCGCTGCACGAGTAGTCCAGGAGCATCCCCAGGACGTAGGCCAGCGTGGCCAGCACGGTCACGACGCGCAGCGGGGTCCACCAGGACGTTCCGCGCAGTGACCACTCGCCGAGGGGTCCGCCGATGGCGCCGGTCATGCTCGCGACGACCGGATCCTCCGTCGCGGGATGCACGACCGGCCTCGCACGCCGAGCGGCGTCGGATCGCCGTGGCGCCATCGTCACTCGGGTCGGGCCTCCTCGGTCGGCTCCACGGGATTCCCCGTCGGCTCCGGGGTGGGGGTGAAGAGCGCGTCGTCGGGCGACTGGCTCTCCGTTGGCTCGGGCAGGGCGGACGGGTCGACCGGAAGTGTAGCCACCGGGCTTGGCTCGTTCGAGAACTCCGGGATCACCTGCGGCGTCGGGCAGCCGACGGGCACCGGGTCCCCTTCGTTCGCGATGGAGCCGGGGCAGTCCTCCGGCGGGGCCAGGGCCGCGGCGGGCGGCTCAGGGAAGTCCTCGACGGGCAGCCCCTCCAGCGCCGCGGTCATGTACGCCGTCCAGATCGCCGCGGGGTACGAGCCGCCCGTGACCGTGGACAGTCCGCCCGTCCCGGACAGCGACACCGGCAGGCCCGCCGCGTCCTCCTTCGCCATGAGCACGGCCGTCGACAGCTGGGGGGTGTAGCCGACGAACCAGGCGCTCTTGTTGTCGTCGGTGGTGCCGGTCTTGGCGGCGGCCGGGCGGCCGAGGGCAAGTGCCGTCGAGCCGGTGCCGTTGGTGACGACACGGTTGAGCCCGTAGGTCACGGTGTCGGCGACGTCGCTGTCGAAGGCGCTGCTGGTTCTGGGCTGGTACTCGTAGAGCAGGCCGTCGTTCGGGCCCACGACCCGGAGCACCACCGACGTCCCGGCCATCTGGCCGCGCGCGGCGAAGGTGGCGTAGGCGTTCGCCATGTCCAGCCCGGACGGTGACGCCGTCCCGAGCACGAACGTGAGGTTGAGGTCGGCAAGGTCCATGCCAGGCGTGTCCTTCGGGACGCCGGCACGGACGGCGGCGTCGGCAACGGACTCGACGCCGATCTGGGACTCCAGCTCGACGTACGCCGAGTTGATGCTGTTCTCCGTGGCCTGCAGGAGGGTCACCGGGCCGTATGACTTGTCGCCGTAGTTCGAGAACGTGTAGCCGTCGACCGTGGAGGGGGAGTCACCGTTCCAGACCGACGACATCGGCACCTCCTGCTCGGTGGCCGCAGCGAGGGCGAAGGGCTTGAACGTCGATCCGGCCTGGGCGAACTGACGAGTGGCGTTGTTGATCTGGTCGTCGATGAAGTCGGCGCCGCCGTAGATGGCGACCACTTCCCCCGTGCCGGGCCGGACGGACGCCAGCCCGATCCGCAGGCCGTCCGTGCCGGACGAGGGTCCGACCTTCTTCACGGCTGCGGTGGCGGCCCGCTGGGCCTTCCGGTCGAAGGTCGAGGTGATGCGCAGGCCGCCTCGCTGGATCTCCGTCTCGTCGAAGCCGAGGTCACTCAGCTGCTGCTCGACCATGGTGAGCAGGAAGCCGGTCTGTCCGCCGAGGCGGTTCTTGGCCTTGATCTTCTTGATCTTGGGGAACTCGGCCGCCCGACGCTGCTTCGGCGTCAGCCACCCCTGCTCCACCATGCCGTCGAGGACGTACTCCCACCGGCCCTCGAGCGCGGGGAGGTCCTCCTCCGGAGCGAGCCCGCTGGGGGACTTGATGATCGCCGCGAGGACGGCGCCCTGGTCGAGCGTGAGCTCGCTGGCGGGGACGCCGAAGTACGCGATGGCCGCCGCCTCTATGCCGTAGGCGCCGCGACCGAAGTAGATGGTGTTGAGGTAGTTCTCGAGGATCTCGTCCTTGGAGACCACGGTCTCCAGCTTGATGGCCAGCAGTGCCTCCTTGACCTTGCGGTCCCACGAGCGCTCCTGCGTCAGGAAGGCGTTCTTGGCGTACTGCTGGGTGATCGTCGACCCGCCCTGCGTCGAGCCGCCCGTGACGTTGTTCCAGACCGCGCGCCCGATGCCGATGGGCGAGACTCCGCCGTGCTCGTAGAAGCTGCGGTCCTCGGCGGACAGGATGGCCTGCTGCACGTCGAGGGGGACGTCGTCCAGGGCGACGCTTCGCCGCGTGGACTCACCCAGCCGGCCCAACTCCGTCGTTCCGTCCGACCAGTAGACGATCGTGGCCTCGCTCGTGGCGATCTCGTTCGGCGTCGGGACGCTGGTCCGAGCCAGCAGGAACGCGAAGACTGCCACGCCGAGCGCCAGCACGACGAGGACCGTGATGACGGTCCAGCGCACCCAGTGCCGTTCCGGCCGCGCCGCGGCCCGCGTGCGCCGTGCACTGCCTCGCTGGGCGGGCTTGCGTCGGGACTCGGACACGGGGTTCCTCACGTCGCAGGGGGAAGCCCCCCGGAGAGAGCCGGGTCAGACCGAGGGGAGGTGACTAGTCAAGGAGATCACGAGGGGTGGGCAGCGCCCGTCGCGGCACGCCGTCGCCTAGGACGTACGTCGTGAGAAGGAAGTTCCAGTGGCAGCGCTGGCAGACCTCGACCACGTAGACGGAGAAGGCACCGAAGGAGAAGGACATCGAGGGGAGTTCCTCCGCCTTGCGGATCCGGCCCGAGTAGGGACCGAGCTCGTCGCCGTAGACGTAGGTGACCGTGACGAGGCCCTCGTCGCGGCAGGCGGGGCAGCCCTGCCCGGCGGGCTCGCCGTGGAACCTGGCGGCCTTCAGCAGGTAGGGATCCGCGTCGCAGAGGTCGGAGTCGAGGCCACGCCCCCCGAAGAGCCGCTGGAGGGCGGCTCGACGCTGCAGCGCGTGGTCGACGACGGACCTCGGTCGATCCGGGTGGTCGACCGGCTCGGCGACCGGCGGGGGACCGCTCGAGGGTCGACGGCGGGCAGCAGCCGGTGCGCCGCGGGCGATCGTCCCGCGGATCGCCGACTTCCTGGGCGCAGCCATGGGTCGAAAGTCTAGATGGCCCGATGCTGGCCGTTTTGATATATCGAGTCGATATGTTGTAATGAGTTATCGGCTTGAGATAGCCGCGACACAGGGATCCGGAGGGCCTCATGGCGAAGCGCCACGACGTGCTCGAGTTCGCCGTCCTCGGTGTCCTCTCCGATGGCCCGCTGCACGGCTATGAGCTCCGCAAGCGCCTCGCCGCCGTCCTCGGGCCCTTCCGGGCGCTGTCGTACGGCTCCCTCTACCCGTGCCTGCGCCGGCTCCAGGGCCGGGGGCTCATCGACGAGGTCGACGTCACCCCGGCCACCGAGTCCTCCGCACCGCCGCTCTCGGCGCGGCGGGCCCGCGTCGTCTACGCCATCAGCGCGGACGGCAAGGAGGAGTTCGCCACCTGGACCAACCAGCCCGGGCCGGAGGCCTGGGAGGACGAGGGCTTCGCCGCCCACCTGGCCTTCTTCGGCCGCACCGAGGCCCGGGTCCGACTGCGCATCCTCGAGGGCCGCCGCTCGCGCCTCGAGGAGCGGGTCGACTCGCTGAGGGACTCGCTGACCCGCAGCCGCGAGCGCGTCGACGCCTACACCCTCCAGCTGCAGCAGCACGGCCTCGACGGAGCCGAGCGCGAGGTCCGCTGGCTCAACGAGCTCATCAGCAACGAGCACGCGGTCGCCGTCGATCAGGCCCCGCCCACTGACACACCTTCAACAATCAACGGTTCCACAGACAACAAGGAGCACTAATGGGTTCGGTTCGTGTCGCCATCGTTGGCGTCGGCAACTGCGCATCTTCGCTCGTCCAGGGCGTCGAGTACTACAAGGACGCCGACCCGGCCGACTTCGTGCCGGGCCTCATGCACGTCCAGTTCGGCGAGTACCACGTCCGTGACGTGGAGTTCGTCGCCGCGTTCGACGTCGACGGCAAGAAGGTCGGCCTCGATCTCGCCGACGCCATCGGCGCCTCGGAGAACAACACGCTGAAGTTCGCCGACGTGCCCCAGACCGGCGTGACCGTGCAGCGAGGCAACACCCTCGACGGCCTCGGCAAGTACTACCGCGAGATGGTCGTGGAGTCGGAGGCCGAGACGGTCGACGTCGTCCAGGCGCTCAAGGACGCTCAGGTGGACATCGTCGTGTGCTACCTGCCCGTCGGCTCCGAGGCCGCCGCGAAGTTCTACGCCCAGTGCGCGATCGACGCCGGCTGCGGATTCGTCAACGCCCTCCCCGTCTTCATCGCCGGGACCCCCGAATGGGCCAAGAAGTTCGAGGACGCCGGCCTGCCGATCGTCGGCGACGACATCAAGAGCCAGGTGGGCGCGACCATCACGCACCGCGTCATGGCCAAGCTGTTCGAGGACCGCGGTGTCATCCTCGATCGCACCTACCAGCTGAATGTCGGCGGCAACATGGACTTCATGAACATGCTCGAGCGGGACCGCCTCGAGTCCAAGAAGATCTCCAAGACGCAGGCCGTCACCTCCCAGGTGTCCTCGCACGACATGGGCGCGCGCAACGTTCACATCGGCCCGAGCGACTACGTCGCATGGCTCGACGACCGCAAGTGGGCGTTCGTCCGGCTCGAGGGTCGCGCCTTCGGCGACGCACCACTGAACCTCGAGTACAAGCTCGAGGTGTGGGACTCCCCGAACAGCGCCGGCGTGATCATCGACGCGGTCCGCGCAGCCAAGATCGCGATGGACCGCGGCATCGGCGGCCCGATCCTGTCCGCCTCGAGCTACTTCATGAAGTCACCGCCCGTCCAGTACTCGGACAGCGCCGCGAAGCAGGCCGTCGAGGACTTCATCGCCGGCAGCATCGAGCGCTGACCCCAACCCTCGAGGCCGCACCTCGGCGTCACACCGCTCGACGGTCGTGACGCTGGGGTGCGGCCTCGGCGGTGAAGGCGGACGGTAGCGTCACCACCATGGTGGCCATGCCCGCTCTGCGCGAGGTGCTGGCCGGCCGCGACTTCCGCCGACTCTTCGGCGTCCGCCTCATCGCCCAGTTCGGCGACGGCCTGCTCCAGGCAGCCCTCGCGACGTTCGTCCTGTTCTCCCCCGAGCGGCAGCCGGACGCCGTCAAGGTCGCGGCGGCGTTCGCCATCCTGCTGCTGCCCTACTCCGTCATCGGGCCGTTCGCGGGAGTGTTCCTCGACCGGTGGCGCCGGCGCACCGTCCTCGTCCGAGCCAACATCGTCAAGGCGCTGTTCACCGTCCCGGTGATCGTGCTCGTGGCCGCGGGCAACGACGGACCGGGCCTGGGGCTCGCGGTCCTCGTCGTCCTCGGCATCGGTCGCTTCGTGCTGGCCGGGCTCTCGGCGTCACTCCCGCACGTCGTCTCCGGCCGGGACCTGGTCACCGCCAACGCGCTGACCCCGACCTCCGGAACGATCATGGCCGCGATCGGCGGGGTCGTCGGGATCGCCCTCCGAGGACTGGTCGGCGGAGGTGACCGAGGGAGCATGATCGTGCTCGGCGGCGCCGCCGTGTCGTACGGACTCGCAGCGGTGGTCGCAGCCCTCATCGCCGTGGACCGACTCGGCCCCGAGGGGCATCGCCCGGCGGACACCTTCCGGGGCGTGGCCCTCGGGCTCGTGAGCGGCGTCAGGGAGCTGCGGGTCCACCAGCAGGCGGGGCGCGCCATCGCCGTCGTGGGCGTGCATCGACTGGCCTTCGGCGTGCTCACCGCCGGCGGCCTTCTTCTCATCCGCACCACCTTCCACCCGATGAGCGAAGCCGACGCGGCACTCGGGCAGTTCGCCGTCCTCACCGCGGCTGCCGCGGTGGGGGCGCTCGTCGGAGCCATCCTCACCCCGGCAGCAAGTCGTCGCTGGGGCGCGGTGGCCTGGTCCGTCTTCGCGCTGCTGCAGGCGGGCATCGGCGGGATCGCCGCCGTCATCGTCGCTGCCCACGTGCCGTCGTTCGCGGCGCTGCTGATCGGCGGCCTCAGCCTGGGGTTCGCCGGCCAGTCGGTGAAGGTCTGCTCGGACACGCTCGTCCAGCGCTTCATCCCCGACGACCACCTGGGCCGGGTCTTCGCGCTGTTCGACATGATCGTGAACGTCTGCCTCGTCGCCGGCATCGTCCTCATGGCGCTGGTCTCGCCGACCGATGGCGAGGCCCCCATCCTGTACGCGTGCACCGGACTCCTGCTCGTCGCCGCGGCTGCGTGGTATCAGCGACTCAGTCCCCGTAGAGTCCGGGCGACGACACCGGAGGGAACCCCATGACCGACCAGTCGACAACCGAGGCACCGGCCCGCGAGCGTCGCTGGGGCGCGCGGTCCATCGCCTCCCTGCTCATCTTCATCATCGCAGCGGTCCTCACCATCCCCGCCCTCGTCGGGCACTGGGGGAACCGGACCGTCGTCGACGCGGACCGCTACATCGCGACCGTCGGCCCGCTCATCGACCAGCCCGAGGTGAGGGCGGCGCTGTCCGATGCGGTCACCACGCGCGTGATCGAGCAGGTGGACACGGAGAACCAGGTGCAGACCCTGCTCGGGAATCTCTTCCCCAGCGCCGGATTCACCGACCAGCTGGCCGCGCCCATCGCCTCCGGGATCAACAGTCTCATCGGTGAGCTGGTGACCAAGTTCGTCGACTCGGACCAGTTCCGGACGGTCTGGATCAGCCTCAACACGACCGCGCAGCGGGGTGTCGTCCTCGTCCTCGAGGGCCGTGACGGCGGCATCGTGAAGCTCGACGGCGACAACCTCGTGCTCGACACGTCCCAGGCCCTGCAGGCGATCCAGCAGTACCTCGTGGACAGCGGGATCACGGCGGCCGCCAACATCACCATTCCTGACACGGACCGCCAGGTGGTTCTCGCCGAGGCACCCGGACTTGCCCAGCTGCGAACGATCTACGGGCTCACGGCACCGATCCTGCGCTGGTTCCCACTGATCATCGCGGCCATGTTCGCGCTCGCCATCGCCCTGGCACGCAGAAGGGCCCGGATCGTCGTCGCGACCGGCATCGTCCTTCTCGTGTCCGGGTTCCTCGTGCTCATGGCGATCGACGCGGCCAAGGCGCAGTTCGTCAACCAGCTGTCAGGCACCCCGTGGGGGCCGGCCGCGGACGTCTTCTGGGCCACGATGCTCGAGTACCTGGTCGCCGGCGCCCAGGCGACCCTCGTCCTGGGCGTGCTCGTCGCGGTCGCAGGCTGGTTCGGTGGCCGCACGACGCCGGCGCTGGTCATTCGCGGCCGCGTAACCAACGGGCTCGCCGACCTCGGCGGACGCCTCTCGGACGGCCGCCCGGGCCCGATGAGCGTCGACATGCTCGGCTACGCGAGGTGGCTCATCTACGCCCTCGGGATCGCCGTCCTGCTGTTCAGCGACCTGCTCGCGGTCTCCACGGTCCTGTGGGTCGCGGCGCTGGTCGCCGGCCTCGTGACCCTGGCTCAGCTGCTGCTCGGGTCACGGGCAGCCGCATCACCCTCGTCGAGCGCCTAGGCGCGAGCCGCCCACCACGACCGCAGCGCCTCCTCCGCGAGGGCCGGCTCCATCGGGCCTCGATCCAGCCGCAGGTCCAGGAGGAACTGGTAGGCCTCGCCGACCACCGGGCCGGGAGGAATCCCGAGGATCCCCATGATCGCCCGACCGTCGAGGTCGGGTCGCACGGAGGCCAGCTCCTCCTCCTGGGCCAGCTCGGCGATCCGCTTCTCCAGCGAGTCGTACGACCTCTGCAGCGCCACCGCACGACGTCGGTTCCGAGTCGTGGAGTCAGCCCGGGTGAGCTTGTGCAGCCTCGGGAGCAGCGGGCCGGCATCGCGCACGTAGCGTCGAACGGCCGAGTCGGTCCATTCGCCCGTGCCGTAGCCGTGGAAGCGCAGGTGCAGCTCCACGAGACGTGAGACGTCGTCGGTCATCTCGTTCGAGAAGCGCAGCGCCTGCATGCGCTTGCGGGTCATGCGCGCCCCCACCACCTCGTGGTGGTGGAAGGAGACCCGGCCGTCGGACTCGAATCGCCTGGTGCGGGGCTTGCCGATGTCATGCAGCAGCGCGGCGAGCCGCAGAGCCGGGTCGGGCCCGGATGTTGGCTCATGCGCGTCCTCGAGCACCATGGCCTGCTCGAGCACCGTCAGCGTGTGCTCGTACACGTCCTTGTGGTGATGGTGCTCGTCCTCCTCAAGACGCAGCAGCGGCAGCTCGGGAATGACGTGGTCCGCCAACCCGGTATCGACGAGCAGGGTCAGGCCACGACGCGGATCCGGCGACATGACTATCTTCATGAGCTCCTCGCGGATGCGCTCCGCCGAGACGATGGTCAGTCGTTCGGCCTGCCGCGCCATGGCCTCGACGACGTCGTCGGCAACGGCGAAGCCGAGCTGCGCAGAGAAGCGCGCCGCCCTCATCATCCGCAGCGGGTCGTCCATGAACGAGTCGTGTGCCGTCCCGGGCGTCCTGATCAGTCCTCGGTCGAGGTCGGCCTGGCCCTCGTAGAGGTCGACGAAGGTGAGCTCCGGCAGCCGGATCGCCATCGCGTTGATGGTGAAGTCCCGACGGTGGAGATCCCCCTCCAGGGAGTGCCCGAAGTCCACGGAGGGCTTGCGCGACTCGGGGTCGTACTCCTCGGCGCGATAGGTCGTGATCTCGACCTCACGCCCATGGATACGGGCTCCTACGGTGCCGAACCTGATCCCGACGTCCCACGTCGACTCCGCGAACCCCTCGAGCATCGCCAGCACGTCCCCGGGGCGCGCGTCCGTCGTGAAGTCGAGGTCGGCAGCGGCCGCACCCGAGCGGGTCGACAGCCGTCCCAGGAGGGCATCGCGTACCGGTCCGCCGACAAGGGAGAGCTCGTGGCCCCGCTCGGCGAAACGATCACCCAGCCCTGTCAGGAGGGGGGCGTACGGAGCCAGCTCGGCGACCGCCCGGCGCTGCGCTTCGGTCACCGGACGCCTCGGTTCGGATGCGGAGCCCACGCCAGCAGAGCGTAGTTGTCCCGGGCGCTGGCCTATCCTGCCGGTATGTCCCGTCCCCGGAAGCCGTCTCCCCGACGGGTGGAGGAGACGTCGGCGGGGGGCTTGGTGCTGGACCGGCACGGCGACCAGCCCCGGGCCGCCCTCATCGCCCGCCGGGACCGGCAGGGCCACCTCGTCTGGTCCTTGCCCAAGGGACACATCGAGAAGGGCGAGACCGCGGAGGACGCCGCCGTGCGCGAGGTGTTCGAGGAGACGGGGATCCGCGGGGTCATCGTGGCGAGCCTGGGCACCATCGACTTCTGGTTCATGGCGGACAACCAGCGCATCCACAAGACCGTGCACCACTTCCTGCTTGACGCCTGCGGAGGCGCGCTCTCCGACGAGGACGCCGAGGTCGTCGAAGTCGCCTGGGTCCCCCTCGACGAGGTGGCCGACCGGCTCAGGTACGCAGACGAGCGACGCCTGCTCGAGCGCGTCCACGAGGCCCTGGCGGGAGCAGGACCCGGGGGCAGTGCCGGCGGGATCGCGTGATCCGAACGATCCGCCTGGGCGCGCTGCTCGCGGCCGCAGGGCTGCTGCTGGCGGGTCTCTCCGCCTCGGCCTCGGCCGCACCCACCGAGGACCAGGCCCTCCCGTCCGTGCGCATCGTGATCGACTCCCTGTCCCCACTCACGCCCAAGGACGACGGCACCCTCCGGATCAAGGGCCGGGTCATCAGCTCGTCCCGCAACTCCATCAAGGACGTGAGCGTCCAGCTGCGCCGCTCGTCGACGCCTCTGCCGGCTCGGCGAGAGGTCGTCGCGGTCTTCGATGCCGGACTCGACCCCCCGGACGGCGAGCCTGCCGACGTCCCCCTGCCCGGAACGCGCACGCTCGTCGCGCCTGAACTGCCGCCCGGTGGCCGTCGATCGTTCACCCTCACCGTGCCCATCTCGGCCATCGGCTTCACCTCCGCGGGGGCGTACGTCATCGGCGTCGACGCCGTAGGACGCGAGGACGGCGTCGACGAGTTCGATACGAGGAAGGGCGTTCTGCGGACGTTCCTGCCCTGGTTCCCGACGGGATCCGAGGTGACCCCCATCGACCTCGTGTGGCTGTGGCCGCTGGCCGACTGGCCGGCCCGCACCGTCGACGGAATCCTGCTGAACAATCGGACCCCCGAGGAGCTGTCACCCGGCGGCCGGCTGGAGCGGCTCGTCGAGATCGGCATGCAGCACCGGTCGACCGTGTCGTGGTTCGCCGATCCCGCCCTCCTCCAGACCGCGTCCGCGATGGCCGAGGGGTACCAGGTCCGGCAGGACGGTGCCCTGGTGCTGGGCAACCGCGAGTCACAGGCCCGCGCATGGCTCGACACCCTCGCCCAGGCCACCAGGATCCGGGGCATCCGCTCCCTTCCCTACGCCGACATCGACGCTTCCGCGGTGACCCGCGGCGGGATGTCGAACGACGTCGTCCGCGCCGTGACCCGCGGACCCGGGATCGCCACGGCGGCGCTGGGCGTTCCCGTACCCGGCGGCCTGTACTGGGCGCCCTTCGGCCGCGTCGACCGACCGTCCCTCAACGTCCTCGCCTCGGCCGGTGTCACCACCATCGTGCTGTCCGCCGACGCCATGCCTCCTACCGACGAGACGATCCCGACCGAGGGCCTCGCCACAGCGGCCCTGCCCACATCGGTCGGCGCGATCCGAGCCGTCCTCACCGACCCCGGGCTCACCCGCACCCTGTCCCTGCCGCAGCGGAGCGCCTCCGACGTGATCCTGGCTCGCCAGCGCTTCCTGGCCGAGACGAGCGTGCTGTCCCAGACACTCCCACCCGACCAGCGCTCTCGCGCGTTCGTCGTCGCACCCCCGTCCACACGCTGGCAGGCGACCGCGTCGCTGGTCTCGCCACTGCTCCGGGCGACGCGGACGGCACCGTGGCTCGCGTCCCGCACCCTCACCGAGCTCCTCGAGTCGCCGGCGCCATCGACGAGCCGACAGCGCGGGGGATACGGAGATCGCGCCCGGGACGCCGAGCTGGACCCCGACTACGTTGCCCGGATCGCGCGCACGAGCGCCGACCTGGACGCGTTCACCGCGGCCATCGACAACCCGACTGGCATCACCGAACCGTTCTCCGAGGCGCTGCTGCGGGCCGAGTCAGCAGCCTGGCGGTCGAGTCCGAAGACCGGCGACCAGCTGCTCGCCACCATCCGGACCCGCCTGAGTGAGGAGACGGGGCGCGTCCGCGTCCTGTCCGAGGGCACCATCACCTTCTCCGGCGACAACGGCAAGGTGCCGATCACGATCAGCAACGACCTGGACCGATCCGTGACGGTCGGCGTCGTCCTCAAGGGGCGACCACCGCTGCGACTGTCCTCACAGCCCCTCACCGGGATTCGGATCGAGCCCGGGAAGCTCGCGAGCGTCGACATCGATGCACGGGTCATCGGCGGGGACCCGCTGACGGTCAGCGTCCAGCTGCTCAATCCCGACGGTGTCGACTACGGCGACCCGGCAATGATCACCGTGGCCTCCACCGCGTACGCGAGGGCGGCCGCATGGGTCGTCGCCGCCGCCTTCCTGGCGATCGTGGTGTTCGTGATCGTCGGCGTGACCCGTCGGATCCGCAAGGCGCGTCTCGAGCGAACCGCCCCGGATCTGGAACGGTAGGCGCATGAGCAGCGAGCCCGACGACACGCAGGCCCTCGAGGTCGGCGTCGAGGTGGCCGAGGCCGGCCGAGAGCTGCAGGCCGGGGACGTCGCCGCGAACCCGCCGTCGGTCGCGGGCGGAACGTTGGCCCGCAACAGCAGCCTGATGGCGGCAGGGACCGTGGTCTCGCGGGTCACCGGCGTCCTGCGCGACATCGCGATGACCGCGGCGCTGGGCTTCTACCTCGTTGCCGACGCCTTCTCGCTGGGCAACTCGCTCCCGAACATCGTCTACATCCTCGTCATCGGCGGCGCGCTGAACGCCGTGTTCATCCCGCAGCTCGTACGCCGCATGAAGGAGGACGCCGACGGCGGCAAGGCCTACGCCGATCGCCTTCTCACCCTCGTCGGCTCGATCCTCCTGGCCATGTCGGTCGTCGCCGTGGTCGCGGCGCCGTGGATCGTCGATCTCTACACGCCTGACGACTACCCCGCAGACGCGTACGACCTCGCTGTGGCGTTCGCGCGGCTGTGCCTGCCGCAGATCTTCTTCTACGGCGTCTACACGATGCTCAGCCAGGTGCTCAACTCGCGGGGGCGATTCGGGGCGCCCATGTTCGCGCCCATCGCCAACAACGCCGTGTCGATCGCCACCTTCGCCCTGTTCATCTGGGTCGCCGGGACGTCGGCAGCCGCGGACGGAGAGCTCACGACATCGCAGGTGCTCCTCCTCGGTGTGGGAACGACGCTGGGCGTCGTCGCCCAGGCGGTCATCCTGGTTCCGGTGCTGTGGAGGTCCGGGTACGCATGGCGCCCGAGGTTCGACTGGCGCGGCGCTGGGCTAGGGAAGGCTGGCTGGCTGGCCGCGTGGACCATCGGCCTGGTCCTCGTCAACCAGATCACCTACGTCTTCATCACGCGCCTCGCCACCCAGGCGAACGTCAACTCCAGTGACGTCGACGCGGTGGCAGCGGGCCTGACGACCTACCAGAAGGCGCACCTGGTCTTCATGCTCCCGCACAGCGTGATCACCATCTCGATCGTGACCGCGATGCTTCCGGCGCTCAGTCGTGTCGCACACGACGGCCGGCTCCGCCAGGTGGGCACGGATATCGCTCGGACCATGCGGGTGGTCGCCGTGCTCATGGTCCCGATCGCGGCCATCCTGATGGTGAACGGTGCCTCGCTCTCCATCCTGCTGTTCGGCTACGGAGCGGCAACGGCATCCCAGGCGGCGGTCATGGGCGTCATCGTGTCCGTGTTCATGATCGGCCTGCTCCCGTTCACCCTCTTCTACATCCTGCTGCGCGGCTACTACGCCGTGGAGGACACGCGCACGCCGTTCTTCGTGACTGTCGCGTTCAGCGCGGTGCTGCTGGCTCTGGCCTTCCCGTTGTTCCACCTCTTCGAGGGCGGTGGCCAGCAGGTGGCCATGCTCGCGCTCGCCTACTCGCTGGCGTACTGGTTCGCACTGATCGTCGCGTGGTTCCTCCTGGCCCGTCGACTCGGCACCCTGGAGAGCGGGCGCACCGCGTGGACCCTCGTCCGGCTGGTGGTGGCCGGTGGCATCGCCGGTGGGGCGATGCTGGGCGCCGCGGCCCTCGTCCTCTCCCCGGCGACGCTGGCACCGGTGACGTGGCAGGTCCGCGGTGACCTTCTCCTCAGCGTCATCGTCACGTCGATCGTCGGCGTGATCGTCTTCGTCATGGCGGCGTGGGCCATGCGGGTGCGAGAGGTCGGCGACGTACTGTCGATGGTGCGCCGCGTCGCCGGACGCGTCACAGGCCGCGGAGGACGGGCATGAGGGCCACCGAGCAGCTCGGTCGCTACCACCTGCAGGATCTGGTCGCCCAGGACCCGGGTCTCAGCGGCGAGGGCGATGTGTACCTGTGGCACGGGTACGACGTCGTCCTCGATCGACCCGTCACAGTGCGGGTCCTGCCCGCAGACGACCCGCGCTGCCCTGCGGTGATCGGGGCGGCGCAGGCGGCCGCTCTGGTCGACGACCGTCGACTCCTGCGCGTGCTGGACATCCTCGACCTGCCAGCGACCCGAACGGACCCGGCGCGCGTCGCCGTCGTCAGCGAGTGGGCCTCCGGCCGGAACCTCGAGCGCACCCTGCAGGATCGCAACGGGACCCCGTTCGCCGCCCCTGAGGCACTGTCGATGGTGGCCGAGGTCGCACGCGCGGTCGCTGCGGGAACGGAGGCGAACGTCAGCCACGGCCGGTTGAGGCCGTCCAGCGTCTTCATCACCGACGCAGGCGAGGTCCGGGTGCGCGGACTGGCGGTGGACGCTGCGCTCTTCGGCACCCTGCCCGACCTGCCCGACCGCAAGGCCGCTGATGTCGACGCCCTCGGGGCGCTCGTCTACCTCCTGACCACCGGCTACTGGCCGGGTGACGCGCCGGTCTCCGCCCCCGCCGCTCCGCGAGCCGGTGACGTCGTGCTGCCTCCGTCGCAGGTGCGCGCCGCCGTACCCCGAAGCGTCGACGATGTCGTCGCCCGGTCGGTCGTCACCGCCGCCCGCGCACGAGGGGTTGCTCGCGTGTCCGACCCGGGGTCCTTCGCCACCATGGTGGGCGCCGCTCTCGACCACATCGCTCCCGTCACGACGACGACGATCCGGGTCACGCCCTCCTCGGGCCGCCGGAGCTGGGGACGCCGGGTCCTGGTCTGGACCGGACGACTGGTCGCCGTGGTGCTGGCCGTCGCACTCGTCGCCGGCATCAGCTGGTCGGGCTGGCAGCTGCTCACGAGCGACGTCGGCGCGGCCGACGCCAAGGGCCCGGATCTCGCCGAGATGCTGACGAGTCCGGCCCGCCCGGTGGACGACCTGTCCGGAAGCACGATCGAGCAGACGTTCCCCATCACGAGGTTCAGGTCCTACGACCCCTTCGGCGACGACAACGGCAACGGCAAGCCGGACAAGCGCAAGGGCCGCGAGAGCGAGGAGCTCGCGGCCACCGTCAACGACGACGATCCGGACACCGCCTGGCTCACCTCCCAGTACACGACTGCCGACCTGGACGGCAAGGAGGGCGTGGGGCTCATCCTCGATCTCGGGCAGCCCCAGGACGTCCAGCAGGTGTCGCTGAACCTCGTCGGGCGCGGCAGCAACATCGACGTCAAGGTGGCCGACCGCATCCTGTCCGACCCGGCGCTCTGGACCCCGCTGGCGTCGGCCTTCGCCACGAGGGATCGGATCGACATCCGCGCCCCGCGGCCCGTCACCGGTCGCTACGTGCTCGTGTGGTTCACCCGGGTGCCCCCGGCGGTGGACGAGGGGACCGGCCTGTACCAGGGCGGCGTGAGGAGCGCGGTCGTCAGCGGCTGACCCCCTAGGCTCGATCCGTGACCACCTCGGACCCGCGCAGCGACGCGGACCTGCTCGCCGCGCATGTCGCCGGCGATCAGGGTGCGTTCGAGGAGCTGGTTCGCCGACACCGGGACCGGCTGTGGGCCGTGGCCCTGCGCACGACCGGGGACCCAGAGGAGGCGGCCGACGCCCTCCAGGACGCACTCATCTCCGCCTACCGACGCGCCGAGCAGTTCCGCGGCGACTCGGCGGTGACGACCTGGCTCCACCGCATCGTCGTCAACGCCAGCCTCGATCGGCTGCGTCGCCGGAAGGCCCGACCCACCTCCACCCTCCCCGATGACGACGAGTCACTGCCCGGAGCCGTGGTGGCCGACCCCACGGACCAGATGGGTCAGCGGGAGATCCAGCTGGTCGTGGTCCAGGCGTTGTCCGAGCTTCCGGAGGATCAGCGAGCGGCCGTCATCCTCGTCGACGTGGAGGGCTGGTCCATCGAGGAGGCCTCCCTGAAGCTGGGGATCCCCGAGGGCACGGTCAAGAGCCGCTGCTTCCGCGGACGCGGCAAGCTGGCCAAACGGCTCGCCTTCCTACGGAACCTGGACTCGCCGAACCCCGTCGTAGACCCGGAAGGAGGTCGAACCCAGCATGGCTGACGAGCCGGACCATCCGCGCGACGTGGACGATGACATCGACCCGGCAGACCTCGACAGGGTCACCCGGGCCCTGCACGACCTCGACTTCCTCCGGCCCGACGTGGCTGCCGAGCCCATGCCCGACTGGGTATGGCACCGGATCACCGACTCCCTGGCCGCCGAGCTTCCCGCCGGTCCGGCCCGCCGTCCGTCGAGACTCCTGCGCTGGGGGGGCGGACTCGTCGCGGCATCGGTCGCCGTCCTCGCCGTCGGCGTGGCGGTCACCGCCTTCCAGAACGACGGCTCAGGAGGTGCGGTGGTCGCTGGCGACGCCGTGCCGACCAGCCAGCAGAAGGTCGACACGGCCGCGGAGGACTCCGCCGGCGTGGCCGAGGCCGTCGCCGCGCCCGAGGCCCTGGCAGCGCCGGCCATGATGTCCTTCGCCGGGATGGTGCCGCCCGCCCTGCGCCTGGTCGACTCCAAGACCGACTACACGCCCTCGGCGCTCAGCACCCAGGTGTCCGAGGTCCTGCAGGCGTTCGACGCCATGCCCTCGCCCGCCGAGGCAGCCTCCGAGCCGGCGCCGGACGAGGTTCCGATGCCCGATGCCCCGGCCGACGGCTTCCTGTCGTCGCCGGAGAGCCTGCGCGACTGCATCACCAAGCTCACCGCCGAGGAGGACTCCACGGCCCTCATCGTCGACCGTTCCACCTTCGAGGGGCAGGACGCCGGCGTGGTCGTCGCCGCCGATCCGGTCGCGGAGGCCGCGGCTACCGAGGCCTCCGATCCCGAGACCGCAGCCCTCGCGGCCACGAACCTCGAGGTCTGGGTCATCGACCGGGACTGCGACGTCAGGATGAAGATCTCCCTGCGAGTCATGCGCTAGCCGACCCACCGCAGCGCCGGGGAATGCCCGGGACCGTAGGATCGTTCCCGCGAGTGGGGAATACCCCCATAGGTATCCGACTGCACTTCCGAAAGGGCGTCTCGTGAGCGAGATCCGCAACGTCATCATCGTCGGCTCGGGCCCGGCGGGCTACACGGCAGCCGTCTACGCTGCCCGCGCCCAGCTCGCCCCCCTCGTCTTCGAGGGCTCGGTGACGGCGGGCGGCGCCCTCATGAACACCACCGAGGTCGAGAACTTCCCGGGCTTCACCGACGGGATCATGGGCCCGCAGCTCATGGAGCAGATCCGAGCCCAGGCCGTGCGGTTCGGTGCCGAACTCATCACCGACGACATCGTCAGCATGGACCTCTCCGGCGACGTGAAGACCGTGGTCGACGGCGCCGGCACCACTCATCAGGCGCGGGCGGTCATCCTGGCCATGGGATCGGCCTACCGCGAGCTCGGCCTCCCCAACGAGAAGCGTCTCTCCGGCCACGGCGTCTCGTGGTGTGCCACCTGCGACGGCTTCTTCTTCCGGGGTCAGGACATCGCTGTCGTCGGCGGCGGAGACTCCGCGATCGAGGAGGCCACCTTCCTCACCCGGTTCGCCGACACCGTCACGCTCGTGCACAGGCGCGACTCCCTGCGCGCCAGCAAGATCATGCAGGAGCGGGCCTTCGCGAACGACAAGCTGCGCTTCGCCTGGAACAGCACCGTCGAGGACGTCGTCGGCGACGACAAGGTGTCCGGCATCGTGCTCACGGACACTGTCACGGGAGCGAGCCGTGAACTTCCGGTGACCGGCCTGTTCGTGGCCATCGGGCACGACCCGCGCTCGGAGCTGGTCAAGGGCCAGGTCGACCTCGACGACGAGGGCTACGTCGTCGTTCAGGGCAGGAGCACGGCCACCAACGTGGACGGCGTCTTCGCCTGCGGCGACCTCGTCGACCACACGTACCGTCAAGCCATCACGGCAGCCGGATCCGGCTGCGCAGCCGCGCTCGACGCGGAGCGGTTCCTCGCGTCCAGCGAGTAGCCTGAGCCAACGCACCGACGACACCCGTTCCGACCAGTAGGAGATCCACCATGGGAGCCACCAAGCAGGTCACCGACGCGAGCTTCGCGGACGACGTCCTGATGAGCGACAAGCCGGTCATCGTCGACTTCTGGGCGGAGTGGTGCGGTCCGTGCAAGATGATCGCTCCCATCCTCGAGCAGATCGCGTCCGAGAACGACGGTGTCGTCGTGGCCAAGCTCAACGTCGACGAGAACCCGCACACCGCCGCCTCGTACGGCATCACCTCGATCCCCACGATGAACGTGTACCAGGGCGGGCAGATCGTCAAGACGATCATCGGTGCCAAGCCCAAGGCCGCCCTGCTCGCCGACCTCGCCCCCTACTTGTAGCCACGTGCTCCGCCGCGGGGACACCGGGGCGGCCGTCGCGGAGGTGCGCGCGCGGCTCGCGCACCTCGGACTGTGTGACACGAACGCGCCTGATCCGGACGCGTTCGACGACGAGCTCGACCGGGCTGTTCGCGCCTTCCAGCAGGAGCGAGGAATCACCGTCGACGGCGTCGTCGGTCCGCACACCTTCAGGCGACTCGAGGAGGCGCGCTGGCAGCTCGGCGACCGCGTGCTGTCCTACATTCCGGGTCACCTCATGGCCGGCGACGACGTCACCGAGCTGCAACGCCGGCTGAACCAGCTCGGCTTCGCCTCCGGACGGCCCGACGGTCTCTTCGGGGCTCAGACAGACGCCGCCCTGCGCGAGTTCCAGAAGGGGGTCGGCGTCACGTCCGACGGGACGTGCGGCCCCGACACGTTCCGCGCATTCGACCGCCTCGTGCGCACCATCTCCGGCGGCAATGCGGCGCTGCTGCGCGAACAGGTGACGATGTCCGAACTGCAGTCCGGGGTCGCGGACAAGGTCGTGGTGATCGATCCTGGCGACGCCGTGGACGCGGATCTCTGCCATGCCATCGCGGTCCGGGTCGAGGGACGGCTGGCTGCGCTGGGCACCCAGGTCCTGCTCACTCGCCCAGCACGCATCGACGGCGGCGCCTTCCCCGACGACCCTGCCCGGGCCCAGTTCGCGAACGACGTCGGCGCTGACCTCGTGCTCTCCCTGCACGTCGACCGCGCCAGCAGTCCGGAGCCCAACGGGCTCGTCACCTACTACTTCGGTGATCCACGCGGCGGGGTGCACTCACCGAGCGGGCGGCTCCTTGCCGAGCGGGTCCAGGAGGAGCTCGTCTCGCGAACGGACCTGCTGGACTGCCACACGCATCCCCGCACCTGGGACCTCCTTCGCCTGACCAGGATGCCCGCGGTCCGCGTCGAGCTCGGCTACCTGTCGAACCCCGCCGACGCCAGGAGGCTCACGAGCACGTCCTTCCAGCACACGGTGGCGGACGGCCTGGCCGAGGCACTCACCAGGTTCTGCGCCCCTACCTAGTCGGGGTCCGCCGTGGCCAGAGCAGGCGGACGAGGAAGCCCAGCAGCACTCCCAGGCCGATGAGGCCGAGCAGACCCAGCGCACGCCGCATGTCGGAGCCTCCTTCGCTAGCCCCTACTCTAGGCAGGTCACCGCCCCCTGCGCGTGACGCGGTTCAGGTCGGAGGTGAGCGGTATGACGACGGGTGGATCCCGGCTGGATCCCTGGGTGGATTCGTACGCCAGCCGCGCCAACGCGATGAGGGCGTCGGAGATCCGGGCCCTCTTCGCCGTGGCATCCCGGCCCGAGGTCGTCTCGCTGGCCGGCGGCATGCCGTACGTCCAGGCCCTCCCGATCGACATGCTCACCGCCACTGCCGAGCGACTCCTTGTCGAACGAGGTGCGACGGCACTGCAGTACGGCTCCGGGCAGGGCGACGTCACCCTGCGCGAGCAGATCCTGGAGGTCATCGGCGAGGTGGGCGTCGTCGCCCATCCCGATGACATCGTCGTGACCACGGGGTCCCAGATGGCGCTGGACCTGGTGACGCGGGTCTTCTGCGACCCAGGCGACGTCGTGCTCGTGGAGGCGCCCTCCTACGTCGGCGCGCTCGGCGTCTTCCGCGCGTACGAGTGCGAGATCGTGCATGTCGCCATGGATGATGAGGGGCTCGTCCCCGCGGCGCTCTCGGAGGCGATCACCACCGTTCGCGCCGCAGGCAAGCGCATCAAGCTGATCTACACGATTCCCAGCTTCCACAACCCCGCCGGTGTCACGCAGGGCCCTGCACGACGCAGCGAGATCCTCGCCATCGCCCAGTCCGCCGGGATCGCCCTGCTCGAAGATGACCCCTACGGCCTTCTCGGGTTCGAGGGCGAGCCTCCCCGTGCCATCCGCGCCGACGACGCGGACGGGGTCATCTACCTCGGTTCCTTCTCCAAGACCATCGCAGCGGGGCTTCGTGTCGGATGGGCCGTCGCGCCCCACGGTGTCCGCGAGAAGCTCGTGCTGGCCGCCGAGGCGGCAGTCCTGTGCCCGAGCAACTACGCGCAGCTGACCGTGTCCGAGTACCTCGCCACGCAGCCGTGGCGAGAGCAGATCAAGACCTTCCAGGAGGTCTACCGCGAGCGTCGCGACGCCCTGCTGGAGTCGCTGCAGGCACTGATGCCCGACGGCACCACGTGGACGATCCCCGCGGGGGGGTTCTACTCGTGGCTGACCCTCCCGGAGGGCCTGGACGCCACCGCCATGCTGCCCCGCGCGGTCGCGAACCTCGTCGCGTACGTTCCCGGAACGGGCTTCTACGCCGACGGCGACGGACGTCAGAACCTGCGCCTGTCCTACTGCTATCCCGAGCCCGATCGGATCCGCGAGGGGGTCCGCCGGCTCGCCGCCGTCATCGAGACCGAGCTTGAACTGGTCCACACCTTCGGCACGGCGCACGGTCTCGCTCCCGTCACCGGGACGAGCGTGCCTGCCCCGGATCTCCTGTAGGAGTGCAGATGCACGTTCTGGTGCTGTCCGGCGGACTGTCCGCCGAGCGGGACGTCTCCCTGCGCTCAGGCCGCCGGGTCGCCGAGGCCCTTCGGACGGACCAGCCCGGCTGGGAGGTGGCCGAGCATGACGTCGACGGCCTCCTGCTCGACCGGCTGCGCCAGCATCGGCCCGACTGCATCGTCCCCCTGCTGCACGGCGCTGCCGGTGAGGACGGCGCGCTGCGAGACGTCCTCGAGTCACTGGGCATCCCGTTCGTCGGCTCGGGAGCCGCGGCCAGCCGTCTGGCCTTCGACAAGCCGGTGGCCAAGGAGCTCGCCGTCCAGGCGGGCCTGAGCACGCCTCCGTGCGTGGCCATGCCGCAGTCGACGTTTCGAGAGCTCGGCGCGCCTGCCGTGCTGGACGCCGTGGTGGAGCAGCTGGGCCTGCCCCTGGTGGTCAAGCCCACGCGAGGCGGGTCGTCTCTCGGAACCGCGATCGTGCACACGGCCGAGGAGCTGCCGGCGGCCATGGTCGGCGCGTTCGCCTACGGCGACGTCGTCCTCATGGAGCGATACGTGTCGGGCACCGAGGTAGCGATCGGCGTGTTCGAGCGCGACGACGACCTGCTGGCCCTGTCCGGAGTGGAGATCGTGCCTCCGGGCGAGCTGTACGACTACGCGGCGCGCTACACCGCCGGCACGACCGAGTTCTTCTGCCCAGCCCGACTCAGCGACGAGACCGCCGAGCGGGCCCAGGCGGTCGCGCTGAACGTGCACCTGCTGCTCGGGCTTCGCGACTGGTCCCGCACGGACCTCATCGTGGATGCCGAGGGCGTGCCGTGGTTCCTCGAGGTGAACGTCGCACCCGGGATGACCGAGACGTCGCTGTTCCCCCAGGCGCTGGGCGCCGCCGAGGAGTCGCTGGGAGCCCTGACCGCCGAGCTCGTGACGGCAGCGGTCAGCCGATCGAGCTGATCAGCTCCGCGATCCGCCGCAGGTCCTCGACGTCAGCGCATTCGACGACCAGCCGCCCGCGGGACCTCGCCGTGCCGAACCCGTCGATGCCAGCGCGGGTGTCGAGTGCGTCGGCGACACTCGACGCCAGCTCGGCCAGCGCATCGGCCAGTTCCGGGTCGCGGGGCCGGGAGACCCGTGTGCGAGGGGATGACCTGCGCCGCCGGCCGTCGGCATCGCCCACGATGATGATCTCCTCGACCGCCCGGACGCTCAGGCCCTCGGCGACGATCCGGGTGGCCAGGGCCTCCATCGCGGCCGTGTCGTCGAGCGACAGGAGGGCTCGGGCATGGCCCGCGCTGATGACTCCAGCAGCCACCCTGCGCTGGACGTCGGGCGGGAGCTTGAGCAGTCGCAGGGTGTTCGACACCTGGGGGCGTGACCGTCCGATGCGACGGGCGAGCTCGTCCTGGGTGCAGCCGAAGTCCGAGAGCAGCTGCTGGTAGGCCGCTGCCTCCTCCAACGGGTTCAGATCGGCCCTGTGCAGGTTCTCCAGCAGGGCGTCGCGCAGCATCGCGTCGTCGTCGGTGTCCCGGATGATCGCAGGGATGACGCCCAGTCCGGCCTCCCGCGAAGCGCGCAGGCGGCGCTCTCCGGCGATCAGCTCGAAGGCATCACCCTCGGTTCGACGCACGACGATGGGCTGGAGAAGACCGATCTCGCGGATGGAGAAGACGAGCTCGGCCAGGGCGTCCTCGTCGAACACCGTTCGCGGCTGACGCGGGTTCGGCAGCACGAGGTCGATGGGGATCTCGGCGTAGACCGCGCCCGGCACCAGGCCCGGCACGTCGCCCGGGGGCTGACCCTGGCTCTCGACGTCGCGGAGCTCCGTCGACCCACCCGGGGGTGACGGCGGGATGAGCGCACCCAGACCCCTGCCCAGACCGCGCTTCGGTGCCGACACGTCATCCGTCCTTTCGGGGAAAACTTGCTCGAAATATACCTTTTGTAGGTTTATGTCTGTGGATAACTATGTGTATTGTTGTGTACAAGCGACACCACTTGTGCGGCCGCCTCGCGGTAGGCCAAGGCACCCGAGGAGGTGGGGTCGTAGGTCACCACCGACTGTCCGTATGACGGTGCCTCGGACACCCGAACCGACCGCGGGATGACGGTGTCGAGCACCTGCGCGCCGAAATGCGTCCGGACCTCGTTGGCGACCTGGGACGCGAGTCGTGTGCGGCCGTCGTACATGGTCAGCAGGATGGCGCTGACCACAAGTGACGGATTGAGGTGGGTCCGCACCATGTCGATCGTCCGTAGCAGCTGAGAGAGCCCCTCGAGGGCGTAGTACTCGCACTGGATCGGCAGCAGCACCTCACGCGCCGCCACCAGGCCGTTCAAGGTGAGCAGTCCGAGGCTGGGCGGGCAGTCAAGGAACAGGTAGTCGAAGTGCCGCGTCGCGAGGAGCGCATCGATCGCCCGCGCCAACCGGTACTCCCGCGCCACCAGGGCCACCAGCTCGATCTCCGCCCCGGCGAGGTCGATGGTGGCCGGCGCGGTCCACAGGCCCGGTATGTCAGGGCACTCCTGCAGGATGTCTACCAGGGCGAGATCGCCGGAGAGCACCTCGTAGACACTCGGTACCCCCTCGTGATGCGTCGCGCCGAGGGCCGTCGAAGCGTTGCCCTGGGGATCCATGTCGATGACCAGCACGGAGTGTCCCGCTTGAGCGATCGCCGCGGCGATGTTGACCGTGCTCGTGGTCTTGCCGACGCCGCCCTTCTGGTTGGCAACGGTGATGATCCGCGTTGCCGGGGTCATACGGGCCAGCCCAGGCCCACGGGCGCAGCATCCGCGGCAGTTTCCCGTGAAACATCCTCAGTCGTCTCGGGGGGCCAACCCAGGCCCGCCGGCTCCCTGTGCTGGTCCGTCCTCACAACGGAGACGGGAGGCTGGGTCACCCGCTCATCCTACGGCGCACCCCCACCACGACGGTGGTCGTTGGGTCGACGACGCCGGCACCCACCTGGAGCACCTCGAGATCCGACAGTCCCGCGTCGGACGCCGCGGTCCGTGCGTCCTCGACCTCCTTGGCCGCACTGCTGCCCTTCAAGGCAACCAGCCGGCCACCCTCGGTGAGCAGCGGAACAGTCCAGCCAAGAAGCCGCTCCATCGGCGCCACCGCCCGCGCGGTCACAACGTCCACGGCCGGGATCGTGTCGGCAGCATCCTCGGCACGGCCACGCCACACCAGGACCCGATCGCCCAGCCCGAGTTCGTCGACCGCCTCGGTGAGGAACGTGCTGCGTCGGAGCAGCGGTTCGATCAGTACGACCGTGATGTCGGCGCGGGCGATAGCCCAGACAAGACCGGGGAGGCCAGCTCCGGAGCCGACGTCCGCAACGCGGCAGCCGGCGGGAACGAGTCCCTCATCCGGGTTCGCGACCACGGCGCAGTTGAGCAGGTGGCGCTGCCACAGGCGGGGCACCTCGCGAGGTCCGATCAGGCCGCGAGCCACTCCCACGTCCGCCAGCAGATCCGCGAAAGCCGTCAGGCTCGCGCCAGCGGGGGCCAGCCACGCAGGCAGGTCTGGCGCAGGTCCCGATGTTTCACGGGAAACCATGGTCAGGCCGTCCGGATGACCACACGACGAGCGGGCTCGTCCCCCTCGGACTCGCTGATGAGGCCGGCCTCGGCCACGGCGTCGTGCACGACCTTGCGCTCAAAGGGGCTCATCGGATCAAGGCGCACCGGCGCGGCTGTCCGCTGCGCCTCCGCGACCGCCTCCTTGGCGATCACCACGAGCTGCTCACGCCGGGCCGCCCGATGGCCCGCGACGTCGAGCATGAGGCGTGACCGCTCACCCGTCTCGCGGGTGGCGGCCAGCCGGGTCAGCTCCTGGAGCGAGTCGAGCACCCGACCGTCGTCCCCCACAAGGTGGCCGAGCTCTCCGGCCGAGGCCTCCACGACCGACACCATCGCCCGATTCCCCTCGACGTCGATGTCGATGTCCCCGTCGAGGTCGGCGATGTCGAGCAGGCCCTCGAGATAGTCCGCGGCCGCGTCACCCTCCTTCTCGAGCAGTTGGGCCCCGGTCAAGCGGGTCTCGTCCGTGGTGTCCACGGTCTCCACGGCATCACTCATCGCATCTCTCCGTTGTCAGGTCCGGTGCCGGGGCCATCCTCGGCACGAGGAAGGTCACTTCTTCTTGCGTTGGCTTCTCGAGGTCCGCTTCGGCTGCTGCCGCTCCGGTGTTCCCGACTCAGTGTCGGTAACTTCCCCAGACTCGTCCGGGATCGACTCGATCGCCGGGGCTCCCTTGCGAGCCGCCTTGGCCGCCCGGCGCGCCTCCCTGGCCTCGAAGGCTGGGGTGCCGGGTTGGGGGTTGTTGCGGATCACCCAGAACTGCTGACCCATCGACCACAGGTTCGTGGTGAACCAGTAGATGAGCACACCGATCGGGAAGTTGATGCCGGAGACCGCGAAGATCACCGGGAACACGTAGAGCAGGATCTTCTGCTGGCGCACCATCGGGTTGTCCGGCGCACTGTTCTTGACGATCAACTGGCGCTGCGTGATGAACGTCGTCGTGGTCATCAGCGCGATCATCACCAGCGCCAGGATTCGGGTGTTGATCGGGTTGGGCGTCTCGTCGGCGTGCATGAACGTGGCGTACAACGGCACACCGAAGATCTGCGCATCGTGCATCGAGGCGGCCAGACCCGCGTACTGATCCCACGAGAAAACGCCTGGCGGGACGTAGTTCGGATCCGCCGGGTTGTACTGGGCCACGCCCTGGAGCACACCGAAGAGGGCGAAGAAGATCGGCGCCTGCAAGATGATCGGCAGGCACGAGGAGAGCGGGTTCGTGCCCGTCTCCTTGTACAGCTTCATCATCTCTTGCGACTGACGTTCCTTGTCGCCGGCGTACTTCTTCTGGATCTCCTTCATCTGCGGCTGGATCAGCTGCAGGCCCCGCTGTGCCTTGATCTGCTTCACGAACAGCGGGATGAGGACGATGCGGATGACGATGACGAGCCCGACGATGGCGAAGGCCCACGTCCAGCCACTGTCCGGGTTCATGCCCAGGACGTTGCTGAGGATCTGGTGGAACTGGACGAGGATCCAGCTCACGCCGTCCTTCAGCCAGTCGAGAATGAACATGTCGGGTGGGAGGCCTTCCTAGACGTTCGTGCCCGAGGAACCGTGAGAGCTCATCGTTCCATGCCGTTGTTCGCCGTCCGCCAGCACGTCCGGCTTCCAGCGGCCGCGCGACGGTACGGGGTCCAGTCCACCACTGTTCCACGGGTTGCACCTGAGCACCCGCCAGGTCCCGAGGATGAATCCCTTGATCGCTCCGTGGGTCCGCAACGACTCCACCGCATACGCCGAGCAGCTCGGGTGGAAGCGGCAGGTCGGGGGAGTCAGCGGCGAGATCAGGATCTGGTAGCCGCGGATCGGCAGGATGAGTGCCCACATGAGGAGCCAGCCGATCGAGTGATCCCAGGCCCAGAGCACGTGATTCCCTGCCCGACGCGTTGCCGACGCCATCACGTGCTGCTCCGAGCCCTCGCGGACGCGATCGCCGCGCGCACCGAGTCGGCCAGCTGCGGGTCGGTGTCCGACCCCTTGAGCGCCCGCACGACCACTCGACCGCCTCGGGGGAGGTCGTGGAGCACCGGAGCGAGGGCGGCACGAATCCGGCGGGCGGCACGATGACGTGCCACGGACCCTCCGACGGCCTTGCCGACGATGAGTCCGGCCAACGGAGTGCGCGTGTCGTCGGGGTCGACGTCCAGGTAGACGACCACCGTCCCGCGCGTCACCTTGCGACCGCGACGGGTGGTGGTGGTGAAATCAGCCGCGGCCCGCATCCGATTGGCCGGCGGGAGCATGCCTGATCAGGCAGACAGTCGCTCGCGGCCCTTGGTGCGGCGGGCGGCGAGGATGGAGCGACCGGCGCGCGTCCGCATCCGGGCCCGGAAACCGTGGGTCTTGGCCCGCCGGCGGGTGTTGGGCTGGAACGTGCGCTTCATGGTCTGGCTCCTGGACAGTGTGCGGGGAAGTCGAATCCGCCCCGATCGCTCGGTGGCAGGACGTCCAAGACTACGGACCCGCCATGAGCACGGTCAAACCGGCCACTCCCACCGCCCTTCCCCGACCGGCTGTGGAGACGCACTTGTCGGAGTCCCGACAATCTGGCTATGGTCGCCGAGCGACTCGTACCTGTGGATAATCATGTGGACAGATTGCTGACACGAAGGGGATACGTGGACACGTCCGGGGACCTCGCCGAAGTGTGGGCCACTGCCATCAGCAGCCTCGCCGACGGCAGCCTGACTCCTCAGCAACGCGCCTTCGTCAACCTCACCAGGCCCATGGGCCTGGTCGAGGACACCGCGCTCATCGCTGCCCCCAACGAGTTCACGAAGGACGTCCTCGAGACGCGACTACGGCCGATGGTCGTCGAGGCCCTGTCGGCGACCCTCGGCCGCGAGATCCGACTGGCCGTCACGGTCGACCCGTCCATCGACCCCGCGCTCGATGAGACCACCGACGAGGTGGCCGACGCCACGTACGCCGACAGCCAGGGTCAGCCCCCTCCGGTCGCGGAGCGGCGCGACGACTCCCCTCGACCCGGCACCGGCTCGCCCGGCACCCGCAGCGAGGACGGCCGGCTCAACGACAAGTACACCTTCGAGACCTTCGTCATCGGCTCCAGCAACCGCTTCGCCCACGCGGCGGCGGTCGCCGTCGCGGAGCAGCCGGCCCGTGCCTACAACCCGCTGTTCATCTACGGCGGCTCGGGTCTCGGGAAGACGCACCTCCTCCACGCGATCGGCCATTACACGCGCACTCTCTACAAGGGCACCCGTGTCCGCTACGTGAGCTCGGAGGAGTTCACCAACGAGTTCATCAACAGCATCCGTGACGACAAGGCTGCGAGCTTCCAGCGCCGCTATCGCGATGTGGATGTGCTCCTCGTCGACGACATCCAGTTCCTTAGCGGGAAAGTCCAGACCCAGGAAGAGTTTTTTCATACCTTCAACACCCTGCACAACGCGAACAAGCAGATCGTCGTCACGTCCGACCTGCCACCGAAGCAGCTGCCGGACTTCGAGGACCGCATGCGCTCGCGGTTCGAGTGGGGCCTCATCACCGACGTCCAGCCCCCGGACCTCGAGACCAGGATCGCGATCCTCCGCAAGAAGACCCTCCAGGAGCGCTTGGTCGCTCCCCCGGAGGTACTCGAGTTCATCGCCTCCAAGATCTCCAGCAACATCAGGGAGTTGGAGGGCGCCCTCATCCGCGTCACCGCGTTCGCATCCCTGAATCGCCAGCCCGTGGACCTCGCGATCACGGAGGTCGTGCTCAAGGACCTGCTGCCCTCGGACACCGGACCCGAGATCACCGCGGCGCAGATCATGGCCGCCACAGCCCAGTACTTCGGTGTCACCGTCGACGACCTGTGCGGCTCCAGCCGGTCACGTGTGCTCGTCACTGCCCGTCAGATCGCCATGTACCTGTGCCGCGAGCTGACGGACCTGTCCCTGCCCAAGATCGGTCAGGCATTCGGTGGGCGCGACCACACCACCGTGATGCACGCCGACCGGAAGATCCGGCAGCTCATGGCCGAGCGCCGCAGCCTGTTCAACCAGGTCACCGATCTCACCAGCCGGATCAAGTCTCAACCCCGAACCATGTGACCCGTGTGACTCTCCTGTCACACTTATCTCGGTTGATCAGTCTGTCCCCACACTGTCCACACTTGTGGATAACTTCTCGGTTCGGGCTGGTCCCACCGTCCAGGGCGGGTGCTTTCCCCATGACGTGTACATCCTGTGGATAAACGTGCTCATACGTACCCCTCCATCCACCGCGACTGGGGACAGACGACCGACTCGGGCGGCAGGCATCATCGACGTGCGTCGGTCGTCCACAGACGCCCACAGGACCGCCCCCGTCTGTCCCCAGCCCCTGCTGGTGGCGACACGCCTGTCACCCAGCGGAAAGCTCAGTTATCCACCGTGTCCACAGGACCTATGACGATGACTACACCTACCTGCATGATCGATGACGAACCACAACCAGCCTGCCTTCAGTGGATAGTCCGACGCCTCCTCCAACACCCGGGTTCGGACCCTGCTAGGCCAAGCGCGTTGTTTCCTGTAAGACTGACGCCTCATCTGGTGAACTGGAGGACATGGTGAAGCTACGGGTCGAGCGCGACGTGCTCGCGGACTCGGTTGCATGGGCGGCACGGACTTTGCCCTCCCGACCTTCCCTTCCGGTCCTCGCCGGACTCGTCCTGTCGGCGAGCGACGACGGCCTGACCCTGAGCAGCTTCGACTACGAGGTTTCCGGACGCGTCGAGATCGACGCGGATGTCGCCACCGAGGGTGTCGCCCTGGTGTCTGGTCGCCTCCTCGCTGATATCGCCCGTTCCCTGCCGCCGGCTCCGGTCACCATCGAGAGCGAGGGCACGAGGATCTCGATCACCTGTGGGCGGTCGTCGTTCACCCTGCCGACCCTGCCTGTCGAGGACTACCCGCAACTGCCTGTCATGCCGACCGCTTCCGGTGAGGTGTCCGGACCTGCCTTCGCGGCCGCCGTCGCCCAGGTCGCCATCGCAGCGGGGCGTGACGACACCCTGCCGACGCTCACGGGCATACGCATGGAGATCGAGGGTGCCGGCATCGTGCTTGCAGCCACGGATCGCTACCGCCTGGCCGTACGCGAGTTCGCCTGGAGCCCGCAGAGTCCGGCGATCTCGGCGCATGCCCTGGTCCCGGCACGAACGCTCGCGGACACCGCCAAGTCGCTCGCAGACGTGGATGACGTCGTCATCGCACTCTCGTCGGGTGGCGCGGGTGAGGGCCTCATCGGCTTCGAGGGTCACGGTCGCCGGACGACGACCCGGCTGCTCGACGGCGAGTTCCCCAAGTACCGATCGCTGCTCCCGACCGAGTCGGCTGCGATCGCCACTGTCGAGACGGCCATGCTGATGGACGCCGTGAAGCGTGTCGCCCTCGTCGCGGAGCGCAACACCCCCGTGCGCCTGGCATTCGAGGGCTCGGAGCTGACCCTGCGTGCCGGGGCCGGAGACGACGCCCAGGCCGTCGAGGCCATCGAGTGCGGTCTCGAGGGCGACGCGATCGACATCGCCTTCAACCCCGCCTACCTGCTCGACGGCCTTGCCGCCACCGGATCGGAGTCGACCCGGTTCTCCTTCACTCAGGCGACCCGACCTGCCGTTCTCACGGCGGTCGACAAGGAGCAGCAGTCCATCGACGACTACAAGTACCTCCTGATGCCCGTCCGGCTCACCGGCTGAGTCGCGTGTGGGTGGCGGGGCTGCGACTCACCGACTTCCGGTCGTATGAGTCCGCGGATATCAGCCTGACGCCAGGCGTCACGACGTTCGTCGGGCAGAACGGCCAGGGCAAGACGAATCTGGTCGAGGCGGTCGCCTACGCCTCGATGCTCGGTAGCCATCGGGTTGCGTCGGATGCGCCGTTGGTCCGATCGGGAGCCGAGCGCGCGATCATCGGCGTCGACGTCACGCGCGACACCCGCACCATGGTCATCGAGCTGGAGATCAACCCGGGTCGCGCCAACCGGGCACGCGTCAACCGGTCGACCGTGACGAGGGCCCGCGACGTCCTGGGGATCCTGCATACGGTGGTGTTCGCTCCGGAGGACCTGGCACTGGTCAAGGGCGACCCGTCGGATCGTCGCCGCTACCTCGACGAACTGCTCGTGCAGCGCAACCCGCGGATGCAGGGCGTCAAGACTGACTACGAGCGAATCCTCAAGCAGCGCAACGCACTTCTGAAGTCGTCGGGCGCGGCCCGGCGGGCGGGAATCGACGAGATCACCAGAACGCTTCAGGTCTGGGACGAGCAGCTTGCCCAGGCGGGCGGAGAGATCGTGGCGGCACGCGTCGCCCTCCTGAACCTCCTTCGTCCGCACCTGGTCGATGCCTACGCGCTCATCGCCGGCGGAGCCGAGGCGGTGAGCTCATCCGATGTGGGTGCCACGTACGTGTCCGCGCTTGGTCCCGAGGTCGAGCCGTCCACCGATCGGCAGGTGTGGCAGGACGCCCTGCTTGTCGGCATCGAGCGACGGCGGAAGGACGAGCTGGACCGTGGAGTGACACTCGTCGGCCCGCACCGCGATGACATGCTCCTGAGCCTCGGTGATCTGCCGGCGCGGGGGTTCGCGTCGCACGGGGAGTCGTGGTCCATCGCGCTCGGGCTGCGCCTCGCCAGTCTCGAGGTCCTCAGGTCGGATGGAGAGGATCCGGTGCTCATCCTCGACGACGTCTTCGCGGAGCTCGACACCGTGCGGCGGAGACGTCTCAGCGAGCGAGTGGCCCAGGGCACCCAGGTCCTGCTGACTGCGGCTGTCGTCGAGGATGTCCCTGCTGAGCTGGACGGACGACGCCTCGTCGTCAGCCGGGGGACGGTGTCGGATGGCTGAGCCGGTCGATCCCGCGGCCGAGGCGGCCTCGGCCGCACTCAGGCGTGCGACCCGTTCCACGCCCCGCGCGAAGAAGGGGCAGGGTCGCCGGTCGGGCGCTCCTTCGTCCGGCTCCCGGGATCCGCAGCCGCTTGCCGAGGCCCTCGACGGGCTCGTTCGCGATCAGGGGTGGCAGGACCAGTCGGCAGTGGCCACGCTCATGGGGCAGTGGTCGCAGATCGTCGGCGAGGATCTCGCCGAGCACGTCGTTCCGGTGTCCTTCGCCGAGGGTGAGCTCGTGCTCCAGGCCGAGTCGACGACCTGGGCGACCCAGGTGCGGCTGCTGCTTCCCCAGGTCCACCGGGCGGTCGATGACCGCATCGGCGCGGGGGTGGTCCGGGCGATCAGGATCAGGGGACCGCAGGCACCCTCGTGGGGGGCCGGGCCACGTCGCGTCAAGGGTCGCGGACCACGCGATACGTATGGCTAGAAGGCCCGTGAAGGCATCTGGGCCACGCTAGTGCCGTAATTCCGTATGGCTGGTCATGGGTGGGGGGGTCGTTGGCTGAAATCGGCCCCCATGCCCCGTGGCGTGGCATTCGATGTCCGGGCGAACAGGTAGACTGACGGAATCGACCGAACCCGCAGCCGGCGGTGTTCCGTTCCCCCGAGGAGGCCCGCCAGCCGTGTCCTATGACGCCAGCGCGATCACGGTTCTGGAAGGCCTGGACGCGGTCCGCAAGCGCCCCGGCATGTACATCGGATCCACCGGCGAGCGGGGTCTGCACCACCTCGTGTACGAGGTGGTCGACAACTCGGTCGACGAGGCCATGGCGGGCTACGCCTCGACCATCACGGTGACCCTTCTGTCCGACGGTGGCGTTCGCGTCGTGGACGACGGGCGCGGGATCCCGGTCGACATCGTGGAGAGCGAGGGCAAGCCGGCCGTCGAGGTGGTGCTGACCGTCCTCCACGCCGGTGGCAAGTTCGGCGGCAGTGGCTACTCGGTGTCCGGCGGCCTGCACGGCGTGGGCGTCTCCGTCGTGAATGCCCTCTCCACCCGGCTCAACGTGGAGGTGCGCCGCGAGGGGCACGTCTTCCGGCAGTCCTACGTGCACGGGGTCCCCCAGGCCCCGCTCGCCAAGGAGGAGCCCACCGACCACACCGGCACGGTCGTCACGTTCTGGGCCGACGACGTCATCTTCGAGACCACGCACTACGACTTCACGACCCTCGCCCGGCGCTTCCAGGAGATGGCCTTCCTCAACAAGGGCCTTTCCCTGGAACTCATCGACGAGCGCGTTCACGTCAGCGAGACGGTCCTCGAGGACGCCGACGAGGTCGAGCAGGTGCGCCGGGTGATGTATCACTACGACGGCGGCATCGCGGACTTCGTCGCCCACATCAATGCCAGCAAGGGGGTGGCGAACCCCAGCGTCATCGACATCGAGAGCGAGTCCGACGACAAGCGGATGAGCGCTGAGATCGCGATGCAGTGGAACAACACCTACGCAGAGTCGGTGTACACGTTCGCGAACACGATCAACACCACCGAGGGGGGCACCCATGAGGAGGGCTTCCGTGCGGCGCTGACGTCGCTGATGAACAAGTTCGCGCGCGAGTGGAACATCCTCAAGGAGAAGGACCCGAACCTCAGCGGTGACGACATCCGCGAGGGACTCACGGCGATCGTGAGCGTCAAGATGGCCGAGCCCCAGTTCGAGGGGCAGACCAAGGCCAAGCTGGGCAACACGGAGATGAAGACCTTCGTCCAGAAGGTCGTCAACGACCAGCTCGGCGAGTGGCTCGAGAAGAACCCGGCAGAGGGCAAGGAGATCGCCCGCAAGTCGGTCAACGCTGCCACGGCGCGCATCGCCGCCCGCAAGGCTCGCGACCTCGCCCGCAACCGCAAGGGCCTGCTCGGTGGCGCGGGGATGCCCGGCAAGCTGATCGACTGCTCCAGTCGCGAGCCGGAGGAGTGCGAGGTCTTCATCGTCGAGGGCGACTCGGCGGGGGGGTCGGCCCGTCAGGGCCGCGATCCGCGAACCCAGGCGATCCTGCCCATCCGCGGAAAGATCATCAATGTCGAGAAGGCGCGCATCGACAAGGTCCTGCAGAACAACGAGGTGCAGGCCCTCATCTCTGCCTTCGGTACCGGCATCCAGGACGAGTTCGACATCAACCGGCTGCGCTACCACAAGGTCGTGCTCATGGCCGACGCCGATGTCGACGGCCAGCACATCCGCACGCTGCTGCTGACCCTGCTGTTCCGCTTCATGAAGCCGTTGGTGGAGCAGGGCTACGTCTACCTCGCCCAGCCGCCGCTGTACAAGATCAAGTGGTCGCGTGAGGTGGCCGACTTCGCCTACACCGAGCGCGAACGCGAGGCGCTGATGGAGGCTGGTCTCGCAGCCGGCCGCCGCCTGCCGAAGGAGGAGGCCATCCAGCGGTACAAGGGCCTCGGCGAGATGAATGCCGACGAGCTCTGGGAGACCACGATGGACCCGGCGCGACGCATCCTGCAGCGGGTCACCATCGACGACGCCGCCCAGGCCGACGAGATGTTCAGCGTCCTCATGGGTGAGGACGTCGAGTCCCGACGCAACTTCATCCAGCAGAACGCCCGCGACGTGCGCTTCCTCGACATCTAGCCACGACCGGCCACCGACCAATGCACCAACGACAGATGGAGGCCCCTCGTGGCTGACGACATCGACACCGAGGACGTGGTGGACCACGGCCCGCACGGACGCATCGATCCGGTCGACCTCCAGACCGAGATGCAGCGGTCGTACCTGGACTACTCGATGTCCGTCATCGTGTCGCGTGCACTCCCGGACGTCCGCGACGGACTGAAGCCGGTACACCGCCGCGTGATCTACGCGATGTACGACGGCGGCTACCGCCCCGACCGCAACTTCTCCAAGAGCGCCCGGGTCGTCGGCGACGTCATGGGCAGCTACCACCCGCACGGCGACAGTGCCATCTACGACGCCCTCGTCCGCCTGGCACAGCCATGGTCGCTGCGGTATCCGCTCGTGCAGGGCCAGGGCAACTTCGGCTCGCCGGGGAACGACCCGCCGGCCGCCCAGCGCTACACGGAGTGCCGGATGGCTCCGCTGGCCATGGAGATGGTCCGGGACATCGACGAGGAGACGGTCGACTTCGGACCGAACTACGACGGCCGCACGCTCGAGCCGCTGGTCCTGCCCGCCAGGTTCCCGAACCTGCTGGTCAACGGCAGCTCCGGCATCGCCGTCGGCATGGCGACGAACATCCCTCCGCACAACCTCCGCGAGGTGGCCTCCGGTGCCCTGTGGCTGCTGGAGAACCCCGAGGCCGATCGCGAGGAGCGGCTCGCCGCGCTCATGGAGCGCATCTCCGGGCCAGACTTCCCCACCGGCGCGATGATCGTGGGCCGTCGCGGCATCGACGACGCCTACCGCACCGGTCGCGGCTCGATCACGATGCGGGCGGTCGTCGAGGTCGACGAGGACGCGCGCGGGCGGCAGATCCTCGTGGTCACGCAGCTGCCGTACCAGGTCAACCCCGACAACCTGCTGCTGCGGATCGCGGAGCTCGTCGGCGAGGGCAAGATCACCGGTATCTCCGACGTGCGCGACGACTCGTCCTCGCGCACGGGCATGCGGCTGATCATCGAGCTCAAGCGCGATGCCGTCGCCCAGGTGGTCCTCAACCAGCTGTACCGCCACACGCAGCTCCAGGACAACTTCGGCGCCAACATGCTCGCACTGGTGGACGGCGTGCCCCGCACGCTGACCCTCGAGCAGTTCGTCCGGTACTGGGTCGCCCACCAGATCGAGGTCATCCAGCGCCGGACCCGCTACCGGTTGCGCAAGGCCGAGGAGCGCGCGCACATCCTGCGCGGGTACCTGAAGGCCCTGGATGCGCTCGACGACGTGATCGCCCTCATCCGCGCCTCCGCCACGGTGGAGGATGCTCGGGCGGGTCTCATGGAGCTCCTCGACATCGACGAGATCCAGTCGACCGCCATCCTGGACATGCAGCTTCGCCGCCTTGCGGCGCTCGAGCGGCAGAAGATCATCGACGAGTACGAGGAGTTGATGACCCGGATCGCGGACTACAACGACATCCTCTCCAGCGAGGCGCGCCAGCGCTCGATCGTGGCCGCCGAGCTCACCGAGATCACGGAGAAGTACGGGGATGAACGCCGTACGGCCTTCGCCCCGTGGGACGGCGACGTGGCCGACGAGGACCTCATCGCCGAGGAGGACGTCGTCGTCACCATCACGTCGGGTGGGTACGCGAAGCGCACGAAGTCCGAGCTGTACCGGTCCCAGCGCCGCGGCGGCAAGGGCGTCCGCGGGGCCTCCCTGCGCCAGGACGACGTCGTCGAGCACCTGTTCGTCAGCACGACGCACCACTGGATCCTGTTCTTCACCAACAAGGGCAGGGTCTACCGCGCGAAGGCCTACCAGCTGCCGGACTCAGGTCGTGACGCGCGGGGTCAGCACGTGGCGAACCTGCTCGCCTTCCAGGGCGACGAGGCGATCGCACAGGTGCTGGCGATGCCGGACTACGGAACAGCCGACTACCTCGTCCTCGCGACCCGCAAGGGACTGGTCAAGAAGACCCGGCTCAGTGAGTACGACTCCAACCGCCAGGGCGGCATCATCGCCATCAACCTCTCCGACGACGACGAGCTCATCTCGGCGCAGCTGGTGTCGGAGTCCGACGACCTGCTCCTGGTGTCGCGCAAGGGGATGTCGGCCCGGTTCACTGCCGACGACGAGACGCTGAGGCCGATGGGTCGGGCGACCAGCGGGGTCATCGGCATGCGTTTCCGAGGCGACGACGACCTGCTGGCCATGGACGTCGTGCGGCCGGGCACCTACGTCGTGACCGTGACCGACGGCGGCTTCGCCAAGCGCACGAGGGTGGAGGAATGGGCAGCCAAGGGCCGAGGAATCCTCGGTGTGCGTGCCATGAAGCTGGTCGAGGGCCGTGGTTCCCTCGTGGGCGCCATGGTGTGCGACGAGGACGACCAGCTGTTCGCCATCGCATCCAACGGCGTGGTCATCCGCACTCGTGTCGGGGAGGTCCGGCCGTCCGGGCGTGACACCATGGGCGTCACGCTGATGAACCTCACGGGGGACGACGCCGTCGTTGCCGTTGCCCGTGGTGGTGAGTCCGATGTGGACGAGGAGGGCGACGAGTCCGGTGCCGAGCAGGCGGTCACGGACGTGCCCGACGGCGGCGACGCTGTCGGGAGCACGGCCGACGGTGAGGCGGTCGAGTGACCTCCGGTGACGGGACCCGCGCGCCCAGGAGAGCGCGGCTCTACGTCACCCGGGTGGACCCCTGGTCGGTGACGAAGGCGGCCTTCCTGCTCGCCCTCGCCCTCGGCATCGTCATCGTCGTCGCGGTCGCCGCCCTGTGGTGGGTCCTCGATGTCACGGGGTTCTTCGTCACCATCTCGCGGACGTTCGACGAGGTCATCGGCACGGCTACCACCGGCTTCGACCTGCTCAGCTACCTCGAGCTCTCGCGCGTCATGGGCGTCGCGATCATCGTCGCGTCGGTCGAGATCATCCTGGTCTCGTTGCTGGCGACCCTGTTCGCGATCATGTACAACCTCATGGTCGGACTGACCGGCGGGATCGAGGTCGTCCTGTCGGACGAGCCGTGATCTGACCGGTTTCCGGCAGCCCGGAGGAGTCGGGTAGTCTCTGCCGACGTTCGGGCCTATAGCTCAGTTTGGTTAGAGCGCTTCCCTGATAAGGAAGAGGTCGGTGGTTCAAGTCCACCTAGGCCCACCACCCGCATTCGTCCGAAGGTAGGCTCGTCACATGAAGAAGCTCCTCCTCCTCGTCATCCTCGCTGGCGTCGGCTACGTCGTGTACCGACAGGTCATGGCCAAGAAGGCCGAGCAGGACCTCTGGTCCGAGGCCACCATGGAGCCCGACCTCCGCTGACCCTCGTCGTACAACTCGTTCCCGGTGACCTGACACGAGGTACCACGGGGGCTTAGCTCAGCTGGTAGAGCGCTGCCTTTGCAAGGCAGAAGTCAGGGGTTCGAGTCCCCTAGCCTCCACCCTCACCCCCCATTTCCCAGAGATCACCCCATCACTTGACAGCGGTATTGACGCGATATATCGTGACTACATCGCAAACAGTTGCGATAGGAAGTAGGAACATACGTGAGCTACGCAGAACCAATGAGCGGACCAGGGCCGTGGGCCTGGCGTGAAGGCCCCGGCATGGGGCACCGCCGTCACCGCCGCCATGCGCGGTGGATCGCCGCGATGTCCGAGGCGTCGGGCGATCCCCGGGAGTCCGCAGAAGACGACACCACGCCAGACGCCGGCCGCCGGCGCCGTGGCGGGCCTCACCATCGACCCGGAGGGCCGGGACCGGGCCCATGGGGGCGAGGTCCCTGGGGCCCGCCACGTGGGCGACGTCGCGAACGCGGCGACGTCCGGGCCGCCATCCTGCTGCTCCTCGCGGAGCAGCCGCGGCATGGCTACGAGATCATCACCGAGGTCGCCGACCGCAGCGAGGGGCAGTGGCAGCCCTCACCCGGATCGATCTATCCGGTGCTCAAGAGGCTGGCCCGCGAGGGACTGGTCGAGGCGGCGCACACCGACGGCAAGAGGATCTTCTCCCTCACGCCATCCGGACGTGCCCTCGTCGATGCCGAGGGCACGACATGGGGGGAACCGTGGACGCAGTCCGCGGCGCCCGGTGAGGAGGAGGCCATGACCATGTGGGCCGAGGGCCGGCAGCTTGGCGCCGCCGTGCGGCAGGTCAGCCAGCTGAACGATCCCGATCAGGTGCGGGCGGTCACCGCAATCCTGACGGACGCCCGCAAGCGCATCTACGCGCTGCTGGCCGAGTAGCCGCTCGCGCGAGTGCGCGACCTGGTCGGCCATGTGCCCGCACCGCCCCCGGCGGTGCGGGCACACGCACATGCGGCAGGATTGCCGGCATGACGACAACAGCGACCATCCACACGAACCTCGGTGACATCAGGGTCACCCTGTTCGCCGACCAGGCACCGAAGACCGTGCGCAACTTCACCGGGCTGGCCGAGGGCACGAAGGAGTGGACGGACCCGCGGGTACGGGCCAAGTCGACAGCCCCGCTCTACGACGGGACGATCTTCCATCGCATCATCCCCGACTTCATGATCCAGGGCGGCGACCCGCTGGGGACGGGGACGGGCGGTCCGGGGTTCCGGGAGGCGGACGAGTTCCACCCCGAGCTGTCCTTCGACCGTCCCTACCTGCTCGCGATGGCCAACGCCGGACCGAACACGAACGGGTCGCAGTTCTTCATCACCGTCAAGCCGACCACCTGGCTGAACTTCAAGCACAGCATCTTCGGAGAGGTGGCGGACCAGGAGTCGCGCGACGTCGTCGATGCCATCGCTGCCGTCCCCACCGGTCCCGGCGACCGTCCTCGCGAGGATGTCGTCATCTCCTCGATCGACATCGTTCGCGACTAAGCACCCTGGTGACGGATCCCGTTCCGCAGCAACCCGTTGCACTTCCCGGCTGCTACCGGCATCAGGATCGTCCGACGGGGATCCGCTGCACCCGCTGTGATCGACCCATCTGCACCGAGTGCATGGTGGCTGCTCCCGTCGGGTTCCAGTGCCCCGAGTGCGTGAACGCAGCGGCGACCAGCACGCGCCGGGCGACGACACCGGCGGGGGGTACGCCGATCTCTCGTCCGACGGTCACGTACTCGTTGATCGGCATCAATGTCGCGATCTTCCTCGTCCAGTTCGCGGTCGGGATCAACGCGGTCGCAGCGGACTGGGGGATGTGGCCGGTCGGCGTCGCCATCGGCGGCGAGTGGTGGCGGCTGCTGACAGCCGCCTTCCTGCACGGCTCGTTCCTCCACATCGCCTTCAACATGTACGTGCTCTTCGCCCTCGGGCCGACCCTCGAACGGATCCTCGGCCACGGCCGGTACCTGACCCTGTACCTGCTCGCCGCGTTGGGCGGAGGCGTGGCGTCGTACGTCTTCTCTGACATCCGCACGGTCTCCGTCGGAGCGAGTGGCGCGATCTTCGGACTCATGGGCGCCCTGGTCGTGGCCGGGCGTCGGCTGCGCTACGACGTGACCCAGGTACTCATCCTGCTGGGCATCAACGTGGTCATCGGCTTCCTCGCACCGGGAGTCGACTGGAGGGCCCATCTCGGTGGCCTCGTGACCGGCGCCGTGGTCGCCGCGATCATGGTGTTCCCGGCCCGTCGGCATCGGACCGCGGTGCAGGTGAGCGGCCTTCTCGCAGTGGTGTTCGCGCTGGCGGCGATGGCCGCGTGGCAGACCGCCCAGATCAACGAGCTGCTGGCCCCGTTGGGACAGATCAACGCCTGACGGCGCATGATGTGGGCATGACCACCGACGCCGTCATCGTCTCTGCAGTCCGTACGCCCGTAGGCATTGGCAAGCCCGAGAAGGGGGCCTTGAGCGGGGTCCACCCGATCGACCTCTCCGCGCGGGTGCTCCAGGAGGTCACCGCCCGTGCCGGGGTCGACCCGGAGCTCGTCGACGACGTCATCTGGGGGGCGGTGTCCCAGGTGGGCGAGCAGAGTGGCAACGCCGCACGCAACGCCGTCCTGTCGGCCGGATTCCCCGAGGACGTCACCGGGGTGACCATCGACCGGCAGTGCGGCTCGAGCCAGCAGGCGGTCCACTTCGCGGCGGCCGGGGTCGTGGCAGGGCACTACGACGTGGTGATCGCCGGCGGAGTCGAGTCGATGTCCCGGGTGCCGATGTTCTCGAACATGGTGGGAGGTGACGGTCCCTTCCCCGCGAGCATGCATGCGCGCTACGACAACGGGCTGGTGAACCAGGGCATCAGCGCCGAGATGATCGCCGATCGCTGGAACCTGTCGCGCGAGTACCTCGACGAGATCGCCTTGGCGTCGCACGCGCGCGCTGCGCAGGCCCAGCAGGACGGGCTGTTCGACGACGAGATCGTCACAGTCGAGACTCCCAGCGGGACGGTGTCCCAGGATCAGGGCGTTCGTCCGGGTACGTCGATGGAGTCACTGGCCGGGCTCAAGACGCCGTTCCAGGCGGATGGCGTCGTGACGGCAGGCAATGCCTCGCAGATCTCGGATGGCTCGGCGGCCCTTCTCATCATGAGCGGCGAGAAGGCCAGGGAGCTCGGCCTGGCGCCGCTGGCGCGGGTGCACACGGTCGCGATGGCCGGGGTGGATCCGGTCATCATGCTCACCGGCCCTATCCCGGCCACGGAGCGGGTCCTCAAGCGTGCCGGTCTCCAGCTCTCGGATATCGGCGCCTTCGAGGTGAACGAGGCCTTCGCGTCGGTGCTGGGTGCCTGGTACGCCGACCTGGGCGCCGATCCGGCGCTGACGAACGCCCGTGGTGGAGCCATCGCGCTCGGACACCCGCTCGGGGCCTCGGGAGCCCGTCTCATGACGACGCTCGTGCACCGCATGCGGCAGGACGGCATCCGCTATGGGCTGCAGACGATGTGCGAAGGCGGCGGCATGGCCAACGCCACAATTCTTGAACTGCTGTGACTCCTGTGCACAAGCGCACGAGGTTGTCCACAGGCTTTCCCCAGTTGGGGATGAATGACAGGGGTGTAAGTCAGCGAGGCTGAGCCGTATGCGCGCTAGCGCCAGCGGGTGGCCAGGACGAAGCCGCCGGCGATGAAGGCGAAGCCGATGCCGACGTTGATCAGCGGGCTGAGGTCTCGCATCCCGGGGATCTGCGATCCCGCGATGTAGAAGATCACGATGTAGGTCAGCCCGATGACGAAGAGCGCGACCATGGTCGGCGCCAGCCACGACGGCGAGCCGAGGCGCGCGACCTTCCGCTCACCCTTGGTCGTGGGCGGGGGCGTGTACGCGGCCTTCTTGCGGCCCTTGGACTCAGGCACCTTGGTCCTCCCAGTGGCACGGTGTGGCCCCCAAGCCTGCCATACGCATCCGGGCGGGCTGGAGTTACCGTGGGCGAATGCAGCGACCATCGCTCCCGCTCTCCCGCCTGCATCCCGCGGTGCTGGTGAGCGGGCTGGTGTTCGCCCTCGCGGGGATCATGTTCGCCGCCGCTGCCACCACGTCCCAGGGCACCGACCTCAGGGCGCAGCGGGCACTCGAGCTCCGTGACCTCGTCCGCCAGAAGTCCGAGCGTGTGGTCCGCCTGGAGGACTCGGTCGCCGCCAGCCAGCGCATCGTGGATGACCTTGCCGCGGGGCGCGTCGGCGATCCCGAGGCCGTCGTCGCCCGCAACGCCATCGAAGGGCTGAAGGATGATGTGGGGCTCACTCCCGTCACCGGCCGGTCCCTGACCGTGTCCCTGGACGACGCGCCCCTGCGCGAGCCGGATGATCCGCTGTGGCAGACCCTCACTCCGGACGATGTCATCGTCCACCAGGCCGACGTCCAGGCCGTCGTCAACGCCCTGTGGCGAGGCGGTGCCACCGGCATCCAGGTGATGGACCAGCGCATCATCAACACCAGCTCGATCCAGTGCGTGGGCAACACCCTGCTCCTGCACGGGCGGGTGTACTCGCCGCCCTTCGTCATCACGGCGGTCGGGCCGGTCAAGAAGATGCGTGCCAGCCTGCGTGAAGACCCGATG
Organism: Actinomycetes bacterium; assembly: GCA_024641635.1. Lineage (GTDB taxonomy): Bacteria > Actinomycetota > Actinomycetes > S36-B12 > S36-B12 > UBA10649. The sequence goes on along the minus strand of JAHECS010000003.1, from coordinate 50,514 downwards.
GTCTCCGCCTACCGAGACTGGGCTGGTGCCGTGGGACTCGGATACGAGCTGTCACGGTCCGCGGAGACCACGATTCCGGGCTACGAGGGCTCGATCACCACGGAGTACGCGCGCGTGCCGATTCCCCTGACGCCCGGCGCCGACCCTGCCGCGTCCGCGTCGGCGTCGCAGGCGCAACAATGACTCTCGTGGCCCGCATCCTCGTCGTCGACAACTACGACTCGTTCGTCTTCAACCTCGTTCAGTACCTCGCCCAGCTCGGCGCGGACGTCGACGTTCGGCGGAACGACGAGGTCACGCCCAGTGAAGCCCTCGGATACGACGGCATCCTCCTGAGCCCCGGGCCTGGCATCCCGGAGCACGCCGGGGTGTGCATGGACATCGTGTCCGAGTGCTCGGGGAAGGTGCCGATCCTCGGGGTCTGCCTCGGGCATCAGGCCATTGCAGCGGCGTACGGCGCAACCGTGTCACGCGCTCCGGAGCTGCTGCACGGCAAGACCTCGGAAGTCGTTCACGAGGGCGTCGGCGTGCTCGCCGGCCTGCCGTCACCGTTCACGGCGACCCGCTACCACTCCCTGGCCGTCGACCCCGAGACCGTGCCAGACGAGCTCGTGGTGACCGCCAGGACGCAGGGCGGAGTCATCATGGCGCTTCGGCACCGTGATCTCCCTGTCGAGGGGGTTCAGTTCCACCCCGAGTCCGTCCTCACCGAAGGCGGTCACGCGATGCTGGCCAACTGGCTTGCCGAATGCGGCGACCCTGCCGCACGCGACCGCGCGACCCACCTGGCAGCGGTCGTCGGATAGCCGGTCAGCCGGCCGGCGCGAACTCGCTGGGCACCGGCGCGGGGCTGGGTGGCGCCTCCGTCGGCGTGGGCTGCTCCGTCGGTGTGGGCTCCGCCGTCGGAGTCGGGGGCAGGGGTGGGGACGTCGACACCGTGATCGTCACGACCGAGCCCCGCGGCAGGAGTTCCCCGCCCTGCGGTGACTGCGCGAGAACGGTGCCCGACGACACCGTGCCGTCCTGGATCTCGACGACCTGGACGTCGAAGCCAGCCTGCGCCAGATCGCTACGGGCCTGTGCCTCGCTGCTCCCGACCACCTTGGGGACCTTGATCAGGCCGGACGAGACGGTGATGTCGACCGCCGTTCCGGCATCGATCTGCGTGCCCTCCTCCGGGTCCTGGGCGAGGACATAGCCTGCTGGCTGGGCGGAGTTCTTCTCCTTGATGGCGCCCAGGACGAGGTTCGCGTCCTCGAGGGCGATGCGGGCGGCTTCCACCGACGTCAGGGCGATGAGCTGTGGGACGGTGACCTGCTCGAGCCCGCTCGACACCGTCACGTTGACGGACTGCCCCTGCTCGATGCTCTCTCCCGCAGCGGGCTGCTGCGCGATGATCGTGTCGATCGGGCGGTCGGAGATCTCCGGGGTCTGCGCGCCGAGGCGGAGCTCATACGACACGAGCGTGTCGGTCGCCTGCTGGATGGTGAGCCCGTCCAGGTTGGGCACCTGCACCTGCGTCGCCGACGTCCCACCGAACACGAAGCGGCCGATGAGCAGCGCCCCGATGATGGCCGCGACGATTCCCACGATGCTCAGCGCCCAGAAGGCGAATCCTCGGCGTCGGTGCGGACGTCGATCCAGGTCGTACATCGCCTCCGCCGGAGACGCGGCCGCCTGCACGGGCGGCATCATCTGTGTCTTGTCGCTGGTGACCATGGGGACCGCGGCCGTGACCGGGGAGCCGGCGATGGCGCGCTCCACGTCGGCCCGGAAGTCGGCTGCCGTCTGGTAGCGGTCGTCGGCGCGCTTCGCGAGGGCGTGCAGCACCACCGCGTCCACCTCGGCCGTCACGCCCGGATCGACCTGTGACGGCGGGACCGGCATCTCGCTCACGTGCTGGTACGCGATGGAGACGGGGGAGTCGCCCGTGAAGGGCGGGCGACCGGTCAGCAGCTCGTACAGGAGGACACCGCAGGAGTAGAGGTCGCTGCGCGCGTCGACGACCTCGCCGCGTGCCTGCTCGGGGGACAGGTACTGCGCCGTGCCCATGACCGCGGACGCCGACGTCATCGTCGTGCCGGCGTCGTTCATCGCGCGCGCGATGCCGAAGTCCATGACCTTCACGTCACCCGTGCGGGTCAGCATGACGTTGGCTGGCTTGATGTCACGGTGGACGATCCCGTGCCGGTGTGCGTAGTCGAGTGCCGCCAGGATGCCGGCGGTGATCTCCAGGGCCCGCTCGGGAAGCAGTCGGCGCCCACTGGCCAGCAGCTGGCGCAGGGTCATGCCGTCGACGAACTCCATGACGATGTACGGCACGACGATCCGGTCGCCGTTCGGTGACGTGAGTGCGTCCTCGCCGGTGTCGTACACGGCGACGATGTTGGGGTGGTTGAGTGCCGCCGCGGACTGCGCCTCTCGACGGAACCGGGCCTGGAAGGTGGGGTCCTTCGCCAGGTCGGGGCGAAGGATCTTCACGGCCACGCGACGACCGAGGCGCAGATCGCGCCCCTCGTGCACCTCGGCCATCCCACCTCGGCCGATCACCTCACCGATCTCGTATCGGTCACCGAGCATGCGGGCGGCGCCGGGATCGGTCGTCATGGCTCCATACTCTCAGTTGGGGTGATCATCTCAGCGCAGCACAGCCTCGATGACGTCCCTGGCGATCGGCGCGGCAAGCTGGTTGCCGCTGACCTCGGGTGCTCCCGCATCCTCCACCATGACGGCGACCGCCACCTCGGGCGACTGCGCGGGTGCGAACGCCACGAACCACGCCACCGCCGGATTGTCGTTCCCCGTCTGTGCCGTGCCGGTCTTGCCCGCCACTCGCACCCCGGAGATCTTGGCGTTGCTCCCGGTGCCGTTGTCCACGACGTTCACCATCATCTCGGTGAGCTGTGCGGCGTTGAGCGGAGTCATGGACTGGGCGTACGTGACCGGCTCCGTCGTCTGCAGGATCGAGAGGTCCGGCCCTCGCACCTCCTGCACGAGGTAGGGAGTCATCGTCGTGCCGCTGTTGCCGACAGCAGCCGCCACCATGGCCATCTGAAGGGCCGTGGCCCGGACGTCGAACTGGCCGATCGCCGACATCGCCGTCTGTGGCGCATCGGGATCCTCGGGGAAGCGTGAGGTGGCGGCGCGCAAGGGGATGGCGAAGGACTCGTCGAAGCCCATCAGCTCCGCCTGCGTGCGGAGCGCCTCGTCGCCGAGCTCATTGCCGAGCCAGGCGAACGCCGTGTTGCAGGAGACGGCGAGCGCTTCCCGAAGGCTCACCAGGTTGTTGACGCCGCACGCCTGGCCGTTCCAGTTCCTGATCTTCCGGCTGGAGTCCGGCAGGTTGTAGGCCCGCGGACCCGGAATGACCGAATCCGGCGTGAAGCGGCCCGACGCCAGGGCGGCCGCGGCAGTCACGATCTTGAAGGTGGAGCCCGGCGGGTTGAGCGAGACGATGGGCCGGTTCAGCAGCGGCTTGGCCGGATCCGCCTCCAGCGACGTGTAGTAGGTGCGGATCCTGGCCGGGTCGTGGCTGGAGAGGATGTTCGGGTCGAAGGACGGGGACTGGACGCTCGCCAGGATCCGTCCCGTCGCCGGCTCGATGGCGACGACGGCGCCCTTCTTCCCGCGCAGCCCGGCGAAGGCGGCCCGCTGGGCCCTGGCGTTGACGGTCGTCGTCACCGCTCCGCCGCGCGGCTCCAGGCCGGCGAAGAGCTGCTCGGCCCGGTCCACGACGAAGAGGGCGGACTTTCCCGTGAGGATGCGGTTCTCGGTGCGCTCGAGCCCGGTGGCCCCGTAGATGAGCGAGTAGAAGCCGGTGACCGGCGCGTACATCGGGCCGTTGGGGTAGACGCGCAGGTAGCGCAGGGTGTCGCCGGTCTCCTTGGACCGCGCGACCGGGTCCGATCCCACGAGGATGGGCCCGCGCTCCCGGTCGTACTCCTCGAGGAGGATCCGCTGGTTCCCCGGACGATCGCGGTAGTCGCCCGCGAGCACCACCTGGATGATCGTGACGTTGACGAGAAGGGCGAGGAGCAGGACGCCCAGCACGATGGCGATGCCGCGGATGGGGCGACTCATACGCGACGCACCACCTGCGTGACGGCGTCGTCCTGCGACGGTGCGTGCACCTCAGGACGCCTGGCCCTGTCCGAGATGCGCAGCAGCAGCGCCACGATGATCCAGTTGGCGATGAGCGACGAGCCGCCGTACGACAGGAAGGGAGTGGTGAGGCCGGTGAGTGGGATCAACCGGGTCACGCCACCGATGATGACGAAGACCTGCAGTGCCAGGGTGATCGAGAGACCTGCGGCGACGAGCTGGCCGAAGGAGTCCCGTACCGACAGGGCAGCGCGCAGGCCGCGTTCCACGAGGATCGCGTAGAGGAGCAGGATCGCGATGAGGCCGGTGACGCCGAGCTCCTCGCCGAGCGCGGCCACGATGAAGTCGGTGTTCGCGAACGGGACGAGGTTCGGGAATCCCTGCCCCAGCCCCGCGCCGAGGATGCCGCCGTTGGCGAGCCCGAACAGTGACTGGACGATCTGGTACCCGTCGTCATTGGCGTAGGTCCAGGGGTCCAGCCAGACGGTCACCCGGAGCCGGACGTGGCCGAACATGTAGTACGCCGCGACCGCGCCGGCGACGAAGAGGACGGACCCCAGGACGAGCCACGAACGCCGCTGCGTGGCGATGTAGAGCATCGTCACGAACAGGCCGAAGAACAGCAGCGACGTGCCGAGGTCCCGTTCGAAGATGAGGACGGCGAGGGAGACCAGCCAGGCGACCACGATCGGGCCGAGATCCTTGGGACGGGGCAGTCCGATGCCGAGGAACTTCTTACGCACCAGGGCCAGGGAGTCGCGCTTCTCGACGAGGTAGCCGGCGAAGAACACGGTCAGCAGGATCTTGGCCAGCTCCGCAGGCTGGAACGAGAAGCCGCCGACCCGGATCCACAGGGTCGCGCCATTGACGGTGGTGCCGACGACCGGGGCCAGCGGAAGGATCAGCAGCACGAGGCCGGCGAGGCCGAGGGTGTACGTGTAGCGCTGGAGGATGCGGTGGTCGCGCAGGAGCACCAGCACCGACACGAACAGGATCACCGCGACGGTGAACCAGGTGAGCTGGGAGTACACGTCCGGAGTGGGAACGGGATTGCCGTTCAGCTCGGCCCGCCGTGCCTCGGCGACGTCGAGTCGGTAGATCATCACGAGGCCGAGGATGGTGAGCAGGGTCGCCACAGGGAGCAGGAAGGGATCGGCGTATCGGGCCTTCCAGCGGACGATGACGTGCATGAGAAGGGCGAGCAGGCCGATGACGCCGGAAGTGACCCACAGGCCGGCGTCCGGGTCCCGGCCGATGGCCCAGCCGATCTGCAGGGTGCCGAGCAGGCCGATCGCCCACGCGAAGACGAGCAGCACCAGTTCCAGGTTGCGGCGACTCGGCTGCCGCCGCGCAGGTGGTGCTACGGACTGCATGACATCGGCAGGGATCGTCACGTCGGCTCGCCTGGGCATCCGGAGGGAGGCATCAAGGTGGCGCAGTCGTCCGCGCGGCCCTGCAGCTCGGTGACGATGCGCTGGGCGTCGGCCTCGTCGGCGGCCGGGATCCCCTTGCTCACGAGCTCCTGGTCGAAGAACGGCAGTGTGCCGACCTGCAGCCCGGAGTCGTACTGCAGGCTCGAGAGCGGGTAGTTCAGGAGACTGCCCTGGATGCCCTGGTAGACCGCCACCGTTCCGGTCCCCGCGCTGCCGTTGACCGCGACGTACCACTGGGTCGACAGCCATGAGGACGCGACGAGAGTGCCCGCGACGAGGAGGGCGACGACGGCCGCGGCGATCCCCCCGACGGACCACCACAGCTTCCTGCGCCGTCCCTGCTGCTCCTCCTCCTCCGCTTCCTCGCGAGCCCTGCGACGCGCTGCCTCAGCCGCCGGCACCACGATCTCGGCATCGATGAGGGGTTGGGGGGCCGTCGGAGGGCCGCTGTCGACGGGGAGCGGGCGGTCCGGCCGGTCCGGGTCGGGCTGCGCGTCGTCCGGGAAGCGAACCGAGGGGAGCCGGAGCCGCACCCGGGGTTCCCCAGCTGCGCCCACGACCACCGGGGCGTAGGTCCGGTCGACCTCGGCCACGCCCTGTGCCGCCTGCGGCACGTCGACGACATCGGCCACGACGACCGTGACGTTGTCGGGGGCGCCGCGCTCCAAGGCCAGGTCGACGAGGCGGGTCACGGCGCCGGTGGGGTCGCCCTGACGAAGGTGGGCGGCGATCTCGTCAGCTGTGACGACTCCGGAGAGACCGTCGGTGCACAGCATGTAGCGGTCCCCCGCGCGTGCCTCCCGCAGGGACAGGTCGGCCTCCACAGGGTTCATGCCGTCGAGCGCGCGCATGAGCAGGGACCGCCGCGGATGGATCGTGGCCTCCTCCTCGGTGATCCGTCCCGCGTCGACGAGGGTCTGCACGTAGGTGTGATCGTGGGTGAGCTGCTGCAGCTCGTCGTCGCGGAGCAGGTAGGCGCGCGAGTCCCCGACGTGGACGATGGCGATCCTCGTGCCGAGCCAGTACAGCCCCGTGACCGTCGTTCCCATTCCCGTGAGGTCGGGCTCGGTGTCGATCACGTCGGCGATCCCGTCGCCGACGTCCGCGATGGACTCCCCCAGTGCGCTGAGCACGGTCCCCTCGTCCGGAGGGTGCACGTCGAGGTCCGCGACGGTCGCGACGGCGATGGCGCTGGCCAGCTCCCCTGCCGCATGACCGCCCATGCCGTCGGCGACCATGAGGAGAGCAGGTCCTGCGTAGCCGGAGTCCTCGTTGCCCTCCCGGATCAGGCCGACGTCCGATCGGGCCGCGTAGCGCAGGTTGAGGCTCATGGCATCTACTTCTGGATCTGCAGCGTTGTCCGGCCCACCCGCAGCGGGGCGCCGACAGGAAGGACCGTCGGAGAGGTGATGCGGGTGCGGTCGATCCACGTGCCGTTGGTCGAGCCCAGGTCCTCGACGACCCAGGCTCCCTCGGACGGGTAGATGCGGGCGTGACGGCTCGATGCGTAGTCGTCGTCGACGATCAGGGTCGAGTCGGGTGCGCGACCGATGGTGATCTGGACGTCGCCGAGGGGCACGATGGTCCCTTCGAGGGGGCCTTCGATCACGACGAGCTTGCTGCCCTTGACCTTCTGCTGCTTGGCGACCTTCGGGGGCTTGGGCGGCTTGGGCGCTCGGGCGGCCTTCCGTTCGCGCCCGACGGGGCGTGCCTCGGCCGGCTGCTTGAGATCGCGTCGCAGGGCGAGGACCGTGATGAGCACGAAGGTCCACAGGAGAGTGAGGAACCCCAGCCGCACGAGGGTCAGCGCGAGCTCGGACACGGGTCAGCCGCTCCGGAACACCAGTTGCGTGGACCCGATCGTGATGGCTGTGCCGTCGGCGAGCTCCACCTGCGAGATGCGCTGGCCGTTGACGTAGGTCCCGTTGGTGGAGTCCAGGTCGCGGACGAGCGGTGGCTGGCCGAGGACGATCTCGCAGTGGTTGCGTGAGGCTCCCGGGTCCTCGACGCGGATGTCCGTGTCGCTGCCGCGTCCGAGTCGGCTCACGGCGCGGACGAGAGGGTAGGCGGTGCCGCCGACCTCGAGGCGCGGCTGACGAGCGTCCACGCTGGCCACCTGCTGGCCCCCGACCGATCGAACCTCGGCCCGCGCCTCGCTGCGGACGCGGAAGATGCCCGTCTCGAGCTCGTCGTCCTGGCCGAGATTGACCTGCACGGGACCCAGCAGCGTGTAGCGCTGCTCGGCGCCGTAGTCCCGGACCAGGGTGGACAGCTCGGTCTGCAGCGCATCCTTGAACACCGCCAGGCGCCGGTAGTCGTGCTCGGACAGCTCGACGTGGAACACGTTCGGGATCACCGTGCGCTCGCGGTCGATGACGGCGGCCCGATCGTTCACCTCGCGTTGGAGGGCCGATGCGATCTCGACGGGCTGCACCTCGGCCTTGAAGGCGCGCGCGAACGCGCCGTTGACGAGGCGGTCGAGGGAATCCTCGAACCGTTCCAGCAGTCCCACCAGGTCCTCCGCTTCGCGGACAGCAGTAGCAGCACCGGCCATGCCGGCGTTGGTCGATGCTAACCCCCCGTGTGGGGATGGCCGGGGACCCGCACCGGGCGGCTCACCCCGAACTGGATGGCCCTCACGCGTCCCCTGTACGCTTCACCCGCTACACGCGCGAGTGGCGGAATAGGCAGACGCGCACGGTTCAGGTCCGTGTGCCCGAAAGGGTGTGGGGGTTCAACTCCCCCCTCGCGCACCAGCAGTGTCCCGAGGCCCCGGTTGGGGCCCCGGCTCTCTCTCGGCGGGCCGACACTATGGACATGGGACGCGGCGCGAGGATCATCGTGGCCGGTTGTGCCGCGGCCGTCACCCTCGTGCCCAACGCCCCGGCGTTCGCGACGTCGTCCGACCGCCCGACCGCAAGCATCCAGGCGCTCACGTTCATCGAGGCGCTGGCTGCGATACCCGCTGCCACGCGTGCGGTCACCACGACGCGAACCCAGTACCAGGACGCACGGGCTCGACAGGTGCTGGCGCTGGCGGCCAGACATGCGGCGGACGCCTCCCTCGGCGCGGCGCATGGCACGGTGCGTGAGACGGGGCTGGCCCTGGCCCTCGCCGACCGTGCGGCGATACGCGGCCAGGACGCCATCGACGATGCCGCGCGGACGATGTACGTCTCCGGCGGCACGGCTCCCACGCTCGCCGAGGTCCTGCTCACGGCGGACAGCAGCGTGGGTTTCACCCGCAGCCTGCTCACCCGGCAGTACCTCGCCGCCGTGAGCCGGGACTCGGTGCTGACGAAGTCCAGGGCTGAGCACGCTCGCGCCCTGGCCGCGTCGGCTGCCGCTGCCGCTGCGATCGGTCGTGATGAGGCGGCCGCGCTGGCCGAGGCTGCGCGGTCCGAGGCAGCGCGGACGGCAAGGGACGTGGCAGCGACTCAGCGGGCTGCTGACCGCGCGCGCGGCCGGTACCGCGACCTGATGCGCGTCACCCGCGCCGACCGCAGCGCCGACTACGGCCGCATCAAGCGGTGCGGGGACTGGCTGACCCGGCTGTTGGCGCGCTCCGGCTTCGAGGGGGAGAACCTGCGTGAGGCCTGGGCCGTCGTCATGCGGGAGAGCGGCGGACGGGCGGACGCTGTCTCGGCGACAGACGACCTCGGCCTGTTCCAGATCAACACCGAGACCTGGCAGGACGAGGAGTGGTTCGATCGCGACCTCCTGCTGACCAAGCGCTACAACGCGCGGGTCTCCCGCCAGCTGTCACGTGGTGGACGGACCTGGTACAGCTGGGGACTGGACGGGCACGGCCGGCCGGATGCTCGGGCGTATGTGAAGGCGGGCTGGTCGCAGGAGCGCGTCGAGTCCCACATCGTCATCCCGTACATCCACTGGTATGCCCAGTACCCCTGCCGGCCCTCCTACGAGAAGGACGTGACGCTGGACCTGCCCCTTCCGCAGGCTCAGGCGGCCGGAGGGGGCGTGCTGCCGCACTGATCGTGGCGTGCCAGGCAGGCGCCCAGGCCGGTTGGCGTCACAGGCCCAGGAGGTCGCGGAGCTGGCCTGCGTCGTCGACGAGGTGCGTGGCCCCCGCCCCCTCGAGCTCGCCGACCTCCGCATAGCCCCAGCGCACGCCCACCGACGGGTAGCCGTGGTGCCTGGCGCCCGCGATGTCCTCCCGGCGGTCGCCGACCACGATGGCGTCGACGACGGCCGGATCCCTGCCGATCCCCTCGATGCCGTGAGCGATGATGCTCGGCTTGTCCTGCCGCATCAGGTCGAGCTCGGTGCCGCTGACGAAGTCGAAGAAGTCGAGGAGCCCGGCTCGATCGAGAACTCGCTGTGCCGACTCGATCGGCTTCGCGGTCGCAAGGACCAGGCTGGAGTCGCTCGCGGCGATGTCGCTGACGAGGTCCGCCATCCCTGGGAAGACGGCGAACTCGAACTCGCCGCCGCCGAAGTAGTGCGCGCGATAGACCGTGACGAACTCGTCGAGCTCTCGCTCGGACTTTCCGTAGCGCTCCAGCACGGTGTGACGCAGTGGCGGTCCGAGCCACGTCTGCAGCTCCTCATCGCCGACGTCCTCCATGCCGATCACGGGCAGGGCGAGGCGCAGGCAGCGCAGGATGCCCGGGATGGAGTCCGTGATCGTGCCGTCCAGATCCATCAGGATGACGTCGGGTGAGGGCACTCGCGCATCCTCGCAGTCCGCTTCTACGATGACGCGATGACCCTTCGGGACGAGCAGCCGGAAGCGATGACGGCGCTCGACGCAGCCATCGCGAGGGCGCGCGAGGTCGTGGAGCCCGAACTGCTGGATCTCGCCCAGCAGCGGATCACCGAGGTGGTGGCCGCCGGCGTGCCGTCACGTGAGCCGCGGGACGCGCGCGAGTCGGCGGCGTGCGCCGTGCTCGACCAGATGCTGGTCGACGTCTCCGGTCTGGACGACGAGACTGTTCGAACGGCGGCGGCCTACTTCCCGGACGGGGGGCTCTCCGACCTTGTCATGGCCTCCTACCTCATCGAGGCGCGTGCCCGGCTCGACGTCGCGGCCGCGCGCCTGCTGGGAGACCCGGCATGAGCAGGGACGTCCGGGTGCCGGTCGGGGCCGACGGCCGCCCCGTCGGTCGGGACGCTGCGCTGGTCCGGCTCCTGGCCGCCTACCAGGACGCCGTCATGCGCTCGCGGCACCTCGATCCTGTGACGACTGAGCTCGTCCGACTCCGCTGCGCACGGCAGCACGACTGTCGCATCTGCCAGACGCTGCGGCTGGGGGACGCCGCCCGCGAGGGTGCGGACGATGAGCTGACCGCGCAGATCGACCACTACGAGGACAGCTCGCTGAGCGATCGCCACAAGGTGGCGCTGCGCATCGTCGACGCAGTCATCTGGCGGCCGGCCGACATCGACGACGCCATGGTCGCCGAGGCACACAGGCACTTCACCCGAGCAGAACTGTCGGAGCTCCTCGTGGACATCACGAAGTGGAGCACCCAGAAGATCCATGTGGCCCTCGGCACCGACGGCGCCGACCGGCTCCCAGTCAATGACCGAGGGGTGACGTACTTCGAGTTCGACGAGGGAGGCCGGGTCTCGTCGATGAGCGCTGACCTCGGCAGCGGTTGAGTCGTCCTAGACGGCTCGGAGCTTCAGGACGTCGCTGGGGCCGTAGAGCTTGAGCCGGGTGTCCGTGGCTGCGAACGTCTTGGCGGACTGCAGCGTGGTCAGGAAGGCCATCTCGGCGCCCATGATCGGCTCCGGGCAGGCCTTGAGAGTCGATGCGAGGGGCCCGATCTTGATGCGGTCGCCCTTGATCGTGTATCCGCCGGTGAATCGGTTGCACCCGGAGTCGCCGTAGACGCTCCCGTCGGAGTCGAAGGTCAGCGTCTGGCGAACGCCGTCGGTCGAGGTGCGCCAATCGCCCACGACGCTGCCGTTCGGAGGGGCGACATCGCCCGCCATGGCCGGAACCGCTGTTGTGAGGAGCATCCCCGCGACCATGGCGCCGACCATCAGGCCGCGTCCCGTGCGTGTCATGTCACCCGTCTCCTTAGTCCCGGGCGGCCCGCTGGACACCCGTGCAGCGGAGCGTACGTCAGGCGGTCCCCGGATCGGGCGGTTTTCCCCCTAGCATGGTCGGCGCGACCCAGGGTCGGTCCGGGAGGTGGGCGGTGAGCATGGCAGGCGGTGCCAGTGAGCCTGCGATCACGGAGGAGATCGGCGAGCTGTCACGGTTCGCGGGTGACGTCAACGTGGTCGTGAGCCCCGATGCGCTGTGCCTGTGGGCCTCAGACCCGCAGCTGCGGGCGGGAGCTGCCCTGCTGGACGCCTTCGTCGCTGATGACGCCGACGCGGTGAACGCCCTCCTCGCCACATCGGCCGCAGGCCCGAAGTGGGTGCGGCTGAGGGGTGCCGATGACGCCGCCCGGTGGGTCTGCGCGCTGTCGATGCCACGCGCCGGAGGGGGCTGGCTCCTGCAGCTGCGCGACTCCCACCAGCTCGACCCGACAGTGCACGGTGCGACGCCGGCGGCCGGCCTGGATCCCGTCACGGGCGTAGCGGACCGCGAGCAGGTGCTGAACGAGGTCGCCTGGCTCCTGTCGGCGACGCCGCGCACCGGCAAGGAGATCGCCGTCGCCAGTTGCGACTTCGACGACTTCGCGTTCGTCAACGAGGAGTACGGGCGGGAGGCCGGCGATGAGGTCCTGCGGATCGTGACCGGGCGCATCTCCGACGCACTCCGGTCCGGTGACCTCGTTGCCCGACTCGACGACGACCAGCTCCTGGTCGTGCTGCGCGGCGTGCATCACCTGCGTGGCGCCATCCGGGTGGCCAACAAGATCCGCACGGCGGTCGAGGACCCCATCCCCATGCCGTTCGGCGACATCGTGCAGACGGTGAGCATCGGCGTGACCCTCATCAGCCGCGGCGAGAGCGTCGACTCGGTGCTCGAGCGCGCGGAGGGGGCGATGGCGATGGCCAAGGACGCCGGGCGCAACCGGGTCATGTCCAGTCCGCCGATCTAGCGTGTCGCGAACCGGAGTGCCGGACCACATCGACCCCGCCTAGGTTCGGTGCATGAGCGTGAGGTCCGTAGTCGAACAGCGTGTGCCCAGCAGCCCCTCCGTCCGGGTCGCCCAGGCGTGCGAGGCCATGACGGCCGCCGGTGGGCCGTTGTCGGTCGCCTCCCTCGCCGGGACACTGCACTGCAGTGCTCGCCAGCTCCAGCGTGACTTCGCCGAGGTCCTGGGGATCACGCCGCGGGCCTTCGGTCAGGCCGTGCGAACCGAGCGGACGCGGGGAGCGCTGCGGTCGGCAGAGTCCGTGCTGGACGCGGTCTTCGACGCGGGGTACGGATCGGTTCGCGGCTTCTACGAGGAGGCCGCGCGTCGGCTGGGGATGACGCCGACGGACTACATCGCCGGAGCTCCCGAGCACCTCCTGTTGTGGTCCGTCACGCAGACCCCCGTCGGTGACGTCATTGCGGTGGCCACCCCCCGTGGGCTGGCGGCCGTACGCATCGGCCGGGCGGCTGAGCTCGAGGACGACATGAGGGCGGAGTTCCCGCACGCGGTCCTCGAGCGGGACGATGCCGCCATGGCAGACGTCATGACCGCCCTCAGTGCACTGGCTAGCGGCGGTCGTGCGGCGGAGCTGCCCGTGGACGTCCATGGGACGGCCTTCCAGGCACGCGTCTGGGGGGCACTGCGCGAGATACCCGCCGGCGAGACGCGAACGTATGCGGAGGTCGCAGCGACGATCGGGCGTCCAACCTCGGTGCGTGCGGTGGCGCGCGCCTGCGCCACGAACCGTGTCGCGCTCGCCATCCCCTGCCACCGCGTCATCCGGTCCGACGGCAGCCTGGCCGGCTATCGGTGGGGGCTCGCCGTGAAGAGGTCGTTGCTCGCGAGCGAGAGCGCGTGAGGTCGTCCCCCCGCGCGTGGCTCCCGGCCTACCTGCTCCTCTCCCTCATCTGGGGAAACTCGTTCGTCTTCATCAAGATCGGCCTCGGCTCCCTGACCCCTGCCGGAGTCGTGCTCAGCCGGCTCGCCCTCGGCATGATCACGATGCTCGTCATCAGCGTCGTCATGCGGTCCCCGCTGCCTCCGAGACGGCTGTGGGGACCGCTGTTCGTGGCGGCCGTGCTGATGACCAGCGGCGGGTGGGTGCTGTTCGCGTTCAGTGAGCAGTACATCTCGTCGGCGCTCGCGGGCATCATCAACGGAGCCACGCCGCTGATGACCCTGCTGGTGATCCTGGCCGCCTTCCCGGAGGAGAAGCCGACCCGGCAGCGCATCGTCGGCCTGGTGATCGGCTTCACCGGCGTGCTCGTCGTGGTCGGCGTGTGGCAGGGCCTGGGTGCGACGACCCTCCTCGGCATCGGTGCCGCCGTGCTCGCCACGATCGGATACGGAATCTCCTACCCCTACGTGCGCCGGCACATCGCGACCGGCGAGAACGCCCTGGGGCCGATGACCTTCGCCACGGGCCTCATGATCATGGGGACGATCCAGATCGCCCCGGTGGCGGCCCTGACGGGATTCGCGCACGCGCCGGTGACGGGCTCCGTGTTCCTCGCGATGCTGGCCCTCGGGATCCTCGGCAGCGGCATCGCATACATCCTGAACTACCTCGTGATCCACCGGTCGGACGCGACCACGGCGAGCACGGTCACGTACGTGATCACCCTGGTGGCCGTGGTGTCCGGGGCGGTCGTCCTCGGCGAGCACATCACCTGGAACCAGCCGGTCGGCGGAGCCCTCGTCGTGCTGGGGGCCGCAACGGCTCAGGGCCTGGTGCGACTGCCGCGATTCGCCCGGACCTGACCGTTCGGGGACAATATGCGGGCCATGACCGCGACCTCCCCCCCCACGGACACCGACGTCCTCGTCGTCGGCGCCGGCCCTGCCGGGTCGGCAACAGCCGCGTGGGCGGCGCGGCAGGGACTCGACGTCCTGCTGGTCGATGCGGAGACCTTCCCGCGTGACAAGCCCTGCGGGGACGGGCTCACGCCTCGCGCCATCGCCGAGCTCGATCAGCTCGGACTGTCCCCGTGGCTGGACGGACGGGCGCGGAACTGGGGGTTGCGGGCTGCCGGCTTCGGCCAGGAGCTGTACCTGCCATGGCCGGGCGGATCGCTGCCAAGGTACGGCGGCGCGGCACCGCGGCTGGAGCTCGACGCCGCGATCCGCCAGGTGGCCCTGGACGCAGGCGTGTCCGCCGTGGAGGGTCACCGCGCCGTCGACGTTCGCCTGGAGCAGGGCCGCGTGCGGGGGGTCACGTTCACGACGGGATCCGGCCGTCGGGCCGAGCGCCGGGAGATCACCTGCCGGCGGCTCGTCGTCGCGGACGGGGCCCGCTCCCAGCTGGGCCGACGACTCGGTCGGACGTGGCACCGGAGCACGGCATACGGGGTCGCCGCCCGCGCGTACATCAAGTCGCACCGCAGCGATGATCCCTGGATCTCCTCGCACCTCGAACTGCGCGGAGAGCAGGGCGAGCTGCTGTCGGGCTACGGGTGGGTGTTCCCGCTCGGTGACGGCGAGGTGAACGTGGGTGTCGGCACCCTGGCCACCGATCGCCACCCGGCAGACGTGAACCTTCGCTCCCTCCTCGCCCACTACGCCGAGACGCAGCGTGACACCTGGCAGTTCGAGGGCGATGTCCGCGCGGCCTGGTCGGCTCTCCTGCCGATGGGCGGTGCGGTCAGCGGGGTCTCGGGTCCCAACTGGCTGCTTGTCGGTGATGCGGCCGGGTGCGTCAACCCGCTGAATGGCGAGGGCATCGACTACGGACTTGAGACGGGGCATCTGGCCGCGCACCTGCTCGCCGACTCGGTGCCGAATCCCAGCCTCGACTACACCCGCCAGTGGGCGCCGATCCTCCGGCAGCGGTATGGGACGGCGTTCTCCATCGCCCGCCGGCTGGCCGGCTTCCTCACCGTGCCGGGGTTGCTGCCGACCCTTGGGCCCGTGGGGATGAGATCGCGGGGACTCATGACGGTTGCCCTGCGGGTCATGGGCAACCTGGTCACGCCGGAGGATGCGGATGTCGTCGCGCGGCTGTGGCGGGCCTCCGGCCGACTCAGCCTTCGCTTCGACGATCGCCCGCCGTTCACCTGAGCCCGGCAGCCCTCGGAACGGTCAGGCGAAGTGCTCGACGGACGGCGCTCCGTCGAAGTGCGGACCGATGAGTCCGCGCCACCGGGCGAAGAGCTCCGAGCCGCGGAATCCCTCGGTGTGGTCCTCCAGGGTCTCCCATCGGATCGTGAACAGGTAGACGTTGGGACGTTCCACGCACCAGCCGTGCCCGGTGAACTCCAGGAAGCCACGGGCCTCGGGCAGCACGGTCGAGGCTGCGTCCAGGAGCGCCGCCTCGAACTCGTCCTCGTGCCCGGGCAGGATCGGCACGTACGCGACCTCGAGCACCATCAGAACGCCCAGTCCTCGGCAAGGACCGTCTCGTGCATCACCATGCGCAGCGGCTCCATGCGCAGGACGGCGGGCGGGGCGCTGAGGAACTCCGGCATCGTCCCCATCATCCGCGCGAACCCCCCGGACGCCCGGTGGGCCTCCTCGGCATCCTCGTCCTTGAAGACCTCGTACAGCCACACGATGGTCGCGTCGTCCGGGTCGAGGGAGACGACGAACATCTCGGTTCCCGGTTCCTCCTCGAGGCCGTCCGCATAGGTGTTGAGGACCTCGAGCATCGCCGGCCGCATCCCCTCCTGGCAGGTGAGGCGGACCAGGAGCGACCGTCGTCCGGGCAGGAGGACCTGAAGCGGCTCGTCGCGCACGTCCTCCTCGTCCACGTCAGGCCACGTTCTCCACGAACCACTCGTAGGTGGACGTCAGTCCGTCGCGCAGCTTGATCGTCGGCTGCCATCCGAGCGCGTTGATGCGGCTGGTGTCGAGGAGCTTGCGCGGCATCCCGTCAGGCTTCGAGGTGTCCCACTCGATGTCCCCTGCGTACCCGACGACACTGGCCACCGTCTCGGCGAGCTCCCGGATGGGCAGGTCGTCGCCCCAGCCGACGTTGATCGTCTCGGGGGAGTCATACGTCTGCAGGAGCATGAGGCAGGCCTGTGCGAGATCGTCCACGTGCAGGAACTCGCGACGAGGTGCACCCGTGCCCCACACCGTGACCGTCGCGGCGCCGCTCGTCTTGGCCTCGTGGAAGCGGCGGATGAAGGCCGGGAGCACGTGCGAGGTCTCGAGGTCGAAGTTGTCCTTCGGCCCGTAGAGATTCGTGGGCATGGCCGAGATCCAGTGGCGGCCGTACTCGGTGCGATGAGCCTCGATGTAGAAGATCCCGGAGATCTTCGCCATCGCGTAGGCCTGGTTGGTGGGCTCGAGGGGCCCGGTCATGAGCGAGGACTCGCGGATCGGCTGAGTGGCGTGACGGGGGTAGATGCAGGACGACCCGAGGAACAGCAGCCGGTCGATGTCGATGGCGTGCGCCGCGTCCATGACGTTGGTCTGGATGAGGACGTTGTCCTTGAGGAACTCCACGGGGTAGGTGGAGTTCGCCATGATGCCGCCGACCTTCGCGGCCGCGTCGATCACGACGTCAGGACGGGCCTCGGTGATGGCGTCCATCGTCGCGTCGCGATCCGTGAGGTCCAGCTCGCTCGAACGCCAGCCGACAACCTCGCCGACGCCGGCCGACTCGAGGGCCCTCACGATCGCGGAGCCGACGAGGCCGTTGTGGCCGGCCACGTACACCTTGACGTCCGGCCAGTTGATCGGCTGCACCATGCGCGCAATTGTGGCACAGGGCTCACCCGCTCAAGCCGTCCGCGAACGCGGACGGGTGGAAGGATGGCGCCATGAGAGTAGTGACGGTCGAGCAGCTCCAGAGTGTCTTCGCCAGCCTGCCGGAGAACCCCCGGGTGGTCGCGTCCGGGAACTTCGCGACCCCGGCCGTGCTCCTCGGTGCCCTCGACGCCATCGTTCCCGAGTACCGCCTGCACATGCTGAACGCGCAGAAGGGCCTGCCGGACCGCAAGGGCGTCACCTATGAGACGACGTTCGTCGGCCCCGGGATGCGGTCGTCCCCGCACCTGGACTACATCCCCTGTCGGCTCAGTCTGGTTCCCGTCCTGTACCGCGATCACTATCGCCCGGACGTCGTCCTCCTGCATTCCTCCGCGAGGAGGCACGACACGGTCAGCCTGGGCACCGAGGTGAACGTCCTGCCCGCTGCGATCGAGGCGACCCGGGAACGCGGTGGTCTCGTCATCGTTCAGGCGAACCCGAAGATGCCCTACACCTACGGTGACGCGCAGATCTACGAGCACGAGATCGACTACCTCGTCGAGGTCGACGAGCCCCTGGTCACTCACACCCCCAAGCCGCTGGACGACGTCTCCCGGGAGATCGGCGGGCGGATCGCGGCGCGCGTCCAGGATGCGTCGACCCTGCAGCTCGGCATCGGCGCCGTCCCGGACGCCGTGCTTGCCTCGCTCACCGGCCACCGGGACATGCGGATCTGGACGGAGATGTTCAGTGACGGCGTCCTCGAGCTGCACAAGCAGGGCTGCCTCGACGAGGACATCCCGCTCACCGCGTCGTTCCTCTTCGGGTCCCAGGAGCTGTACGACTGGGTCCACCTGAACAAGCGGGTGCGCATGCTCCGCACGGAGAACACGAACGCCCCGGGCCAGATCTCCCGGCAGGCGCGCATGACCAGTGTCAACGGGGCGCTGCAGGTGGACCTCTTCGACCAGGCCAACGCGAGCCGCGTCAAGGGCTGCATCTACTCCGGCTTCGGAGGATCGACGGACTTCATCGTCGGCGCCCTCCACTCGCGGGGCGGGCAGTCCTTCATGGCCCTCCACTCATGGCACCCCAAGGCGAACGTGTCGACGATCGTCCCGCACCTCACCGAGCCGGTGACGAGCTTCCAGCACAGCTACGTCGCGACCGAGCACGGACTCGCGCAGTGCTTCGGCCGCAGCCAGCGCTCTCAGGCCCTCAACATCATCGAGCACGCCGCTCACCCGGACGTGCGCGACGAGCTGCGCGAGGCGGCTGCGGACATGGGGCTCCTGTAGGTGCCCGAGCTGCCCGAGGTCGAGGCGCTCGCGCGGTTCCTGTCCGAGCGCACGGCCGGCACGCGGATCGCGTCGATCACCTTGGCCAGCCTGAGCGCGCTCAAGACGTTCAGCCCGTCCTTGACCGAGCTTGCGGGGCAACGGGTTTCGGGCGTGGCGCGACACGGGAAGTTCCTCGACCTGGGAACCGACGACGGGCTGCACCTGCTGTGGCACCTGTCCCGCGCTGGGTGGGTCCAGTGGCGTGAGGACGTGCCCTCGACGCCGGTCAAGCCGGGAAAGGGCCCCCTCGCGCTCCGGGTGGCGTTCGTCTCCGACGATGGCGAGCCGACGGGCGGCTTCGACATCACCGAGGCGGGGACGCAGAAGCGGCTGGCGCTCTACGTGGTGACCGACCCGTCGCAGGTGCCCGGGGTCGCGCGACTCGGCCCGGACGCGCTCTCCGACGAGCTCACCGAGGAGGCGTTCGCCGGGATCCTCGCGTCAGCGGGCCGGTCACAGCTCAAGGGCGTCCTGCGCGACCAGTCGATCATCGCCGGCATCGGCAACGCCTACAGCGACGAGATCCTTCATGCCGCCCGACTGTCCCCCTTCCATCCCTGTACCTCCCTCACGCCGAGCGAAGTGGCGGGCCTGTACGAGTGCATGCGCAGGGAGCTGACCGTGGCCATCGAGAACAGCGTCGGTCACGGCACCGGGACGCTCAAGGCGGAGAAGAAGGCGAACCTCGCCGTCCACGGCCGTGCCGGGCAGCCGTGTCCCGCCTGTGGCGACGTCGTCCGAGAGGTGTCGTTCGCCAGTTCGGCTCTCCAGTACTGCCCGACCTGCCAGACCGACGGCAAGCTCCTCGCTGATCGACGCATGAGCCGCCTCCTCAAGTAGTGCCGTTGCCTCGTCCCTTGTGGCGGCCACCCGCGGTCGACGCCCGCCGCACTGACGACCCTCCGGGTGTGGGCGGCTGAGCCGTAGGCTGCCCCCATGTTCTCGAAGAAGACGCAGGACGGCGCGCTCCCGCCGAGCAAGTACCGCATGGGCGGCAAGCACTTCAAGAACGACGCGGCGTTCGTCAAGACGGCGGTCCGCGACGTCAAGCGCCTGGAGCGGTACTGCGCGCTCGGCACGGATTCGAGGCTGCTCGACTGGGGATGCGGGGCCGGCCGCCTCGCCGTCGGCGTCCGCGAGCACTTCGGCCGGATCGCCGACTACCACGGGGTCGACGTCCAGCCTGAGCTCGTCGAATGGGCGGAGGAGAACCTCGCAGGGCCGGGCTTCCGGTTCACGTGCGTCGACGTCAGCAACGAGCGCTACAACCCTGACGGCACCCCCGAGCGGACGCTGTCCGCCGAGCCCGGCAGTGTCGACGTGTTCTACGCGTACTCGGTCTTCTCGCACATGAACGACGAGGACACCCCCGCGTACCTGCAGCTCATCGGTGAGGCGTTGGCCCCGGAGGGACGGGCGTTCGTCACCTGCTTCGTCGAGGAGGATGTGCCCGGCTGGGAGGAGAACCCGGAGGGGTACGGCCCACTGGAGTGGAAGGGGCGCCTGCACTGCACCCGGTTCGCCCGCTGGCACTTCGAGGATCACGTGAACGCTGCCCGTCTGGCGGTTGACCGGTTCGAGTACGGCCGCGAAACGGACGGCCAGAGCCTGTACGTGCTGAGGAAGCGCTAGGGCTCAGGCGGGTCTGTCGCTCCCCTGCATCGAGGAGCCGGTGGGTTATGGTCGTGGCCGACCGCGTTTCCCCTCGGAAGGTTCCCCATGCGCCGCACCCTCATGGCCACCGCCCTCGCCACGGCCCTCGCCGTCGGCGGACTGCTGACCTCTGCACCCGCTCAGGCGGTGACCGGCGGCCCGATCGACGATCTGGCGTTCGGCATGCATGTCCCGCAGATCTCGCAGGGCGAGACCACGACCGTCAACGACGGGGCGATCCGCCTGTGGGACTCCGGGGTCACCTGGGGCCAGGTCGAGCAGAAGAACGGCAAGTACTGGTGGAACGGCCTCGACGCCGCGATCGCCAACGCGAACGCCCAGAACCTCCGCAGCCTGTACGTGCTCGGCTCGACGCCGAAGTGGGCAGCGAAGAACGCCAAGCAGGGCACCTACCCCAACAAGGGCGCGGCCTCGATGCCCAAGAGCATGAAGGACTGGAAGAGCTGGGTGACGGCGATCGTGAAGCGCTACGGCGCGTCCATCGACGCCTACCAGATCTGGAACGAGGCCAACCTCACGACCTTCTGGCAGGGCACGCCGAAGCAGATGGCGCAGCTGACCAAGGAGGCGTACAAGATCATCCGAAAGTACGACCCGTCGGCGAAGGTCGTGGCGGCGAGCACGACGATGCGGCTGCAGAGCGCCTACAAGAAGTTCTTCCCCGCCTACCTCAAGGAGCTCAAGAAGCTCAAGTGGCCGATCGACGTCGTGTCGGTCCACCTCTACCCGGCCGCCAACGGCACCCCGGCGGACCGTGTCGCCTTCATCAAGCAGGCGCAGAAGGACATGAAGAAGGCCAAGGTTCCTGCCCGCATGGGACTGTGGGACACCGAGATCAACTACGGCATCGCCGGGCCGCAGAAGAACAATCCGCGTCGCGTGCTCGACTCGGGCACGTCGGCGGCCTGGGTGGCCCAGACGTACCTCGACGACATGCTCTACGGGGTCGGGCGCGCGTACTGGTACTACTGGTACAACAACTCCAGCCTCGTCGGGATCCAGATGTACTCGGGCACCGGGGGAGCTGTGGGATATGAGACCGTCCGCAACTGGCTGAGCGGCGCCTTCTTCGACTGCCAGGCCGGCGCGGTCAACGTCTGCAACCTCGGTGACAACGTCACGCCGAAGGTGGTCGCGTGGGCCTCGTCGGGCTCAGGTACCTTTACGGTGCCCGCGAATGCGACCATCACCTGCAACGCGCTCAATCAGTGCACGCCGGTGATCCCGGGGTCGCAAGTCACGATTGGAACCCCGCAATGGTTCGGAACGCCCGCAGTGCCGGCCCCGCCGGTCGATCCCGCCGCGCCGGTGGATCCCGCCGCGCCTCCGGCCTCGTAGCCTTCACGGCTGTCGCGGCGGCGGTCACCCTGCTCGCGGCAGGATGCTCGTCGGGCAGCTCCGATTCGACGCCGAGCGCCTCGGCCGCCCCCTCGGGGTCGTCGGCGCCGGAGGCCGGCGGAGTGCCCGCCTCCCTCGTGGGCATGCACATCGAGGGCGAGGAGGCCGGCAACTGGGCATCCGCGCCGTTCGGGGCCCTGCGGCTGTGGGACAACGGCACGGCGTGGTCGCAGATCGAGCTCGAGCCGGGCGTCTACAAGTGGGACAACCTCGAGGGTGCCCTCGAGAACGCCCAGTCGAAGGGCATGTCGGACGTGCTCATGGTGCTGGGCACCACGCCGGAGTGGAACGCCAAGAAGGTCACCGACACCGACTACCCCCAGCCGGGTGCCGCGAGCGCGCCCAAGGATCTCGACGCCTGGGACTCCTGGGTGACCGAGGTGGCCACCCGCTACAAGGGACGGATCGCGGCGTACCAGATCTGGAACGAGGCGAACCTGAAGAACTTCTGGAACGGGACGCCGGAGGAGATGGCCGAGCTGACCAAGCGCGCCTACGACATCATCAAGGCGATCGATCCCGACGCGCTCGTGGTGTCGGCCTCGCCGACAACCCGACTCACGGCGGCATTCGACAAGTTCTTCCCGGCCTACCTCACGGCGCTGGCCGCGAAGGACTGGCCGGTGGACGTCGTCGCGGTGCACACGTACCCGGCCGGTGACGGCGACCCGATCGCCCGGGGCGTGGCGATCACCAAGGTTCAGGACTACCTCACCGCCGCTGGCGCCCCCGACCTGCCGCTGTGGGACACCGAGCTCAACTACGGCCTCGCCGGCCCCGGCGACATCGCGGGCCAGGAGATCACGGGGGCGAAGGCCGCCGGCTTCATCGTCCGCACCTACATCGACGATCTGCGCTACGGGGTCGACCGGTCCTACTGGTACATCTGGACACAGAAGGAGGGCGGCAACACCGGCGTCGTCCGAGGGATCCAGGCCTTCCCCGGCTCGGATGCCGAGCAGGGGTTCTTCGCCCTCGACAACTGGGTGGTGGGGGCGTCGTTCGACGGCTGCACCGCCGAGGACTCGGGCGCGGTCGCGTGCAACTTCTCCAAGGCAGGCACGCCCTGGATCGTGGCCTGGTCCGAGAAGGGCGAGACCGCCTACACGGTGCCTGAAGGGGCCCGCCTGGTCTGCGACCCCCTGGCGAACTGCCAGGAGGTCGAGTCCGGGGCGCCGGTCACCCTCACGGACGTCCCCGTCCGCTTCTACTTCCAGTAGCCCCCCGGCGAGTGGTCACTGCGCGCATCGGTGGCGCTGCGCGCCCCCGTGCGCGCAGTGACCACTCGCGGAACCGGGGTAAAGATCCGGACAAAGCGGCCCTCACGAGCACGGTGCCTGGCGAGGGCGCTGCTACCGTGGGTGGGCTGGTCGAGCACCGGGAGGTGACGCGTGTCGCTGGACGAGGGCAAACCCTCCGCTGACGCCGCGCACCAGGGCGAGCATCACACCATCCCCCTGCGCATGCCGTCCCGCATCGGCTGGGCGGAGATCCATTCGCATCGCGACCGCCCGCACCTGCGACGCGACCCTCTTCGGGTGTACGCGACCCGGGCGTTCATGCTGGACCTGCTCGTCATCGTCGTGGCTGGCGTGACCGGATTCATCCTCCGCTGGTCGATCCCCTACTCCGTGGAGATCAACGATCCCGCGTACCTCTCCTTCGTCGTCATCATCGTCGTGGCGTGGATGGTCGTGCTGGTCCTCCGTGGCGCCTATGACACCCGGATCCTCGGCGTCGGCTCCGAGGAGTTCAAGCGAGTCGTCGGTGCGACGGCCGTGGTCTTCGGCGCCATCGCGATCATGGCCTTCGGGCTGAAGCTGGACCTGTCGCGCGGCTTCGTGCTCATCACCTTCGCCGTCGGCTTCGTCCTCCTCCTCGTCGTGCGATGGGCGCTGAGAGCGTGGCTCAGGCACGAGCGTCGCTACGGCCACTTCCTCCACCGGACGGCCGTGATCGGCGGCGGCCCGTCGATGTCCGAGATCGTCGACATGCTCGACCGCGATCCGGTTGCCGGGTTCACCGTCGTCGATGTGATCGACGAACCCCCAGCCGATGTGTCCGAGGAGGGGCTCGATCACTGGCTCGACGAGGTCATGACGCGCATCACGCTCGAGGACGCCGACACCGTTGCCGTCGCCGGATCGCAAGCGTTGGGGCATTCCGTCGTCCAGCGACTTGCCTGGCGACTCGAGGGCCCTCGTATCGACCTGCTCGTCGCGCCGACGGTAGGCGACATCGCCGGCCCGCGGGTGACCATGCGGATGGCCGCCGACCTCCCGCTGCTCCACCTCGACGAGCCGCACCTCACCGGACCCAAGCGGGCGATCAAGCGAACCCTCGACATCGTCATCGGGTCGCTCCTGTTCCTGGTGTTCCTGCCGTTCATGCTGGTGGCCGCGGCCGCCGTCAAGCTCACCAGCAGAGGCCCGGTCCTGTACTTCCAGCAGCGCGTGGGTCGCGGTGGCCAGATCATCAGGGTCGCCAAGATCCGGACGATGTACGTCGGAGCGGACGCCGCGCGCGAGCAGGTCATCGGTGCCCCGGACGCCGCCATCCTCGATCGTTACAAGGGGGACCCCCGGATCACCCCCGTCGGCCGGGTCCTCCGCAGGTGGTCGATCGACGAGATGCCGCAGGTCGTGGCGGTCATCTCCGGCAGCATGTCCCTCGTCGGCCCCCGACCCGTCCTGGTCGAGGAGATGCCCCTGCTGGGCGACGCCGACCATCGCAGGCACCTCACCAAGCCGGGACTCACCGGACTGTGGCAGGTGTCCGGGCGCAAGGACGTCGACTGGGACGAGCGCATGCGCCTGGACCTGGACTATGTGGAGAACTGGTCTCCTGCGCTGGACCTGGTGATCGTGGCCAAGACCGTCAAGGCCGTCCTCATGGGCGACGGCGCCTACTAGCCGTACCCTCCCCCTCCTCGCCGAGTGGTCACTGCGCGCATGCGCGCAGTGACCACTCGGCGGTACGAGGTAGGGGAGGGCGCCGAACCTATACTCGCTAGGTGACTGTGAGCCGCCCACGCCTCGTGCTGGGCGGCCTTCTCATCCTCGTGGTGGGCGGTTTCGTCGTCTGGATGCAGATCGGCCTGCTCTACGCGGTGGCGAGTCTGGGCTACGGCGGCTTCGGACTGCAGAGCCACCTCACCGCGGCGGCCGACGGACTGCAGGCAGGCGAGTACGCGGCGGCGCAGGAGGAGTACGAGGCCGCGCAGGCCTCAACGCAGCAACTGGTCCGCTCGGTCGACGTCATGCCCCTCGATCTGCTCGAGCACGTGGCGGGGGTCGATGTCGCCATCGCGAACTGGCGCGAGGTGGTCTCGGCGGCGGGGGACATCACGGACGCGACCGGGAGCCTCCTCTCGCTGTACGGCGACCTGTCCGGCCAGGGCGGCGGTCCGAAGATCTTCAGCGACGGGGCCATCGACCTGGCCCGGCTCGAGGACCTGCCCAGCCGGGTGTCCATGGCCAGCGGTCAGCTGGACGCGGCCGAGTCGGCCCTGGTGGCCATCCGCGCCGAGACGGCGCCGTCGCGTCCGCTCGACCGCATCCGGGACAAGGCCCTCGAGGAGATGGAGACGGTGCAGCAGGCGGTGGCGTCCCTCGAGGGGATAGCTCCGGTCCTGCCCGATGCCCTCGGGGCCAATGGCGTGCGCCGCTACCTCATCGCGATCGGCAACCAGGCTGAGATGCGGGCTTCCGGGGGAGCCCCGCTGACCCTCGTGCTCGTCGAGTTCAACGAGGGTCGGATCTCCATACCGATCAAGGGGCCGACCAGCACCCAGCTCTTCCCGCCGCTCAACGCACCGGTCACGTGGTGGGGCCCGGCAGCCAACCCGTTCTTCCCCGGCAATCCGCGCACGGCGCCGTTCGTGGTCACCAACACGCACCCGAACCTCCTGTTCTCCGCCCGGGAGATGGCTGAGGCCTGGGTGGGCGGCAACTACCCGCCGGTGGACGGCGTCATCACGATGGACCTGACCGCCGTCGCCTCGGTGCTGGACTCGACCGGCCCGGTGGAATCACCGGCGTACGGCACTGTCGACGGAGCCCGGCTCGGGCAGATCCTGCTCATCGATGCCTACCAGGAGTTCGGCCAGGAGGGCGCGACGGAACGGCAGCAGGCCAACCAGGAGCTGCTCGACGGACTGCTGACCCGACTGCTGTCGGGGGACGACCTGGTCTCGGCCGCCCGGGCCATCGCGAGCACCGCCCCGGGGCGGCACTTCCAGGTGTGGATGCGCAGTCCCGAGCTCGAGCGCCTGTCGCTGGAGGCGGGCGCGGCCGGTGTGGTGTCGGACCCCGACGTCGGTGACTGGTCGGCGATGTACACGCAGAACGGCAACCAGAGCAAGGTCGACGTCTTCCAGCAGCGGAACGTGCTCGTCACCGCCCAGGTGGCCGAGGACGGATCAGCACGGGTGTCCCAGCAGATGACGGTCACCAACGGGACTCCGCCCGACCGTCCCGAGGGCCCGCCCGAGCGTGTCGGCTACGAGACCTCCTGGCTGAAGGCCGCGTACATCATGTACGTGCCGGACGCCGCCAGGAACTACCGAGCGTCGTATCCCACGGGCTACGCCGTTCGGCCGTTCAAGAACCATCCCCAGCTCGGGCGAGGATGGGTCGATGACGGCTTCGGGCATCGGATGATCCGGATCGTGGGCTGGACCGCTCCGGGCGGTCAGAACGCCGTCTCCGTCACCTATGACCTGCCGGCCGGCACGTTCGGAGACGGTGCCACCGGCAGGCTCACCTACCTCCTGCAGGCCGAGCCGCAGTCCCTGTGGTCCCCGTCGACGCTGACGGTTCAGGTATCCGGGCCGCCCGGCTGGACTCCGCTTCCGCAGGACGGCCAGCAGGTGAACGGCTCGACCGCGACGGTGAGCGCTGTGCAGAACGCCCCCGTCGGCGTGACCATCGGGTTCCGGCGATGAGCGGGACGACCGCCCGCTATGTCGGAGCACTCGGCGTGGCCACGGCGGCGACGATCCTCGCCCTGTGGCTCGTCCCTCCGGTCGGCCTCGTTGCCGTCGGCGTGATGCTCGTGCTGCTGCCGCCGTGGGGATCCAGCCTGACCGAGCGGGCCGTTGTGTCAGGCCTCGTCGTGCTCGGCTTGGTGGCGCTGGCCTTCCCCCGCGCCGGGAGCATGCCGGTGACCGTCGCGAGCTCGCGCGTCGCCCTGAGCGTGCTGCTCATCGGCCTCCTGGCGTTGCGACTGGTGCCCCGTCTGCGCGATGTGCGGATCCCCCGAGCGACCCTCAGCGACGCGATCGTGGCCGCCCTGGGCGTGGCCAGCGCCGCGTGGCTCATGGCCGCCTACGTCGGGCGGTCGACGACGGAGATCGTCAGCGGCCTGTTCTTCAGCGGTTGGGACAACCACGCGCACTACACGACGTTCGCCAACACGTACGAGGCCGCGAGCACGACGTGGCCGACCATCGACGGCTCCATCGCCTGGAACCAGTGGTACCCGTCCCTCCACACGACACTGTGGTCCCTGCTCGAGCTTGCGTTCCGCCCGGTGTCCCCCTTGCTCGACCGGCCAGGACTTCTGTGGCCCTATGTCCAGTGGAACGCCCTGTCGTTCGCAGCCTGCCTTGTGGCGCTCGCATGGGTCGCCGGGGACGTGGCCGCCCGGATCGGCGGCCGTGGGCGTGAGCGCTGGACGCGTCCCCTCGCCGTGGCGGCCTTCGCCCTCTTCGCGCTGCTGGGCAGTCCCGCCTACCTCTACAACGCGGGCTTCACGAACTTCATGATGGGCGTCACCGTCGTGGTGGTCGCCGCCTACCTAGGGGCCCGAAGCCTGCGGTCCGCCCGGGTCCTGGGCTGGTTCCTCGTCCCGCTGGCGGCGATCGCCGTCATCGGCCTGTGGACGCCGCTCGTGCTCGGACTCGTCCCGTCCGGGGTCGTCGTGGCGATCGCCCTGGTGAAGCACCGCTGGTGGGTCGGGGCGACCTGGCTCGTCGCGGCGGCGGTCGCCGGATCAATCCTCGCGGTGACGCAGACGTCCGCGATCCTCGGCGTCGAGCCGGGCCAGACCAGCGGAGACCTCACCTCGGATCTCGGTGCGGTCGGGACCGGCATGGTGCCGTTCAACGTCGGGATGGCGCTGGCGGCCCCGCTGATCGCGGCGCTCCTCGCCGTCATCCTGGTCCGCTCCGGCCGGTGGCCGCTGGCCGTGGCCATTGCGGGACCGATCGCCGGACCGGGCATCGTCGCACTCGTCTTCGTGAGCGGCGTCGACACCGCAGGGTTGAGCCGACTCCAGGCGTACTACGTCCTCAAGCCCCTCGACGCCATGCTGCTGGCGGTGGCGCCGGTGGTCGCGGCCCTGGTGGCCATCGTCGTGACGCGGGCGCTCGACGGCATGTCTCGGGCGACGGCGACCCTGGCTGTCGCCACGGCCGGCGTGATCGTGGTGGGGCTCTTCGGCTACGTCGGCGTGCTGACGTCGTTGTCACCGGGTGTGAACGCCGCACCCGGAGTACAGGCCGGAGCCGATCGGACCCGCGGGATCGAGGACTCGCTGGTCGGCGAGGCCATCATCCGCGGGCAGCAGGCCGCGCAGCCGTACCCGGACCGCGCCACGCTCCTGTGGGACGGCGCGGGGACGCTGCCGAACCTCTGGGTGATGTCCCTTCATGGGGTGCTGTCGAAGACGGAGCAGCGGTTCTACCGGGGCCTGCCCGCCTTCCCCTACGACTCGAAGGCCCTCGGCTACGTCGATGTCTCCCTCCAGGTGAACCCGGACATGACGCTGGCGGCATTGTGGTTCAGGCCCACGTCCGGCGAGCTCCTCGAGGCCTATGCGGTCAGCCGGAACGATGACCGCGTCCTCCCCGTCCAAGTCCCGATGCCGCCCAACGACCTGTGCCCTGAATGCGCCCCGTGACGGGAGTCGATCGGTACGGCCTGACGGCAATGGTGACGGCAGTCGCGGTCGTGGCCACGACGCTGCTGACCGCAGTTCCTGGTCAGGCGGCGGCCCCCGCGAGCCCGCTGCTCGGCCCGGATGGGCAGCCCCGCGTGGCCCGGGCTCCCGCACTGCCGGCGCTCCCCGATGTTCCCTCCGCGTGGCCGACGGGCAAGGTGACCCCCCTGGGCGTGCCGGCGGCTGCGTCCGCGGCGCGCGGCGTGTGGACGGTCTGGGATGAGGGGTCAGGTCGGCGCGCCGGCCAGCAGGTCTCGATGCCGCCGGCCGCCGGCACCCCCCTGCTCGGCGACTGGAACGGCGACGGTGTCGCCACCCCCGGTCGCTACGACGCCGGCCAGTGGTTCATCACCAACGCGGCGGCGAACTCACCCACCTGGGAGCCGCACGGAACCTTCGGCGGGGACCCGCGGGACATCCCCGTCGTGGGTCGCTACGACAAGGACAAGCTGGCCGACATCGGCGTGTTCCGCGACGGCCAGTGGCTCTGGCAGCGCGCTAACGGCAAGCCGTCCGCACCGGAGAACTTCGGCCGCCCTGGAGATATCCCCGTGGTGGGCGACTGGGACGGCGACAACCGGGACGACATCGGCGTCGTACGTCAGGGGGTTTGGTTCCTGCGCCTGACGAACGTCCAGGGGAAGATCCCACGTCTCGACGGGTCCATTTCCGTCACGCGCAACCGTTCAGCCGGCACGGCGGTGCTCGAGTTCGGCTTCGGCTCCTTCGGCGACCTGCCCGTGGTCGGGGACTGGGATCGTGACGGCCGTGACGAACCGGGCGTCGTGCAGGACCGCACGACGTGGGTGCTGAGCCGCGGGCTGGACGGCCTGCGTCCGACGAGGAAGCAGGTCCATCCACTGATGGTGGACGAGGTCGCCCTCGTCGGCACCCAACGCACGGCGGACGGCCACTGCCCAACGGCCACCCGCGACGGCGAGAAGTACGGCAAGGCGATGGCGGCCCTGGTGAGCAAGCCTCGCACCCCGCAGGGCAGGCGGACCGTCGACGGCAGCCAGGAGATCCTCGGCACGGTGCAGGACGGCCTGCGCTACGTCGTGACGAACGACCTCACCGACCGGCTCGCCTCGCGCACGAGTTTGGCGTTCTACGACCCGCTCAGCACCCACGGCACGATCGAGGAATCCGTGCGCCGCTCGGCCAACTCCTCACTCGCGGCGGCCATCGCCCTGACGACGTCACGCTGGAAGAAGATCAACGGGATCACGCGGTCCGAGCTTCTGGACTATGCGCGGTGGCACATCCGCTCGCTGGCCTGCCAGCACGGCGCCGTGACTCCCGGTGGCTGGGGGAACACCTGGCAGTCGGCACTGTGGGCGGTCACCGTGGGGCAGGCGGCGTGGATGCTGTGGCCGAAGCTCACGGACAACGAGCGCGCCCTCGTGGCCGCCATGGTCGTCAGTGAGGCCGAATACGCGTCGGCTCGGGGCCCTCAGTACTACCGGAACCGACTGGGCCAGGAGATCACTCCCGGGAACACGCAGTCCGACACCGTGTCATGGGACCTGCTGGCCCCCGCCCTCGGCCTGGCGATGATGCCCGGACATCCCAGTGCCCCGAAGTGGCGCGACTCGCTCATCGGCATGTCCATCGCGGCGTTCGCTCGCCCGGGTGATCTGCACAACGCGCAGGAGTTCAACGGCGTCCGACCGGACATCCGCCTGCCCGGCACGAACGCGAACGAGGACGGCACGGTCACCAACCACGGCATCGTCAACCCCGACTACATCCAGAACGTGCAGCACCTGTGGTGGGCGGCCAGCCTCCTGCGTTCCGGTGGCCAGCCGGTGCCCGAGGCGCTCTTCATGAACGCCGACATCGTCTATCGGGCGCTGTCCGTGGTGGAGTATCCGGCGCCGCCCTACGCCGCTCCCGGAGGCACGGTCTACCAGCCGGGCGGCCAGATCTACTACCCGATGGGAGTGAGCTGGGGAGTGCGCAGGCCGGCCACGTTCGTGGGCGTCGACGGATTCGCCAGCGCCTACGCGGCACCCGACACCAACGCAGGCGATTTCCTGGCCGCCCACGCCCGTGACGCGCGTGCCCTCCAGCTGCGCTGGAAGGACGGCCACATGTACGCCGATGGCCCGACCGAGGAGTCCTACCGGCTCGGCAAGGAGGAGTACGCACTGCAGCAGATGGCACTGGCCTGGTGGGCCGGTGCGGTGAAGGAGAAGCTGCGGATGACGGTGGACCGGACGGCGTACCCCGGGATCAGCCTGGGCGTCGGCACCCCCCTGCCCTAACAGACCGTTGAGTGCTGACTTGTTGGGGGTTTCTCACGCGCTGAGGCCCCAACAACTCCGCACTCAACGAACGGAGCGGAGCTCCGCGATGAAGTCCGTGCACTCGTCGTACTGCGGAAGCAGGCATTGCTCGACCGCTTCGGCCAGGGTCGGAGCGGCGATGTCCTTGGGCGACAGGAGCAGTTCCATGTCCGGCCACGGCAGGCCCAGTGCCGGGTCGACCGGGGTGATGCCGTGCTCCCGGGCCGGGGCGAACGGCTCCGAGCACAGGTAGCCGACCGTCGCGGAATCGGTGAGGGCGCAGAACGCATGGCCGAGTCCCTCGGCGATGTACAGCCCGTTGCGAAGGTCTGCGGTGAGCTCGATGGCATCCCACTGGCCGAAGGTGGGCGACCCGACGCGGATGTCGACGACGACGTCGAGGATGCGTCCGTGGAAGCACTGCACGTACTTGGCCTGCCCGGGAGGCACGTCGGCGAAGTGCACGCCGCGCACGGTGCCGGCCTTCGACACCGAGATGTTCATCTGCTGGAGGTCAAGGGCGTGGCCGACAGCCTCCTCGAAGGACGACGCCTTGAAGGACTCGAGGAATACGCCTCGGTCATCGGGTCGGAGGACGGGGGTGAACTCCCAGACGCCGTCGATGCCGCGCGCTGTCACCTCCACGGCCGGGAGGCTATCAGCCGGCGATGGGTACGGTGAGCCACGTGAAGGTCACCCTGATGGGCACGCGGGGAGTCCCCGCGCTCTACGGGGGCTTCGAGACGGCGGTGGAGGAGATCGGCCGGCGACTCGTCGCGCGCGGCTACGAGGTCACCGTCTACTGCCGCAACCCCGGTCAGCACATCACCTCCTACGAGGGAATGCATCTTGTCAACGTGCCTGCGCTGAGGCACCGGATGACCGAGACCCTCTCGCACACGGCCCTGAGCACCGCTCACGCGATCGTCGCGGATCGTCCGGACGTCGTGCTGCTGCTCAACGCCGGTAACGCTCCCCTCCTGAAGCCGCTTGCGCTGGCAGGGATTCCGACGGCCATCCACCTCGACGGCCTTGAGTCGAAACGGGAGAAGTGGCGCGGTGCGGGGGCGAAGTACTACCGCTGGGCAGAGAGGGCCGCCGTGAAGTGGGGGACGGAGGTGATCGCCGACGCCCAGGCCATCGCCGACCACGTGCGCGCCCAGTACGGGCGTGACTGCGTGGTCATCCCCTACGGGGCCGAAGTCATCGAGCCCGGTAGTGACCGGCTGCCCGAACTAGGCCTCGAAAGCCGCGCGTACCACCTGATCGTGGCCCGATTCGAGCCCGAGAACCACGTGCTCGACGCCGTTCACGCGTATCGAGTCAGCGCCCAGACCCAGCCGCTGGTCGTGGTCGGCAGCGCGCCCTACTCAGACTGGTACGTGGAGAAGGTGCATGCCGCCGCCAAGGCCGACCCGCGCATCCGTTTCACCGGAGGGATCTACGACCAGGCGCTCCTCGACCAGCTGTACGCCAACGCGACCACCTACATTCACGGGCACTCGGTAGGCGGGACGAATCCGTCGCTGCTTCGCGCCATGGGGGCCGGTGCGGCCGTGCTGGCGTATGACGTGGAGTTCAATCGGGAGGTGACCGCAGGAGCCGCCTACTTCTGGGCAGATGCCGATGCGCTCGAAGACCTCTTCAACGCGATCGCGTCGGGATCGGAGACCGCTCGTCTCGATGAACTACGAGCGCTCGGACGACAGCGCGTGCTCGACGCGTACCAGTGGGACGCGGTGACGGACGACTACGAGAAGCTCATCCGACGCCTCGATGCACAAAGGCGACGGCGATGACTCGAGTGGCCGTCGTCCTGGTCACGAGCAACTCCGAACGCTGGATCGAGGCGACGCTGGCGAGCGTGCTCGCCCAGTCGCGACGACCCGACGATGTCGTGGTCGTCGATGACGGCTCTACTGATCGCACCGTTGAGCTGGTGATGAGGGCGCTTGGCGATCGAGTGCGTGTCGTCCCGTCAACTGCGGCAACACCAGATCGCGCCACGAGGATCGCGCACAACTTCCGGCTGGGCCTTCAGCAGGTCCGGGACTGCGACGTTGCCGTGCTCGGCGACCACGATGACATCTGGCATCCGAATCGGATCGGGCACCAGGTCGGCGTCCTTGAGCTGTGGCAGCAGGACACCATGCTCGCGTCGAATGGGCGGCTGGTCGGCGCGGATGGCCTGCCGATCGAGGGGACGCTTCGTTCCGCCTTCCCCACGCCCGTGGTGTGGTCGATGGCCTCGCCGGCTGAGCGCATGCGCACCGTCCTGCGGCACTCCGTGGCCACTGGTGGGGCCAGTGCCGTCCGTCCCGCGGCCTTCGCGGACGTCGAGATCCCATCCGGTTGGCTTCATGACCGCTGGTGGAGTCTCGTTGCCGTCGCTCGTGAGGAGTTGCGGGTCGACGACGAGATCGTCATCGACTACCGGGTCTCGGCAGGCCAGGAGGTCGGTCTGGACCCTGGGGATCAGGCGCGTTCGACGGCCGGTCGCCTGGCCGCCGGAGTCGCGCGGTTGCCGCGAACCGTGGGCAGGCTGGGCGAGGTGCGCAGCCTGACATCCGTTGCGACGTCGAACACAGCGCCAGAACTGGCCATCCCGCGCCTCCTGCGCACCCTGCTCTGACACTGCCCGCCCCGCCACCCCGTCGAGCTTGAGGTTCCGGGCAGGAATCCGTGGATTGCGCGCCCGCAACCTCAAGGTCGGCTAGGGCCAGGCGAGGTGGGTGACGCAGACGTGCGCCTCCGGCGACCCGATGCCGAGGAAGGGCACTGTGGTGCACTCCGGCACCGACGCACCGGCCCGGGCTGGGAGGCTCTGCCAGAACGCATAGATCTGATCGCGGCTGGGTGCGTACATCGCAAGTGCGGAGGGCTTGACCTGCTCCAGCCTCTCGGTCTCCTCCGGGGTCAACGTCGCCGAATAGCCGACGGCGTTGTAGTTGCTCCACAGCTGCATGGCGGCGATTCCCGATGTCAGGCGATCGGCGTCGGTCCACACCCCGACCACGTCGTCGGGCGCCGTCTGCGCCAGCACGAACTCCTCGGCTGCCGCCTTTGCGCGCATGAGGTGCTCGGCCTGGAAGTCAACGTAGGCGGCCCGGAACGGGAACTGCCCGTAGATGCCCAGCAGACCCCGGCCGTTCTGGAGCACCTGGGCCCCAACGGTCATCGCGGCCAGGGCGAGGACGACGGACACAGCAGTGACCCGCCCGCTCGGGCTTTCGCTGCGGCGCACAAGGAGAGCCGCCGCGGCGACCAGCACGAGCATGACAAGCGCGATGGCCAGCCCCTGTACCCCGGTGAGATCGAGCTCCCACCGACCCGCCCAGAGCACGAAGGGCAGCGCCAGAAGACCGGTGATCCACCCTGCGGGCCCCAGGCTGCGCCGGCCGACGATGGAGGCGAATGACAAGGCGACGGCCGCCAGGGCTCCGGGCCACAGCAGGGCGACGTAGGTGGGTGCTTCCAGCCACGGACCCGGGACCAGCCAGAGGTAGCCGAACGTGAAGACCCAGTTCAGGACAGCGACCGCTACGGCGACGATGGCTGCTCGGCGGCTGCCCCCCAGGGCGAGGGCGATGAGGGCTACGACGACGGCGGCGGCGGGCACGAGCAGCGCGACGTCCCGCTGCCACACGTCCGGGTCGCCAACGAAGACCGAGTAGTCGAGTCGGGCGTTCCAGTCCAGGTAGGTCCCGAGCCACGACCGTCCGGGGAAGATGACCCGGCCCGCCAGGAGGAAGGCGCTGAACACGACGCCGAAACCGACTGCCGCAAGAACCGTGTCGCGAGCCAGGGCTCGCCAGCGACCATCCTTCGCGGAGACAAGCACGAGGGTCCTGAGTCCGAACCACATGGACAGGCCCAGCAGGAACCCATAGGGGTTCGTCATGACCAGCCACGCCGCCGTGGCGCCCGACAGCAACGCGGGGAGCCACGCGCGCGACGGCGAGCCCAGCCCGGGCCAGGCCCCCAGGGCGAGCAGCAGCAGGACTCCGGCCATGACCGTCCCGGTCAGGTAGGTGTTCCCGACGTAGCTCAGGACGACGGTGTTCAGCGCCCCCGCAGCGGACACGAGCACAGCCAGTTGCCGGGTACTGACCATCCGCACCAAGGCGTAGAGCGACCCGACGATGAGGGTGATGAGAACGAGGCGCCAGATCGCGAAGCCGATCCACGGGTCCAGCGTCGTCACGAGGACGCGCACGGGCGCGATGTAGCCCAGGCGCGTGGTCGTGTAGGCCGGATCGATGGCGCGACCCGCGACGTCGTCACCGAAGAGCGCGAGCGACGCGTAGAACTCTGAATCCGGCGAGTTGAAGCCGGTCCACCGCTGCGCTCCGGAGAGGAAGGTCGTTAGGGCGCCGATGCACGTGACGATCAGGACATCGGTCCACGCCTGCGCCTGGGTCCCCGGACGCAGTCGTCCCGTCACGCGGTCAGGCTACTTGCGGCCGAGTAGCAACGTCGACCTCCATCGAGGCCGAGACGCCCAACGCTGGGAACGCAGCAGGTCGTGGGCGACGGGGCGGTTCCGTTTCGTGACGGGAAGCGGTTCGGTGTTCAGGATTCCGTGGTTCTCGGTGAGTTCGTCGACGATCAGGGAGAGGCGATCCAGTTCGGCACGCTGGTCGTCCGTGATGTCCTCGACTGGGTGGTCTGGCGGGGCGATGTGATTGGCGTGCCAGTGGGATTCCCGGTCGTAGTGGTCGAAGGAGTGGGCCCAACCCCTACTTCGCGCAAGGTCGGAGATTGATCGTCGGACGTTCTCGCGCGAGTATCGATCAGCAGTGGCCTGTGCCGCAGTGTCGCTGAGCGGGATGTCCAGGAGAGCCCCAAGAGCAGCGATCACCTCAGGAGCTCTCTCCTCGATCCATTCCTCCCTGATCACGACCCCGACCGGAAGGACATCCAAAGCCTCACGGAGACTCTCGATGTCTCGACTGAGCCACGAGACGAGCTCGTCGCCGTGCACGGACTGGGTGCGAAGCAGCGACTGGAATGTGACGTGCGGATCCCTGAAGATCGTGGCGAGGTTCACGTTGCCGGTCTCGGACAGGCCGACGAGCTCATCGAGGGAATGGGCCTGGTGGGACTTGACCAGAAGTGGCAGTCCCTTGATGGGTCGAGGAGCACGGTGCCCGAACACCCACGTCTGGTACCCCATGTCCCCGTGCTCCAGCATGTGCCGGACCACGTTGAACAGCCACGTCGTGCCGGACCGTGGTGGGCCCCAAAGGAGCGCGACGCCGCCGGACCTCACCGAACAAACCTCCCACGCGTATCGAAGTGAGTGGTTGAGGCTACACGCCTTGCCCTCGGCACCTTCGCTGCGTCGCGCCGGCGTCCCGATCCGCGGCACCGTCATAGGCTGCCCCCGTGGGCGCGATCATCGGTGGCGGACGGCTCCTGCTCGATGTCAGCGACCTCGTCGAGTTCCTCCAGCGGCAGGAGTCGGTCTCAGGTGTCCAACGGGTCATCGCCGAGACCGTGCCCCTCTTGCTCGCTTCCGATCCGTCGGCCAGGGCAGTGGTCCTCGACCGTCGACGGGGCGTCTTCGTCGAACTGACCGGTTCGGAGACGGACGTGCTTGTACGGCGTGGGGCGTCCGCCGGCTCGGATGTGGGCGGGTCGGAGGTGGCCGAGGCAGCCGGCGCCTGCCTCGTGCGGGCGAAGTCCGCGGAGCATGTCTCAGTGGGCGAAGGAAGCACGGTGCTCTTCCTCGGAGCGGTCTGGATCAATGACGCGCTGATGCTGGCGGCCAGGGACGTCCATGCCCAGGGCGCCAGGTGCGTCTACCTCCTGTACGACCTGACGCCCGTGATGGAGGCAGGTCACACCGCCGCGGTCAACAAGCTCTTCGACCGCTACCTCACCCTCATCACCCAGACCGGGTCGCGTGTTCCCGCCATCTCCGAATCCAGCCGCCACGACTACGAGGACTACTGCTCGGCTCGGGGCTGGACCGCTCCCCCCGGTCAAGCGACCGGGCTGCCGTGCGGCCTGACCCCCGGCGCTTTCGACACCAGCGACGATCCTTGGCCTCGCCCCTATGCCCTGTTCGTGGGAACGGTCGAGTCCCGCAAGAACCACGTCCTCGCCCTGCAGGCCTGGGACCGGCTGGTCCAACGCCACGGTTCGCAGAACGTGCCCGACCTGGTGTGCATCGGGCGCCTGGGCTGGCACGCCGACGAGTTCCTCGACGCATACGTGCGCACGAAGGGCCTTGCCGGCAAGGTCAGCGTGCTGTCCACCAGCGTCTCTGACCACGACCTTGCCCGCTTCTACGCCCATGCCCTCTTCACGGTCTACCCGTCTCGCTACGAGGGATGGGGCCTACCGGTCTCGGAGAGCCTGGCCTTCGGACGGCTCCCGGTGGCCGCACGCAACTCCTCGATTCCTGAGGCCGGCCGTGATCTCGCCGCCTACTTCGCAAGTGACGACCTCGACGACTTCGTCCGCGTGCTGGAAGAGTCTGCCCTCGACGAAGCGGCGCGGACCACGGCCGAGGGCCGCATCGCGGCCGATGCGCGCGAACCCATCAGCTGGCACGACGTTGCTGCGACACTTCTCGACGAGGTGCGAGCTGCCGACGAGGAGGAGGCGAGACCGTCCGTGATCCCCACGATCGAGCTCGGGCGCGAGTACATGCTGGCGGTCGGTCAGCCGGGTCCGGATGGCGGCTACGCCGACCGCTACTACGCGCATCTTCAGTCGGAGGGCACCACTCCGATGCTCGGCCAGCCCCGAGGGGAGCGTGACTTCGAGGTCGTCGACGCCGCTGTGGTGGGCACCTTCGGGGCACCGCAGACCTGGGGCAACGAGGTCCGGCCCGGCCGCCGCGTCGACGTGCGCGTCACCCGGCCTGTCGACGGCCCGCTTCTTATGCTCCTGTCAACGCGTTCGATGCCAGGGGTGGCCACCATCGAGGCCACCGGCCCCGGTGGTCCGGTGCGCGAGGACGTCTATCTCGGATCGGTGGTCAGCCTGCCGCTGGGTGACGGGGTGGCAGGAGAGCCGGCGCAGGTGTCGTTCACCGTCGTGGACGCTCACGACTCCATCGAAGGGTTCCTCGGCATCAGATCCTTCGTCGTCCTGCACGCCGACGATCTGCAGGCCCAGGTGATCGCGCACAAGGCGGCCGCAGAGGCGCTCCGGCAGGAGATGGACTTCATGACGAACACCCGGTCGTGGAAGGTGACCGCGCCCTTGCGCCGGATGAAAGGGCGCGGCGCATGAGCAAGGGATCGGAACTCTGGGGTCATGCGAAGCAGCGCATTCCCGGTGGCTCGATGCTGTTGAGCAAGCGCGCCGAACTCATGCTTCCCGCGGGCTGGCCCGCGTACTTCGACCGTACCGAGGGGTGCCGCGTCTGGGATCTCGACGGCGTCGAGTACCTGGACTTCGGGTTCATGGGGATCGGGACGAACATCCTGGGCTACTCGCACCCCAAGGTGGACGAGGCCGTCCGCCGGACGATCGACAAGGGGAACCTCTCGACCCTGAACGCTCCGGAGGAGGTGTGGCTGGCGGACCGGCTGGTCGAGCTGCATCCGTGGGCCGACATGGTGCGCTATGCCCGCAGCGGAGGGGAGGTGTGCGCCATCGCCGTTCGGATCGCACGCGCGGCCTCCGGCCGTTCCAAGGTGGCCTTCTGCGGCTACCACGGCTGGCATGACTGGTACCTCGCGGCGAACCTCGGTACCGATGACTCACTCGACGGCCACCTGCTGCCCGGCCTGGAGCCGCGTGGCGTGCCGCGTGAGCTCGCCGGGACGTCGATCCCCTTCCGCTTCAACGATCTCGACGGCCTGCGCACGATCCTCGCCAATGACCCCGACGTGGGCGTGATCTTCATGGAGGTGCAGCGGAGTACCCCTCCGGCACCGGGCTTCCTCGAGGGGGTGCGCGAACTCGCGACGCAGCACGACGCCGTCCTGATCTTCGACGAGTGCACCTCGGGCTTTCGCCGGACGCTGGGCGGGCTGCACCTGCACTACGGCGTCGAGCCGGACCTGGCCACCTTCGGCAAGACGTTGGGCAACGGCTACGCGATCACGGCCGTCGTCGGCCGCGAGGAGGTCATGCAGGCCGCGCAGTCGACCTTCATCTCCAGCACCTTCTGGACCGAGCGCATCGGCCCGACAGCCGCCCTGGCCGCACTCGATGCCATGGCAGAGGAGGACGCCCCTGCGCGCGTGCATGCTCTCGGCGAAGCGGTTCTCGAGCGCTGGCAGGAGTCGGCTGGCGGGGCCGGGCTGACCCTGTCCCTGGGCGAGCTTCCCGCTCTGGCCACGTACACCGTCGACGGCCATGACCCCCTTCTCGTGAAGACCTACCTCACGAGCCGCCTGCTGGAGGAGGGCTTCCTGGGCGGGCCGGTCCTCTACGCCTCGATCGCGCACACCCCCGACCTGCTGGATCGCTACTTCGACGCGCTCTCGCCCATCTTCGGGGAGATCGCCGACTTGGGCGACGAGGGGATGCGCGCTGCGCTGCCCGACGGGACGGCCCAGTCGGGGTTCGCCCGACTCACCTGACCTGAACACGAAGGAGGCCCCCGACGTGGCCGGGGGCCTCCTTCGCTAGACGAGTGCTACTTCTTCTTCTTCTTGGGCGCCTTGTTCACCGTGATCGTGTAGGTCTCGCTGCCCGGGGTCAGGGTGGCGTTGCCGGGCGAGATGGCCGTGACCTGGCACTGGCCCGGGCTGAGCGCGGTCAGCACCGCTCCAGCGATGACGCACGGCCCCTGCTCGCTGAAGACCACAGGCGTCCCCGACTGGCTGGCGCCGACGAGCGTCACCGTCGTGCCAGCGGTCATGACGATCGGCTGAGCGATGCTCCAGACGGGCTGGGTCGGCGGATCGACCGTGAGGTTGTCCATCGGCCGGGCACCCTGGATCTGGACCACCTGCGATGCCGAGCCGCTGAAGGGGAATGTCCCCGCGGAGTTGGGCGTGCCGCCGGAGTAGTTCACCGCGATGGTGTGAACGCCGCTGGTCGGCGGGGTCCACTGGAAGGTGGCCACGCCGTTGACAGTGCGGACCGACCCACTCACGCCGACGTTGTCGAAGTAGAACGATGCGCTGCCGTCTGGGATGCCAGAGCCGAGCACCGCCTGAAGCACTGTGGGCGTTCCGACGTACAGGTTCGTCGGCCAACGGACCGACACCGTGGTCACGCCGGTGGAGATGACGGGCTGAGAGATCGGGCTGGTGGAGGCGACCTGCCCGCCGGACGCCGGGTTGTAGCTCGCCTGCAGTGCGAACGGGCCGCCGGCCGTCGGCGTCCACGGGATCGTTGCAGTGGCCGTTGTCCCACCGAAGGCGCCAGTGAGCTGCGCCGAGACGAGGGCGTTGCCGCTGCCGCCGGTCTGCAGAGTGACGCTGCCGGTCGGCGCCAGGCTGCCGATCGGGGCGACCACTCCGGCCAGGAGGCTATTGCTGGCGTTCTGCTGAAGTGCGCTCTGCGCCAGCAGGACCGTGTAGGTCGGCATCGGTGCAATGGCGGCCGTCGTGGAGCCGAGGCTGGCGATCGAGCCAAGACCGTTGATCGTCCACGTTCCGGCGCCGGTCGGAGTCCAGGTCACCGCGCCGAACCCACCCGAGCCGATCGTCGTCTGGAGGGTCTGCGCCGCTGCGCCCAGCTGCAGTCCGATCGTCACCACCTGGCCAACGGCCTTGGGCGCGTTGATCGTGATGGTCTCGGACACGCCGACCATTCCGTTCGGTGCGGCGATGAAGCCGCTCGATGCCGCGCTGGCCGGCTGACCTCCTGCTGACGCGACAGTGACACCTAGGGCCAGTGCGACTGCGGCGACGATCCTCGCTCCGCGCCTGCGGCGGGTGGACAGCGACATGCGACCTCCTCGATCGGTTGGTGCCGACACTACCGACGAGCCC
This sequence comes from Actinomycetes bacterium, assembly GCA_024641635.1. Classification (GTDB taxonomy): domain Bacteria; phylum Actinomycetota; class Actinomycetes; order S36-B12; family S36-B12; genus UBA10649. The sequence continues at coordinate 9,671 of JAHECS010000003.1, read as the reverse complement.
GCGGATTTCCGCGCACGTCGACCGCGTGGGCGGCAGGTAGGATCGCGGCTGTCATGACGAGGAGGGGCGGGCACGCGTGCTGACCGACCTCTACTCCCAGCGGGCCCTGATCTGGGCGTTCGCCAACCGCGACTTCGCCACGCGGTACCGGTCCAGCATCCTCGGCTGGGCATGGTCCCTCATCCAGCCCCTGGCCACGCTCATCGTGTTCGCTGCGGTGTTCAGCGTCGTGTTCCGGATCCAGGCCCCCCCGCTCGGCAACGGCGAGGGATCCTCGTACGCGGCGTTCCTGTTCACCGGCCTCGTCACGTGGAACCTCTTCGCCGGCCTGCTGAACCTGTCGATGACGCAGCTGAAGTCGAACGGAGAGCTGCTCAAGAAGGTGCAGTTCCCCGCGTGGGCCCCGATCCTGGGCGCTTCCATCGTGCAGCTCGTCCAGGTCCTCCTCGAGCTGCTCGTCCTCGTCCTCATGCTCCTGTTCCTGCGGAACGTCGGCTGGACGTGGATCCTGGCCATCCCGATCCTGCTGGGCACGATGCTGTTCGCCCAGGGCGTCGGCCTCATGCTGTCCATCCTCAACGCGAGGTTCGGCGACGTGATGTACATCGTGGCGGTGGTGCTCGGCGCGCTGTACTTCCTCACGCCCGTCCTCTACCCCGTGAGCATGATTGAGGGGCAGAACGAGCTGCTGGCCTGGGTGATCCGGCTGAACCCCATGACCTGGTATGTCGAAGGAATGCACGAGTCCATGTACTCGCTCGTCGCGCCACCACTGTGGGCGGTCGCGTCGCTGCTCGTTGGCGGCTTCGCCGTCTTCTGGATCGGCCTGGCAGTGTTCGATCGCGGCTCCGAGGACATCGGGGAGCTGCTCTGATGTCCGAGTTCGCCGTCGACGTCCAGGGTGTGGGCAAGCGCTTCCGCCGCCACACCGACCGCCGCAACTCCCTCAAGGAGCGCATCGTCCGAGGACGCGCCCGAAACCCCGAGGACTTCTGGGCGGTGCGCGACGTCACTCTGCAGATCCCGAAGGGCAGCGTCTACGGCCTCATCGGTCACAACGGGTCGGGCAAGTCGACCCTGCTCAAGATGATCGGCGGCATCTACCGCGCCACGGAGGGCACGATCGCCACCGACGGACGGGTGGCCGCCCTCATCGAGCTCGGTGCGGGCTTCCATCCGGACATGACCGGCCGCGAGAACATCGCACTCAACGGTTCCATCCTCGGCCTGCCCCGCAAGGAGATCCTGGCGGTCACCGACGAGATCATCGACTTCAGCGGTCTCGGGGACTTCATCAACGACCCGGTGAAGCACTACTCCAGCGGCATGTACGTGCGCCTCGGCTTCTCGGTGGCAGTGCACATGAAGCCTGACGTGCTCCTGGTCGACGAGGTGCTGGCGGTGGGCGACGAGGAGTTCCAGCGCAAGTGCTTCGACCACCTGTACTCGCTGCGGCGCGCCGGGAAGACGATCATCGTCGTGAGCCACGGTCTCGGGCAGCTCGAGGGCCTGTGCGACGAGATCGCCTGGCTCGAGCGCGGGGAGATGCAGGAGCACGGACCGGCGGTGGAGACCATCGCGGCCTACCTGCGCAAGGTCAACGCTGATGAGGCGGCCAGGAACCCGATGGTGTCGGCCGTGCGGGGGATCGACGACGACGGCGCTCGGGCGGGAGACCAGTCCGTCCAGGTGACCCGCGCCGATGTGGTTGACGGCAACGGCACGCCCATCACCCACGCGGAGACGGGCACGACGTTCACCATCAGCCTCGGGATCACCGTTCCCGAAGCGATCCTCGGCCCGAACGTCCGAGTCGCACTGCAGCACGACTCGGGCACGCTCGTGTCGATGCCGAACAACCACCGCTGGGGTATCGACTTCGGGACGATCCAGGGTGAGCACACCGTGCGATTCGCCTTCGTCGACAACCCCCTGCTGCCTGGCCGCTACCGGGTCCACGTGGACGTCTTCGACTACACGGGCTCCCGCCTGCTGGACTCCTGGAACGACGCCGTCGAGTTCGCGATCCGCAGTCCGCGCGGCGAGATCGGCCAGGGACTGGTCGAACTGCCGGTCGAGATCACGTTCGAGTAGGCCATGCAGGAGTCCAACCCGCTCATCAAGGCGAAGCGTCGCGCCGGGCGCATCAAGCGCTGGATCAAGCGCAAGGTCTACGAGCGCAACATCGGCAAGCAGTACAAGCTGTGGCTGACCGAGGCGGAGCAGGTGCTCGCTGGGAGCACCAGCCACGTCACAACGATCTCGATCATCGTCCCGGTCTACAACCCTCCGGCGCGTTTCCTCCGCGAGTGCCTGCAGTCGGTCATCGAGCAGCAGGCCCGAAACTGGCAGCTGGTGGTCTGCGACGACGGTTCGACCAAGGCGGAGGTCGTCGAGGCGCTGGACGCCTTCGCCAGCCAGCACGAGGACGACGACCGAATCATCATCGTCCGCAAGGAGAACGGCGGCATCTCGTCCGCGCTGAACGCGGCTCTGGAGCGGGCAACAGGAGAGTACGTCGGGATGCTCGACCACGACGACGTTCTCGACCGCCGCTGCGTCGAGGCCTTTTCGCTCGCGATCGAGGAGTACGACGCCCCGCACGCCGTGTACTCCGACGAGGACAAGGTGGACGCCCGCGGGGAGCACTTCGAGCTCTACTGCAAGCCGGACTTCTCCCCTGAGCTGCTGCTGACGCAGATGTACCTGTGCCACTTCACGATCTTCCGCGCCGAGGAGGTCCGGACAGCGGGCGGCTTGCGCTCGGAGATGGACGGGGCGCAGGACTTCGACCTCGCCCTGCGGCTGCTCCCTAGTCTGGAGCGGGTCGTGCACCTGTCGCGGCCGTACTACCACTGGCGGGCGTGGGCGGAGTCCACCGCGCTGACCATCGACGCGAAGCCGTGGGCCCAGAGCGCCGCGGCCCGCGTGCAGGAGGACCACCTGGCACGGACCTTCGGTGGCGGAACGGTCACGGCCAGTTCCGTTCCTGGCCTCAACGAGGTTCATCCGAGGGTCGCCGACGAACCGCTGGTGTCGGTGATCATCCCGACGATCGGGACGCCGAATCTTGCGGGCACGGCGCGCTTCGTCGACGACGCGGTCCACTCGCTGATGGCCAACGAGACGAGCGCCGCACTGGAGATCGTCGTCGTGACCACGGGCGTGCTGCCCGACGTCGTGGTCGACCTGCACGGACGGCACACCGTCAAGCACGTCGTGTACTCCAGTGAGCGGTTCAACTTCTCCGAGGCCATCAACACCGGTCGGGCGGCGGCCACCGGTGACTACCTCCTGCTGCTCAACGACGACACGACTGTGGCCGAGCCCAACCCGGTCACCCGGATGCTCGAGCTCGGACAGATCCCCGAGGTGGGCGTCGTGGGCTGCAAGCTCTCCTACCCGGACACCCGGCTGCAGCATGTCGGGATGGTCCTGCTGCCCAGCGGACCGACGCACTGCTGGATCTCGCGCCCGGCGAAGGAGCCCGGCTACTTCGGCTCAACGCTGACTCCGCGCAACTACCTGGCCGTCACGGCGGCGGCCATGCTCGTCCGTACCGAGGTCTTCGATCGGGTCCACGGCTTCGACACCGCGTTTGCCCGCGACTTCAATGACGTGGACTTCTGCCTGCGGGTGCGCGAGGAGGGACGTCGCGTAGCGTGGACGCCGTACGCACACTTCACGCACTACGAAGGCGCAACGATGTCCAGGAAGAAGTCCGACTCCGTCGAGGCGCACCTGTTCCACGACCGCTGGGCGGGCACCTACCCGACGGACCCGTACTACTCGACCTCGCTCAACCAGGACCTGGCCCGGATCTACGAGGCACTGTGAGCACCGAGACGATCCGCTCGCGCGGTGGACGCACGCTCCTGGTCCTTGGCGACCCGACGCTGCTCACCATGGACCGCCTCGGCGAGTTCACGCTCCGGATCGATGCCGACCCGAGGATCGCGTCCCTGTCCCTCGTGGCGGTTCCCTCGGCCCACGGAGCCTGGATGCGCGCCGCGGGTCCGGCGGGGCCGCTGACCGCCATCGCCACCGACCTGGTCGACCTCGTCGGCGCTGTCGACGGCGACGATCCGGAATCGGTGGCCGCGTGGGTCCAGCGGGCTTCGGAGCGAGGCCTGTGGCATGACTGGTGGATGACGTCGGATGCCGACGTGTCGAGGGCGACGGAGCCGCGTTCACCCGTCGCGGTCGACATCCTGGAGGCCGACGACCCGAGCTCCTCGCGCTACTCGTCCCTGCGCGCCTATACGCCTCGATCCGACCGGCTCACGATCACCGTCGACGCCACGTGGCTGGGGCCGCACGAGACGGGCGCGCAGGTGCTGACGACGGCGGCACTGGGTGCGCTGGCGCAGCAGGACGGCGTCACGTCGATCAGGCTGGTCGGCCTGACGGAGCTGCCGAGTTACGCAGCACACCTCGCCGACGAGGATCGCATACAGATCGTGCCGCCGGACGCGACCCCGCCGCGGTCTGATGTCGTGTGGTACCCGAACCAGATCGACGGACGCAGCAACATCTCGGCCGCGCGCCGATTGGGCGCGCGGGTGGTCACGACCTACCTCGACCTCATCGCCTACGACATCCCGCGCTACCACGGCTCGCCGGAGGCCTGGCGGGCCTACCGCGCCCTGCAGCGCCGCATCGCGCTCAGCGTCGACGGGATCACGACGATCAGCGCGGACGTCGCCTCTCGCCTGCTCGAGGAGGTGCCTCGCCTCGATCCTGAACGGGTGATGGCACTGCCCCTCGGCCTCGACCACGTGTCTGTCGCCAATGCTCCGGATGAGCCGGGCGAGGATCTGGCGGATGTCGTGAAGTCGTTGGGCGGCAAGCGATTCGTGACCGTCCTCGGCAACGACTTCCAGCACAAGAACCGGGACTTCGCGATCAGGGTGTGGGAGGCGACCCTGCAGGCCGGGCAGCCGTGCGACCTCGTCCTTGCCGGGCTCCACGTCAAGAGCAGCTCGTCGAAGGAGGCGGAGGACGACCTCATCGGGCGGCATCTGGACCTGCGGGGCCGCGTCCACTCGGTGGGGCACGTGTCCTCGCAAAGCCGGGCCTGGCTTCTGGCGAACGCCGCGGCCGTCCTCTACCCGACCAGTGCCGAGGGGTTCGGCTTCGTGCCTTACGAGGCCGCCGCCTTTGGCACGCCGACCGTGTTCACGGACTTCGGGCCGCTTCGCGAGGTCTCCGGCGTCGGCGGGCTTCCATCGGGCTGGTCGGTGGCAGGGCACGCTGCGGACCTCGCCGAACTGCTCGCGGATCCCGAGGCCGGCCGCGCGCGTGTGGCGGGCCTGCGTGATGCGATCTCCCGGCACTCCTGGGCGGGCTTCGCGACCGGCTTGATCGGCTTCTTCGAGCAGGTCACCCACATGCCCGAGGTGCCGACGAGTGCAGTGGGCGCCGATGCGGCCGCGGCTGATGCCGCTGCGCTCTCGGCGGTCCTGTCCAGCCGCACGTGGCGGGCGACAGCGCCGCTGCGGAGGATGGGCCGTCGGATGAGGCGTGGCTAGGCCACCCAGCGGCCGGTGGTGAAGGCTACGACCCCGACGAACATCAGGGGCGTGCTCACGGCGAGGTAGCCGACGAGGATCCACCTGCGTCGGCTCATCCAGATCCCGAGGAGCACCCAGATCGGGAACAGGGTCAGCAGTGAGCGTGGCGCGGAGTAGAAGAGCGTGCTTGTCGCCAAGGCGACGAGTGTCAGGAGGACGTAGGTGGCCTCCGCCCACCTCCTCGTCGCCGCGAGCACGATCGTGAAGGCGACCAACAGGGCGACGGCGGCCAGCTCGAACCGGTACTGCACGGCGAAGCTTGCTGCCACGCCGTTCGAGAACGCCATCTCGTACGTCGTCACCATCGCGTCGAACGGGGAGCCGAACTCCCTCCCCCAGCCAGACTGCTGGGCGTCGAGCCACGACGACCAACTGCCCGTGATGGTGTGCAGGTAGGCGACGAAGCCTGCGACCGCAGCGAAGGGAAGGAGGAGCGCCAGACCCCTGCGCCAGGACTGCCGCGAGCGGGTCAGGAGAAGGACGACCAGTGCGGCGGTGAGGAAAAGCCCGTTCACCCGGACGAGCGATGCAACCGTGGCGAGGACCCCGGCCCAGACCCAGGCACCCCGTCGGGCGAGGTACCAGGCCCAGAACGCGAAGGCTGCGAAGAGCGACTCGGTGTACGGCGCGGCGAGGAAGACGGCCATCGGGGCGCACACCCAGGCCAGCACGCCGAGCTCACCGATGCCGCCCTCAGCTCGGGTCAGTCGCGCGAGGGCGACTGCGGCAGCGAGGCCGGCCACGAGAGAGACGAGGAGTCCGGTGACGCTGACGTCCACGCCGACCGCGTGGAAGGCGCGCATGAGCATGGGGAGGCCGGGCAGGAAGGCGATGCTGTTCTCGTGACCTGCGGAGACATAGCCGTCCTCCGCGATGCTGCGGTACCACTCGACATCCCAACGGTCCCAGATGCCCACAGGGCTTCGATCAGGCTCGAGTTCCCCGGGTCCCCCGAAGAAGGCACCGACCTGCCCCGTGACCACCCACGATGCGTAGAACGCCGCGATGAAGACGGACACGCGGGACGCCAGCCAGATCCCCGCTGCGGCCAGGTCCGACCGAGCACCTCCCCCGCCCTGAGCTCCCCCGTCGAGCGCGGACATCGACCCGCTAGCTCGGAGCGGCCAGTCGCTGCAGGTAGTCGCCGTAGCCGCTCTTGAGCAGGGGCTCGGCGAGGGCGGCAAGCTCGTCTGAGGTGATCCAGCCGTTGCGCCAGGCAATCTCCTCGAGGCAGCCGACCTTGGTGCCTGTCCGGTCCTCCATGACCCGAACGAACTCGCCGGCGTCCTGCAGGGATCGGAAGGTGCCTGTGTCGAGCCACGCGGTCCCACGCTCGAGAACGGTGACCGTGAGGGTGCCGGCCTTCAGGTAGTGGTCGTTCACCGACGTGATCTCGAGCTCGCCGCGTGCGCTCGGAGTGATCGATTTCGCGACGTCCACGACGGTCTCGTCGTAGAAGTACAGGCCGGGGATGGCGTAGTTGCTCCTCGGCTTCTCCGGCTTCTCCTCCACGGACAGCACCCGACCGGCGTCGTCGAACTCCACGACGCCGTACTCGCTCGGGTTCGCCACCTCGTAGGCGAAGACGTGTGCGCCCTGCTGGTCCGTGAGGGCCGCGAGCTTGCGGCCCAGGCTCGGGCCGTAGAAGAGGTTGTCGCCGAGGATCAGCGCGGCCTGGTCACCGGCGAGGAACTCCTCGGCGATGAGGAATGCCTGGGCAAGCCCCTCGGGCCGAGGCTGCACGGCGTACTGGATATTCATCCCCCACGGGGAGCCGTCACCCAGGAGCCGGGAGAAGGACTCCGAGTCCTCCGGGGTGGTGATGACGAGAACCTCGCGGAGGCCGGCGCCCATGAGCGTGGCCAGCGGGTAGTGGATCATCGGCTTGTCGTAGACAGGGAGCAGCTGCTTGCTCACGCCCTTGGTGATCGGCCAGAGGCGACTGCCCGTGCCGCCCGCGAGGATGATGCCTTTCATCCCGCTGACGCTACCGGCTCGGTCGGGGCAGCAGGCCGCGAAGGCTGGCTTTGGCCTTCTGCCACCGGTCCTCCTCGACGGTGACCGCCAGCGCGGTGCCCATCGTCACCCTTCGAAGGGTGCGCAGCGCGTGCCGGGGGGACTGGGCGAACTCCCCGGGGAACAGGCTCAGTCGGTTGCGCACGATGGTGGTCCGTCGCTCAGGTGAGTGCCCGGATGCCAGAACGTCCCGGCCGAGCACCCGCACCTGCCTGCCCGCGCCGATCTGGTGGCCTATCTCGACGTCGGGAGCGACGACGATGCGATACCCGGCCTGACGCAGGGCCAGGCACGCTGCCGCATCCACGGCGTCGATGCCGAGATGCTCGTCGAAGCCGCCATGGGCCAGCAGTGGTCCGACCGCCCACATCGTTCCGGTCTGGATCAGCTCTTCGGTCGTCGCGATGCCGTCGACGACGGTGAGCGGGTAGTCGAGTGGGCCGCTGGCGTCGGCGATCGAGCCCGCGCCGACCGCTCCCACCGGTCCGAGAGCGCTCGCGGCGGCCGCGGCGGAGGCGAGCAGGCGGGACACGTGCTCAGCTTTGAGCGACGAGTCCTGGTCGACGGTGAGCAGCCACGTCGCTCCGACGGAGTCGGCGAACCGGAGGCCGTCGTTCAGGCTCCTGGCGACGCCCGCGTTTCGACGGTGCCGGACCAGGTGGGCTCCCAGGTCCGCCGCGTGCTGGAGGGCGCGGTCGGACGTGCAGGGGCTGCCGTCGTCCGCGACCACGAGGGGGACGTCCCAGCCGACGATCTGCTCGATGAGGGGGACGAGGGTCGAGGGGTCGGGACGGTACGTGGGGATCGCCGCCGCGACCGTCGGACTCACGGTGACAGTGTAGGCAGGCGGTAGGCTTGCGCAGGTTATCCACAGGTCGGAGGAACGGTGTCAGAGGCGAAGCGCGCCCTCATCACGGGTGTGACGGGGCAGGACGGCTCCTACATGGCCCAGCAGCTGTTGGACAAGGGCTACGAGGTGCATGGTGTGGTGCGTCGCTCATCGACGTTCAACCGATCGCGGATCGACCACCTGCATCACGACGAGCACATCCCGGGCAAGAACCTCCACCTGCACTACGGCGACGTCACCGACGCGGCGCGGATGCACCAGCTGATGACCGACGTCCGCCCGCACGAGGTCTACAACCTCGCGGCCCAGTCGCACGTGCGTGTGTCCTTCGACGAGCCGCTCTACACGGCTGAGGCGACCGGCGTCAGCACCCTGAACCTGCTCGAGGCGATCCGCAGCGTGGACACCTCGATCCGCTTCTACCAGGCGTCCACGAGTGAGATGTTCGGTGCCAGCCCGCCGCCCCAGAACGAGGACACCCCGTTCTACCCGCGGTCGCCCTACGGGGCGGCGAAGGTCTACTCCTACTGGATCACCAAGAACTACCGCGAGGCATATGACATGTTCGCGGTGAACGGGCAGCTGTTCAACCACGAGTCGCCGCGCCGCGGCGAGACCTTCGTGACCCGCAAGATCACCATCGCGGTCGCGAACATCGTGAAGGGCAACCAGTCCGAGCTGTGGATGGGCAACCTCGACTCCATCCGCGACTGGGGCTATGCGCCGGAGTACACGGACGGCATGTATCGCATGCTGCAGGTGGACGAGCCGGAGGACTTCGTGCTCGCGACAGGCACGGCCTACACGATCCGTGACTTCCTGGGCTTCGCCTTCGAGCATGCCGGCCTGAAGTGGGAGGACTACGTCAAGTTCGACCCGAAGTTCCTGCGCCCGACGGAGGTCGACGAGCTCATCGGAGACGCAGGCAAGGCGAAGGCGAAGCTCGGCTGGGAGGCGACGGTGCTTCCGCCGGAGCTCGCGAAGATCATGGTCGACGCGGACATCGCCCGTCTCGAGGGTGCACCCGAAGGCAAGTTCTAGCCACCGGTCATGCGCGCCCTCGTCACCGGAGCCGCCGGCCAGGACGGCACGATCCTGTGCACGATGCTGGCCCGGCAGGGGCTTGAGGTCTCCGGGGTGGTGAAGCCCGGCACGGACGTGACCACCCTCCTGAGGTATGCGCCGGCCACCCAGGTGATCGAGTGCGACCTGGCGGACTCCGACGCGCTGCG
>JAHECS010000002.1:133838-182077 GCA_024641635.1 Actinomycetes bacterium | reverse complement strand
CCGAACGGGGCCCGCAGGTCGCGGATGAAGAAGCAGTTCACCCACACCGTGCCGGCCCGCAGGTTCGCCGACACCCGGTGGGCGCGCGACAGGTTCTCGGTGAACACCATGGCGTTCAGGCCGTACCGGGTGTCGTTCGCCGCGTGGACGACCTCGTCCTCGGTCTCGAACTTCTGCACGACGCACACCGGCCCGAAGATCTCCTCGCGGCACACGCGCGCGCTCGAGGGTGCGTCGACGATGATCGTCGGCTTGACGCTCCAGCCCTCGCCAAGACCGCCGGTCAGGATCTTGCCGCCGTCGAGCTCGAGGGTGTCGAGGTAGCCCTTGACCTTGGTGAAGTGCTCCTCGCTGGCCAGCGCCAGTGGGAACTCCGTGGTCGGGTCCTTCGGGTCCCCGGCCTTGAGCGCCTCGGCGGCCGCCTTGAACCGGTCGACGAACTCGTCGTAGATGCCGGCCTGCAGGTACAGCCGCGAGCCGGACAGGCAGATCTGTCCGGCGTTGCGGAAGATCGCCTGGACCGCCCAGTGAACGGCGTTGTCCAGCTCGGCGTCGTCGAACACGATGTTCGCGCCCTTGCCGCCGAGCTCGAGGCTGACGGGGACGAGGTTCTTGGAGCCTGCGCCACTGATGATCTTGCCCGTGCCGGACTCACCGGTGAAGGTGATGCGGTCGACGTCCGGGTTGCTCGTCAGTGCGGAGCCGGCCGAGTCCGGGCCGTAGCCGTGCACGACGTTGAGGACTCCCGGAGGCATGCCGGCCTCGAGAGCGAGTCGGCCGACCAGGGTGGCGGACACGGGGGTGTCCTCCGCAGGCTTCCAGACGACGGTGTTGCCCCATGCCAGAGCCGGCATGACCTTCCACGTGCCCAGCATGAGCGGGAAGTTCCACGGCGAGATGGCCACCGCGACGCCCGTCGGGTCGAAGCGGGTGTAGGCGTGGTGGCCGGAGTCCATCGGGTACGCCTCGGACGGGGTCATCCGGGCGTGATCGGCGAAGAAGCGGACGTTCCACGACGACCGGGCAACGTCATGGTGCGCCTGCACGATCGGCTTGCCCATGTCACGCGTGTCGGCCATGGCGATCTCGTCGGCATGCTCGTCCATGAGGTCGGCGAGCCGGTGCATGATGGCCTGTCGCTTCTCGTAGCCCATCCGCGGCCACGGGCCTTCGTCGAACGCCTTCCGTGCAGCGGCGACCGCACGGTCTGCGTCGGCCTTGCCGCCGCAGGCGACCGTCGCCCACTGCTCCCGCGTGAAGGGGTCGATGTCGGCCATGGTGGCGCCGTCGAGTGAGGGCACCTCCTCGCCGTCGATGATGTGCCCGTAGAAGTCCATGGGCGCAGTCTGCCCCCTTCGTCCCGCACGAGGCACCCCAGGTGGGACAGGGTTCCCGCCTGACGGAACGTTCGGTTGTCAGCCCTCGTCGGGGCGCAACCGGCGCAGCGACATCACCAGGGCCACCACCCAGCCGATGATGGTCCACCCGAGCAGCAGGTTGACGAGGAGCACGCTCACGTGTGTCCGCAGGTCGCGCACCGCGGCGATGGCCCACGGCAGCATGTAGCCGCCGGTGAGGATCGCGACGACGACAGCGATCACCTTCGTCGCCGTCGATGTCTGGAACCGTGCGTCGGACGGGGGGTAGCTCACCCCACGAGGCTACCTCTCGATGTGGAGGGCCAGCAGCGGGCACGCGTGCGTCGCGTCACGTGCGGCCTTCATGTCCGAACGCTCGATCGGCGCGCGCAGAGTTCCGCTCGGCAGCAACGGGTAGCCCCACTCGTCGAGCTCGATCAGCCCGGGCGCCGCGTCGTGGCACATGCCGCGCCCGTCGCAGCGGATCGGGTCAAGGACCAGGGTGCCGACAGGTTCCGTGCTCATGTGAAGTCCCGTCGGCGCAGGTCGAGGCCGGGGAGTCGCGCGGGCGGAACGGGAAGGGTGCCGGCCGGGTCCGTCCCGCGGCGGCCCGCGACCGAGCATCGGCGGTCCAGGTGCAGCGCGACCTCGTCCGGGAAGGCATCCAGGGCCGTGGCGACGAGCCGGGCGGTGCCGTCGGGATGCTTGCACCCGCCTCGCCCCGTGATGAGGCGCAGCCGATTCTGCAGTTGCTTGAACTCGACGCCGTCCGCGGTGCGCAGCGCGAGGGACCGTACGTCCTCGGCCACGGAGGGGAGACCGAACATGCACGGCCCGCACTGGCCCGCGCTCTCGCCGGCCATCCATGCGGTGACCCGGGCCAGCTCCTCCAGCGGGCAGGTGAGCTCGCCGATGGCCCACAGCACCGAGGCGCCGATCACCCCGCCGGCGGCGCGCACCGAGTCCGGGTCCCAGGCGGCCTGGTCGAAATCCCCGGCAGCGACCCAGCCACCGCCGTAGCCCCCAGTGAGGTATCCGCGCACGGTGCCCGCCGGCCCCCCGCAGCGCGCGAGGATCTCGTGCACGGCTGTCCCTGTCGGCACCTCGACGACGCCCGGGTTCGGCACGGAGCCGCCGACGGTCACCAGCGTCGTGCCCGGGGCACCCGGCGCGCCCACCTCGGCGAACCACGCCCCGCCGCGCCGCGCGATCAGCCCGAGGTGCGCGAGTGTCTCCGCGTTCTGGACGAGGGTGGGCCGCCCCGCGGCCCCGCGCTGGAAGGGCCGGTCGGGGAAGACGGGGGTCGCCTCTCCGTCGCCGACCCAATGGGCCAGCGCGCTCTCCTCGCTCGCGACGTAGCGGGCCGGCGGGGTGACGATTCGTATCGTCACGGGGTCGATGCGTGACGACGCGCGCTCGGCCAGGGCGACCTCGAGAGAGGGAACGGCGGGAGAGCCACGGTGCACCGCGATGAAGGCGTCCGTCGCGCCGATGGTCCGCGCTGCTGCGCTGATTCCGTCGAGAACGAGGTGGGGAGATCGCGTCAGGAGGGCGGCGTCCTTGCCGCTGGCGGGCTCGCCCTCCATGCCGTTGCCGATGACGACCGGGCGACGGCTCCTGCTGAGCGGACCGCGGGCCGCGGAGCTGTCCACGACGGCGCGCAGTTTCAGGTGCGTGGGGAACCAGCCTCCGCCTCGGCCGCGAAGCGCGGCCCGCTCGACGTCGTCGACGAGGTCTCCGGGCCGGTCCCCGCGTCGCGCATCGACGAGGGGCAGTCGCCCGAACTCGCGGTGATGCGCGGCGAGGGAGGGCGGGGTGCTCAGTCCGAGACGTGCGGTCACAGGTCGATGGTGCCGCCCGGTCGATGAAGGGCGAACCTTCCCCGGGCAAAGTCCGGGTAAGGGAATGTAGTTTGCGGGCATGGCCCTCGTTGCAGGTGTGGACTCCTCCACCCAGTCCGTGAAGATCGTCGTCCGCGATGCCGAGACCGGTGTGCTCGTGCGCGAGGCGCGCGCCGCGCATCCGGACGGCACCGAGGTCCATCCGTCGGCCTGGGTCGAGGCCCTCGACCAGGCCACCTCCGGAGTTCTCGAGGGCGTCGAGGCGCTGAGCATCGCCGGGCAGCAGCACGGCATGGTCGCCCTCGATGAGTCGGGCGACGTCATCCGGCCCGCCCTCCTGTGGAACGACACCCGCTCCGCCCCGGATGCGCTCGACCTGGTGGACGAACTCGGCGGGCCGGCGGCCTGGGCGGAGGCGGTCGGCAGCGTGCCAGTCGCGGCCTTCACCGTCACCAAGGCCCGGTGGATGGCCCGCATGGAGCCTGAGAACGCCGCACGAACCGCCCGGATGATGCTGCCGCACGACTACCTGACGTGGCTGCTCGCGGGCCGCCCGGCGGTGGCGGCGACCGACCGGGGCGAGGCATCAGGCACGGGGTACTGGTCGCCCATCACCGGCGCATACCGGGACGACCTGCTCGCGATGGCGCTCGGCCACGCGCCGGAGGTTCCGCGCGTGGCGGCGCCGGGCGAGGTGATCGGCCGCACGGCGTCCGGCATCGCCCTCGGCCCGGGCACAGGCGACAACATGGGGGCCGCCCTGGGACTCGGCCTTCACCCGGGCGACGTCGTGGTCTCCCTGGGAACATCCGGGACGGCATTCGCGGTGTCGGAGGTGCCGGCGCGCGACCCGAGCGGCTTCGTGGCTGGGTTCGCGGATGCGACGGGGCACTTCCTGCCGCTGGTGTGCACGCTCAACGCGGCCCGCGTCCTCACTGCCACGGCCGAGCTCCTGGGTGTCGACGTCGACGAGTTCGCCAGGCTCGCCCTCGCCGCCGAGCCCGGTGCCGGAGGGCTGTCGCTCCTGCCGTATCTCGACGGCGAGCGCACGCCCAACCTGCCGGAGGCGCGGGGCTCACTGCACGGCATCACCCGGTCGAACCTCACGCCGGAGAACGTCGCCCGAGCATCCGTCGAGGGGATGATGGGCGGGCTGGCGGAGGCGGTCGACGCGCTGGTCGCGGTCGGCGTCGAGCCGGAGAGGATCCTCCTGGTCGGCGGAGCGGCGGCCAATCCGGCGGTCGGTGCCGTGGCCGCCACGCTCTTCTCCGTCCCTGTCGTCATCCCACCGCCCGGCGAGTACGTCGCGGACGGAGCGGCTCGGCAGGCCGCCTGGGTGCTGTCGGGAGCAGCCGAGCCGCCGGCATGGGCCGAGGCCCGCGCGGGGGAGACGGTGGTTCACGAGGCGACGCCGGTCGCCGCCGTGCGGGAGCAGTACGCGGAGTCCCGCGTCGCCCTCTACCCCGTCTGAGGCACGCCCGCGGAGCGCGTCGCCGCGTGACCAAATCGTTACCGTAACGTGTCGAATCGTTGCAGTAAGCGGTTGTGTCGCAAGGGTCCTTCGACATATGTTGGCAGCGACAACAATTACCGTTGTCGTGCCGCAGAGCGCGGACGACGCACGAGGAGCACCGTGTCACCTGAACTCACCGCCCGACCCGAGCACAAGTTCTCCTTCGGCCTCTGGACCGTGGGCAACCGCGGCCGAGACCCGTTCGGCGAGGCGGTCCGGCCCAAGATCGAAGTGGCCGACATGCTCAGGGGCCTCGCCGATCTCGGCGTGTACGGCGTGAGCTTCCACGACGACGACCTCATGACCTTCGGGGCGCCGGAGTCGCAGCGCCGGGCCGAGCTCGACGCGTTCAAGAAGACGCTCGACGAGACCGGTCTGGTGTGCTCGATGGCGACGACCAATCTCTTCTACCACCCGGTGTTCAAGGACGGCGCCTTCACGTCGAACGATCCGCAGGTCCGTCGCTACGCCATCCAGAAGTCGATGCGCAACATCGACGTGGCGGCCGAGCTCGGAGCTCCCATCTACGTGTTCTGGGGCGGGCGCGAGGGCGTCGAGTCCGCGGCCGCCAAGGACACCCGGGACGCGCTGGCCCGCTACGCAGAGGCCCTCGACTTCCTGGCGGGATACGTCAAGGACAAGGGGTACGACATCCGCTTCGCCCTCGAGCCGAAGCCCAACGAGCCCCGCGGCGACATCTTCCTGCCCACCGTCGGTCACGCGCTCGGGTTCATCTCCACGCTGGAGCACCAGGAGATGGTGGGCCTGAACCCCGAGGTCGCGCACGAGACGATGTCCGGGCTGAGCTTCTACCAGGGCGTCGCGCAGACGCTGTGGCAGGGAAAGCTCTTCCACATCGACCTCAACGACCAGCGGATCGGCCGCTTCGACCAGGACTTCAGGTTCGGCTCCGAGGGCATCAAGGACCACTTCTTCCTCGTGCGCCTGCTGGAGAACAGCGGATACGCGGGCGTCAAGCACTTCGACGCCCACGCCTACCGCACCGAGGACGTCGAGGGCGTGTGGGACTTCGCCCGAGGCTGCATCCGCAACTACCTCGCGCTCGCGGAGAAGGCCCGCGAGTTCGACTCTGATCCCCGTGTTGCCGCGGCGATGTCGTACACCGGCGTCCCGCAGCTCGCGGAGCCGTCTGTGGGCCCGTACTCAACGGAAGCCGCAGCCGGGCTCATGGACGAGCAGTTCGACGTCGACTCCCTCGCATCACGCGGGTTCGGCATCGAGAAGCTCGACCAGCTCGTCGTCGATCACATCCTGGGGATCGCCTGATCCTCGGGACCGACAGCACCACCTCACACACCAAGAAATCGCAGGCTCGCCTGCGGGGAAGGGACAGCAACGCATGTCCAAGAAACTGATCGGAGCAGTAGCCAGCCTCGCGGCCGCGTCCCTGCTCGTCGCTGCGTGTAGCAGCTCCAGTGATACCACCGAGACATCCGCTCCTGCGGAGTCGGCGGCCGCTTCGGCGCCTGCGTCGGAGATGGCATCCGAGGCCGTGGCCGCGGGTGGCAAGGCCTGCGTGATCCTTCCCGACGCCGCTTCATCGGCTCGCTGGGAGACCGCGGACCGTCCGTTCCTCGAGGAGGCCTTCACTGCGGCTGGCGTCGAGTACGACATCCAGAACGCCAACGGTGACAAGGCGAAGTTCGCCACCATCGCCGAGGGCATGCTCGCCAGCGGTTGCGGCGTCCTCGCCATCGTCAACCTCGACAGCGAGACCGGCGCAGCAGTCATCGCCAAGGCGACGGCAGCCGGCGTTCCCGTCATCGACTACGACCGTCTCACTCTCGGCGGCGGAGCCCAGTACTACGTGTCCTTCGACAACGTGGCCGTGGGCACCACCATCGGCGAGGGCCTGGTCAAGTGCCTGAACGACGCCGGCATCACCGAGGGTCCCGTTGCGTACCTCAACGGCTCCCCGACCGACAACAACGCCACGCTGTTCAAGCAGGGCTACTCGACGGCCATCGAGGCTGCCGGCTTCACGCCGACCGCCGACCAGTCCGTTCCGGACTGGGACAACACGAAGGCCGGCACCATCTTCGAGCAGATGTACACCGAGGCCAATGGTGACTTCGTGGGCGTTGCGTCCGCGAACGACGGCCTCGGCGGCGCTGTGATCGCAGTCCTCGACCGCAACGGCCAGGCCGGCAAGATCTTCACCACCGGCCAGGACGCCACCGATGAGGGTCTGCAGCGCGTGCTGCTCGGCACCCAGTGCATGACGGTCTACAAGGCTGTCAAGCAGGAGGCCCAGGCGGCTGCCGACCTCGCAGTCGCCCTTCTCAATGGGGACCAGGCGTCAGCCGACGCTCTCGCTACCGGCGCCACCGCCGACAGCGAGTCGGGTGCGGACGTCCCGAGCGTCCTGCTCGTGCCGCAGGCCATCTACCCGGAGAACGTGAAGGACGTCATCGCTGACGGCTTCACCACCGTGGACAAGGTGTGCACGACGGACGAGATCAAGGCGAAGTGCGCGGAGTTCGGGGTCCAGTAGGTCCCCCTCTCCGGTTCATAGCCGGATAGCACGGAACGGTGGGGGCGGGTGTGCAACATCCGCCCCCACCGCCGTCAAGACTGATGAATCAAAACTCCCCCGACTGGCACTCACTGATGACAAGGTGACCACCATGACTGCAGACACCCCCCTCCTCCAGCTCAAGGGGATCAACAAGAGCTTCGGGCCAGTCCACGTCCTGCGCAACGTCGACCTCAGCGTC
Source organism: Actinomycetes bacterium (assembly GCA_024641635.1). Classification (GTDB taxonomy): domain Bacteria; phylum Actinomycetota; class Actinomycetes; order S36-B12; family S36-B12; genus UBA10649. Next base: position 174,627 of record JAHECS010000002.1, on the reverse strand, counting down.
TATGCCGGACAGGTGACCGCGTTGGTCGGCGACAACGGCGCTGGTAAGAGCACGCTGATCAAGGGCGTCGCGGGGATCTACCCCTTCGACTCCGGCGAGTACCTCTTCGAGGGCAAGCCGACGCACGTGCACGACCCCAAGGACTCGAACGAGCTGGGCATCGAGGTCGTGTACCAGGACCTCGCCCTCTGCGACAACCTCGACGTCGTGCACAACATGTTCCTCGGGCGCGAGGAGACGAAGACAGGAGTCCTGGACGAGATCCTGATGGAGAAGCGCGCGACGGAGACCCTCAAGGGCCTGTCGGTGCGCACGCTGAAGTCGGTGCGGCAGCAGGTCTCCAGCCTCTCCGGCGGCCAGCGTCAGACCGTTGCCATCGCCCGTGCCGTCCTTTGGAACTCCAAGCTGGTCATCCTCGATGAGCCGACCGCCGCGCTGGGCGTCGCCCAGACCGAGCAGGTCCTCAACCTGGTCCGCCGCCTCGCCGATGCCGGCCTCGGCGTCGTCCTCATCTCGCACAACATGGTCGACGTCATGCAGGTCGCCGACAACGTCGCCTGCCTGTACCTCGGGGAGATGGCCGCCCAGGTGTCGGCCAAGGACGTCAACCACAGCAGCATCGTCGAGCTGATCACGACCGGACGGTCGGGAGACATGGGCCTGCAACCCGACGCGTCCGAGCTGGGAGGTGCGGCATGAGCACCGTGCAGCAGCCGACCAACGTCGACGTCGCCGAGGCCGGAGACACCGGGGGCATCCCGCAGGCGATCAGGGACTACTTCACGCGCGTCAGGGGCGGCGACGTCGGCTCACTGCCAGCGGTGCTCGGACTCATCGTCCTGTTCGCCTTCTTCAGCCTCATGAAGCCGGACACCTTCTTCTCCACCTTCAACTTCGCGAACCTGCTCAACCAGGGGACCGCGATCATCGTCCTCGCCATGGGACTGGTCTTCGTGCTCCTCCTCGGCGAGATCGACCTGTCCGCTGGTTTCACGGCAGGCACCGCGGCTGCGGTGCTCGCCGTCGCGCTCTCGTCGTGGGGCCTGGCGTGGCCGATCGCGCTGATGATCGGCCTGCTCACCGGCACGGTGATCGGCCTCAGCATCGGCCTGCTCGTCGCGCGACTGGGCATCCCGTCGTTCGTCGTGACCCTGGCGATGTTCCTGGCCCTCCAGGGCGTCATGCTCCTGATCATCAGCGAGGGCGGCACCATCCGCCTGCGCAGCGATTTCCTCATCGGGATCATGAACCAGAACATGCCGCTGTGGGGTGGCTGGCTCCTGTGGGCCATCGTCATCGGCGGCTACGCCTTCGTCGGATGGCGCGCGATCAGCGGTCGTCGCAAGGCCGGGCTCAGGGCCACGGCCACGTCGGTGTGGGCTGCCAAGGTTGTCGTCCTCGCTGTTCTCCTGGGTGTGACGGTCTATCTCCTGAACGAGCCGCGCCAGATCGTCCGCCCCGGGAAGGAGTCCTGCCCGTCGAGTGGCGACGCCCCCCTCGGCTGCATCCCGGTGATCGAAGGCGTTCCGTGGGCGGTCCTCGTCGTCCTGGTCCTTCTCGTCGGACTCACCTTCGTGCTGTCGCGCACCGGTTTCGGCCGGCACATCTACGCGACCGGCGGCAACGCGGAGGCGGCGCGTCGAGCGGGCATCAGCGTGCAGGGCATCAAGATCGCCTGCTTCATGATCTGTTCGACCCTGGCTGCCCTGGGCGGCGTGCTGATCGCCTCGCGTGACAACTCGGTCTCCCCGACGACCGGCGGTGCCCAGACCCTGCTGTTCGCGGTGGGTGCAGCGGTCATCGGCGGCACCAGCCTCTTCGGCGGCAAGGGCCGGGTCATGGACGCCGTCATCGGCGGTCTGGTCATCGCCGTCATCGCCAACGGCCTCCCGTTGATCACGCAGCAGTCCGGTATCCAGTTCGTCGTCACCGGCCTCGTGCTCCTCGTCGCCGCCAGCGTCGACGCCATCTCGCGGAAGCGCGCGACACCCTCATAGGAACCGAGAGGTCGAGAGGCGAATGACCGCACGAACTGCGGCAACCCAGGACGACCTGCGGCGTCACAACCGTGCCCGTCTGCTCCGCCGCCTGCACGAGGGCGGGGCGGCGAGCCGGTCGGACCTGGTGGCCTTCAGCGGTCTCAACCGCAGCACGGTCGGGGTGCTCGTCTCTGAGCTCGCGGACGCCGGACTCGTCACCGAGGTGGCGGGCGCGGCCGGCCAGGTGGGTCGCCCGTCCCTGCTGGTCCAGCCGGACGCCGAGTCGGCCGTCGTCGTGGCGCTCGATCTCAAGGTCGAGCGCACGGTGGTGGCCCTCGTCGGCCTTGGCGGCACCGTGCTGTGGCGCAAGGAGCAGTCGCACAAAAGGACGAGCTACACGCCCCAGGCCGCCATTCGGAATGTCACGACGCTCACCGCGCATGCTCTTCGGCACGCGCCCCCGCATGCGGTGTGGGTGGGCGTAGGAGTCAGCGTGCCGGGCACCGTCGACCACGTCGACGGTCGCGTGCGGCTGGCGCCCAACCTGGGCTGGGCGGACGTGCCCCTCGGCGGGCTGGTCCGGGAGGCGATGAACGGCAAGTTCGGCTACGCGCCGGCGATCGAGGTCGGCAACGACGCCGATCTCGGCGCGGTCGCCGAGCACGTGCGCGGCGTCGGTGCGAGCAATCGCAACCTCATCTACCTGTCCGGCGAGGTCGGAGTGGGAGGCGGCGTCATCATCGAGGGTCGCGCCATGACGGGAGCCGGCGGCTTCGGGGGCGAGGTCGGCCACATGGTCGTCAATCCTCAGGGCGTCACCTGCCGCTGCGGCGCCCGGGGCTGCTGGGAGACGGAGATCGGCAGGGACGCGATCATCCGCGCGGCCGCCCTGGGCGATGACTCGGTCGAGGTGGAGGACGTCGTCGCTGCAGCCGCTGCCGGCAACCGCAAGGCTCAGGCGGCGATCGACGAGGTCGGCGAGTGGCTGGGCGTCGGGCTGGCGAACCTCGTCAACCTGTTCAACCCGGAGGTGATCGTGCTCGGCGGGCACCTCCGGCTCATCTTCCCGCTCGTCTCCGGGACCGTGTACCGGCGCATCCACTACGCGCTGCCCGCGTCCCGCGAGCAGGTGCGGGTCGAGGTCCCGGCGCTGAACGGAGACAGCACTCTCATCGGAGCGGCGGAGTCGGCCTTCGAAGGGCTGCTGACCGACCCGATCGATGTCGTGTCCCACGCGCACCATGCCGTCGCCTCCTGACTCCCTGGTCCGGCTCTCCGTCGGCGACGTCGAGATCGGCATCGATCCCGGATCGGGCGGGCGGGCCGTGTCGTGGACGGTTGCCGGTAGGGAACTCCTGCACTGGCGAGGGGCCGATCCCGTCGAGCACGGCATGTATCCCATGGCCCCCTGGGCGGGGAGGATCCGAGGCAATCGGTTCTCGTGGGCGGGGAAGGAGCATCTCCTGCCGACCACCTACGGTTCGTGGGCCCTGCATGGCACCGCGCTCGGTCAGCCCACCCGCGTTGTCGAACTCGTGGAGGAGACCGGCCTGGCCCGACTCTCCATGACGATGGACGACCACCCCGGCTGGCCCTGGCCGATGGCGGTCGATGTCGAGTGGACTCTCGAGCCGAGGCGCCTGACGACTCGAATCGTGGTGCACGCACTGGATGCGTCGTTCCCGTGCGTCGTGGGCTGGCACCCCTGGTTCCGGCGCGACATCGGGGTCGGCAGGCCTCTCGAGTGGGCACTGCGCGCAACAACGCGGCTCGTCCGCGGCGACGACCACCTGCCGACGGGCCTGGACGTCCCGTTCTCGCGCGCGGATGGTCCGTTCGATGACGCGTTCGTGGTCCCTGACGGACGGGCCGAAGTGGTGTGGCCGGAGGCGCTGGCCATCGACATCGCATCGGATTCGACGTGGTTCGTCGTCTACGACGAGCTTCCGGACTGCGCGTGCGTCGAGCCCCAGAGCGGACCTCCGGATGGCCTCGTCTCAGGCGCCGAGCGCGCCACGGCCTACGGGGGCATCGGCACGGCGACCCCGGAGCGACCGCACGTGCTCACGACGACATGGTCCATGCGCGACCTCGCCGGCTGAGTGTCGTCAGTCCGGGGCGTGACCGGCCGGCGGATCCAGCGTGACGGTCGTGCCCGTGGTGCCAGCCACTCGGGCCGCGTCCAGCACCCGCAGGTTCTCGATCACGTCGTCGATGGAGACGGGGGGTGCCGCCCCGTCACGGACGGCGGCGACCACGCCGGGGTAGAAGTCGGGCCAACGACCCGGTGCCAGTGGGACGAGTCCGTCGGTGGCGCGGTTGTCGTCGTCGACCGTTCGGAGAAGGGCCTCGCTGCCCGGGGGCTCGACCCACCAACCGTCCGAGGACGGGTCGGCACCGCCCGCGAGTGCCTGCTCCTGTGAGTCGCTCGCGTCGATCCGCAGCCCTCCGCGGGTCCCGAGCAGGGTCATCCGTGGCTGGGCGAAGGCGCCGATCTGGCTGACGATGAGCAGGCTTACCGCGCCGGAGTCGTGCGTGAGCAGCAGGACGACGTCGTCATCGGTCGGGTCCATGGGGCGCACCGACCGCACCGTGGCCGAGACCGACACGACGGGTCCGAGAAGGGTCAGCGCCTGATCCACGACGTGGGCGCCCAGGTCGTAGAGCATGCCGCCCATGTCGGCGGGGTCGGGCGAACCCCGCCATCCGGCCTTCGGCACCACCCTCATGCGCTCGATTCGAGACTCGAACCTGTGCACGAGTCCGATGCGACCGCTGGCCGCGACGTCCTGGGCAGTCTGGAAGTCGCTGTCCCACCGTCGGTTCTGGAAGGGGATGAGCAGCCGCTCCTGCTCCGCAGCCAGGGCTGCGAGCGAGGTCGCGGCATCGGCCGTCGGCGCGATCGGCTTGTCGAGCACGACGTGCAGCCCCGCGCGCAGCGACTGCTCGGCATACGGGACGTGCGTGACGTTCGCGGTGCTGATGACGGCGAGGTCGTGACCCGCGGCGAGAGCCTCGTCGATCGAGGCGTAGACGGAGGCATCCGGGTGGGCCTGGGACGCCTGCACCGAGCGGTCGGGGCGGCTCGTCACGATGCCGTCGAGGGACAGCCCCGGGGCGGCGGTGATCAGGGGACCGTGGAAGACCCGTCCCCCCAGGCCGTAGCCGACGAGCACGACGGAGATCTGGTCACTCGACATACGGCAAGTGAACCACCACCCCCGCGGAGTAGGTTCGTGATCACGACCAAGGAGGAGATATGCCATACCCCACCCGTGACCTGACCGGTTCCGTCGTCGCCATCACTGGGGCGACTGCGGGTATCGGGGCCGCCGCCGCCAGTCAGCTCGTCGAGGCGGGCGCCAAGGTCGTGCTTGGCGGCCGGCGCGAGGAGAGGCTCCAGGAGGCCGTCGCACGGCTGGGCGCCGACAACGCCCTCGGCGTGACGATGGACGTGCGATCGCCGGCGGACTGCAGGCGGCTCGTCGACGCCGCCGTGTCGACGTTCGGCCGCCTGGACACGATCGTCCCGAACGCGGGAATCGGCCTCTACGGCGACATCCTCGATCACAGCGACGCGGAGATCGAGCGCATGATGCACACGAACTACGACGGAACCGTGTGGGCGATCCGGGCCGCGCTGCCGGCGATGCTCGACGCTGGCGGCGGCGACGTGGTGATCGTGTCCTCGGTGGCCGGCCTGCGCGGCGGCGGCGACGAGGCGGTCTATGCCGGGACGAAGTTCGCGCAGCTGGGCCTGGCGGGCTCGCTGGACCGGGAGCTGCGGGCCAAGGGCATCCGGGTGACGGCCATCTGCCCGGCGGGGACGGCCACCGAGTTCGCCATCGGTGCCGGTCGCGTCGAGAACGATCCCCGATTCGCCGACTGGCTGACCGCCGATGACGTCGCCCACGCGATCGTCACGGTGCTCCAGCAGCCACGCTCGGCCCGCACCACCATGTGGGCCATGTGGGGCATGGGGCAGCAGAGCTAGGCCGACGAGCGCTGGGGGGAAACCTCACGATCGGCGTGCAGGGCATGACAAGCCGCCACTGTTGGGGCAGAATGAGGGTGTCGCTCTCCCCCGGGCGACATGGGTCCGCTGCCTCAGGGCACGACCCCGAAGACCCGCGCGACAGCCCCCCAGCCGCGCGGGTTTTCCTTGTCAGGGCCCCAGTTCTGCCTCGTTCCTCGTCGCACCGGCCGCCTACGAGCGGTAGACGTGCACCCGGGTGCCGACAGGCACCTGGTCGAACAGCCAGCGGGCCTTCGTGTAGTCGCGCAGATTGACGCACCCGTGAGACGCGCCGTTGTAGCCGTCGCGGGCGAAGTAGGGCGAGTAGTGGACGGCCTGGCCGCCGGAGAAGAACAGCGCGAACGGCATCCAGGTGCGATACAGGCTGGACGTGTGGTCCCGGCTCTTCAGGTGGATCCGGAACGTGCCCTCGTTGGTCTCGGCACCGACGAAGCCGAACCGGGCATCCAGGGTGAGGACGACCTCGTCCTTCTCGACGAGCCGTACGAGCCGCTGGGCCTTGTCGATGCAGATCGTCAGCTCGCCCCGGCACGCCTTCGGCAGGCGTCCGGGTCGGCCGGCGACGTCGTCGAGGAGCTCGTACGTTCCGGTCCCCACCTTGCCGGTGGGACGGAAGCCGAACTTCGACTGGAAGGCCTTCACCGCCTTGACGGTCGATTCGCCCACTCGCTCGTTGTCGAGATTGCCGGGGTAGATGTCGTAGCCCAGCCACAGCAGTCGCTCCTGGACGTGCCGCACGCGCCAGCCCGTCGCCCCCTCGCGCAGAGGCAGTCGACTCGGCCTCGCGACCGGGGCGACCGGCAGGGCCGCTGGCGGGGCGGTTGGCTGAGCCTGGGTGGACTCGGCGTCAGCGGCCGGCGAGGTCTGATCCTGCACCGGTGGATCCGCCGGCGCAGGAGTCGGCTCGGAAGGTTCGCTCGAGGACGGCGCCGGCGGTAGGTCCTCGGCCGAAGCGGTGGGCGCGATCAGCAGTGCCGCCGCCATGACGGCTGCCGTGAGTCCGGCAGACACGAGGCGTGCGGGTCGGATCACCAGATCAGCCTACGTTGCACGTGACCGACGGTCAGCGTGTCGCGAGCGTGAGCTCGAACGCGCAGCCTTCCTCGGTGTTGTGCGCGCGCACGTCACCACCATGCGCCGTCATGACTCCGCTCACCACCGCGAGCCCGAGACCGGCGCCGTCACCCGGCGTCCTGGCCGCGGAGCCGCTCCAGCCCGGCTCGAAGAGTCGGGCGAGGTCGGCGTCGGGGATCCCGCCGCACTGGTCCGTCACCGAGATGACGACCTCCTCGCCCCGGCGCCGGGCGTCGACCGTGACCGAGCCGTCCGGCGGTGTGTGCCGAAGCGCGTTGACGAGCAGGTTGGTCAGGGCACGCGAGAGCTCGCGGCCGTCGGCTCGGACGACGAGTCCGGGGTCGGCGTGGCCGTGCAGATGCACGTGCTGGGCTTGCGCCAGCGGCTCCGTCGACGCGAGAGTGTCGGAGACCACGTCTCGGACGTCGACCTCGTCCAGCGTCAGCTGCAGCTCGCCGGACTGGAGGCGCGACAGCGCGAGCAGGTCATCGACCATGCCGGAGAGCCGGTCGACCTCCTGGTGCAGCTGCCGGTAGTAGCGCTGCGGATCCGGGGCGACACCATCCTCGAGGGCCTCGGTCATGGCTCGCATCCCGGCCAGGGGGGTGCGCAGGTCGTGGCTGATCCACGAGGCCATCTCGCGGCGCCGGCGTTCGAGTTCCCGGTCGGCCTCGAGCTCGGCCGCCACGGCGGCCGCAGCCCGGGTCTGCTCGTCGAGTCGCCGCGCGGCGAAGATGCCGAACGCGATCGCGATGGGGAACGCCGCCACCACGATCCAGGCCAGGATGGTCAGATCGCGTGAGGAGATGAACATCGCGCGTCCCGAGACGAAGATCGCGGCCGCCACGGCGATGACAGGGATCAACGGCGCCACGATGGCGGCTGTCCGGGGTGACCGCCTGCCGATGAGTGCCGTGGCACCGAGTCCGATCACGCCCGTCGCGGCCGCGCTTCCTGCGGCGATGAGGACCGCCTCGACCTCGGATCTCATGCGGCATCCCAGCGGTAGCCGATGCCCCACACGGTGACGAGGCGGGTCGGCTGGCTGGGGTTGGACTCGACCTTCTCCCGCAGCCGGCGCACGTGCACGGTCACCGTGGTGAGGTCGCCGTACTCCCATCCCCAGACCTCGGACAGCAGCTCCTCGCGGGAGAACGCCTCGCCGGGATGTCCGAGAAGGTGCGCCAGCAGGTCGAACTCACGGGACGTGAGATTGAGGGGAGCGTCGTCGAGGGTCGCCGTGCGCGCGACCGGATCGAGGCGGAGGTTGCCGTCCTCGCGGACCTGTTGTGCCGCCGGTGTCGGCGGCTGGACCCGACGCAGAACGGAGGCCACGCGCAGGACGAGCTCACGTGGGGAGAACGGCTTGCTCAGGTAGTCGTCGGCACCTGAGTCGAGGCCGGCGATTCGATCCTCCTCCTCGCCCAGGGCAGTGAGCATGATGATCGGCAGGTCCGGCTTCTCCGCTCGCAGCCGTCGGCACACCTCGAAGCCGTCGAACCCGGGCAGCATGACGTCGAGGACGACGAGATCGGGATCGCCCTGCGCCGCCCGGATGGCGTTAGGACCGTCCGGAGCTTCGAGGGTCTCGTGGCCGGCCTGCTGCAGGTAGGTGACGACGACCTCGCGCACAGTGGGGTCGTCGTCGACCACGAGGACGGTGGGCATGCGTCAAGGGTAGGGGCGGGCGGCGGTGTTGCGAGCCACTCGGCGGTGTCGGTAATGGGTCCGTAAGGGTTCTCGCTGTTCTCGTCGCTACCGGTGCGCTGTCATGGATGCATGACGAACTCACGCTCCTTCATTGCCCGTTTCGCACTTCCGCTGGCGGCGACCGCCCTGGTGCTGACCGCCTGCGGTTCCACGACGGCGGACGGTTCCGCCGAGCCGGCCGCGGAGTCCGCCATGGTCGAGGCGTCCGCCATGGCCTCCGATGAGATGGCGTCCGACGAGATGGCGTCCGACGAGGCGATGTCAGAGGAGACCGAGGGTCACTCTGACGACATGGCCTCCGACGAGGGATCATCGGACGAGATGACCGCGTCCGACGACGCGATGATGTCCGACGCCGGCGCCTACATCAGCCTGGCGGACTACGAGTCCGGCAAGGACATGTACGACGCGGCGGGCGACGTCGTCCTGTTCTTCAACGCCTCGTGGTGCCCGACCTGTCAGGAGACCCAGAAGAACCTCGAGGGCGACCCGGCGGCGATCCCCGCGGGCCTGACCATCGTCAAGGTCGACTACGACGACTCGGATGAGCTCAAGCAGAAGTACGGGATCACCACGCAGCATTCCTTCGTTCAGATCGACGCCGCAGGCAACGAGCTGGCGAAGTGGACCGGTTCGTCGACGGCAGACGAGATCGCCGGGCAGACCGTCTGATGCTGCTGTTCCTCGGCGCCGTCGTCGCCGGGGTGCTCACCACGCTCGCCCCGTGCGTGCTGCCGATGCTCCCCGTGATCGTCGGCGGCTCGCTCGGGCCGTCGTCGCAGCAGGCCCGTCGGCGGGCGTACGTGATCACCGCGTCGCTTGGACTGTCGATCGTCGCCTTCACCCTGATCCTGAAGGCCAGTACCGCCCTGATCGGCATCCCCAGCAGCGTCTGGCAGTGGATCAGCGGTGGCATCCTCATCGCCCTGGGCATCGTCTCCGCCTTCCCGGGGATCTGGGACTGGGTCTCCGCCCGACTCAGCCTGCAGAGTCGTACGTCGACGCGGCTCGCTTCGGCACGCCAGCGTGAGGGGATGACGGGCGCGGTCCTCACCGGTGCTGCGCTCGGGCCGGTCTTCTCGTCGTGCAGCCCGATGTACGGCTATGTGATCGTCACCGTGCTGCCGGCCTCCTTCGCGCAGGGGATGCTGCTCCTGCTCGGGTACGTCGTCGGTCTGTGCGCCACGCTGCTGCTGATCGCCCTGCTCGGGCAGCGGTTCATCGGCAACGCGCGATGGGCGGCCGACCCGCACGGGTGGTTCCGTCGGGGCCTTGGGGTCGTGTTCATCATCGTGGGAGTCGTCATCATCACCGGGTTCGACAAGGACATCCAGGCCTGGGTGATCATGAACTCGCCGATCGCCCCCTGGTCACTCGACTCCGGCTTCATCCCCTGAGTCCATGCCTGGGCGTTACACCCGAGGTCTCGTGTCATGCACCGACGCGGACTCGCCCGTGGGCGGGCCGACGGTCAGGACTCGAACCACCGGGGTGACGTCGTCCGCGGTGGGAAGAGCCGTTCGTGCCAGACCACGATCCTCGGCTCCCCTCTGAGGTTCGCCTCGTGTGCCCGGCCGAGGGCGTCGCCCAGTGCCCCGAGATCCGGCACGGTCTCGGTGGCGATGCCGAAGGCGAGCCCAAGGCTCCGCCACTCAGGGGTGAGCAGGTCGACCCCGCGCTCCGGATGACCGAACACCTGCTGGTCGAAGCGGAGCATCCCGTAGCCACCGTCGTCGACGACGAGAAGCGTGACCGGCAGCGACTCCTGCGCCAGCGTGGCCAGCTCGCCGAGCGCGAACATCGGCCCACCGTCACCGCAGACGGCGAGCGTCGGGATGCCCACAGACGCAGGACCGATAGACGCGGGTAGCGCGTAGCCGAGGGTGCCCCAGCCGACCGGGTACTGGAGTCGGCGGGGGCGGGGCTGGGAGCTGTACCCGCCGTACCAGTAGGCGCCCACCGCCATGTCGCAGACGACCGCCGATCCGGCCGGCCAGCATGCATCAATCTCATTGACCCACGCGATCGCCGGAGCGGTTCGGGAGTCCGCCGCCAGCCTCTGGAGGATGTCGCGCCGGATGGGAGTCACGTCCACCCACGGCTCGCGCGCCGTCACCCCCATGTCCTCGAGGAGCTCGTCGAGTGCGCCCAGAGCGTCGCCGACGTCGGACTGGATGAGGCAGTCCCAGTCGATGGTCTCCCGGACCACGGACCCGAGCGTGATCGCGGCTCGCCGATCTGGCAGGGGCAGGCGCCAGTTCTTCGTGTTCATGCCGTCGAAGGACGAACCCAGCACGAGAAGCAGATCAGCGTCGGGCAGAAGGGCACCGACCTCGGGCTCGTGAACCGGCGCGTCCACGAGCAGGGGGTCCCCGGCGAGAAGACCCCGGCCCGCATACGACGTCAGCACGGGTGCGCCGAGTCGGTGGGCCAGGGCGCGAGCGGCCTCCTCGGCGCCCGCGGAGACGACCCCCCCGCCGAGCCACAGCACGACGCGTGACGACATGCGGATCAGCTCTGCCAGGTCGGTGACGAGGCTGGGGTCCGCCGCAGGCGACGGCAGCCTGGGTATGTGCGGGATCGCCGCGGTCCACTCCTCGCCGAGCACATCCGACGGAATGCCGACGTAGCTGCCTGCGGCCGGAGGCCCCCAGGCGTCTCGGAGGGCCAGCACGGTCGACGCGATCGCCTCCTGCCTCGTGCGTGCACGCCGGGCCGTCGCTCCGAACGCCTCGAACATCGCGCCCTGGTCGGCCATCTCGTGCAGGATGCCGCGTGGCCCTCCCGGCGAGCGCAGCGACTGGCCCACCTCGCTGGCGAGGACGATGACCGGCGAGCCGCTGACGTACGCCTCCCCGAAGGCGGCCACCACGTTGGCGGCGCCCGGCCCGCTCGTCAGGAGGGTGGCGGACACGTCGCCCGTTGCCCGGTGCAGGCCATCTGCTGCGTAGCCGGCCGCCTGCTCGTGGCGCACGCCGATGATGCGGGGGCCGGACTCGAGGTCGGCGTCCCAGAACGGCAGGTTGTGGACCCCCGGGATGCCGAAGGCACGGGTGACGCCGTGACGCCCCAGCAATTCGAGGATCGCGGCGGCGACGGACGGGTTCGCGCTCATCCGGGTCAGGCGCGGGACTCGAACATGCCCAGGAGCGCGGCAACTCCCAGCACGCTTCGCGGGGCGTATGCCGCCCGCCACAGTCCGCCATGGTTCGCGGCCTGCGCGAACAGGTCCATGGGGTTCGCCAATGGCGTCGCGGGGTTGGCGGCAGCGGCGGGATTGCGGAGGTCGTGCACGAGCAGCGCGGCCATCAAGGTGGTGGACGTCGCCGGGTCGAACACCTCGACCCCGAATCGCCCGGCCCCGGCGTAGGCCGCTGCGAGCGCCCTGTTCTTCACCACGGAGTGGGTGCGAGTCGCCGGGGCGAGGTTCAAGGACACCGGCACGCCGTCGGCGCGGGCCACGAGCGCGCGCCAGCGCTGCAGGCGCTTCGCGAGCGCGTAGTTCGGCCCCTGCTGGGGGACGAGGGAGTCGTTGATGCCGAAGACGGTTCCGTCATCGGCGGTGTAGGTACGCGAGTAGTTGGGCTCGAACTGTTTCATCAGGCGCAGGGGACTCTGCAGCAGGCCGCTCAACCCGCGCGACTCCCAGCGACGTCGAGACTCCTCGACCGCGTCCAGCGGGACCATGAAGACATCGGTCGGGGTGGCGAGGTAGGCGAGGGTGACGTCGTCGCGTCGCGTCAGCAGCTCCGTGACGAGGGAGTCGGCGGCCATCGACAGCAGCACGTGAGCGGCACCGTCGGCGTAGGCGTAGGTGCCGAGGACGAACGGCTGCTCGATCTCGGTGAGCCAGCTGAGGAGCTCGGGGGTTCGTCGAAGCAGGTCGGCACCCGCCGCGGCAGCCACGGTGGAGTCGTCGTCCGGATGCACGACCCCGCCCACGACGAACGGGGGGTTGCCGGAATCATCCAGTTGGATCGGGAGCCGCAAGGAGCCGGCGGTGTTGCGCGTCGTCTCGATGAGCCGCTGCCACAGATCGGGGCGGGGCAGGTCGACCGCATGGACGCGGGCACCCCACCGCAGGAGCGAGCGCGTGGGACCGAGTTCGGCACCAGCGCCGAGGACGGCGATGTCGACGTCGGTCAGGTCCAGCCAGTCAGGGTTGTCGAGCACGAGGGTGATCGCGTCGGCCAGACCAGGCTCGGCGACGCCTGACGCCACCCACTGGTCGATCTGGCGCCGCAGGTCGTCCCCGAAGAGTCGGCGCCCGCGATACGGCAGGGTCAACTCGGTCTCGGGCGGCACGGCACCCTTGACCGTCACGGAGCCGAAGCTCGGACGGTCGTACCGTCGCATCGCCTCCCACAGCAGCTGCTGCTCGCCGTCGCGCGCGAAGACGAACCGGCGGTGCGCCGATTCGAGGCCGTCCCGGGAGACGCTGAGTGCGGCGGCGGCCGACAGCGCGGAGGCAAGGGAGATGTCTCGCAGCGGACCGATGTAGCCGCCGCGCCAGTCGGAGGTGTGCTCGATCCTCGCCGCGATCGCCGGATCGACGGCACGGATGCAGTCCGCGAAGATGGCGCGGCCCGTGGCACTCGTGCTGCGTCGCCCGTCCCCGCCCTCAGGGAACGCCACGCCCTCTACTCCCGGGTGTGCGGCGTCAGCCATATCGCGAGAGTAGCCAATCGCCTCAGTGAGCGGAGCAGATGGTGCTGCCCAGCTCCGCAGCGACGGCAAGGGTGGTGTGCACGTCGTCGGTCGTCGTCCGGAAATTCGTGAAGCAGGGACGCAACCAGGTGCGCCCGTCGATCACCGCGGGCGAGATGTAGACACGGCCGTCCCTCTGCATCGCGCGACACAGCTCCTCGTTGTGCCGGTCGATGTCGGGGCAGCCGGCGACGACGTGTCGGATCGGGACGATCGACAGCTGCGGCTCGTGCTCGCGGGTCTGGAAGTCGGGGTGGGCCGAGGCCAACCCGTACAGGAGCTGCGCCTGCGCGAGATTGGCCTCGACAGCGGCACGGAACGCCTGCGCTCCATGCACGCGCATCGCGAGCCACAGCTTGAGAGCGCGCAGTGGTCGGCTGTACTCGAGGGTGACGTCGACGGCGTTGAGCTCGTCGTCCTCGTGCGGGATGTAGTCCTCGTCGTGCGAGAAGACGGCGGCAAGGTCGGCTGTGCGCCGCACCAGGACCGCGCTGCACGCCTTGGGCACGAACATCCACTTGTGCGCGTCCACGCTCAAGGAGTCGACGCGATCGAGGCCCCTGAAGCGGGGAGCGCTCGTGGGCGCGGCGGCCGCGGGCAGTCCGTACGCCCCGTCGACGTGCAGCCACACCCCGCGCTCCTGGCACACGTCGGCGATGGCGTCGAGCGGGTCGACGGCACCGGTGAGCGTCGTGCCCCCGGTGGCGACGACCGCGATGGGAGTGATTCCGGCGGCGAGGTCGGCATCGATGCGAGCGGCCAGGTCCGAGGGGTCCATCCGCCGCCGCGCGTCGATGGCGATGTCGCGCACGTTGTCCCGACCGATCCCCAGGAGCTCCGCCGCACGGGTCACCGAGTAGTGCGCCTCGGCCGAGCAGTACAGGGCAGCGCGACGGTTGGCCATTCCCGTCGACCGGCTGCCGGGCAGGGCTCGCTCCCGCGCAGCCGCCAGGGCGGTGATGTTGCTGATCGTGCCGCCGCTGGTGAACGACCCTGTGGCGGCCGGGAAGCCCAGGAACTGGGCCAGCCATTCGATCGCCTGGCGCTCGAGCTGGGTGGCGGCTCCGGCGTCGAGGGCGAGGTTGATGTCGTAGGAGTGCGCGAGCAGGTCCGCCAGCGCGCCGACCTCCAGCCCGCTGGAACCGATGTAGGCGAAGTAGCGCGGTCGCGACTGCGCCAGCGACGCGTCCAGCACGTCCGAGGCCAGGTCGAGATCCTCGATGACGTCTCCGGGCTGCTCGGGAAGACGCTCGCGCAGGCGTGCCAGGAGCTCAGGTGACGGGGCCACCTCCTCGCGAGCCTGGTCGAACTCGCGCCAGGCGTGCGCGACGATGTCCGCCGCGTGTCGGAGAGCCGCGTCGCGCTGGTCGCCGAGGGACAGAGGACGGGTCACGAGGCTGAGCGTGTCATGAGCTGCTTCCGGTACGGGGCAAGTTCCTGCGTGCGATCGACCCCGACGACGCCGACGAGACCGCTGGCGTCGTGGTACTCGACGATGCAGGGGCCGTCCGGCTCACCCTCGACGAGCTCGATGCGATCGGCGATGCCGGGCATCCCGAAGGACTGGAGCTTGTGGTCGTACTGGTCGGACCAGAACGAGGGCATCGCGGTGAAGGGGCCGCGATCCGGCTCGGCGCCGGCCAGCAGGGCTGCGAGCGTGGCTCCGGCCCGCCGCCCCGTCTCGGTGGGCATGTTCCAGTGCTCGATCCTCCGGGGGATGTCCCCGAAGAGGGCGTTGGGGTGACGCGCGATGTCGCCCACGGCGACGACGGGGGCGACTTCGGTATCCACCTGCATCGCGCTGTCGACCAGCAGTCCGTCGGACAGGTCGAGGCCGTTGCCCTGCAGCCATTCGGTGTTGGTCACCGAGCCGACGGCCTCGATGACGATGTCGGCAGGGAGCTCTGATCCGTCGCTCAATGCCGCCGACCGGACCCGATCGTCTCCGACGAACGCGTCGATCGTGTGCCCGAGGTGGAAGTGCACCCCATGCCGCTCGTGCCGCCGACGCATGCCGGCCCCGAGCTCGGCCCCGAGCGGTCGCACCATGGGCTGCTCGTCGATGGCCACCACGGCGACCTCGGCACCCAGCTTGCGCGCGGTGGCAGCCGTCTCGCAGCCGATGAAGCCGGCGCCCATGATGATGACGTGGACTCCGGGTCCGAGCAGGGCCCTGACGTGCTCGGCGTCGGTCGCGGTCCGCAGGACGGAGCGCCCCGTGGTCGGGCCGGGGATCGGCAGTCGCCGGGGGCGGATGCCGGAGGCGATCACCAGGCCGTCGAACTCCAGGACGCTGCCGTCCTCGAGCGTGACGGTGCGCGCTGACAGGTCGGAGGACGCCGCCGGTGCGCCCAGTCGCCAGATGACGTCCTCCACGGTCGCCTTGCGGCGGAACTGCAGCCCCTCCACGTCGACGCCGCTGAGCAGTGCTTCCTTGGACAGCGGAGGCCGGTTGTAGGGCAGGTGCGGCTCGTCGCCGACGACGGTGATCTCACCCTCGTATCCGGCGCCTCGAAGCGCCTCGGCCGACCGCAGCCCGCCCAGGCCTGCGCCGACGATCACCACACCACTCATCTGCAGCGCCTACTCGACGGTGATCGCCTGCATGGGGCAGACGTCAGCCGCGCTCTCGATGTCGTCCCGGCGACTGTCGTCAGCCTCGGCCACGTACTGGAGCTTGCCGTCATCGTCCAGGTGGAAGATGTCGTCGGCCTCGAAGCAGCACTGTCCGTAGTGCTGGCACTTGTCCATGTCGACGAAGACCTTGACAGTCATCACTTCTCCTCAATCGTTGACGGGTACAGGTCCTTGGATGGCGTGCGGATCCCGCGGAACTCCCAGTCGCCGCCCTTCGCGGTGGAGACGACCTCCTCGCTCTCGGAGGGCTGGGCGCCGACATCCTCGCGGATGGGTGTCGGTCCCTGCACGATGGTGTTGCTCAGCGTGCCGAGCCCCTCGACCTCCACCTCGACGACGTCGCCGGGGTACACGGTTCGGGAGTTGGCCGGCGTCCCCGAGAACAGGATGTCGCCGGGGACGAGCGTGATCGTGCGCGCGATGTCGGCGACGAGGTAGTGCATGTCCCACTCCATCTCACCCGTGGTGGAGTCCTGCTTCACCTCGCCGTTGACGCGGGTCTGGATGCGCTTGTCGCGGAAGTCCCAGTCCGTCACGAGACCCGGGCCGATCGGGGCGAGGGTGTCCGAGCCCTTGACCCGGAGCATCGAGCCGGCATCGGTGTCGCGGAAGTCATGCAGGCCGTAGTCGTTGCCCACGGTGTAGCCCGCGATGTAGTCGCCCGCCTCCTCGGGGGAGACGTTCCGGCAGGTCCGTCCGATGACGATGACGATCTCGCCCTCGTAGTTCAGCCACTTGCATCGGTCGGGGCGCACGACGGCACCCCTGTGCGAGTTGAGCGCCGTGACCGGCTTGCTGAAGTAGGTGGGTGCGGGCGGGAGCTTCGTCATGAACTCCTGCGTGCGCGAGTCGTAGTTCAGGTGCACCGCGATGATCTTCGTCGGCTCGCAGGGCGGCAGGTGGACGGCGTCCTCGATGCCGACGACGCGGCCGTCGCGAGCTACCAGCTCGTCGCCGTGCCGTTCGGTGAGGGCGGGAGCGCCCTCGAGCAGGATCCTTCGGTACTCGGTCATGCGGCAGCTCCTGTGCGAGTCCAGCCGTTCTGGGGGCGGTCGAACCACACGTGCACCTGGCTCGTGCCGATCGAGTTCTCGTAGTCGCCGTACTGGACGCCGGGTGCCGCGAAGTCCATCTCGCCCAGGGCGCCGGCCATCATCAGGTAGTGGGCGAACATCCCCTCGGGCCGCACGGTCATGAACTCCGGCATGGTCTCCAGGACCCGGTCGTGGCGCCCCTCGAAGAACCACTGCAGTCGCTCGTGGTCCATGTCGCGGGCCTTCTGCGTGATGATGTGCGACGGGTCGCTGGCCTCGTGCTTGCGCAGCTCCTTGAGCTTGTAGAACGTGTGCGACATGGAACCGGTGGCAACGATGATGACCTTGCGGTCGGTCTCCCGGATCGCCTCGCCGATCGCCCTCCCGACCCTCAGGAAGTCGTCCGTCTCGCCGGTCTGGCAGACGCTCATCGAGATCCACTGCTTGTCGAGCCCCTTGCCGAGGTAGCTCCAGATGTTGACCGACGGGTAGTACAGCGGCAGGTACTCGTCGTCGATGGGGGTGATCCAGGTGCCGTGCGACTCGGCCTGGGCGGCGATCGCCTCGGCCAGCTCGGGGTCGCCGCGCCACTCGTAGGGGATCCGGCACATCCCGCGGGGCAGTTCCTCTGCGGTGAACAGCCCGGCGCGACGCTTCTGCGAGGTGACGACGAACTCCACGGTCGTGAACCAGTGCGAGTCCAGGACGATCACCGTGTCGTAGTCGAGGGTCTCGAACTTCTCCGCGCGGATCCGCTCCAGAGCGGGGACGAGGGAGATCTCCTTGCCCTCGTTCAGCTCCAGCCGCGTCTCCTTCGGGAGCATGATCGTGGGCACGTGCGACAGCAGGCCCGCTCCGACAACCTCACCCATGGCGTTACTCCTTCGTCCAGCCGTTCGGCGCGTACACGGTGTTCTTGACGTCTGCGTAGAAGTCGAACGACCAGAGGCCGCCCTCCCGACCGATGCCGGAGCGCTTCGACCCGCCGAAGGGAGCCGCGAGGTCGCGCACGAAGAAGCAGTTGACCCAGATCGTGCCTGCGACGAGGTGCTTGGTGAAGGCCTCGGCGCGTTCGCGGCTGCCGGTCACCACGCAGGCAGCGAGCCCGAACTCGGTGCCGTTCGCGAGGGCGAGCCCCTCGTCGTCGGAGGCGAACGTCTGCATCGTGAGGACGGGACCGAAGACCTCCTGGGTCAGGATCTCGCTGCCCGCAGGGGCGTCGACGATCAGCGTGGGCCTGAAGTAGTGCGGACCCAGGTCCGTGTTCCTCTCCCCGCCGTAGGCCACCGTCGCGCCGTCGGCCCTCGCGCGATCGATGAAGCCCTCGACGCGCTCGACGTGCTTGAGGTGGATGTTCGGCCCGATCTGGGTCTCCTCGTCGCGGGGATCGCCCTGCCGGATCTGCGCGGCGCGCTCGGCGAACCGCGCGGTGAACTCGTCCGCGATTCCCTCCTGCACCAGGAGGCGGGTCCCGGCGAGGCAGACCTGTCCGGCGTTGTCGTACTGCTCGACGGCGAGGTCCACGGCGAGGTCCAGGTCCGCGTCGTCGAGGATCACGGTCGGGCTCTTGCCGCCGAGCTCGAACGAGCAGGGGATGAGGTTGTCGGCGGCAGCGTGGGCGATGACCTTGGCGGTGGGGACCGAGCCGGTGAAGCAGATCCGGGAGATGCCCGGATTCGCCGTGAGTGCCGCTCCCGCTTCCGTGCCGAAGCCCTGCACGACGTTGAACACGCCGGCCGGGAGCCCGGCCTCGTGCGCCAGCTGGGCGAAGAGGGAGGCGGTCAGGGGGGCCCACTCCGGTGGCTTGGCCACGACGGTGTCGCCGGAGGCGAGGGCCGGGCCGATGCGCCACGTGGCGAGCATGAGGGGCGCGTTCCAGGGCGTGATGATGACGGCCACGCCCGACGGGTCCCATGACACATGGTTGTCGTGACCGCGGGTCTCGAACACCGGGTGGTGGAGCTCGTTGATGGCGTAGTCGGCGAAGAAGCGCAGGTTGGTGACGACTCGGGGCATGACGCCCCGACGGTGGGAGCGCAGCAGCGAGCCGTTGTCGGCCGTCTCGAGCTGCGACAGCTCCTCGATGTGCGACTCGACGTTGTCCGCGACCCTGTGCAGGATCGCCCCGCGCTCCTGGGGGCTGAGCGCGGCCCATGCGGGGAATGCGGCGCGGGCGGCTGCCACGGCGGCATCCGCCTCGGTCTTGCCCCCGCGGGCGACCTGGGCGAGCTCGGTGCCGTCGATGGGGCTCACCGTGGCGAACGTCTCGGGCGACGACACCCGCTGCCCGCCGATCCAGTGGCGCGTGTCCACCTGCACGCCGGCGACCTCGGCGAGGGACATGGGCAGCCTTCCCGTCGGTGATATGGACGCGGCACAATGGGCGGGTTGCCCACTGTGCCGTAGGTGGTCCTAGATTCGTTCGGACCCTAACGGATATTGTGCCGCACGTCATCCCCTTGGCCAACAGTTTTGGAGGATCCATGGCGCCGACGTCTGGTGGGGCATCCGGTGGGTCCCGTCGTCCGCGGATCGCGCTGCTGGGCCGGTACACGGAGTCAGCGAGCGCCCTGCGCTACCGCGGGGTGGTGTCGTCCCGCGCGCTCCTCGAGCTGGTCTGGGCGGCAGGAGGAGACCCCGTCACCCTGCTCCCTGCGACCGGAGAGGGCGCCCTGGACTGGTCGTCCCGACTGGCGGGGATCGACGGCGTCCTGCTCGCCGGCGGCGGGGATCTGGATCCTCGGCACTACGGCGGTGACCACGAGCACGAGTCCGTGTACGACGTCGACGCCGTCCAGGACGAGGCGGACCTCTCGTTGACCGCCTACTGCCTGGACAGCGGCATGCCGACTCTTGCCGTGTGCCGGGGGATGCACGTCGTGAACGTCGTCCGAGGGGGGACCCTCGTGGTCGACATGCCCGAGCACCACCGGCACACCGTCCAGGACGTCTCCCTCGACGACGAGGCCTCGCCCCTGGGCATCGAATCCGCCGCCGTCCGCATCTCCTGCTACCACCACCAGGCGATCGAGCGACTCGGTGAGGGCATGCGCGTCGTGGCCACGGCCGAGGACGGGACGGTGGAGGCCGTCGTCGTCGAAGCGCCGGCATGGACCGTCGGAGTGCAGTGGCATCCCGAGGACACCTGGACGACCGACCCTCGGCAGCGGCAACTGATGACGCGGTTCGTCGCCGAGAGCGCTGCAGAGCGCTAGGGGCACCCCGCCGGCATCACGTGTCCTCGCCGGACGCGGAGGTCGCCATGGATCGGAGCATCTGGGCCGCCTCGGGCAGCTGCTCCTTGGGGAGCCCTGACACGACGGCTCTCTCCTGCTCGTTGAACTCGGGGAAGAGCCGCTTCATCAGCCGCCGTCCCGCCGGCGTCAGACGCACCAGGACGAGTCGGCCGTCCGTCGTGCTGCGCTCCCGGGTGACGAGCTCTCGCCCCTCGAGCGTCGCGAGCACCCCCGACAGCGTGGCCTTGGAGAATCCGCCCTCCTCGGCGATGACGCGCGTCTCGACGGGCTCCCAGATCCAGGTGACCCAGAGGACCACGAAGGCCGTCCACGTCAGGTCGTGCGGGTGAAGGACGGTGCGCTCGAGGTGGTTGCGGACGGCATTCGCGGCGCGGAAGAGGTTGGAGGCCACCGCCATGGCCTCGTAGTCGAGGGTCAGGCCGGACAGCCGCGTTCGCACGGCGTTCTCCGTCTCCGCCAGCGTGTGCGGTCCAGCCATGCGTCTCCCTCGTGGGTCGTTCGGGGGCGAACATACGCGAAAAGTCCGGGAAAGGTTGCGCGAACCGGGGAGCGGGAGGCTACAGTCGGCCAGATAGTTTGGGCCCGAACGATCTGAGGGCTCCCTTGCCGACCCGGAGGACGCATGAGTACCACGACCGACGTCACCCTCGCCGACCTCGACCTGTTCGAGAACGGCGCCCCGTGGCAGGTGTTCGAGGACCTGCGCCGGGAGAACCCCGTCCACTGGAACATCGAGCCCGAGCCCAATGCCGGCTTCTGGTCGATCACCCGGTACCACGACATCGTGGACGTGCTCCGCAACACGGACGTCTTCTCGAGCCAGCTCGGCACCGCGAACCTCGAGGAGCTGGACACCCGGCAGATGGAGATCCGCCGGTCCATCCTCGAGACCGACGGGACGCGCCATCGTGCGCTGCGCAAGATGCTGCAGCCGCAGTTCTCCCCTCGCGCGATCGCCGGCTACGAGACCTTCCTCCGCGGGATCACCGCCTCGACCCTGGACAAGGCGCTTGCCAAGAACGAGTTCGACTTCGTGGCAGACGTGGCAGCGGACTTCCCGATCCGCGTGCTGGCCCAGCTGCTCGACGTGCCCGAGTCGGACATCCCGCAGCTCATCAAATGGGGCAACCGCATGGTCGGCAACACCGACCCCGAGCACGCCGACGTCATCTCCGGCAGCCCCGAGAGCGAGCAGTACCGGGACCTGCCCTTCCGCTCGCCCGCTGCACTCGAGGTGTTCAAGTACGGGTACGAGCTCGCCTGGAACCGGAAGGGTGGCGACGGCACCGACCTCGTGTCGATCGTCCTCAACACGCCTCCGTCGGACGGCATCCCGATCGATGCCCGTGACTTCCGCAACTACTTCCTGCTCCTGGTGATCGCGGGGAACGAGACGACCCGGCACACGATCACTCACACGATGAACAACCTGATGGCCAACCCGGATGCCCAGGCACTGCTCACCGAGCAGCCTGATCTCATTCCCTGGGCCGTCGAGGAGTTCCTGCGGATGGCGAGCCCGGTGCACCACTTCCGCCGCACGGCGACGCGCGACGTCATCATGCGGGGCGAGGAGATCAAGGCGGGCGACAAGGTGGTCGTCTGGTTCGGCTCGGGCAACCGGGACGACGAGGTCTTCGAGGATCCCTACCGGTTCGACGTCACCCGCAAGCCGAACGAGCACATGTCGTTCGGCCGCGGCGGCCCGCACATGTGCCTGGGCAACGCCCTCGCCCGGCTCGAGATCCAGATCATGTTCGAGGAGTTCCTGGCGCGCGGCGTGACGCTCGCCCCGAACGGCACTCCCGACTACGTGCGCTCGAACTTCGTGCACGGCTTCAAGCGCCTGCCGGTGAAGCAGGCCTGACCCCCCTCTTTTTCGTTGAGTGCGGGGTTGTTGGGGACGCGCAGCGCGATTTTCCCCCAACAACCCCGCACTCAACGGGTCGTCTAGGGGGCGAGGGCGATCTGGTCGAGGAAGGCGTCGACGAGTCGATGGGCGCGACGGCCGGCATCCTCGCCCTCGGCGAGCGTGTGCTGGTACAGGACGTCGGCGTTCTGCCCGTCCGCCTCGATCTTGGCGCGGCCGCCGAGCTCCATCCAGCCGTGCAGGGTCGCGGCCGTCAGCTCCGGGTGGAACTGCACAGCCAGGTTGCGACGGAGGACGAAGGCCTGCGACGCCATCGAGTTGCGCGCGACCTCGCGGGCCTCAGGCGGTACCGTCCAGCGGTCGTAGTGGAAGTGGAACCACGGACCCGCACTGACGAGGTCGGGCTCCTGGGTCCAAAGGGCGGTCCAGCCGATCTCGGGGCGAGGGGCGCGCGTCACGGAGCCGCCGTGGGCCCGGGCGAGCAGCTGGCCGCCGAAGCAGATGCCGAAGACGGGCACCCCGAACTCGTCGGCCTCGCGCAGCCACTCGATCTCCGGGAGCAGCCAGGCGCCGATCGACTCGTCGTCCCAAGCCCCCCAGGGCGCGCCCATGGGGACGAGGACGTCGAACTCACGAGGATCCGGGAAGTCGTACGGCTGGTTGGGGGAGTGGAAGTTCTCGGGGGCGACGACGACCTGCTCGACGATCTCGTAGCCGCGGTGCGCGAATCGCTCTGCCACCGGCCCCGGCGGACTGACGTGGTCGTGCTGCAGGAACAACGCGCGCATCTGTCACCTCGGGCCGGATTTGTGGGGAAACTGGTCCCCGAACACTCGATGAGCGCCTAGTATCCACAAAATCGTTGGGGTCCGAACGATTTCAGCGAAACCCACCCACCTCACGAGGGAGCCCCATGCAGCACGACCTGGCTGAGACCCGACGCGTCCTGGAGACCCAGGAGATCGACGTCGTCCGCTTGATCTTCACGGATGTGCTGGGGATCACGCGATCCAAGGACCTGCTGGTGTCCCAGCTCGAGCGGTCGGCGGCCCACGGCCCCGCCTTCTGCACGGGCACCTGGGTCACCACGACGCGAGGTGGCGTCCTCGACGCCGGCATCGGATCGTTCGGGGACGGGCTCCCCGACATGGTCGCGAAGCTCGACACGGACACCATCCGGCACATCCCGTGGCTCCCGGGGGTCGCCTACGCGATCGCTGACATCGACAACCCCGACGGCTCCCGGAGCGAGATCGCCCCCCGGGCCATCCTGCGCACGGTGCTGGACGAGTACGACGCGCTCGGGCTGGTCCCCATCTGCGGACCTGAGCTCGAGTTCTACTTCGCCCAGAAGGGCGCGGACGGCTGGGAGCGGATCCTGAACAAGACCGGGCAGGTGTACACGACGGGAACGCAGGTCGACCCCGACGGCCACTACCTGCACCTGCTGCGCATGCTCGACCAGCTCAACATCGGCGCCTTCGCGGGCAACCACGAGTTCTGCCCCTCCCAGTACGAGATCAACCTGTGGCACAGCGAGGCGATGGACGCCGCAGACCGCACGTTCCTCTTCAAGTCCGCCATCAAGGACGTGTGCGCGTCGCGCGGGATCCTGGGCACTTTCCTGGGCAAGCCGTGGAACGACGAAGGCGGAAGCGGCTTCCACCTCCACTTCTCGATCGTCGACGGGAACGGGAAGAACCTCATGGGCACGCCCGAGGGGGAGCTCAGCGAGATGGCCCTGCAGATGATCGCCGGGGTCATCGACCACGCCCCTGCCATCGCGGCGTTCAGCAATCCGACGGTCAACGCCTACAAGCGGCTGGGTCCGGACACCCTCGCGCCGTACCGGTCCAACTGGGGCTACGACAACCGGTCGACGATGGTCCGAATCCCGCCCGAGCGCGGCCAGGGCACTCGGCTGGAGCTTCGCATCGGCGACGGCACGGCGAACCCGTACATCATCATCGCGGTGGTCCTGGCAGCAGCGCTCGACGGCATCAAGCGCGGCCTGACGCCGCCGCCTGCCGCCGAGGGCTGGGCCTACGAGGACGAGGCGCGGCCGGTCCTCCCGATGTCGCTGAAGGAGGCCCTCGACGCCCTCGACGCGGATTCGGGGCTTCGCGATCACCTGGGGCACTGGTTCGTCGACACCTTCACGACGCTCAAGCGCGACGAGGTCGAGCGCTACGAGGCCGATGTCGACGACCCGGACACCCGCGACACCACGCAGTGGGAGATCGACGAGTACCTCGAGGACTACTAGCCACCCCGCCGAGAGGCACGCTGTGGTCGCGAAACCCCCCGGTTTCGCGACCACAGCGTGCCTCTCGGCGGCTACCAGGTGACGTGCAGGGCGGCGGGGGCACGGAACTCCCAGCCCCGGAACGCGACCTCATGTGCGGGGTCGAGGGCGAGATCGGGCATCGCCTCGACGAGGACCTGCAGGGCGATGCGCTCCTGGCCGCGGGCGAACGCGTGACCCGCGCAGAAGTGCGGACCGTAGCCGAAGGCGGCGTTCGGCCGCCGCTCCCGCGTGACGTCGAAGCGGTCGGGATCGTCGAACTCGGACTCGTCCCGGCAGGCGCTGGCGACGACGGCGCCGACGGCCGCGCCGCCGGGGATGACCGTGCCGCCCAGCTCGACGTCGGCGACGGCCTGGCGCGTCTGCGTCCCGATGGGGGCCACCCACCGCAGGCCCTCGTGCACGGCGTCATCCCAGCGCGCGGGTTCCGCCCGGACAAGGGCCAACTGGGCCGGGTCCTCGAGCAGCCCGGCCAGGCAGGATCCCGCGCCATGCCCGGGCTCCTGCATGCCGCCGAGGATGATGACCTTGAGGGAGGGCATCACTTCCTCGATGGCGCGAAGCCGACCGACCGTGAGCATCGACGCGATCGTCGAGCCGTCCGGCTCGTCTCGCAGGTGCTCCATCAGGGGTCGGAGCTCGGCGTCGATCTCCGCCGCAGTGGCGTCGTTGATCCGCTGCTTCTCCGGGTCGTTCTCGAAGTTGGTGGCCCCCATGGCCAGGCCGTGGAACCAGTCCTGCAGCCTGTCCGCGCTGAGGTGTGCCAGCCCGAGCACGGATCCGAGGCTCAGCACGGAGATGGGCTCGAAGTACGAGGCCATCAGCTCTGCACGTCGTTCCGGCCGGGCGAGCAGGCCCTCGAGGGTCGCCTGCGCGATGGGCGTGACGAGGTCGTCGATGTACGACGCCACGACGCGGGGCTTGTAGGTGGCGTCGAGGCTGCGGCGCAGGTCGAGGTGTCGCTCGCCATCGACGGTGATGATCGACGGACCCCCGAACGAACGGTCGATCGGTGAGTCGTCGACATGGGCGGTGAACAGCTCGGGGTGGGTGGTCACGAACTCCACGTCCGCGGCGCGGGTCACCAGCCACAGGTTCACCGAGGGCACCCAGGCGACCGGCTCCTCGGCCCGAAGCCGCGCGTACGCGGCGTAGGGATCGGTCTCGAGCTGGTCAACGGTGATGGTTGCGGCGAAGCCCACGGGGTCAGCCTGTCAGGTCCGCCACGCGGCCGACCACGTCCCGGCAGAAGCTCGCGTGATCGTGCCGGTCGTCGATGAAGATCGACGGCTTGATGCAGAAGGTCGTGAAGCCCAGCGCCTGCTGGCGGGGGATCTCCTCCAGCGCCTGGGGAAGAGGCGCGACCGAGTGGTCGTCGGGGAACTCGACCCGGGTCCCGCCGACGAGCTCGAAGTCGGCCGCGTTCCGTCCGGCGTCGGTGAGGAGCCTGCGCAGCTCCGCCACGTCCTCCTCGTCGACGCGTCCGACGGGGTGGAAGCCGCTGCCGTAGCGCACGAGTCGGTCGACGATAGGCCCGTGCACCCGCTGCCCACCGAACCACATGGCGGGGCCTTGCGGCCGCCACGCCTTCGGCTCGAGATAGACGTCGTCGAACGAGAAGAACTCCCCATGGTGGGTGACCGGAGAGCGAGCCCAGACCTTCGACCAGATGTCGAGCTGCTCGTCCAGAATGCGTCCTCGGCGGTTGAAGGGCACCCCCATCGCGCGGTACTCGTCCTCGTGCCAGCTCACTGTCGGCTGGATGACGAGGCGACCCTCGCTGAGCAGGTCGAGCGCCGCGAGATCGTGTGCGAGCAGGAGCGGGTGGCGCAGCGGTGCGATGAGCGCGATGGCCCCGATGCGGATCCGACTCGTGGCCGCAGCGATGGCGCTGAGCAGGACGATGTTCGACGGCCAGGGCGTGGCCGGGTCCTGGTTGCCCGGCATGGCGTAGTCGCGCGGGTTGGCCATGCGCCCGTCGGAGCCGGCCGACGGGCCGAGGAGGATGTGGTCGCTGACCATGACCATGTCGAAGCCGGCGTCCTCGGCCTCCTGCGCCATCCGCACGATGCCGCGGAGGTCACGGGGGTCGGTCATCGTCCAGTTCTCGGTCAGCACGCTGACCAGTCGCGGCGACGCCACGGTCACACGGGTTGGGAGGAGTCCGTGAGCAGCGTGCCGCCGGCGAAGGTGGTGCCGACCTCGCAGTAGTAGCCGGCGATGATCTCGTCGACGGGGAGCAGGGACGCGGGCTCGTCCCAGGGGGAGTCGTGCAGGCTCAGCTCGGCGTCGCCGACCCAGGGCTGGCCGAGGTCGAGGTCGACGCCCCCCATCGTCACGATCTGCTGCATCGACATGCCCGCCCCAGGCGTCAGTGAGGGCATCACCCGGTGGTGCAGCATCTTGTGCCCGTTGACGAAGCCGTTGGACTGGGCCGGCTCGCGCAAGGTCACCCGGGCCGAGGCGAGTCGGTGGTCGTAGGCGGCCAGGGACGCCCCGAAGGCGCCTCCCGCAGCGATGCGAGGTGCCGCCCGGCCGCGGTTGTAGGGGCGGGTGACGAAGACGCTGCCGAGCTTCTTGGGGTAGCCCTGGAACCAGCCGCGGCCGATGGCGAAGTCGGTCGTGACCCAGATCAGGACGCAGCGGCTGTAGGTGACGCCCTGGTACGCGCACCGGACGACGACGAAGGCCTCGAGGTACTGCGATCGCGCTGGGTCGAGCAGCTCTGCGCCGCTGTCGCTGCATGACTGCCAGTCGGCCCAGATGAAGGCGACGGCGCCGGGATCCTCGGGAGCGAGGTCGACCTCGGCAGGGAGGAGTGCACGGACGTTGGCGGGATCCGTTCGGTACTCGACGGTGAGCAGCGTCCCCGAGTAGTGCCAGGGCATCTGCGGGACGAGGGCCGACGCGCCACTCGGCGAGAAGGGCGGGAGGAAGCCGTGGAGGTCGCTCATGGGGGAGCACCCTAGCGAGTTTCGTTCGGATACGAACGAAATCGGGCAAACACCGTTGTGCGCGCTTGGTCACAGGTACTTCGCAATCCGCGGACACTTGGCGAAAGTGCTTGACCCTCCCCACGGGATGCGCCACCCTGTCACATCGTTCGGCCCCGCACGATCCGAGTACGCCCGCCCCCCACCGTGGAGGAAGCATGTCCCAGAGGGAGAATCTCCCCCCGTCCGATCAGTCCCTCGGGGCCCCGGATCCGGAAACCCCCGACACCAGCCTGAAGCGCGGCACACTGGGCCTCGCCGGCATCATCTTCTTCGTCGTCGCCGCGGCCGCGCCGCTGGCGGGCATGACGGGCGCCTTCCCGGTTGCTGTCGCGATCGGCAACGGGGCGGCCGCAGCGGGCATGTACGTGGCTGTCGGCGTCATCCTCCTCATCTTCAGCGTCGGCTACGCGACCATGAGCCAGTACGTGACGAACACCGGCGCATTCTTCGCCTACGTCGGTCGCGGACTCGGCATCGTCCCCGGCGTCGGCTCGGCGGCGGTGTCGGTTCTCGCGTACCTCGCCGTGCAGTGGGCGGTCATCGGATTCCTTGCCGCCCAGATGTCCTTCCAGTTCGATGCGAAGTTCGGCATCTCGCTGGACTGGTGGGTGTACGCGCTGGTTCTCATCGTCATCGTGTGGGCGCTGTCCGCCCTGTCGGTCGACATCGGCGCCAAGGTCCTGGGCGTGTTCCTCACCGTCGAGCTCCTCGCTCTGCTCGTCGTCGGCTTCGCGGCGATCGTCGACGGCGGCCCGGACGGACCGGACTTCGCGGCGTCCTTCAGCCCCTCCGAGATCTTCGCCGGCGGCCTGGCGGGTGGCGCGGGCATCGCGTTCTCGTTCGCCCTCGCATCGTTCATCGGTTTCGAGGCAACGGCGATCTACGGCGAGGAGTCACGCAACCCGAAGCGGAACGTGCCGCTTGCCACGTACATCTCGGTCATCCTCATCACCGCGATCTTCGCGTTCGTCGGCTTCGGCATGGTCACCGGCCTCGGGGCCTCGGACATCCAGAACAAGGTCTTCGAGGTCACGGCCATCGACGGAGTGCCGCTCGCCGACCCGTCCGGGATGCTCTTCGGCCTCACCACCCAGTTCGTCGGGTCGTGGCTCACCGAGCTGTTCGGCTGGATCGTCCTCACGTCGCTCTTCGCGGCGATGCTGGCGTTCCAGAACAGCGCCGCACGCTACCTGTTCTCGATGGGTCGCGCGGGCGTGCTGCCCAAGGCCCTCGACCGGACCAACAGCAAGCAGGCTCCGCACATCGCCACCTCGGTCGTGACGGTGTTCGCCCTCGTCCTCGTCGTCGTCGGCATCATCGCGAACTGGGATCCGATCCTGAACATCTTCTACTGGTTCTCCGCGGTGGCCGTGCTGGCCATCGTCCTGACGGAGATCCTCGTCAGCATCGCGGTGATCGTGTACTTCCGCCGGACCAAGGAGGACACGCGCATCTGGAACACCGTCATCGCCCCGGTGCTGGCCATCCTCGGCCTGGGCCTTGGCATGACGATGCTCATGGCGCGCTTCAACCTGTTCGCGGGCACGGCGCCCGACCCGGCGATGTGCCCCGGCGACGCGGGATCGGGGTGCGGACCGTTCGAGCTGAACACGTTGGGATGGTTCCTCGTGCTGGCGCCGTTCCTCTTCTTCGTCATCGGTCTCATCCTCGGTGCGGTGAGGCGGGACAAGGAGAACTACGACGCAGTGCACAACTTCGTCACCTGATTGCACCAGGACGAGACGATGGGCCCGGTCTTCGGACCGGGCCCGTCGTCGTTACGGGGTCAGAGCGCGCTGGAACGCCATCCGCGCGGCGTCGGGATCGCCGGTGATGTCCAGTCGCTCGAGGGGCACGCGGCCCCACAGGGCCAGCAGCAGGTCACCCGCCGAGCCGGTGGCGTGGGCGGTGACGGGGGAGCCGAGGTCGTAGCTGCGGCCGTCGGGCAGGTGGAGCCGGACCCCGGTCTCGGGCGTCGACATCCGCTCCAGCCGCACCTGTCGCGGGATGAACACGGAGAACACCTCGTCCACTCCGTCGGCCGCAATGTCCTCCGGAAGGTCCACCGGCGTTCCCGCAGCCGCCTGCAGGTCCCACAGGTGAACGGTCACCTCGTGCGCCTGTCGGCGGCGCCAGAATCCGGCCGTGTGCGGCCGTGGCCCGAACGTCCACGTCGGGGTCGCGGGATCCGTCGAGCGCAGGGATGCGACGAGCGAGTCGCGTGACTCCGTGAGCCACGGACCCAGATCGGCGTCCTGGACGGGCACCTCAGCCCGTTCGGCGGGTGAGCCCGTCTCGAGGCACTGCCGAGCCCACTCCCACACGCGACCCTGGTGTGCGGCCAGGTCCCTGATCGCCCAGCCGGGGCAGGACGGCACGACGCGGTCCAGGTCCGATGCCCCCACGCGGTCCACGAACTCGCCCCCCGCCCGCTCGAGGACCGCCACGTAGTCCAGCACGACGTCTCCGGTCACCAGGACGTGCCGACCCGAGCGGGAAGGGAGGCGATCCCGTTGACGAAGTTGGAGCGCGTCCGGACGACCGGTCCGGCCGCCTCGAAGCGGATGCCGCGGTCCAAGATCTCCTCCAGCAGGACCCGGATCTCCATGCGCGCGAGGGGTGCGCCGAGGCAGTGGTGGGGTCCCTTGGCGCCGAAGGCGACCTGCGGAGGCTTGATCGCCCGGGTGATGTCGAAGGCCAGCGGATCGGGGAACGCCTGGTCGTCGAAGTTGGCCGAGGCGTACCAGATGACCACCTTGTCCCCCTCGCCGATGGAGACTCCGGCGAGCTCGGTGTCGCGGCTTGCCGTGCGTCGCATGTGGAGCACCGGGGTGGCGTATCGGATGATCTCCTCGACTGCATGGTCGACCAGTTCCGGGCGGGAGTGCAGCAGCTCGAGCTGGCCCGGGTTGTCGATGAATGCCTGGATGCCGTTGCTGATGGCCGTCCGGGTCGTCTCGTTGCCGGCGAACACCAGCACCTGGAACATGTTGGCGTACTCGACGGAGCTGAGCCGGTCACCGTCCACCTCCGCCTCGACGAGCGTCGTGACGAGATCGTCGTGCGGGTCGAGTCGGCGTTCCTCCCCCAGCTGCCGTCCGTACTCGAACAGGGCATGGGCGGCAGGGGAGCTGAACGGCAGCAGCTCGAGGGGCGTGGTGTTCCCGTAGGCATCGGCGGGGAGATCGGCGCCGTCGACCAGCTCGTCGCTCAGCTGGACCATGAAGTCCGTGTCCCTCTCGGGGACCCCGAGGATGCCGACGATGACGCGGATGGGCAGGGGGGCCGAGATCGCCTGCACGATGTCGACGTGACCAGCCTCGAGGGCCTGGTCGAGGAGGGTGCGCGTGATCTCGCGAGTGGTGTCCTCGTAGCCCCGGACCTTGCGCCCGGTGAAGGCCGGCATGCCGAGTCGGCGAAGCCGCACATGCTCGGGAGCATCGGTGTCGATGATCGACCGCCGCGCATCCATCGCCTCCTGGGGCAGGTCCCAGAGGTTCGTCATGCCGCGGGCGTTCGAGTACGTGGCGGGGTCTCGGGTCACCGTGACGAGATCGTCGTAGCGGGTCACTGCCCAGAACGGGCGGCCCTCGTAGTGGCGAAGCGCGACGGGCTCCGTCCGGCGCATGTGCGCGAAGACGTCGTGCGGGATCCCGTGCTCGTACGTCACCGGGTCGGTGATGTCCACGGCATCGAAGGCGTGCGCCGTCATGCGACCGCTCCCGGGACGATGACGAAGCGACCCGAGACGTCGCCCTCGTGGAGTCTCTGGTGTGCGGAAGGCACGTCATCCAGGCCCACGACCTCGATCGGGGAGTGGAGCGGATGACGTTGGGCCAGGCCCACCATGTCGCGCATCTGGGACAGCGAGCCCCAGACCGATGTCATGAAGCGCGCCTCGTGCGGCACCTGCCCGAAGCCGAAGGGGATGCTTCCGCCGTAGAGGCCGACGACCACGACGAGACCCTGGCGGGCGACGTGGTCACGAGCGGTGGCGAGGGTGGCGTCGGCGCCGACGAAGTCGATGACGGTCGTGAACGTCCCGTCGACCTCGCCGGGAGCCACCACGGCGTCCGCGCCGAGCTGCACGGCGACATCGCGCTTGTCCGGGGAGGCGTCGACGACGGTGACCTCGGCGTCGGACCTCATCTTGAGCCATTGCAGTCCGAACTGGCCGAGGCCGCCGGCTCCGATGACGAGGGCTCGCGGCCGCGTGGCACGGGCGAGGTCCCCAAGAGCATGCTCGACAGCGCGGTAGGCGGTGAGGCCGCCGCAGGCGAGCGGCGCAGCGTGGGCGGGATCGAGGTCGCCTAGCGGGACGAGGTACTCCTCGCTGGGCACGGCCATGCGCTCGGCGTAGCCACCGTCGCGGATCAGGCCCGCCTCGGTGGCGTCGGGGCAGATCATCTCCTGGGCGCTCGAACAGGCCCAGCAGTCC
This sequence comes from Actinomycetes bacterium, assembly GCA_024641635.1. Taxonomy (GTDB): domain Bacteria; phylum Actinomycetota; class Actinomycetes; order S36-B12; family S36-B12; genus UBA10649. The sequence continues at coordinate 142,584 of JAHECS010000002.1, read as the reverse complement.
GGTCGCCGGCAGCCCCAGCAGGCGTACACGAGCACCGGTCCGAGTCGTGGGTGCCGGGCCGCGACCTCGTGGCCGAGGACGACCGGCAGGGTGGTGGGGTAGTCGCCGGCGGCCGCGTGCAGGTCCGAGTGGCAGATCCCGCAGGCGAGGACGTCGACGACGGCGCCTCCCGGGGGCGCCTGGGGGTCGGCCACCTCCTGGACGACGAGCGGTTCTCCCGGCTTGGTGAGGACGACGGCGCGCATGGCGGACCTTTCGATCGGGGTCGGCGACATGCGGGAAAGTCCGGACGGCCGCCCTTCGGAACACTACATTTATCAAGTATCTGAAATCCACGGATTCGGGAGGTTCGATGTCGTCGTGGGATCCGGCCGAGCGTGACCGGGTGTCGGCGTTGTGCGAGGAGCACGGCGTGCACACCGTCGAGTGCGTCATCCTCGACACCTGGGGCATGCCTCGGGGCAAGCGCATCCCGGTGCGGCAGTTCCTGCGGGGGGGCGGCTTCCACATCGCCAACGTCGTCTACACGTGGGATCCGACCTGCTTCATCTTCGCCACCCCGTTCGTGGACGAGAGCGACGGCTTCCCGGACATGCATGCCGTCCCCGACCTGTCCAGCTTCAGGATCGCCGGATGGACCGACGGCGTCGCCATCGTCATGTGCGACACGATCGACAACGCCACGCATGAGCCGGTGGCCATGGACGCCCGGAACATGCTGAAGCGGCAACAGGCCCGGGCCGCCGACATGGGCTTCGGCGTGGATGCCGCCACCGAGCTGGAGTGCCACTTCTTCACCCCGGACTGGAAGCCCATCTACGACGACATCAACTGCTACTCCATCTTCCGTGGCTTCGAGATGGAGCCGTTCATGCTCGACATCCGCGAGTCCCTGCGGAAGACGGGCATCGAGGTCGAGGCGACGAACGTGGAGTACGGGCCGGGCCAGACGGAGATCAACCTCCGGTACGGCCCGCTCATGGACATGGCCGACCACACGGTCTACTTCAAGTACATCGTCCGACTCGTGGCGAAGCGGCACGGGTTGAACGTGACCTTCATGGCCAAGCCCTTCCTGCTGGAGGCGGGCAACGGCATGCACGTGCACCAGTCGCTGACCCGTGACGGGCAGAACGTCTTCGCCATGCAGGACGAGGACTCCGTGCTGGGCAACAGCCTCATGCGCCGCTACCTGGCCGGGCTGCTCGCCCACCACAAGGAGCTGCAGCTGGTCATGACGCCGACCATCAGCGGCTACAAGCGACTGCAGGACTACTCCTTCTCGCCCACGCAGGTGACCTGGGGGCTGGACCATCGCCTCGTGGGGGTGCGCTCCATCGTCGGAGCCGGCAGCGGGAACCGGCTCGAGTCGAGGTGGGGAGCCGCCGACGCGAACCCGTACCTCGTGCTGGCCGGCTGCCTGGGCGCCGGACTCGACGGCCTCGAGAACGACTACGAGCTCATGCCCCAGGTCGTGGGCGATCCGCACGGGGACGAGCAGTGGGAGCGGCTGCCCGCGACCATCGAGGGCGCCATCGAGAACTTCGACACCGCGTTCAACCGCAGCATCTTCGGCGACGTCTTCGTCGAGAACTTCCTCTTCATGCAGCGACGCGAGGCGCAGGAGTTCGAGGAGAACGCCGAGAAGGGCGACGATGTCAGCGAGTGGGAACTCTCGCGGTACCGGGCGGTCATGTAGGTGGCCCGGATCCTCATCATCAGCCACGAGCCGGAGGCGGCGCCGGCAGTCGTCGGCGACATCCTCCTCGAGCGGGGCCACGAGGTGGACGTCCACGTCGTCCTGGCCGACCCGCGTGCGCCCGACATCGCCTACCCCGATCCCGCCGCCTACCACGCCGTGGTCATCTTCGGATCCTTCGCGAACGCCTACGACCCTGCCGCGCGCCCCTGGGTCGAGCCGGAGATCGACCTCATCCGGGAGATGGTCGAGGAGGACATCCCCTACCTCGGCATCTGCTTCGGCGGCCAGCTGCTCACGGAGTTGCTCGGCGGCCACGTGGAGCGAGCGCCCGAGGAGGAGCAGGAGATCGGGCTGGTGACGTTCGACGAGGACCCGGCCCTGCCTGTCCCCGCCGGTCCGTGGTTCACGTGGCACGAGGACCGCATGGTGCTGCCGGAGGACGTGGAAGTGCTGGCGCACAACGGGAAGGCTGTGCAGCTGTTCCGGCACGGTCGTGCGGTGGGCACCCAGTTCCATCCCGAGGCGGATGTGGACCTCGTCCGCGGATGGCTGCGGATCGGCCCGGACCACGTGCCCGCCCACACGACCGGTGGGCAGCTCGTGCAGGACCTGGAGATCCACGCAGCCAGCCTGCGGGCCAACTGCGAGCAGCTGGTCACCTGGTTCCTGCGCGACGTCGCCGAGATCGGCGCATGACCGCGCCCCTCGACGGCATCGTCGTCGTCTCCCTCGAGCAGGCGATCTCGGCGCCGTTCGCCACCCGCCAGCTGGCGGACCTTGGCGCCACCGTGCTCAAGGTGGAGCGTCCTGAAGGGGACTTCGCCCGGCACTACGACAGCGTCGTCAACGGGGAGTCGGCCTTCTTCGTGTGGGCCAACCGGGGCAAGCAGTCCGTGGCCCTCGACCTCAAGGACGCGTCGGACCTGGCCACGTTCCGCGCGCTCGTCGCGGGCGCCGACGTCTTCCTGCACAACCTGTCGCCGCGCGCGGCGGTGAAGCTGGGCATCGACGCCCCGACGCTGCTTGCCGCGCATCCCGCGATCATCGCGGCGGAGATCTCGGGCTACGGGCACGGCGGCCCGCGTGCCGATGACAAGGCCTACGACCTGGCCATCCAGGCGGAGGCGGGCGTGTTCTCCGTGACGGGAAACGAGGAGATGAGCAAGGTCGGGTTCTCGGTGGCCGACATCTGCTCGGGCATGTACGCGATGTCCGCCATCCTCGCGGCGCTCGTCCGTCGCGATCGCACGGGAGAGGGCGCCGCGATCCAGGTGTCCATGCTGGACTCGCTTGCGGAGTGGATGTCGGCTCCTCTCTACAACGCCGCGTACGGTCCTGGCCAGCCTGCGCGAACGGGTCGGCGTCATCACGCGATCGCCCCCTACGGGACGTTCCAGCTGAGCGATGGCAGCACGGTGCTCATCGCGGTCCAGAGTGACGGCGAGTGGCGGAGCATGGCCGACCACCTCATGGGGGACGAAGCGCTCGGCACGGACGAGCGCTTCGCGACGAATGCGAGCCGGATCCGGAACGTCGACGAGCTCGAACGCCTGGTGCGGCAACGGCTTTCCGGCATGAGCGCCGACGAGGCCCGAGGGCGGCTGGCGGAGGGCCGGATCGCCACGGCCCGGGTCAACGACCTGCGCGGGGTCTGGGAGCACGAGCAGCTGCGCGCCAGGAACCGATTCGAGGACGTGTCGACGCCGAGCGGCGTCGTGGAGCTCCTCGCGTCGCCGTTCGACATCAATGGGCTCGAGCCGTCGACGGCGCGCGTGCCGGCGCTCGGTGAGCACGATCCGGCGCTGCTCGAGAGATTGCGGGCGCGAGGGGGTCAGTAGGACTTCGGCAGGCCGAGGACGTGCTGACCGAGGTAGGCGAGGACGAGGTTGTTGTTGATGGGAGCGACTTGATAGAGGCGGGTCTCGCGGAACTTCCGCTCGATGTCGTACTCGACGGCGAAGCCGAATCCGCCGTGTGCGTCGAGGGCCGCATTGGCCGCCGCCCACGAGGCGTCGCTTGCGAGGAGCTTCGCCATGTTCGCCTCGGCGGCGCACGATTCGCCGCGGTCGTAGCGCGCGGCGGCGTCGTAGCGCACGAGGTCCGCGGCGCGCAGGGATGCATAGGCGCGCGCCAGCGGGAACTGGACCCCCTGGTTGGCGCCGATCGGCCGGCCGAACACCTCGCGCTGGCCGGCGTAGGCGACCGCCCGCTCGAGGACGAAGCGACCGTCGCCGATGCACTCCGAGGCGATGAGGATCCGCTCGGCGTTCATGCCGTCGAGGATGTAGCGGAAGCCGCGACCCTCGTCACCGATCAGGGAGTCCGCCGGGATGACCACGTCGTCGAAGAACACCTCGGTCGTGTTGTGGTTCATCATCGTTCGGATCGGCGTGATGGTCATGCCGCGGAGCTCGCGCATGTCGAAGATGAAGCACGACAGGCCCTCCGTCGGCTTGGCGCACTCCTCGTACGGAGTCGTTCGGGCGAGCAGCAGCATGAGGTCCGAGTAGAGGGCTCGCGACGTCCAGATCTTCTGCCCGTTGATCCGCCAGCCCTCGGGCACGCGCTCGGCCCGGGTGCGGATGCGGGTCGTCTCGCTTCCCGCCCCCGGTTCGGTGACGCCGAAGGCCTGCAGTCTCAGCGAGCCCTCGGCGATACCGGGCAGATAGCGCTGCTTCTGCTCAGGACTGCCGTGCCTCAGCAGCGTGCCCATGACGTACATCTGCGCGTGGCAGGCCGACGGGTTGCCCCCGGACGCGGAGATCTCCTCCAGGATGACGGAGGCCTCGGTGATCGTCGCCCCGCCGCCCCCGTACTCCTCGGGGACCAGGGCAGCAAGGTAGCCGGCCGCGGTGAGCGCCGCGACGAACTCCTCGGGGTAGGAGTCCGGCTCCAGGCCCCGCCAGTAGGCGCCGTCGAAGTCGGCGCAGACCTGGCGGACCCCTGCGCGCAGGTCGTCGTACTCCGGTTTCTCGGTCAACAGCACGCGCTATTTGTATCATTTATCAAATCAATCCGCAGGAGAGTCCGATGACCACCACCGACTGGCGCGCGCTCGCGGCCTCCGTGACCTACCCCACCGGCCTCCTCATCGGCGGCCGATGGGAGGCCGGCTCGGAGCGCCACGAGGTCGTCACCCCGATCGACGGCACCGTCATAGCGGAGGTGGCCTTCGCCACCGCGGCGGACGTCGATCGTGCCGTCGCCTCGGCCAGGGCTGCCTTCGATGATCGCCGGTGGGCCGGGATGGCGCCGGCGGACCGCAAGGACGTCCTCGTTCGCTGGGCTCATCTCGTCAACGAGCACGCCGACCAGCTGGCCGTCCTGACCACCCTGGAGATGGGCAAGCCGGCCCGCGAGGCGAAGGCCATCGACGTGCGTGCCTGCCATCGCACGCTGCGATGGTTCGGAGAGGCCGTCGACAAGGTCCTCGACGAGATGCCCAAGGTCGGCGACACGTCGTGGGCGATGATCGAGCGCGAGCCCGCGGGCGTCGTGGGCGCGGTCACTCCGTGGAACTTCCCGTTGACCCTCGAGACGTGGAAGATCGCTCCAGCCCTCGCCGTGGGCTGCTCGATGGTGCTCAAGCCGGCAGAGAACTCACCCCTCACCGCGCTGTACGTGGCGCAGCTCGCACTCGAGGCCGGACTGCCCGAGGGCGTCCTCAACGTCGTCAACGGCACGGGACCCGTCGCCGGCGCGGCGCTGGCGGGCCACATGGACGTCGACATCATCACGTTCACCGGCTCCACGACAACCGGTCGGGCGATCATGACGGCGGCGGCCCAGTCGAACATGAAGCGCCCGTACCTCGAGCTCGGCGGCAAGGGGGCGAACATCGTCTTCGCCGACGCGGACCTCGACAAGGCAGCTGCGGCCGCTGCATGGGCCGTCACCTACAACGCCGGCCAGATGTGCACGGCCGGCTCGCGCCTCGTCGTCCACGAGTCCGTCAAGGACGAGGTCCTCGGGAAGGTGCTCGACGCGATGACGGCACTGCAGCCGGCCGACCCGCTCGACGACTCCGCACCGATCGGCGCCATCGCGAGCGCCCGGCAGCTCGACACGATCCACGGCATCGTGCTGGAGGGACTGGACGACCGGGGCCGGCTCCTCGTCGGCGGTGAGCCCGTGCTCACCGAGACCGGCGGCTCCTACTACCCGCCGACCGTCGTCGACGACCTGATCCCGGACTCGCTGCTCGCGCAGAAGGAGGTGTTCGGCCCCGTCCTCTCGGTGCTCACCTTCTCCACGGACGAGGAGGCCATCCGGATCGGCAACGCGACCAACTACGGGCTCGCGTCGGCGGTGTGGACCAACGACCTCAGCCGCGCGCGGAAGACCTCGAAGGCGCTGCGCATGGGAACCGTATGGGTCAACTGCTACGAGGAGGGTGATCTCACGGTCCCGTTCGGCGGCGTCAAGCAGTCCGGTTTCGGGAGCGACAAGTCCCTGCATGCGATGGACAAGTTCACCGACCTCAAGACCACGTGGATCGAGCTCTCGTGACCGCCGTCCCCGCGTCGACCCCGGATCGCGAGCCGTCGGACTCCGTCGCCGAGCTCCGTCCACGTCGCAGGCCCAACCTGGGCGAGGAGGTGGCGGCGCACATCCGCGGCGGCATCCTCGCCGGCCGGCTGAAGCCGGGCCAGCGGATCGATCAGGATGCGATCGCCGACGAGCTCGGCGTGAGCCGGCTGCCCGTGCGCGAGGCGCTCATCTCGCTCGACCGGGAGGGCCTCGTCCACACGATCCCGCGCAAGGGGTCCTACGTTGCCCGCATCGATCGCGACGACATCGCCGATCACTACCAGATCTTCGGGCAGGTGGCCGGGCTTGCCGCGGCCCGGGCCGTCGCGCGACTCGACGACGAGGGGCTGGCCCAGCTCGTCGACCTGCACGAGCGGATGTCCCGGGCGGAGAGCCTGGACGAGCAGCAGCGCCTGAACCATGAGTTCCACCGCACGATCAATCTCGCATCGGGCAGCCCGCGGATGACCAGCATGATCCAGCTGCTCGCCCGGTCCCTGCCGATGCCGTACGCCGACTTCCCGCCCGAGTGGCTGGACGAGGCCAATCGCCAGCACCGCGACATCCTGGACGCCTTCCGCAGGCGGGACACCCTGGCCGCCCAACGGTCCATGGAGCAGCACATCAACGCCAGCGCACGACACGCCATCGAGGTGCTCGAACGCCTCGACTTCTTCGAGGACGAGTGATGGACCGACACCTGCACTGGATCGACGGCCGCCGCACGGAGCCGGCGGCCGGCAACTACCTCCCGACCCTGGACCCGATGACCGGAGCACCATGGGCCGAGATCGCGCGAGGCGACGCAGCAGACGTCGAGGCGGCCGCTCACGCGGCGCAGGCTGCGTTCGCGTCCTGGCGGAGCGTGGGACCGACAGTCCGCGCGGACGTGCTGTGGCGGCTGGGCGACCTGATCGCGGCGCACGCGGACGAGCTCGCGGCACTCGAGGCCCGTGATGCGGGCAAGGTCGTCCGTGAGGTCCGGGGCCAGATGACGTCGCTGCGATCCTGGTACCACTACTACGCCTCGCTCGCGTACCAGACCGAGGGTCGGACGATCCCGCAGGATCGAGCCAGCCTCACCGTCTACACCCAGCGCATCCCCTTCGGGGTCGTGGGCGTGATCCCGGCGTTCAACTCGCCGATGCTGCTCGGCGGGATGGGTCTGGCTCCGGCACTGGCCGCGGGCAACACCGTCGTCGTGAAGCCGCCGGAGGTGAACTCGCTGTCGCTGCTGCGCCTCGGGGAGCTCGCGAAGGAGGCCGGGCTGCCCGACGGCTGCCTGAACGTCGTCACGGGATTCGGCCACGAGGCAGGCGACGCGGTCGTGGCGCATCCCTTCGTGCGCAAGATCTGGTTCACCGGCGGGCCGGACAGTGCCCGGTTCGTGGCCGCCCGTGCGGCCGAGAACCTCAAGCCGCTCGTCCTCGAGCTCGGCGGGAAGAGTGCGAACATCTTCTTCGACGACGTGCGTGTCGACGACGTCGTGAACGGGGTGATCGCGGGGATCTTCGCGGCCGCCGGTCAGACGTGCGTCGCGGGCTCGCGCCTCGTCGTCCACGAGAAGGTGGCCGACGAACTGGTGGAGAAGGTCGCCGCGCGGGCGCGGTCCATCCGGCTCGGCGACCCGACCTCGGAGGAGACGGAGATGGGGCCCATGTCGCAGGAGAAGATCCTCGCCGGCGTCCGCTCCCGTGTCGGGGAGGCCGTGGAGGAGGGTGCGAGCCTGATCGTCGGTGGAGACGATGCGGACCGGCCCGAGCAGGGGTGGTTCTACGCCCCGACCGTGCTGGACAACGTCCGCAACGACATGTCCGTGGCGCGCAACGAGCTGTTCGGCCCCGTGCTGTCGGTCATCCGTGTCTCGGACGAGGACGAGGCGGTGGCGATCGCCAACGACTCGCCGTTCGCGCTGGCCGCGGGCGTGTGGACGCGCGACCTCGGCCGGGCGCACCGCGTCGCCAGCCGGCTCGACACCGGCACCGTGTGGGTGAACATGTACCGGGCGCTGCAGTTCGCCACGCCGTTCGGCGGGAACAAGCTGTCCGGCTACGGGCGCGAGAACGGCATGGACGGGTTCGCCGAGTTCACCCAGCCCAAGGGAGTGTGGGTGGAGTCGAGCGAGGAGCCGGTCGGGGACCCGTTCGTCCTCCGCGCCTAACCCCACCCCGCCCCCCCATCCGCGAGTGGTCACTGCGCGCACCCCCTGCGAGTGGTCACTGCGCGCACCCCCTGCGAGTGGTCACTGCGCGCACCCCCTGCGAGTGGTCACTGCGCGCAATGACAGGGCTCGGGTCACGGCGTCGATGAAGTCGCTCGGGCGGCGCAAGTCCTCCTTGCGGACAGTGATGATGGTCCAGCCGTCGTCGCGCAGCAAGCGTCGTCGCCATGCGTCGCGGTCCTGTCGCTCTGGGCCGTGGAACTGCTGGCCGTCGTACTCGACGGCCACCTTGGCATCGGGCCACGCAAGGTCGAGTCGGAAGCAGAATCCGAGGACCGTCACCGGCAAGTTGC
>JAHECS010000002.1:0-133738 GCA_024641635.1 Actinomycetes bacterium | reverse complement strand
ACCGGTATGCGCCCGGCGGCCGTGCCGTTCTGATGGGATCGCAGATAGTCCATACCGACAGTGGAGCGCCGCGCAGCTCAGAGTGATCCGGTCGTGTGCAGCCTGTGGACGGCCGCCACGATTCCGCGCAGTGACCACTCGCGGGAGGGTGCGCGCAGTGACCACTCGCGGGAGGGTGCGCGCAGTGACCACTCGCGGGTGGGTGCGCGCAGTGACCACTCGCGGGTGGGTGCGCGCAGTGACCACTCGCGGGAGGGGGGCTACTGGCGGTAGCGCTCGGCGAGGTAGACGCCGGCGAGCACGACCACGGCTCCCAGGATCTGGACGGGAGCGAGCACCTCGCCGAGGGCGATCCACGCGACCAGGCTGGCCAGGAGGGGCTCCGTCATGCCGATCACCGAAGCCTGCGACGCACGAATGTGCTGGAGCGACACGACGATCAGCCAGAACGGCACGACGGTGCCGAGGACGACCATCCAGACGCACAGCATCCACAGCGGGACGGCGGCGGAGTCCTCGCCGAGCGGGTAGCCCGTCCCGGAGAGCAGCTCCCAGGGGTAGGACCACCACGGCTGCACGACGGCCCAGAACAGGGCGGCCGCGCCGAAGCCCCACATCGTCAGGGACACCGGATCCCGGGGCTCCGGACCGCGCACCTGCTTGTCGCCCAGGAGGAAGAACAGGGCCAGCGAGGCGGCCGCGCCGAAGGCTGCGGCGACGCCGAGGGCGTTCAGCGTGAACCCCTGCCAGATCTGGGCCACCATCGCCAGCCCGAGGAGCGCGATGACCAGCCCCAGCCAGACGATCCGTGGCGTGCGGTGCCGCAGCGCGAAGTGGAACCACAGCGCCACCATGATCGGCGCGGTGAACTCGATGAGCAGCGCGACGCCCACCGGCAGCAGCTCGATCGCGACGAAGTAGCAGTACTGCGTCATCGCCACGCCGAGGATGCCGTAGGCGAGCAGCACCCAGACCTCCGAGCGGCGGATGCGCAGGGTCTCGGGACGCGTCAGGGCCACGACCACGAGCAGGATGAGGAACGCGGCGGTGACGCGCAGCTGGGAGAGGCGCGCCGGGTCGATGTCGGTCAGCAGGATGGACTTGGAGACCGTGCCGTTGACGGCGAACAGGGTCGCCGCGAGGAGGTAGAGGACGTAGCCCCTGGCGGGGCGAGGTTGCGTGGCGGGTGCTACCCCGGGGATCGGCTCGGCCAGGTCGCTCACGGATGGAGCGCGGCGTCGTACACAGCGATGGTCTGATCCGCGATGGCATCCCAGCCGAACTCGCTCACGGCGCGGGCCCGTCCTGCGGCACCCATCGTGCGCGCACGTGCCGGGTCGGCCGCCAGGGTGTTGACGGCGTCCGCGAAGGCATGCTCGAAGGCCCGAGGCTCAGCGGCGTCGTAGGGGACGAGCAGCCCGGTGTCGCCGTCGACGACGACCTCGGGGATGCCGCCCACGGAGGATGCGACGACCGCCGTCTCGCACGCCATCGCCTCGAGGTTGACGATCCCGAGCGGCTCGTAGATCGAGGGGCAGGCGAACGCCAGCGCGTGGGAGAAGAGCTGGATGAGGCGCGGGCGTGGCACGGGCTCCTGCAGCCACACGACACTGTCGTCGCCGCGCTCCGCACGCAGCTGGTCGACCGCGGCGGATGTCTCCTCCCCGATCTCCTTGGTGTCGGGAGAGGACGCGCAGAGCACAAGCTGGACGCCGTCGTCGAAGCGGCGGGCGGCGTTGATCAGGTGGACGATGCCCTTCTGGCGCGTGATGCGGCCGACGAAGAGCACGTAGGGGGACCGGAGGCCGAGCTCGTCGACAGCCGTCGTGTCGGGGTCGGGCCGGTACACGGACGTGTCGATGCCGTTGTGGACCACGGCGACCTTGTCCGGGTCGACGTTGGGGTACGCGGCGAGAACGTCCGCGCGCATGCCGTGGCTCACGGCGATGATCCGGGCAGCGCCCTCGTACGCGGTGCGCTCGACCCACGAGGACACCCGGTAGCCGCCACCGAGCTGCTCCTCCTTCCAGGGCCGCAACGGCTCGAGCGAATGGGCGGTGAGGACATGAGGGATCCCGTGCAGGAGTGCCCCGATGTGGCCTGCAAGGTTCGCGTACCAGGTGTGGGAGTGCAGCAGCTCCACGTCTGCGGTGGCGTCGACCATCTCGAGGTCCACGCCGAGCGTCTGGATGGCTGCGTTCGCACCGAGAAGCGAGGCCGGGACCGCATGGCTGAACGCGTCACCGCGCGGTTCGCCGAAGCAGTGCACGTCGACATCGATCTTTCGGCGCAGTTGCGCCGCAAGATGCTCAACGTGCACGCCCGCGCCCCCGTAGACGTCAGGCGGCCATTCCTTGGTCAGCATCCCAATGCGCACGGGTCGAGCCTAGAGGTCCCTGAGGTGGCTGCGCAGCCGGGCCGCTCGGGGCTAGTGTTGAAGGGTGAGCAGAGATCCGCATGTCCTGGCGATGGTGCTCGCTGGAGGCGAGGGCAAGCGCCTCATGCCCCTCACGGCGGATCGCGCCAAGCCGGCGGTCCCCTTCGGGGGTTCCTACCGACTGGTGGACTTCGTCCTCTCGAATCTCATCAACGCCGGATTCCGTCGCGTGTGCGTGCTGACGCAGTACAAGTCGCACAGCCTGGACCGGCACATCACCCAGACCTGGCGCATGCCCACGCTGCTCGGCGACTACGTGACGCCTGTCCCTGCGCAGCAGCGGCTGGGCCCCCGCTGGTACACCGGCAGCGCCGACGCGATCTTCCAGAGCCTCAATCTCGTGTACGACGAGGCGCCCGACTACGTCATCGTCTTCGGCGCCGACCACGTCTACCGCATGGATCCGATGCAGATGCTGGAGGCCCATATCGAGAGCGGAGCGGGCGTCACCGTCGCCGGCATCCGCATGCCGAAGTCGATCTCGCACCAGTTCGGGATCATCCAGGCCGCACCTGACGGGAAGCGCATCGCCAAGTTCCTGGAGAAGCCAGCCGACCCGCCGACGATCCCGGGCGACGACGCGAACTGCTACGTCTCGATGGGCAACTACATCTTCTCCACCGAGGCGCTGATCGAGGCACTGAGGGAGGATGCCGCCGATCCCGCATCGGTTCACGACATGGGCGGCAACATCCTGCCGATGCTGACGGAGCAGGGCCAGGCGCAGGTGTACGACTTCGCCGAGAACGTCGTCCCGGGCGCCGAGGACCGCGATCGTGGGTACTGGCGCGACGTCGGGACGCTGGACAGCTACCACGACGCGCACATGGACCTGGTCTCCGTGCACCCGATCTTCAACCTGTACAACCGGCGCTGGCCCATCCTGTCGAACCTGCCGTCGCTGCCCCCCGCCAAGTTCGTCGAGGGCGGCAACGCGCACGAGTCCATGGTCGGCGCGGGAACGATCATCTCCGGCGCCCACGTGCGCACGTCGGTGCTCGCCACGAGCGTGTACGTCGACGCCGGTGCGTACGTCGAGGGCAGCGTCATCATGCCGGGGGTGCGGATCGGCCGGAACGCCGTCGTGCGGCACGCGATCCTCGACAAGAACGCGGTCATTCCGGACGGCGCCCAGATCGGCGTCGATCTCGAGCGCGACCGCACGCGGTACACGGTGAGCGACGGTGGCGTCGTCTGCCTCGGCAAGGGCGTCACCGCCGAGCGCTGACCGTTCCCTCAGGGAGAGGAACTCGCGTCGATCACGCGGTCATCGGGGGGTGCGGTCAGGTCCAGGCCGGTCATGAAGTCGCTCAGCACGGTGGAGACCCGCGCGACGACGGGCTCTCCGTCCGCGTCCAGCATGTCGAGTTCCCGGTCGACCCTGACGACGCGGCCGCGCGGGTCGATCCAGACCGTGACGTCCACCGACCGACCGCTCGCGGACCCCGCCAGCTCAGCCACCTGCGCCGAACCGAATCCGAGCAGGGCAAGCTCGTCCGTCGATGCGGGCACCGAACCGGTCATCCGGGTGGCGGACACGTCGCCGACCGGCTCGATCCCGTCCTTCACGGTGCTGACGAGCGCACCGAGCCCCCGCAACGGGGCAGCGAGGGGTCCGGTTGCCGTCGCATCCGAGGCCGGCAGGCGCGTCCACATCCCGCCGGGCACGTCTCGCTGGACGAAGAGCCCCCGGGAGTTGGACAGCTCGCGCGTCCTCGCGCCTGATGGGTCGGTCCACACGAGATCTCCGTAGCCCTTGTGCAGGGCGATGCCGCCGGAGCCGTGCAGGGAGTCCTCGCGGTCACCGAGGCGGGTGAGGACGTCCACCTCGACGTGGGCCGTGCCCAGTCCGCGGGTCAGCGTGGCGGCGCCGACGACGTCGTTGGCGGACGGAGTCGGTGACGGCTCGGGGAGGGGTCGCCCGGCGCCCGAGCCCGTCAGCCCGCAGGCTGCGGTCATGATCGCGAGTCCGGCCAGCAGCATCGCCAGGGATCTGCCGCCGCGAACGCCCACCCGGCTAGTCGATCACGCGGTGCTGCCGGACACCGTGTGCTGCTCGACGCCGATGATCGTGGCCGAGCCGTCCGGCGCGAAGGCGCGGTGGAACACGATGAACCCGCCGGGGGGCAGCTTCGGGTCCAGTGCCTCCTGCCACCGCTCGTCGTTGAGCGTCAGGCCCAGCGCTTCCGCGACGGCCGGCACGACCGTGGGGAGAACCGGGCGATGCGTGCACAGGACGATCGGAGCCGGCGTCAGCGCGATCTCGGCGGCCCGCCGCGCCGCCGCCTTCGGATGCTCCTCGTGCCCGGACTCACTCAGCAGCGGCTCCTCCAGGAGGTCGCAGCCGAGATGCTTGGCGAAGCGGTTGACGGTCTGGTAGCAGCGGCGGGCCGGACTCGAGTGCACCTCCTCGATCCCGAAGGCGTCGAGCAACGGCACGAGCTGCTTGCTCTGTGACCGACCCTTGCCGCTGAGCGGGCGCTCCTCGTCGACGTCGCCGTCGAACTGCGAGCGCTTCATGGCCTGCGTGTGCCGGACGACGATGAGCGGCGAGGTGTCCGGAAGCGCGGTCGCGATCTCGACCAGTCTCGCCTCGGAGGGGTAGGTCAGCGCCTCCCGTGCTCGGGTGACCGGGAGCCACTGGATCTCGTCGACCTCGTCGTCGGGGGCGAAGCCGGCCTCCTCCCTCACCTGGGCCCGCCAGTAGTTCACCACCTTCGGCCGCCCGGCCACGCTGTACGACTGCATCGGCAGGGGCGACTGCAGCAGGGGTGAGTACCCCGTCTCCTCGTCGCACTCGCGGATCGCGGCGGAGAGCAGATGCTCACCCTGCTCGAGCTTGCCCTTCGGCAGCGACCAGTCCTGGCGGCCCGGGCGGTGGACGACGACGAACTCCTGCTGACCGTTCTCGGAACGCAGGAGGACGACGCCGGCCGCGCGGATGGGTGGCTGCGCAGCCATGGTCAGGCGATCCCTGCTCTGCGGGCAGCCTTGCGAACGCTCGGCCACAGCCTGCTGAAGCGGAGGCGATCGAGCATCTCGACCTCTGACTCGTACTCGTGCAGCAGGCCCAGGGACAGGCCGGTCAGGCCATCGGTGTCGGGATGCGCGGCCAGCTCGCGGAGGATGGTCTGCGCCACGTGGGCGTCCTGGTGGTCGCCAAGCAGCTCGGTGGCGGCCTCCAGCTGAGTTGCCAGGCGCTTCATGTCCTTGCCGAAGACGCCAGCGACCGACTCGGCGGCGTAGCGTGCCCGTTTCGCCTTGATCCGGGCAAGGTGCCAGGGGACGCTCGATCCCTCGAGGTCGAGGCCGCCGATGGCCCGGTCCAGCCGCTTCCACGACTTCGTGATGAGCGGAAGAAGCACCTCGTCGCACGGCAGGTAGGCCGCGTCGACGACGGGCGGGTCGATGGCGGCCTGCATGAGGTCGTCGACGAGCTGCTGGTGCCGGTCGCTGCGCAGGGCAGCCAGGGCGCTGGATCGGGCGGCCGCGAGCCGCGCCGTCAGCAGTGGGTCGATCGCCGCTCGGCTCCGCTCGGTGTCCTGGGGGTCGTCGAGGTCACCGGCGTGGTCGTCGAGCCGCTCGAGCATGACCTCGGTGTCGCGGATCGCGCCGAGTTCGCTGGCGATCCACTTCAGCTCCTCCTTGAGCTCCGCCGCGGTCTCCTCCTGCAGAAGGGGGGCGAAGGTGGACAGCGCACTCCGCAGCCGGCGCGCGGACACCCTCATCTGGTGGACGGAGTCGGGCAGGTCGCGCCGCACTCCGACGTCGGCCATGAGCAGGTGTCGCACGTGCTGGGCCAGCACGGCCCCGATGGCGTCGACGGCGAGACCGTCGGGGGTCGGCACCTCGCGTGCGGGGACGTCGGGTGGCTCGGCCGTGCGTGGTCCGAGAGCGCTGGCGGCCTTGCTCACGGAGCTCGGCTCCGCGCCGAGGGCGACCAGGGCATCGGACAGGCGCTCCATGACGATCAGCACCTCGGGATCTGCCGAGTCGAGTGCCTCGATCTCCACCTCGCGGAAGACGCTCACCGTGCGGCCCTTGTGCAGCACGGTGACCACGTCGTCGACGACTTCCACGAGCGGGCGTCCGTCTGCGTCCGTGAGGATGGTCGGGGTGCGCTCGGTCGACAGGGTGATGACCGCCTGCAGCGGCTGCGCGCGAAGGAGAGGGGCGATCACCTCGACGAACGCGCCCGGTACCGAGCCGATCTCGCCACTGTCGAGCGGCAGGTGCATCTCGTCGCGAGAGGTGCCGTCAGCACCCGCGACCGGAAGCTTCATGTGCCAGCCCTCGTCGGGGCCGCCCTCACGTCGCCGCAGCGTGATGCCCCAGCGGAACAGGCTGAGCGCGACCGTGTCGTGGTAGACGGCCCGCATGACGAACGCTTCCTGCGGCTCGGCTGCCGCAGCCACGCCCAGCGACGTCAGGTCCGGCAGCTCGAACAGGCCGTGCACTCGGAGCTTCCGTTCCACCTCTCGGTGGGTGGTCGGCTGGGTCACGGGGCGAAGCCGTGCTTGCGCTTGATCTCGATGAGCGACTCCTGGTAGTCGCGGAGGTGGTTGCCCTCCGCGTCGACGAGCCGGCGAGTCCACGTGCCGTCCGAGCCCAGGTCCCATGCCGACGTCTCGGGGTCGAAGGCGAACGAGAACAGCGACTGGAGGTCGGCGATCTGCTCGGGGTCGACCAGGCGGACGAGCGTCTCGACGCGTCGGTCGAGGTTGCGATGCATGAGATCGGCGGAGCCGATCCAGGCCTCCTGGTTGCCGCCGTTCTCGAAGGTGTACACGCGGGAGTGCTCGAGGAAGCGGCCCAGGACACTGATGACCCGGATGTTCTCGCTCAGGCCCGGAACGCCGGGCTGGACGGCGCAGATGCCGCGCACCCAGATGTCTACGGGGACGCCGGCCATCGACGCCCGGTAGAGCGCGTCGATGATGCCCTCGTCGACGATCGAGTTGCACTTGAATCGCACGCCGGCCGGGAGTCCCTGCGCGGCATTCTCGATCTCCCGCTCGATGCGCTCCACCAGGCCCGTGCGCACAGAGTGAGGGGCGACGAGAAACCGGGAGTAGTCCGTGTTCATCGAGTAGCCGGACAGCACGTTGAAGAGGTTGGACACGTCCTCGCCGACCGCGGGATCGCAGGTGAGGAGGCCGAGGTCCTCGTAGAGCCGTGCTGTCTTGGGGTGGTAGTTGCCCGTTCCGATGTGGCAGTAGCGACGCAGCTGGTCCCCGTCGTCGCGAACGACCATCGACAGCTTGCTGTGGGTCTTCAGCCCGACGAGGCCGTAGACGACGTGAACGCCCGCCTCCTCGAGCTTGCGCGCCCACTCGATGTTGTTCTGCTCGTCGAACCGTGCCTTGATCTCGACCAGGGCGAGGACCTGCTTGCCGGCCTGTGCGGCGTTGATGAGGGCATCGACGATCGGGGAGTCGCCTGACGTGCGGTAGAGGGTCTGCTTGATCGCCAGCACCTGCGGGTCGCGGGCCGCCTGCTCGAGGAACAGCTGCACGCTCGTCGAGAAGGAGTCATACGGGTGGTGGAGCAGGACGTCCCGCTCCCGGATGACGGCGAGGACGTCGGGCGCGGACGCCGTCTCGACCTCGGCGAGCTGCCGGGAGGTCTTCGGGACGAACTTGCGCTGCTTGAGCTTGTCGCGGTCGAGGGCGTACAGGGTCCACAGCCCCGTGAGGTCGAGCGGGCCGGGCAGCCGGAACACCTCGGACTCGTTCACGCCGAGCTCGTCGATGAGCAGCTCGAGGACGTGCGGGTCGATGGACTCCTCGACCTCGAGGCGCACGGGCGGCCCGAAGCGGCGGCGCATGAGCTCGCGCTCGAGCGCCTTCAGGAGGTTCTCGGCGTCGTCCTCCTCCACCTCCACGTCCTCGTTGCGCGTGACGCGGAAGTTGTGGGTCTGCTGGATCTCCATTCCGGGGAACAGCGTGTGCAGGTGCGCGGCGATGATGTCCTCGAGCGGGACGAAGCGCGCCGGTCCCACCTCGGCGAACCGCGGCAGCAGGGGCGGCACCTTGACGCGAGCGAACAGCTCGGTGCCGGTGACCGGGTTGCGCACCACGACGGCGAGGTTGAGGGAGAGACCGCTGATGTAGGGGAACGGGTGCGAGGGGTCCACGGCCAGCGGCGTGAGGACCGGGAACACCTTCGCGTCGAAGAACAGCTCCGTCTCGGCCTTCTCCGCCGGGGTCAGCTCGTCCCAGCGCAGCAGCTCGATGCCCTGGGCCTCGAGATCGGGCATCACCACGTCGTTGAACAGCCGCGCCTGCTCGCGCTGGAGCTCGTAGGTGCGCTCCCAGATGTTCTCGAGTACCTCGCGCGGGGTGTAGCCGCTCGCTGCGCGGACCGCGATGCCGGTCGCGATGCGCCGCTTCAGTCCGGCCACCCGCACCATGAAGAACTCGTCGAGGTTGCTGGCGAAGATGGCGAGGAACTTGGCCCGGTCCAGGATCGGCAGGTCGTCATCATCGGCGAGTTCGAGCACGCGCTGGTTGAAGGCCAGCCAGGAGAGCTCTCGGTCGAGGAAGCGGTCGGCGGGGAGCGGTTCGGGCGCGGTCTTCTCGGGAGCGTCGCCCTCAGCCGTCGTGGAGGCCACCGCCGCTTGAGCTGTCGGGGTCATGGAGGACGTGGTCACGCTTTGAATGTTCCCACAATGAGGCCAACGACGTGACGGCAAGTGCGGGGCGGTCGATCAGCGACGGAACAGCACGTCCGTGTCCCATCTGACGAATCCCAGCCCCTCATACAGCGAGATGGCGTTCGTGTTCGTCGCGTCGACGTAGAGCATCGCCTGGCTGAGATCCAGGGCCCGGAGGTGCCGCAGGCCGACGAGCGTGAGGGCGCGACCGAGGCCCCGGCCACGCTCGTCCGGGTCGACCCCGACCACGTAGACCTCGCCGATGGGCGGGTGCTGGTGGCCGTCGTGGAACGTGCCGCCGTGCACCTTGGTCCAGTGGAAGCCGACGAGCCGATCCTCCCGCCATGCCATGAGGAAGCCGTCAGCGGCGAACCACGGCTCATGGATCCGAAGGTCGAGATCCGCTCGCGTCCACTGCCCCTGGTCGGGCAGGTGGGTGAAGGCGCGGGTGTTGACCTCGAGCCAGGCCTGCTCGTCGTGCCCGACGCGGAACGGCCGGATGACGACCCCCTTGGGCAGCGAAGGGCGGGGAAGGGGTGAGTAGAGGGATCGACGCATCTGCCACAGCACGCGGGCGCGGGTGAAGCCCATGCTGGTCGCGAGCTCGGCCGCCCCGGCATGCTCCCCGTGCGCCCAGAGCCGCAGCCGGCCGTCGGGCGAGTGACCGATGAGCTCCTGCACGAGCTGCCGCCCGAGGCCGTGGCGACGCGCGTCGGGGTCGACGACGACCTCGGCGCTCGGGCCCTCGACCTCATCCGTCACGTCGATGTGGGCGTAGCCGACGACGTCGCCGTCGCGGCTGCGGGCGATGAGGTGCTGACCGCGCTCGTCGCCGCCCTCCTTGAGGTGCAGCCACACGTGCTCCGAGAGCGGGCGAAGGCCGTCACGTTCCGTGGCGCGCTCGACCAGGGCGACGAGGTCGGGGACCGTGTCGGAGTCGAGGCGAGGTCGGGCCTCGATGGTGAAGCCGCTGGTCATCGGCGGGCGCTCAGGACAGGACGTCGGCGGACTCGTCCGCCAGCGTGGCCCGCGTCGTCGCGTCGGTGCCGGCGGGCACGAAGCGGTAGCCCACGTTGCGGACGGTGCCGATGAGAGCCTCGTGCTCGGTGCCGAGCTTGGCGCGGAGGCGGCGCACGTGGACGTCGACGGTGCGGGTACCGCCGAAGTAGTCGTAGCCCCAGACCTCCTGCAGCAGGATCGCGCGGGTGAAGACCCGGCCCGGATGCTGCGCAAGGAACTTGAGCAGCTCGAACTCCTTGAAGGTGAGGTCGAGTGTGCGGCCGCGCAGTTTGGCGGTGTACGTGCCCTCGTCGATGTGCAGCTCGCCGCTGCGGATCTCCTCGGGCATCTCCGTCGTCGTGCCCGAGGTCTCCTGCAACCGGGAGATGGCCAGGCGCAGGCGTGCCTCGACCTCGGCGGGCGAACTGGTGTCGACGATGACGTCGTCCATCCCCCAGTCCCATTGGATCGCAGCCAGCCCGCCCTCGGTGGTGATGAGGATCAGTGGCACGTCGATCCCGGTCTGGCGGAGAAGTCGCGTCAGTCCCCGGACGGCGGGGAGGTCCCGGCGGCCGTCCACCAGCAGGGCGTCGCAGGCCGGGGCGTTCAGCAGTGCGGTCGCCTCGGCCGGCATGGTGCGGACGTGGTGCGCCAGGAGGCTGAGCGCAGGGAGGACCTCGGCGGAGGGCTCCATCGCGCGCGTGAGCAGGATCAGCCGCATGTATCACCTCCTGAACCCGCTCACCCGCGAGCGGTTGCGCACAGGGTACGCCACCAGCGGGGAGGGCTCCTCGGTCGGACTCAGGTGAACGGCGGGGGGAGAATGGCGCCGTGCCCGAGACCCGCACCCTGACGACGTCCGACGGCGTGCGCCTCAGTGCGGTCCACGTGCCCTCGGCGGACCGGGAGCTGGGCATGGTCGTCGTGCACGGCTTCACCGGGAACTGGCGGCAGCAGCGGGTCCAGAAGGTCATCCAGGGGCTGGCGGCCCACGGCGGGGTCGTGGCGATCGACATGCGGGGGCATGGTCGGTCCGCCGGGGCCACCACGGTCGGCGACGAGGAGGTCCACGACGTCGAGGCGGCGGTCGCGTGGGCCCGAGAGCTGGGCTACCGGACGGTCGTCACCGTCGGGTTCTCCCTCGGGGGTGCCGTCGTCCTTCGGGAGGCGGCGCTGATGGCCGATGGACCCGGGCGAGTTGACGGAGTCGTGAGCGTGAGCGCCCCGGCCTTCTGGTACTACCGGGGCACCCGGATCATGCGGATCGCGCACGTCATGGTCGAGACCAAGCCGGGACGGGCGGTGATGCGGCTGCGCGGGACCCGCGTGAGCGGCCGCGGCTGGAGCGAGCCGCTGCCGATCACGCCCGTCGAGGCCGCCGAACGGCTGCCCGGGATTCCGCTGCTCGTCGTGCACGGCGACGCTGACCACTACTTCCCGTTGGAGCACCCGCGGGCCATCCACGCGGCGGCTCAACGTGCCGGCACGAGGGCTGACCTGTGGATCGAGCCGGATCTCGGCCACGCGGAGTCGGCCGTGTCCGCCGAGATCCTCGATCGGATAGGAGCATGGGTCCGGGAATGCACCGCGGGTGCGAGAGGTTCGGATCGGACATGACGGGTCTGTGGGTCGTTCTGGGCGTGCTCGGCGTCGCCACCGTGTTCGGCCTCTGGTTCCAGAGGTCGTCCGGACGGATCCGCGAGGCGAGGGACGCGGGGCCGTCGCCAGCCCTGACCGGGGTCGTGCCAGCCGCCGACGATGACCCTCCGGTCGACATCGAGGCCGACGCCCCCACCCCCGCGGTCGCGGCGCTCGCGGCTGCGCTCGAGGGCCGCATGGGCGAGCGGGCGACCGTTGTCCAGTTCTCCAGCGCCTTCTGCCAGCCGTGCCGGGCGACGCGTCGGATCCTCGAGGAGGTCACCGTCCTCGTTCCCGGCGTCTCCCACGTTGAGATCGACGCCGAGGACAACCTCGACCTGGTCCGGGCCCTCGACATCCGGCGCACGCCGACGGTGCTGTTCCTGGACTCGCAGGGGACGGTGCGCAAGCACGCGAGCGGGCAGCCACGGAAGGCGGACGTCATCGCGGCCCTGGGCGACCTCATGCCGGGATCACCGGACTTCGAGATCTGACATCGCTGCGAACCTTTTGCAGCAGACACGCATTCGTTGCTGCGGCACCCCAGGCCGTGCGACGGGAGCAGGACCCTAGGTTTCTCGCAATCGCTACGGCCGAAGGAGGTGCCATGAGTTCCACGATCGACAGGACGAGCGCAGGTGCTGGCGACTGCACGCGTGAGCAGGTCGACCCACGTGGCCCCCGTTTCGGCGGGGCGGTGACGACGGTCGTCCTCGCGGTGGCCCTCGTCCTCGTCGGGACCCCGGCCGGCTTCGTCCTGATCGCCTGGCAGACCCTTGTCTTCGCTCTGGGCGCGCTCGTCGGACTGCAGGCACAGCCCTACGGCATCGTGTACCGCAGGCTCGTCCGCCCTCGCCTCACGCCACCGGCTGAGCTCGAGGACGCGGCACCGCCCCGGTTCGCACAGGCCGTCGGCCTCGTGTTCATGGTCATCGCGCTCATAGCCTCGGTTCTCGGCGTTCCGGTCGTCGCCACCGTGGCCATCGCCTTCGCCCTGGCGGCGGCGTTCCTCAACGCCGCCTTCAACTTCTGCCTCGGGTGCGAGATGTACCTGCTGGGCGCCCGGCTTCGGGCTCGCTGACGCCCGCGCTCCTCACGACGCCCAACGACGCGACGGCTAGGCTGCAGCCATGGTCGAGGTCTTCTACACGGGTCTCCTGGTGATCGCCATGGCGGCCGCCGGATGGTTCGCCTTCTACGTGGTCTACAAGCTGTTCAAGGGACAGGGCTAGGTGCTTGCCCCGGACGGCTCGGGTGTCGAGGTTCCCGAGGACCTCCGCCCGCTGTCATGGCTCATCGGGCGCTGGGTCGGGGTGGGCACGGGGCAGTACCCCACGATCGAGGACTTCCGCTTCGGCCAGGAGGTCGTCTTCAGCACCGACGGCCGTCCGTTCCTGTCCTACCTGTCCCGGTCATGGCTCCTCGATGACGACGGCGAACGCGTGCGACCCCTGGCGACAGAGGCCGGGTTCTGGCGCCCTCGGCCGGACAACGAGATCGAGCTCGTGCTGGCGCACCCCACCGGGTACGCCGAGCAGTGGCACGGATCCCTCGAGGTGACGGCGCTGGAGAACGCCGTGATCACGGGCGCCCGGGCCGAGCTCCGCACCGACGTCGTGACGCGATCGCCCAGCGCCAAGGACTACTCGCAGGGCCATCGGCTCTACGGGCTGGTCGAGGGTCGGCTGCTGTGGACGTTCGACATGGCTGCGGTGGGGGAGTCGCTGGTCAACCACCTGGCCGCGTCCCTCAACCGGGTCGAGCCGGATGGCGCCGCCGCGGAGGACCCGTCGTGACCGAGGGCTGGGAGCGGCGCCTGCGCGACCAGGGCTTCCGCATCACCCCGCAGCGGCAGCTCGTGCTCGAGGCCGTCGAGCACCTGCGGCACGGAACGCCGGAGGAGATCCTCGTCGAGGTTCAGCGCACGGCCAGCGGCGTCAACCTGTCCACCATCTATCGCACGCTCGAGGTCCTCGAGGATGTCGGCCTGGTGACCCACGCGCACATCGGGCACGGGCCGCCCACCTACCACGCCGTCGACGAGCACACCCACATCCACCTCGTGTGCGATCGGTGCAAGGCCGTTCAGAGCGTCCCCGCCAGCCGCGCAGCGGGCTTCGTCGACGCACTCGAGGCCGAGTTCGGCTTCCGGACCGACATCTCGCACGTGAGCGTGCACGGGCTGTGCGCCGACTGCAAGGACCGGTCGTTCGAACCCGAGCCAGACGACCCGCTGTGAGCGGCGCAGCCGTTCCGCCGCCCGAGGGCAGTGCCGACCTGGGAGTGCCCTGGCACTTCGGCGAACCCCTGCGCGAGCAGCGAATGATCCTCGCCGGGTCCGCCGCCGTCGACCTCTCCAACCGCGGCGTCGTGACGGTGACCGGACCGGATCGCCTCACCTG
Organism: Actinomycetes bacterium; assembly: GCA_024641635.1. Lineage (GTDB taxonomy): Bacteria > Actinomycetota > Actinomycetes > S36-B12 > S36-B12 > UBA10649. Next base: position 119,607 of record JAHECS010000002.1, on the reverse strand, counting down.
GCTGCACAGCCTCACGACGCAGGGACTCGAGGGCCTCGCCCCGGGAGAGTCGGCGCTGGCCCTCATCCTGAGTCCGCACGGGCACGTCGAGCACGAGCTGCACGTCGTGGACGACGGTGAGTCCACCTGGCTCGTGCTCCAGCCGGGGACGGCGGCAGCGTTGACGGACTACCTGAGGTCCATGCAGTTCATGCTGCGCGTCCAGGTCGAGGACCGCTCAGCGGAGTACGGCGTCGTGTGGGAGCCGGTCTGGGAGTCCGACGGCGAGGTGGTCACGTGGCTGGTTCCGGCGGACTTCGCCGGTCGGGGTCGGGTCGCCGCGGGGACCGACCGGGGTGGCGACGCTGGGAAGTACGTCGGGCAGCGCCCTGCAGCGTTCGTCGGCCGCGAGGTGGTCGTCCCGATCGGTGACGTCCAGGCGCGACGTGGCGCCTTCCCTGACCTGGCGGGCACATGGGCCCTCGAGGCGCTGCGCGTCGCTGCGGCCGTGCCGAGGCTCGGGCTGGAGACCGACCACCGCACGCTGCCGCACGAGGTGGGCTGGATCGGCCCCGGTGTCCACCTCGCCAAGGGCTGCTACCGCGGGCAGGAGGCGGTCGCCCGGGTGCACAACCTGGGACACCCGCCGAGGCGGCTCGTCCTGCTTCATCTCGACGGGAGCGAGGAGCACCTGCCCGCGCACGGATCGCCCGTGCTCGTGGACGGACGCGACGTCGGCTGGCTGGGCACGGCGGCCTGGCACCACGAGCTCGGCCCCATCGCCACGGCCGTCGTGAAGAGGACGGCACCACTGGACGCCCCCGCGGTGGTCCGAGACCCGGCATCATCGACCGAGATCGCCGCTGCGCAGGAGCCCGTGGTCCTCCCCTGACCGGCGAGACGGTCGCGGCCCCCGTCAGACCTCGAGCAGGATCGTCACCGGGCCGTCGTTGACGAGTGCCACCCTCATGTCAGCGCCGAAGACTCCGGTCGAGACGTCCGCCCCGCGCTCCCGGAGCCGATCGGCCACCGCGGCGACGAGCGGCTCCGCTACCGGGCCTGGGGCCGCCGCGTCCCACGTCGGCCGTCGGCCCTTGCGGGTGTCGCCGTAGAGGGTGAACTGGCTGATGACGAGCACGGGCAGTCCGAGGTCTGAGGCGGACAGCTCGCGCGGCCCCCCCTCGGGGATCGCGGAGGAGGAGTGCTCGGCACCGAAGATCCGCAGGTCGTAGATCTTGTCCGCCAGGCGAACCGCCGTTGTCGATGTGTCGTCATGAGTCACGCCGACGAGCACGACGAGCCCGGGACCCTGGAAGGCGCCCACCGTGGCCCCCTCGACCGTCACTGACCCGCCCTGAGATCGCTGTACCACCGCTCGCATGCGCGCCAGCGTGCCATCATTCGGCAGTGACGTCCCCGCCCCCCGCCGTGCTTGCGACGTACACGAGGAACGGGTTCACCGAGAGCATCCACACCGGGCACGCCGTCGTGGTGAACGCCACGGGTGAGGTGATCCGGCATTGGGGGGATCCCGACCGCGTCATCTTCCCCCGATCGGCAGCCAAGCCGGCCCAGGCCGCGGCCCTGGTCCGTCACGGGCTGGACCTGCCGGACCACCTCCTTGCGCTCGCCGTCTCCTCGCACGGTGGGGAGCGTGCCCACCTGGCCGGCGTCCACGAGATCCTCGGCATGGCGGGCCTGACCACCGACGCACTGCAGAACCCGGCGGACTTCCCGCTCGATCCGCAGGAGCGCGACGTGTGGGTCTGCGAGAACCGGCGCCCGTCGCGACTGGCGATGACGTGCTCCGGGAAGCACGCCGCCATGCTCCTGACCTGTGTGGTGAACGGCTGGTCGGTGGACACCTACCTGGAGCCCGACCATCCCCTGCAGCAGTCCATCCGCTGGCAGGTCGAGGCTCTGGCCGGCGAGCAGGTCCGGCAGCTGGGGGTCGATGGCTGCGGGGCGCCCGTCATGGCGGTGTCGATCACCGGTCTGGCCCGGTCGATGGCGCGTTCCGCGGCCGGCGAGCCGCACTCGCCCGAGCGGCGGGTGTGGACGGCGATGACGGCCTACCCGGAGTTCGTGGGCGGTCAGTACTCCGACGTCACCAGACTCATGAAGGCCGTCCCCGGGCTGGCGTCGAAGAACGGGTTCGAGGGAGTCGGGATCGCCTCCTTCGCCGACGGCCGGGCGATCGCGGTGAAGGTCGACGACGGGTCCGAGCGCGCCCGGCAGGTCGCCGTCGCGGCCATCCTGGCCGGGATGGGCGTCGATCGGTCGGCCCTGGAGCCCTTCCTCACCATCCCGGTCCCCGGCGGCGACGACGTGGTCGGACAGGTGTCCTCGCCGCTCGCCTAGCCGCCGCGCGACGCCGCACGAGGTGAGGAACGTCACGCTTGCTCCTGCTAGCGCCCGTGTTTGCAATTGCAAGCATGTCGTGGATACTGGAGTCATGGCACGCATCGACGTCAGCGGACTGGGTGACTTCATCCGGGATCAGCGCGATCAGGCGCAGATGTCGCTGCGTCAGCTTGCCAAGGCGGCAGACGTCTCCAACCCCTACCTCAGCCAGGTCGAGCGGGGCCTTCGCCGCCCGAGCGCCGAGATCCTCGGCCGGATAGCCCAGGGCCTGCGGATCTCCGCCGAGACCCTGTACGTCCAGGCGGGCATCCTCGATCAGAGGGACGGCGACGAGGCGGTCACCACCGCGATCGCCGCCGACGCGACGCTCTCCGAGCGCCAGCGGGCCACGATCCTGCAGATCTACGCGGCCTTCCAGGCCGAGAACCGGGCACAGGCGGAGCGCGACGAGGCAGAGCGGCCGGCTGACCCCATGGATTCCCACAGTCCCGAGATGGAACACCGAGAGGAAGAACGATGAGCACCGAGAGCACCAACGCCCGCCCGACCGAGCGTGTGAAGAAGACCTCCACGAAGGCGGCCAGCGCGGCCAAGAAGACCACGAGCAAGGCGGCCACGGCCGCCAAGTCGACCACCAAGAAGGCCGCTACCACCGCCAAGGCCACCACGGCCAAGGCCACGTCCGTGGCCAAGGACAGCGGATCGCGGTTCACCATGCCGAAGATGGAGCTGCCGAAGTTCGAGATGCCGAAGGTGGAGCTGCCCAAGGTGGAGCTGCCGAAGTTCGAGATGCCCAAGGTCGAGATGCCGAAGTTCGAGATGCCGAAGGTGGAGCTGCCCAAGGTGGAGCTGCCGAAGTTCGACGTCAAGCTTCCTGACATGGGCGCCATGACCACGCAGGCCAAGGACCGCGTCGCCGGAACGGCCAAGACCGTGAGGGGCAACGTGTCCCACACCGTCGACCTCCTCCGCGAGGCCGTCGGCGTCTGACGCTGCCATGACGAAGGGCCGCACCCCCAGGGTGCGGCCCTTCGTCATGCGCCGACGCGGATCTGCATTAGCGTGGAGGGGTGTTCGACACCGTTCAAGGCCTCGTCCTCCTCGCCCTGTGGGTCGTGACGCTCGCGCTCAAGGCCTTCGCCTTCGTGGACTGCGTCCGGCGCCCGGCTCAGGCCTTCCCGGCGGTGGGGCGGCAGAGCAAGGCACTGTGGCTCATCCTCACCGGGCTCGCCGCGGGGACGGGCTTCTTCCCGGGCTTCACCCTCAACCTCATCGGCCTGGCCGGCATCGTGGTGGCGCTCATCTACGTCTTCGACATCCGGACCAAGATCATCGAGATCACCTCGCGTCGCTGGTAGCCATGCGGATCGAGACGGTCCGCGGGGACATCACGGCTCAGCGCGTGGATGCCGTCGTCAACGCGGCCAACTCGTCCCTGCTCGGTGGCGGAGGCGTCGACGGGGCCATCCACCGAGCCGCCGGACCGGTGCTCGACGAGGAGTGCCGACGCATCCGGAGCACGTCGCATCGCGACGGGCTGCCCACGGGCGAAGCCGTCGCCACGTCAGGCGGTGACCTGGCCGCGACGTGGGTCGTCCACACCGTCGGGCCTCGACGCTGGGAGCACCCTGACGGAGGGGCCACCCTCCTGGCCTCCTGTCACGCGCGCAGCCTGGAGGTCGCTGCGGGGGTCGGCGCGGCGTCGGTCGCCTTTCCCGCGATCTCCTGCGGTGCGTTCGGCTGGTCCCCGACGGAGGCTGCCCCGGTCGCGCTCGGCGCGATAGCGGCGTTTCGCGACGGGCACCCCGACTCCGGCATCACCTTGGTGAGATTCGTGCTTGCGGATCGCGAGGCCCTCGAGGCCTTCGCGGCTGCCTGCTCAGCCCTGTAGTGACACCCTGATCCGCCGGAAGCCCTTGCCCTTGTTCTCGACCTTGAGGACGCGCATGTCGCCGATCTGCCGGGTGGACGCGACGTGCGTGCCACCGTCGGCCTGAACGTCGAGGCCCTTGATGTCGACGATCCGCACGATCTCGAGGTTGGGGGGCAGGAGGTTCGTGGCGGTCCTGATGATGTCGGGGATGGCGAAGGCGTCGTCGCGGCTGAGGTCGTACGCCTCGATCGCCCGGTCGGCCGCCACCTCGGCGTTGCACGCCTCCTCGACGGACTCCTTGAACCCCGGCGGCACGGCGTCGAGGTTGAAGTCGAGCCTCCCGGTGAGCGGATCCATGTTCGACCCGGTGACGAGTGCGCCGAAGTCGCGGAAGACGACGCCGCTCAGCAGGTGCAGTCCCGAGTGCGTCCGCATGAGTGCGGTGCGGCGTTCGTCCTCGATGGCGCCCCGGACCGCCGTACCGATGGGAGGCAGCGGGTCCCCGTCCGCGGGCACGAGGTGGAGGTCGTCTCCTCGGCGCACGTCGACGATCCGCGTCTGGACTCCGCCCCACAGCAGCACCCCGTGGTCCGGCGGCTGGCCGCCCCCGCCTGGGTAGAAGGCCGACCGGTCGAGGACGATGCCGAGCTCGGGATCGCTGAACAGGACAGTGGCATCCCACTCGCGCAGCGTGGAGTCCGCCAGCTCGAGACGGTGCGTGCGGGCTGCGGACGGCACGGCTACTTCTTGCCCTGGGCCGCGACGGCAGCCGCCGCGGTCGCCGCGGCCTCCGGGTCGAGGTACTCGCCGCCGGCCACGATCGGCTTGAGGTTCTCGTCGAGGCGGTACACCAGCGGGATTCCGGTGGGGATGTTCAGGGCGGCGATGTCCTCGTCGGAGATGCCGTCAAGATGCTTGACCAGCGCGCGCAGCGAGTTGCCGTGAGCTGCGACCAGGACCGTCCTGCCGGCACGGAGCTCGTCGGCGACGATTACGTCCTGCCAGTAGGGGATCAGGCGGCGCACGACGTCGGCCAGGCACTCGGTTGCCGGCCGGGCCTCGGGCGGGAGTCCGGCATAGCGGGGGTCGTCGGTCTGGGCCCACTCGTCGTCCGGATCGATCGCCGGCGGCGGCACGTCGTAGGAGCGGCGCCACAGCATGAACTGCTCCTCGCCGAATGCCTCGAGCGTCTCCTTCTTGTTCTTGCCCTGGAGGGCCCCGTAGTGCCGCTCGTTGAGCCGCCAGTTGCGGACGACGGGGATCCACATGCGATCGCAGGCCTCGAGGGCGATCTGCGAGGTCTTGATCGCCCGCTTGAGGAGTGAGGTGTGCACGACATCGGGCAGGAGACCCGCCTCGGCCAGCAGCTCCCCACCTCGCTGCGCCTCGCGGAGGCCCTTCTCGTTGAGGTCGACGTCCACCCAGCCGGTGAACAGGTTCTTGGCGTTCCAGTCGCTCTCGCCATGGCGGAGCAGGATCAGGGTGTAGGGGGCGGAGGCGGTCGTCATGGTCCCATCCTGCCGCATGGCGCTGCCCGGTCAGTCGCCCAGCGATGGCGGAGCTTCCGCCAGGTGCGCGAAGGCGGCCAGGTTCGCGGTGGACTCGCCCCGGTCGATGCGCCATTGCCACTCGCGACGGATCGCGGAGGCGAATCCCAGCTCCAGGATGGTGTTGAACGAGCCGTCCGCGTACTCGAGCACGGACCCGAGCAGCCGGTCCAGCTCGTCATCGGTGATCGACGACAGGGGCACCCGCCCGACGAGGTAGATGTCCCCGAGGTGGTCGACGGCGAACGCCACCGCGTACATGCGGCGGTTGCGCTCGAGGAGCCAGCGGAAGACGGCCTCGTCGTTCTCGTCGGGGTGGCGGGCCACGAAGGCGTTGACGGTGACGGCGTGGTCGCCCACGGTCAGTGCCACGGTCGTGCGCAGTTTGTTCTGCCCTGGAAGCGTCACCACGAACGTCCCGGGAGCGCTCGCCTCCCACGGGAGGTCCGAGTCGGCGAGGAAGGCCCGGATCGTCTCCTCCGCGGAGGGGACGCTCACGAGGGAACGGCGGCGACCGCGGTGCCCACTGCCGCGTTGGCCATGGCCGCGGAGTAGCTGTTCAGCAGGCCGGCCGTGGTCGAAGACCAGCCGAACGCCGCGGCGTGCATGTGGGCGCCGGCCGACAGCTCCCCGCGCAGGCGAGGCTGTGCCGTGATCGACGTGATGGCCGTGGCGAAGTCCCGGGGGTCGTGACCGTGGACGAGCAGTCCCGAGACGTGGTCGGCGACGGCGGTCCGCAACCCGCCCACGGCGGCGGCGACCACAGGCGTCCCGCACGCCTGCGCCTCGACGGCCACGAGCCCGAAGGACTCGGAGTGGGAGGGGACCACGGCCACGTCGGCCGCGCGGTACCAGTCGACGAGCGTGGCCCGATCCGATGGTGGCTCGAAGCGGACGAGATCAGCGATGCCCAGCTCGCGGGCCAGGTCGATGAGCGCGGTCGGTTGCGACAGGCCCGACCCTGAGGGACCGCCGCAGACGACGACGACGAGCCGGCGACGCAGGGACGGGTCTCGGGCGACCATCTCGGCGGCCGCGCGCACGAGGACATCGGGCGCCTTCAGCGGCTGGATGCGCCCGACGAAGAGGAGCACCACAGCGTCCTCGGCCAGGCCGCGGCGGCGTCGCGCCCCTGCGACGTCGCCGGGACTGAACAGGTCGAGGTCCACGCCGGGGTGAACGACATCGACGCGGTGCGGGTCCGCGCCGTAGAGGTCGACGAGTTCGTGGGCCTCGTCGTCGGTGTTCGCGATCAACCGGTCGGAGGCCGCCACCACCTGCTCCTCCCCGATGAGGCGCATCGTGGGTTCAGGGGCGTCGCCCTCGGCCAGGTCCCGGTTCTTGACCTTCGCCATGGTGTGCATGGAGTGGACGAGCGGGACGTTCCACCGCTCGGACGCCAGCCAGCCGACCTGCCCCGACAGCCAGTAGTGGGAGTGGATGAGGTCGAACCAGCCCTCGGGCCGGGCCGCCTCGGCGCGCATCACGCCCGCCGTGACGGCGCAGAGCTGTCCGGGCAGGTCCTGCTTCAGCAGGCCCTCGAACGGGCCGGCGGTGATGTGGCGCACGGTGACGCCGGGCGCCATCTCGACGGTTGGCGGCAGGGACGACGACGTCCCTCGAGTGAAGATCTCCACCTCGACGCCCGACTCAGCGAGGCGTCGCGCGGTCTCCACGATGTAGACGTTCATGCCGCCGGCGTCGCCCGTGCCGGGCTGGTCGAGGGGGGAGGTGTGGATCGACAGGACGGCGACGCGACGGGGCCGTGGCGACCGACGAGCGGTGAGGATCGACGACATCGTCATGCGCGTCGCCCCCTCTCGTCGGCTCCTCGGTCCCAACCGTGGCGAAGTCTTGCCTATTCCGGGCGGCGCGGCCACCCGGAGTGCTGCGCTGGCGTGCTCCGCTCAGACGAGGGAAACGCCCACGTACGGGGCGCCCGTCACGATCGTGACGACGCGGCGCGTGACCGAGACGGCGTGGTCGGCATAGCGCTCGTAGTACCGCGACAGCAGGGTCACGTCGATGGCGGCCTCGACGCCGTGGGACCAGCTCGAGGACAGCACGATGGTGAACAGCTCGCGGTGGAGGCGGTCCATCTCCTGGTCGTGCCGGGCGATGTCCGCCGTCAGCGAGACATCCTGGGTGGCGATGACCGCGCCCGTCTTCGAGACGATGGCCTCCGCCAGCCCGCCCATCTCGGCGAAGGTGCCGCGGAGCTCCTGGGGGATGGACAGGCGTGGATAGCGCAGCCGCGACTGCTTGGCCACGTGCTCAGCGAGGTCTCCCATGCGCTCCAGGGATGCGGCGATGCGGAGGGCGCCGATGACGAAGGGCAGGTCCTCGGCCGGGGGCCGCTGGGCGGCGATGAGGTCGAAGCACTGCTCCTCGATGTCGCTCGCGAGCATGTCGATCTGGGCATCGGCGGCGATGACGGACTCTGACATCGTCAGGTCCGCGTCGAGAAGGGACTGGGTGGCCCGGTTCATGGCCGAGCCCACGAGTCGGGTCATCTGCACCAGCTCGCCGTTCACCGTGGTGAGCCGTTCCTGGAATTCGGAGTCCATCGTGTCCCTCGTTGCGGCGGTTATCGGGCAACTGTAGGGCGCCCCGGCAACGGGACGCTGGGGCTGGGTGAACGGGAGGCAGACGAGGGGTGAACATCCGGTGCTCGGTGCGGAACCCTGTGTGAATCCTGTGGCCGAGGCCGCCGGACTGGCGGCTGGCAGAGGCCGCCCCTCATATCCTTGCCTGGTGCAGCCTCGTGTCACTGATCCGGAGCAACGCGCCGAACGGCGCGTCCGGAGCGCGTCGCGACCCGCCGTGCCCGACGAGGTCATCCGGGTCCTCAGCGTGCTTCCGTCGGCGTCCCTCGTCGTGGCGCCCGACGGCGTGGTGCTTCGCGCGAATGCCCGTGCCACGGGTCTCGGACTCGTCAATCGCGATCTCGTCACCATCCCGGACATCCGGCATCTCATCGAGCGGGTCGCCGACGATGGGCATCCCCGTGAGCAGGAGATGCGCGTTCGCCGGCCACCGCTCGGACGCGAGCTGCTCGAGCTGCGGGTCCGGGTGGCTTCCCTCGGCACGGGCGCCATCCTCGTGCTCATCGACGACCTCGCGGAGGAGCGGCGGGTCGACGTCGTCCGCCGGGACTTCGTGGCCAATGTCAGTCACGAGCTCAAGACCCCGGTCGGCGCCCTCTCGCTGCTCGCCGAGGCGGTTCTCGCCGCAAGCGACGATTCGGACCAGGTTCGCCACTTCGCCGAGCGCATGCAGATCGAGGCATCGCGACTGAGCCACCTGGTGCAGGACGTCATCGACCTTTCCCGCCTGCAAGGGGACGACCCGCTCACCCGTGCCGAGGTCGTCGACGTCGACGAGCTCGTGCGGCGTGCGGTCGACGAGGTGCGGACCCTGGCCGCCCGGCAGGACATCGAGATCGTCGTCGGCGACCCGACAGGCGGACTCGTCTACGGTGACGAGAGTCAGCTCCTCGCGGCGCTGCGCAACCTGCTGGCGAACGCCATCTCGTACTCGCCGAGCCACACCCGGGTCGCCGTCGGCGTCCGCAACGCCGACTCGATCGTCGAGGTGGCCGTGAAGGACCAGGGCATCGGCATCGCGTCGAACGACCTGGATCGCGTGTTCGAGCGCTTCTACCGCGTCGACCCCGCTCGGTCGCGGGTGACGGGCGGCACTGGTCTGGGGCTCGCCATCGTCAAGCATGTGAGCCAGAACCATGGCGGGGAGTGCACGGTGTGGTCCGAGCTCGGCGTCGGATCCACCTTCACCCTGCGGCTGCCCGCCTACGACTCCACCAGCACGTCGTCGGAGGAGCGGCTCGCCCTCGGAGTCTTCAGCACCCCAGTAGGAGAGGCACGCACGTGACCCGAATCATGGTCGTCGAGGACGAGGAGTCCTTCTCCGAGGCGTTGGCCTTCATGCTGCGCCGTGAGGGCTACGAGGTCGACGTGGCCGTCGACGGAAACGTCGCGATCGAGCTGTTCGACCAGAAGGGCGCCGACCTCATCCTGCTCGACCTCATGCTGCCGGGTCAGTCCGGACTCGAGGTCTGCCGCATCATCCGAACGACGTCGCAGGTGCCGATCATCATGCTGACGGCGAAGGACGGCGAGATCGACAAGGTGGTCGGGCTCGAGATCGGTGCGGACGACTATGTCACCAAGCCGTTCTCGTCCCGCGAGCTCCTTGCCAGGGTGCGGTCCGTGCTTCGACGGCACGGCGAGCCGGAGGAGCTCCTGCCCTCGACCATCGAGGCCGGGCCGGTCCGGATGGACGTCGAGCGACACGTCGTCACGGTGCGGGGCCAGAAGGTGGCGATGCCGCTGAAGGAGTTCGACCTGCTCGAACTGCTGGTGCGCAACGCCGGGCGGGTGCTGACGCGCGCTCAGCTCATCGATCGGGTCTGGGGCGCCGACTACGTCGGGGACACCAAGACCCTGGACGTCCACGTCAAGCGGCTTCGCGCCAAGGTGGAGGAGGATCCCGCGGATCCGGTGCACCTCGTGACCGTGCGCGGGCTCGGGTACAAGTTCGAGCCGTAGGCCGGCTCGTCTCAAGCCGTCGCGACCGCTCAGGTCCTCGGACTATGACGCGGGCGTGATGCCCTCGTAGTAGCCGGTGGGCGGCACCGTCAGGACGGACAGCTCCACCAGTCCGGCCTTCTCGAAGCCCAGCTGTACCGGTACGTAGCTGGACACCGGCACGTCGAGCGCTGCCGCGTCGATCCGTCCGTCGGACTCGAACCCGTACGAGATGGATGCGCCCGGGACGAGCGTGCCGTTGTCGGTCGACGTCGGCTGGACGATCGTCGACTGCGTGCCGTTGATGGTCGCGAACGTGAGGGCATCGTCCTCGGCGCCGGTGTTGACGATGCGCACGACCAGCGTCGCTGTGCCGGAGCCCTCCGGGCCCAGGACGAGCGTGGCGCCCTCGATGTGGATCGCGCCCTGCTCGGCGTCGACGCCATTGCCGGAGTTCATGCTGGCCTGTGATGTCGTGGTGGCGTCCTGCCCGTTGAAGCAACCGGCGAGAGCCGGGACGGCGGCGACGAGCAGGACGGCGGCGGCGAGACGGGTGCGCTTCACGGGGCACAGAGTAGCGAAGCGAGCCGTCGGACAGGAGCAGGCCCGGAATCGGAGTCACCGGCCCGTGATAACCTTGTGGTCCTTGGAAAGGGGCCCCACTCTATGACGTTCAACGTCGGCGACACGGTTGTCTACCCGCACCACGGGGCGGCCGTCATCGAAGCAGTAGAGATCCGGACGATCAAGGGCGAGGACCGTGAGTACCTGGTTCTCCGTGTTGCCCAAGGCGACCTGACCGTCCGAGTCCCCGCCGACAACGTCGATCTCGTGGGTGTTCGCGACGTGGTGAACGCCGAGGGACTGGACCGCGTGTTCAACGTCCTGCGGCAGCCGTACACCGAGGAGCCCACCAACTGGTCGCGGCGCTACAAGGCGAACCTCGAGAAGCTCGCCTCGGGCGATGTCATCAAGGTGGCCGAGGTGGTTCGTGACCTGTGGCGGCGGGAGCGGGAGCGCGGCCTGTCGGCCGGCGAGAAGCGGATGCTGGCCAAGGCCCGGCAGATCCTCGTCAGCGAGCTCGCCCTGGCCGAGAAGACCAACGAGGACAAGGCAGAGGCCATCCTCGACGAAGTCCTCGCCTCCTAGCCGCCGACCCCACCGTGGCATCCGCGGAACCGGGTGGCGACGCACGACCCGGTCGCACGGCCGCCCTTGTGCCGGCTGCTGGCCGGGGTGAACGCCTCGGCCCCGGGGCACCCAAGGCGCTTCGCCCGCTGGGCGGGATTCCCATGCTCGTCCATGCCGTCCGCGCGCTCGCCGCGAGCCGCACGGTCGATCTGGTGGTGGTCGCAGCCCCGGAGGACGCGGTCGACAGCGTGTCGGCGATGCTGTCCGAGCAGGATGTCCCGGCAGACGTCGTCGTCGTCACCGGTGGCGCCACCCGGCAGGACTCGGTGGCCCGGACGCTCCTGATGCTGCCCGACGACGTGGACGTCGTCCTCGTCCACGACGCCGCCCGGCCGCTGGTGCCGGAGCACGTCGTGACCTCGGTCGTGTCCGCGGTGCGAGGCGGTCATCCGGCGGTCGTCCCGGGCCTTCCGGTCGTGGACACCATCAAGCAGGTCGATGACGACTCCGATGTCGTTCGCACCGTCGACCGAACCCCGCTGCGTGCCATCCAGACCCCGCAGGGCTTCCAGCGGTCGGTCCTCCAGCAGGCGCATGCGGCCGCCGACCTGGACGAGGCCGCGGCGACCGACGACGCCGGACTGGTGGAACGGCTCGGCGTGCCCGTTCATGTGGTCCCCGGTCACGAGGAAGCCTTCAAGGTGACGCGCCCCTTCGACGTCGTCATCGCCGAGGCCCTCCTCGCGCGTCGCCGAGCCACGGGCGCCGTGTGAGATGACCGCTGAGTCAGGGAGTCATCCGTTCCCCCTTGTCGGGATCGGCACCGATGTCCACGCCTTCGCCGACGGCCGCGCGCTGTGGCTGGCGGGCCTGCTCTGGCCGGACGAGACGGGTCTGGCGGGCCACTCCGACGCTGACGTCGCAGCCCACGCACTGTGCGACGCACTGCTCTCCGCGGCGGGCCTGGGAGACCTTGGCTCGGTCTTCGGCACGGATGACCCGGCATGGTCGCAGGCGTCCGGGGTGTCCCTGCTGAGCCATTCCGCCGCACTCGTCCGTGAGGCCGGCTACGTCATCGGCAACGCCAGCGTCCAGGTCATCGGCAACCGCCCGAGGGTCGGCAGTCGCCGGCAGGAGGCCCAGGACGTGCTGAGTGCCGCGGTCGGCGCCCCCGTGCGGGTGTCCGGGACGACGACCGACGGGCTCGGTCTGACGGGACGGGGCGAGGGCCTGGCCGCCATTGCAGTGGCGTCCGTGCAGCCAGCCTGACGTCGTCCTCCCAGCGGGTTCTCGTGATCACTCGTTGCCGTGGGTGCCGCTGCTGCGTTCGCCGGGTCCGCCCTCGTCGCTGCCGTCGCTCCGCCGGCCTCCGCGTACGACCGTGACGCATACTCCTATGCCGCGAGCCACATGATCGACCGCTCCGACATCCCCACGAGCCTCGGGACGTTCACGGCTGCAATCGAGTTCACCGCATGCGAGCGCGTCGAAGGCGATCAAGGCGTTCGACACGCTCACGAAGAAGATCAAGAAGTGCACGGGCACGGGCTCGAACACGTGGACCGACAACGACGGCGCAACGACCGTGTACTCCGTCTACTCGCTGCTCAACGACACCATCATCATCACGAACTACTTCTCCGACGGCGCGAAGAACCTCACGTCGGTGCAGCGCAAGGCCGTCGACAAGGTGGCCTTCGCCACGGAGTCGCGCTGGCTCGACTGACGAGTGCGGCTCTCCCGGGCGAGGTCCGGGAGCCCGTCGACCTCCTCGGTAGGGTTCGCGTGTGGCCCTGCGCTTCTACGACACCGCAACCCGCTCCGTCCGGGACTTCGTCCCGATCCAGGACGGCAAGGCGGGCATCTACCTGTGCGGGGCCACCGTCCAGGCGGCTCCGCACGTGGGGCACATCCGCAGTGGCATCGCTTTCGACGTCATCCGCCGCTGGCTCACGGCCAGGGGCTACGACGTCTCATTCGTGCGCAACGTGACCGACATCGACGACAAGATCATCGCCAAGGCGGCCGAGGCGGGGATCCCGTACTGGGTCGTCGCGATCGAGAACGAGCGCGCCTTCGCCCGGGCCTACGACGTCCTCGGCTGCCTGCCGCCGACCTACGAACCCCGGGCGACAGGGCACATCCCCGAGATGGTGGCCCTCATGCAGAGGCTCATCGACGCCGGCCACGCGTACGCAGCCGCAGGGGACGTCTACTTCGACGTGAAGTCCTATGGGGCGTACGGCGCGCTGAGTGGGCAGCGCCTCGACGACATGCTGGAGTCGGGTGACTCGGCGGCCGCAGGAAAGCGTGATCCCAGGGATTTCGCCATGTGGAAGGCGGCCAAGCCCGGCGAGCCGGCGTGGGACACGCCCTGGGGCGGCGGCAGGCCTGGATGGCACGTCGAGTGCTCGGCCATGGCGGCGAAGTACCTCGGGCCGGCCTTCGACATCCACGGCGGCGGACTCGACCTGGTGTTCCCGCACCATGAGAACGAGATCGCCCAGTCGAAGGCGGCGGGTGACGGCTTCGCCAACTACTGGCTGCACAACGCCTGGGTGACGACCGCGGGCGAGAAGATGAGCAAGTCCCTCGGCAACTCCCTCCTCGTCGACGAGGTCGTGCAGCGGGTCCGTCCCGTCGAGCTGCGCTACTACCTGGCCGGCTCGCACTACCGCTCCATGCTCGAGTACTCGGACGACAACGTGGCCGAGGCCGGTCAGGGCTACCGTCGGATCGAGGGCTTCCTCGAGCGGGCCCGAGAGTCGCAGGGGATCAGCGCACCTCCCGCGATCCGGGCTGACGCACGCCCGGCGGCCTTCGACGAGGCGATGGACGACGACATCGCCGTTCCACAGGCGCTGGCCGTGGTCCACGAGCACGTCCGACAGGGCAACGCGGCGCTGGCCGCCGACGACGCGGCCGGGGTCGCCGACGCCTTCGACGCGGTCCTGGCGATGGTCGACGTGCTGGGCCTCAATCCGTGGTCGGAACCCTGGGCGAGCGCCGGCTCGGGCGGCGGCGACCGGCACGTCGACGTGATCGACGCGCTCGTGAAGGTCGTGCTGGCCCAGCGGACCGAGGCCCGTGCGCGCAAGGACTACGCGGCGGCAGACGCCATCCGCGACGACCTCGACCGAATCGGCATCCGTGTCGAGGACACCGCGCACGGTGTCCGCTGGTCGCTGGACTAGCGGGAAGGACGGACATGGCAGGCAACTCTCAGCGGCGCGGAGCCATGCGCAAGACGGGGAGCAAGAAGGGCGCGACCGTCGGATCGGGCGGTCAGCGGCGGGCCAAGCTCGAGGGCCGCGGGCCCACGCCCAAGGCGACCGAGCGCCCCCACCACCCCGCCGCGCGGCGCGATCGGGCGGCCAAGAAGCGCGCCGAGTCGGGTGCGAGCAAGCGCGGAACGGGGCGATCGTCGAGTTCGCGCCGGTCGTCGGGGAGCCTGCTCATGGGCCGCAATCCCATCGTCGAGGCACTCCGTGCCGGCATCCCGGCAACGGGCCTGTACGTGCAGTCCAAGGCAGACGCCGACGACCGCTGGCGAGAGATCATGCGCATCGCTGTCGCGAAGGGCATCCCCATCCTCGAGGCGCCGAAGACCGAGCTGGACCGCATGGCCGAGGGGGGCGTGCACCAGGGACTCGTGCTCACCGTGCCCGAGTACCAGTACGCGGATCTGTCCGCGCTGACCTCGGGCACGCTGCTGGTCGCCTTGGACGGGGTCACCGACCCGCGCAACCTCGGCGCGATCGCACGCTCGGCGGCGGCCTTCGGCGCGGACGGGATCATCGTGCCCACCCGGCGATCGGTGGGCGTGACGGCGTCCGCATGGAAGACCTCGGCCGGTGCCCTGGCCCGCATCCCCGTCGCCCAGGTGACGAACATGACCCGGACCATCGAGGGGCTGCAGAAGTCCGGATTCACGGTCATCGGGCTCGCGGCGGACGCCGACGTGGACCTCGGCGGTCTGGATCGCGACGTGCTCACCGATCCGGTGGTGATCGTGGTGGGAGCCGAGGGCGCCGGACTGTCCAGGCTCGTCGGCCAGACCTGCGACTGGCGCGTGAGCATCCCGATGGCGGGCGGCGTCGAGTCGCTCAACGCGTCGGTCGCCGCCGGCATCGTCCTTCAGTCGGTCTTCGCCGCCAGGTCCTGAGCAAGGGGCGGCCTGCCCCGCACGAGCCGGTTGCCCAGCAGCGGGAAGACCAGGACGGAGAGCGCCCCAGCCCCGACGAGGATCGCCGCGCTCCTGCTGCTCATGAGGCCCTGCCGTACCTCGAGGCTCGTCACCGCCACGATGATCGGCAATCCGGTGGCGACGAGCAGGGCGAACCGCGCTCGGTGCAGGCGGTCGGTAATGAGCCCCCGGTAGAGGAAGTACTGGGGGAGCCCGCGCACGAGGAGCAGGAGGAGGACGGCGACTGCCAGGCCGAGCGGGTTCTCGACGATGGCGAGGACGTCGAGGTTGGCACCGGACACGACGAAGAAGATCGGAACGAGGAAGCCGAAGGCGATTGCCTCGATGCGGGTCATGAGCAGGGAATCCCCGGACGGTGGCGCAAGTCGGCGGACGATCATGCCGGCGGCGAAGGCACCGAGGACCACGTCGAGCCCGAACGAGCCGGAGATGGCGAGCAGCCCGATGAGCAGGAGCATGGTGAATCGGATGGCGGTCTGCGACGAGGTGTGGTGACCGCGGTCGAGGATGGCGCGGATCCTCTCGGTGGCGAGTCGGGCGGGCACCCACGCCAGCAGCAGGGCGACGAGACCGAACGCGATGAGGGTGAGGATCGCGGCGAACTTCGACTTGGAGCCCAGCAGGATCGCGATGGCGACGATGGGTCCGAGCTCCCCCCATGCCCCGGCACCCATGAACAGGCGCCCGAAGGGGGTGCCGAGCTCGCCGCTGTCACGAAGGACGGGAAGCAGCGTGCCGAGGGCCGTCGACGTCAGGGCAATGGCGAAGCCGATGCTGTCGAAGCTCACGGTGCCGAAGGCGAGCAGGCCGCCGAGCGACAGTGCGAGCGCCAGCGAGATGAACCAGCCCCTGGCCGCGAGCCTTCCGCCGCGGCCCGAGATCGCCTGGGGATCGAGCTCGAGCCCGGCCATGAAGAAGAGCATGCCGAGGCCGAGCTCGTAGAGGAGTTCGATCGGGGCGTCGACCCTGATGAGGCCGAGGAGCTCCGGCCCGAAGAGGATGCCTCCGCCAAGGAGGAGGACGACCTCCGCGACCCGGATGTTGAACAGCCCGACGATCATGGGTACGACGGCGGCTATCACCGCGATGGCCAAGAGGGACGCGAGTCCGTCGATCACGGCGGATCCATGGGCATGACGATCCGGAGGGCCGCGGTGTCGTCGCTCGGGGTGCCGGCGCGTGAGCCGAGGACGGCCTGCTCGTCCGGCTTGGCCGACAGGATCGTGGTCACGTAGTCGGTGATCGCCTCGCCGAACGGGACGCTGGCGCCTTCGCGCTCGGACATGAACCACCGGTGCTCGAGGACCTCGTGGAAGATCTCGGCGGGCTCCAGCTTCCCGCGCAGAGCGGGGGGAACCTCGGACATCACGCGTTCGAACCGCTCCGTGACCCATCGGTGGGCGGCGAACTCCTCGTCCTCCGGGCCGAGGCCGATCTTGAGCCGGAAGGAGTCGAGGTCGTTGAGCAGGCGCCGCGCCTGGTTCTCCTCGACGTCGAGGCCGGTGAGGCGGATGAGGCGCCGGGAGTGGTGTCCGGAGTCGACGACCTTTGGGGCCACCGTGATGTGCTGCCCGTCCGCCTGCGTGCTGACCTGCAGTTCCGCGACGTCGAACCCGAGGCTGTTGAGGCGCCGGACCCGTGCCTCGAGGGGGTACCGATCCGTCCGTGTGATCACGATGGGTCCGGTGACCTCACCCCAGAGGCCGTCGTACCGGGTGTGCAGGCTGACCCCGGTGACGATCGGGTCGATGCCGTCGTGCAGCCGGCCACCCGCCTGGAGGTCCATGAGCTCTCCGGCGACGTTCGTGGACGCCGTCTCGATGTCGTAGGTGCGCTGGCCGCCGGACAGCTCGGGGTGGAGCTCACCGGTCTCGGCGTCGACGAGGTACGCGGCGAAGGCCCCGGCATCGCGCCGGAAGAGGGTGTTCGACAGGGAGCAGTCGTTCCAGGAGAAGCCCGCGAGGTGCAGCTGGACGAGGAGGACGGCGAGGGCGTCGAGGAGCCGGTTCGCGGTCTCCAGGCGCAGGCTGGACGAGAAGAGGGCTCGGTAGGGCAGGGAGAACTCGAGATGGCGGGTGATGAGGGCGGCCGGCAGGTCCTCGCCGGCGGCGTCCTCCCGGTCGAGCACGATGCCGACCGGCACGACGGTCGGCAGGCCGCGCCGCTGCAGGTCGAACAGCAGCTCGTACTCGCGCACGGCGAAGTGCTCCTCCACCTCCTTGACGGCGTACGCGACGCCGTTCAGCCGCACGAACCGGACGATGTGCCGGGAGATGCCGCGCGGCAGCGCCACCACGATGTCGTCGGGCCACTGCTCGAGCGGCACGCTCCAGGGGAGGAAGGCCAGCTCCGGCTCCTGGAGGCTTCCGGTGAGTCGCACGCCCGCAGCCTTGCACGTCGCGGTTCGACGTGGCCATAGGCTGCCGTCGTGAGCGAGAACCCCAGGGCGCGCCTCTCGGACATCGCCGAGCAGGCCGGCGTCAGCGAGGCCACCGTCTCCCGGGTGCTGAACGACCGGCCGGGGGTGTCGACGGTCACCCGCCAGGCGGTGCTGACCGCGCTCGACGTCCTCGGCTACGAGCGACCCCTGCGGCTTCGCGGCCGCTCCGGGCTCGTCGGCCTGATCGTGCCCGAGCTGGAGAACCCGATCTTCCCGGCGTTCGCGCAGGTGATGGAGACCCTGCTGGCGCAGCACGGCTACACGCCGGTCCTGTGCACGCAGACACCAGGGGGAGTGACCGAGGACGAGTACGTCGAGCTCCTGCTCGACCGGGGCGTCGCCGGCATCGTGTTCGTGTCCGGTATGCACGCCGATGCCACGGCGGATCATTCCGCCTATCGGGTCCTCGTCGAGCGGGGGCTGCCGATCGTTCTCGTCAACGGCTATGCGGAGGGGATCGACGCGCCGTTCATCTCCGACGACGACGCGACGGCGATGGACCTCGCGGTCACCCACCTGGTCTCGATGGGTCACAGTCGGATCGGGCTCGCGGTCGGACCCATCCGGTTCGTCCCCGTCGTCCGCAAGCGGGCGGCCTTCGTGGATGCGATGACCCGGCAGACCGGGATGCCTGCCGAGGAGGCCGCCGGGCTCGTCGCCCACTCGCTCTTCGCGCTGGAGGGTGGCCAGGCGGCCGCGCACCACCTGCTCGGCCTGGGCGTCACTGCGATCGTCTGCGGATCGGACCTCATGGCCCTCGGCGCCATCCGGACGATCCGGCAGCGGGGGCTGCGGGTGCCGGAGGACGTGTCGGTCGTCGGCTACGACGACTCGCGCCTCATCGCCTTCACGGACCCGCCCCTCACCACCGTGCGCCAGGCGGTGACGGCCATGGGAACCGCGGCGGTGCAGGCGCTGCTGGACGGCATCAACGGCACTCCGGCGCCTCGCGACGAGTTCGTCTTCCGCCCCGAGCTCGTGGTCCGGGCGTCGACCGGGCCGGCGTTCGTCGAGGGGGCGTAGGGCCATGCCCGTCGTCGGCCTCACCTGCTACCTCGAGCCCGCCCGATGGGGCGCTTGGGAGCTGCCCGCCGTGCTCATCCCCGAGTGGTACGTGGACCTGCTCAGGGCGGGCGGGGCCACCGTCGTGCTGCTGCCCCCGGACCCGGACGTGGCCGCTCTCGACCGGCTCGACGGCCTCGTCATGGCCGGTGGCGCGGACATCGATGCTTCGCGCTACTCGGCCGCTCCGCACGAGACCGCGGACGCCCCGCGTGCCAGCCGGGACGCCTCAGAGCTCGCCCTGTACACCCGCGCCCGGGAGCTCGGCATGCCCGTGCTCGGCATCTGCCGAGGCCTGCAGATCATGGCCGTTGCCCACGGCGGCACGCTGATCCAGCACCTGCCCGACGCGCCCGGCACGATCGTCCATCGCGAGCGTCCGGGAGCCTTCGTCGATCACGAGGCCCGATTCGCGAGCGACTCGGTGTCCGCCGCCGTGTACGGAACGGACCCGGTGGTGGTGAACTCCTCCCACCACCAGGCGGTGGACTCGCCGGGGGAGCTCCGGGTCACCGGCTGGGCGGCCGACGGGACCATCGAGGCCTGCGAGGACCCGGCTGCCGACTTCTGCGTCGGCGTCCAGTGGCACCCCGAGCACCCGGATCGCCGGGAGTCCGACCTGCCCCTGGTGCGTGCGTTCGTGGCAGCGGCGGAGGCCTTCGCCGCACATCACTGATCGCGAGTGGTCACAACGCGCATGAGGGGAACTGCGCGCAGTGACCACTCGGCGTCGCTTGGGCCTGCGCGCAGTGACCACTCGGCGTCGCTTGAGCCTGCGCGCAGTGACCACTCGCGGTAGGCAAGGGGCTGCGCGCAGTGACCACTCGCGGGAGGGCTAGAGCGGGGTGACGTAGGCGCCGGAGATGCCGCCGTCGACCAGGAAGTTCGAGGCCGTGATGAAGGACGAGTCGTCGCTGGCGAGGAAGGCCACCGCCGCCGCGAGCTCCTCGGGCTCGCCGAAGCGCCCGAGCGGGATGTGCACGAGCCTTCGCGCCGCGCGCTCGGGGTCCTTGGCGAAGAGCTCCATGAGGAGCGGCGTGGCGACCGGCCCGGGCGACAGCGCGTTGACGCGGACGCCGGATCGCGCGAACTGCACACCGAGCTCGCGTGACATCGCCAGTACCCCGCCCTTGGACGCGGTGTACGAGATCTGCGAGGTCGCGGCCGCCATGGTGGCGACGAACGACGCGGTGTTGATGATGCTGCCCTTGCCCTGCTCGAGCATGTAGGGCAGCACCTCCTTGCAGCACAGGTAGACGCTGGTGAGGTTCACCTCCTGGACGCGACGCCAGGCGTCGATGCCGGTCTCGAGGATCGAGTCGTCGTCAGGAGGGGAGATGCCGGCGTTGTTGAACGCGATGTCGACGCTGCCGTAGGTGTCCTTGGCTGAACGGAACATCGTCGCGACGTCGTCGGCGTCAGTCACGTCGGTGCGGACGAAGAGCCCGTCCACCTCCGCGGCGGCCGCCTCGCCACTGGTCGGGTCCATGTCGCCGATCACGACCTTGGCGCCTTCGTCGGCGAGCCGCCGGGCAGTCGCCAGCCCGATGCCGCTTCCCCCGCCGGTGACGACGGCGACCCGGCCCTCGAGCCGACTGCACTTGCTCTGTGACATGGCCTCTCCTAGTCCTCGGTGCTGATGAACACGTTCTTGGTCTCCGTGAAGGCGTCCAGCGCATCCGGGCCCAGCTCGCGGCCGAGACCCGATCGCTTGAACCCGCCGAAGGGGGTCCAGTAGCGCACGGACGAGTGCGAGTTCACCGACAGGTTGCCGGACTCGATGCCCCGCGAGACGCGCAGCGCTCGCCCGATGTCCCGCGTCCAGATCGACCCGGACAGGCCGTAGTCGGAGTCGTTGGCGAGCCGGACGGCGTCGGCCTCGTCCTCGAAGGGCGTGACGACGACGACGGGGCCGAAGATCTCCTCACGGAAGGCCGTCGCATCCGGGGACACCGGGGCGAGCACCGTCGGCGGGAACCAGAAGCCCGGCCCGGTGGGGCAGTCGCCCCGGAACGCGACATCGGCATCGTCCGGGACGAACGAGGCGACGGTGTCGTACTGGTCCCGGGAGATGAGCGGACCCATCTCGGTGGACTCGAGCGCCGGGTCGCCCACCGCGACACCCTTCACGGCCGGCTCGAACAGCTCCATGAACCGGTCGAACACCGATCGCTGGACCAGGATCCGCGAGCGGGCGCAGCAGTCCTGGCCGGCGTTGTCGAAGACGCCGTACGGCGCCGTCGCCGCCGCCTTCTCGAGGTCGGCATCCGCGAAGATGACGTTCGCGCTCTTGCCGCCGAGCTCGAGGGTGATGCGCTTCATCTGCGGCGCGGCGCCGGCCATGATCCGCTCCCCGACGGCGGTGCTGCCGGTGAAGACGATCTTCCGCACCTGCGGGTTCTCGACGAACCGCTGTCCCACCACCGAGCCCTTGCCGGGGACGACGGTGAAGACGCCCTCGGGGATGCCGGCGTCGAGCGCCAGCTCTCCGATTCGGATGGCCGTGAGGGGGGTGAGCTCGGCGGGCTTGAGGACGACGGTGCAGCCGGCCGCGAGCGCCGGAGCGAAGCCCCAGCCGGCGATCGGCATGGGGAAGTTCCACGGCACGATGATCCCCACGACGCCGACGGGCTCCTTGAAGGTCACGTCGATGCCGCCGGGAACCGGGATCTGCCGTCCGAACAGCCGCTCGGGGGCACCGGCGTAGTACGCGAGCACGTTGGCGACGTTGTTGGCCTCCCACCGAGCGTTGCCGATCGTGTGGCCGGAGTTGGCGACCTCGAGCAGCGCGAGCTCCTCGACGTGGTCGCGGACGACGTCCGAGAAGCGTCGCAGGAGAGTCGCCCGGTCGCCCGGCGCCACCGCCTGCCATGCCGCGAGGGCCTCGTGGGCGCGCGCGATGGCCCGATCGGTGCCTTCCACGTCGGTCGAGGGCACGGTAGCGACGACTTGCTCCGTGGCGGGGTTGATCACGTCGTGCATGGCTGCTCCTGGCGAAGTCGGGATGGATCCCGTGGACGCGATGTGCGAGCCAATTAAATCCTCTCGAAGGAGCGGAAGCGCTCCCAGTCGGTCACCGTGCGGTCGTAGTCAGCGAGCTCGATGCGGGCCATGTTCGAGTAGTGCTCGTGAACCTGTGCCCCGAAGGTGCTGCGCACCCAGTCCGAGGACTCCCAGGCGGCCAGCGCCTCGCCCATGGTCGACGGCACGTGGGTGGAGTCGCTGTCGTACGCGTTCCCGACGAAGGCCTCCTCGAGGGGCAGGTTCCGCTCGATCCCGTCGAGACCGGCGGCCACCATGCCTGCGACGGCCAGGTACGGGTTGACGTCACCGCCGGGGACGCGATTCTCGAGTCGGAGGGACTGGCCGTGTCCGACGAGGCGGAAGGCGCACGTGCGGTTGTCGCGGCCCCAGCGGATGGCCGTGGGGGCGAATGAGCCCTCGACATACCGCTTGTACGAGTTGATCTGGGGCGCGTACATGAGCGTGAGCTCGTGGGCGTGGGCGAGCTGCCCGGCGATGAAGGCCCGGCCCAGGTCGGACAGCCCGAACTCCGCGTCGTGGTGATCCGCCATGACCATCTCACCGGACGCGCTGCGGAAGGACAGATGGATGTGACACGAGTTGCCCTCGCGCTCGTTGAACTTGGCCATGAAGGTGAGCGCCATGCCCTCCTGGGCGGCGATCTCCTTGGCACCGGTCTTGTAGATGCTGTGGTTGTCGCAGGTGCGCAGCGCGCTCTGGTACTTGAAGGCGATCTCGTGCTGCCCGAAATTGCACTCGCCCTTGGCGCTCTCCACGATCATGCCCGCCCCCGTCATGGAGCGGCGGATGCGGCGGAGGAGGGGCTCGACGCGGGCCGTGCCGAGCATCGAGTAGTCGACGTTGTACAGATTCGCCGGCGTGAGGTCGCGGTAGCCGGACAGCCACGCCTCCTCGTAGCTGTCCTGGAAGACCATGAACTCCAGCTCGGTCCCGACGTAGGCGCCGAGGCCGGCCGCATCGAGCCGATCGAGCTGCCGACGGAGGATCTGACGGGGCGACGCGTAGACGGGCTCACCCTCCTCGGTCTCCAGGTCGCACAGCACGCCGACGGTGCCGGGCTGCCAGGGCACCCGGTGAAGCGTGGCGAGGTCCGGTCGCATGACCATGTCCCCGTAGCCGCTGTCCCACGACGACATGGCGTAGCCGTTCACCGTGTTCATGTCGACGTCGACGGCGAGCAGGTAGTTGCATCCCTCGGTGTAGCCGGTGAGGACCTCGTCGACGAAGTAGTCGGCGTCGATCCGCTTGCCCTGGAGTCGTCCCTGCATGTCGGTGATCGCCACGGCGACGGTGTCGACCCGGCCTTCCTCGACGTCCTCGCGGAGCATCTCGGCTGTGAGCGGAAGCGGACGGGCCATGGCGTCTCTCCTCTGAGGGGGTAGCCGCATTCAACTGCACCGGAGCCCCTCATGGCGGGCGATCGCCGCAGTCCGTCCGCCTAGGCGAGGGCGGCCAGGCCGACGGGGTCGCGCATCCGCCAGCGTGCGTGCCCGACCGCCAGCAGGGTGTAGCCGATGACGACCGCGGTCGCGACCGGGAGTGAGACGGCGAGGACCACGGTCGTGAGGACCACGGATCGTGTGAGCGTCCCGATCGCCGACGCCACCGGAGCCGGCTGGGCGCGGAAGGAGTTGAAGTCGGTTGCGACCGGGCGCGTGACGGAGGGGACGATCCCGGCGGCCGCGGCCGCGATCGCGACAAGGACGAGCTGCGGGAGCAGCCGGAGGGGCGGTGCGGCTCCGACGAGGGCGGCGCTGACGGCGGCGACGACGGCGAGGAGCAGCGCCCACACCGTCGTCGTCATCATCCGGGCGAGGACCATGTGCAGCCGGGACGCCTTGCCCAGGAGCCACACCGAGGCGCCGCCGTCGTAGGCGAAGCCGTTGGCGCCGAGGACGGCCGCTGCCGCCGCCGTCACGAAGAAGGCGATGCTGGCCGTCACCACCGCCCCCGCGCTGCGGACCAGGAGTGGGGTGATGACGGCCGTGACGATGGTGCTGCGCGCCATGACCGACCGGCTCACGCCCATGAACATGGTGACGAGAACGGCCGCGAACTCGGTCTTGGGGATCCGGACGGTCCGGCCGGATCGCACGACCTGCTCTGCCGGCCGGTTGAGGGCCCACGCCCCCACGAGGGCGAGCAGGCCGGTGACGACCAGAACGAGGGCGTAGCCCGGCTGGGCCGTCGCAGCGAGCCACCAGGCGCCGGGACCAACCCCCGTCGTGGCAAGGACGGTGGCCGACAGGAGCACGAGGGCGGCGACGCTGACCAGTGCGATCGTCGGGCCGACCCGGGCCACGAGGATGGCGGACGCCGCGCCGCTGAGCTGCCCGACGGCCAGCCCGTTCCAGGCCAGGGCCAGTCCGGCCAGCCAGCCGGGCCAGCCGGCGACCGCCGCGCCGACGAGTGCCAGCGCTGGCACGAACAGCCCGGGCCCGGCGTCCGAGAGGGAGGAGGCGAAGCGCGCGCCGAACCGGAACGACCGCCCGGCCCCAGCCGCAGCCAGTGCCATCGGGTCGTCACTCTCGCCGCCGCCGAGCGCCGGGAGCAGTGCCAGCGCCGACCACAGGCCGGCGGCGAGCGGGAGCACCATCTCGACGGTGACATCCGTCGTGCCGATCCTCGCGTGGAGGGCGGCGGTCAGCATGGCCAGGGCGTGCATGAGGGCGGTCATGACGATCGCGCCGATGGCGAAGGCGCGTGACATCCGCCAGCTGTTGCGGAACTGGTGGCGCATCCCCAGCCGCGCATCGGACAGGTGCGGGCGCAGGGGGCCGCGCCCGGCCAGGACCGGTGCCGCTGCGTTGGTCATGCGTGGGCCAGGTGCTTCCAGGCGGCCTGCAGGGTGCCGTGCTCCTGCAGCAGCTGACCGGTCGGGTGCGGCCCGGACAGCTCGTGGTGCCGGAAGACGGCTACCTCGTCGGCGATGACGGCGGCGTCGAGGAGATGAGTGGTGAGCACGAGCGCGGCGCCCTCGGCTCGCGCCTCGATCAGGAGGTCCGTGATGGTGTCGACGCCCTCGAGGTCGACCCCGTCGAACGGCTCGTCGACGAGGAGCAGAGGAGGTCGTGCGACGAGCGCCATCGCCATCGACAGTCGCCGGGACTGTCCGTGCGAGTAGGCGCCGGCCGGGAGGTCGACGACCTCGTCGAGGGCCAGCTGCTCGATGAGGTCGTCGGCCCGCTGTCGCCAGTCATCCGCGTGGTGGAGGCGCGCCGCCAGCTCGAGGTGCTCGCCGCCGGTCAGGCGAGGGAAGACGCCGCGGGTGTCCGGCACGTATCCCGTCGCACGTCGCGCATGGTCGGTGCCGCCCTCGTGCCCGTCGACCGTGTACGTGCCGGCGCTGGCCTGGATGGCCCCGGACAGGACCTTCAGCGTGGTGGACTTGCCGCACCCGTTGGGGCCGAGGAGCGCCAGCATGCGACCGGGCTCCACGTGGAAGCTGACGTCCTGCACGATGACGTGCTCGCCGTACGAACGGCTGATGCCGCGGACTTCGAGCATGGGGCTACGGTACGCAGTCGCCAGGAACGCGCGAGGCGGGCCGCGCCCATGTCGCGACCCGCCTCGTCACACCCGTTCGTGCTTGACGGGCTACTTCTTGTCGAAGAACTCCTGCTCGCCCGACTCCTCGAGCGACTCGGTGACGTCGTAGCCCTCCGTCTCCGGGTGACCGTGGACGCCGCCGGTGATCGCGTACTCCTCCTCGGGGGACAGGACCAGACGCTTGCGCCCGAAGACCGCGAAGAGGACCAGCCCGATGACGTACACCACCGCCACCCACAGGATGACGCTGCGGTAGTCGGTGTTGAACGGCATGAGCACGAGCGTCACCAGCGCGATGATGCCGGCGATGAGGGCGCCCCAGATGCCGACCGGGCTGCGGTAGGGACGATCCGCGTTCGGCAGCTTCCGGCGCAGGATGAGGAAGGACACCATCTGCAGTACGTAGGCGATGACGGCCCCGAACACCGCGATGAGGAGCAGGGCGTTCGCGGCGCTGACCGCCGGGTCGTCCGCGTCCGCGTACGCGATGTTGCCGAGCCCGAAGATGAGCACCACGCCGACGATCGCACTGGCGAGGAGCGCCACCCACGGCGTCTTGCGCTCTCCGGTGAGGGACAGGAACTTCGGGTAGTAGCCGGCCCGAGACAGCGAGTACACGTTGCGTCCCGCGGCGAACATGATGCCCTGGAAGGACGCCACGAGGCCGGTGAGCGCCATCAGCGACAGGAGTGCCGCGATGCTGCTGTTCGGGAAGATGGCGCGGAAGCCGTCGAGGATCGGCTCGCCGCTGCCGGCGATGGCCTCGGATCCCACCACAGCGGGATTGAGGATGAGCACGAGGAAGGCCGACACGAGGAGCGTGAACATTCCGGCCAGCGACCCCTTCGGGATGTCCTTGGCCGGCGTGTGGGTCTCCTCCGCCGCCAGCGGGAGCTCCTCGATGCCGAGGAAGAACCAGATGGCGAAGGGCATGGCTAGGAAGATGCCGCCGAAGCCATAGGGCAGGAACGTCGACTGGCCCTCCTCGGGCGCGATGTCCATGAGGCGGCTGAAGTCCACCGAGCCAGAGACGAGGGCCGTGATGAAGAAGATCGCCAGCACCGCCAGCGAGAGGATGGCGATGATCAGGGCGAACCGGAACGACGCTGCGGCACCGGCAGCGTTCAACGTCACGAAGATCGCATAGAAGATGATGACCCACAGCCACAACGGCCAGGAGACGTCGAAGAGGTCCTGGATGATCGCATCCGCATAGAGCCCGGCGAACGTCCCGACGACAGCCGTCGTGATGACGTACTCGATCGTCTCGGCGAATCCGGTGATGAAGCCGCCCCACGGGCCCATGGCCGATCGGGCGAAGGAGTAGGCGCCCCCCGTGTGGGGCATGGCGGCGGACATCTCGGAGATGCTGTAGATCATCAGCAGGTACATCAGGCCGATGAGGATGGTGGCAACGAGCATGCCGCCCCACCCGGCGTTCCCGATGCCGAAGTTCCAGCCCGAGAAGTCACCCGAGATGACGGCGGCGACGCCAAGTCCCCAGAGGGCCGTCGCTCCCGCATAGCGCTTGAGTCCGCGCTTCTCGAAATAGTCCTTGCCGGCGTGCGTGTATTCGACGCCGCCGCCTGCTGTCATCTTTTCGTTCACGGATCCTCCTCCGCGCAGGGGCTCAGATGCCCTGATGGTGAGGAGACTAGGGGCAGGTTGTGCGCTTGTGATGCATTTTGACGATGTGCGGACGTAGTGTCGGTGAGACGCCGGGTAGGAGTCGGCGACTCGGCCTTCACAATCGCACGAGGAGCGGCGTAGGTTGGGACGACGACGACCGACGACGGACTCGTCGTGAGGAGATGATCGAGATGGCGTTGACGACTCAATGCGCGTGCGGTGCGACAGTGACGGCCGAGGACGAGGAGGGCTTCCTCGCCGCCGTCGGGCAGCACGTCGAGACCACTCACCCTGACCTCGCGGGCACCATGACGCGCGAGCAGATCCTGGGGATGGCCGAGCGCACGTAGACCCTCAGGTTCGATGATCGTGCGGGGCGGAGCCCCCGGTCAGGTTTGAACTGACGACCTACCGCTTACAAGGCGGTTGCTCTACCACTGAGCTACAGGGGCGCGTGGATGAAGGATATCCACCGCTCCCGGCCCGTTCTGAGACTGCATCAGCCCGGCGCCGGCGGGACAATGTCGACGTGGACGACGTCATCGTCGTGTCTGGGCTGGTCAAGGAGTATGGCGATCTCCGGGCCGTAGACGACCTTGACTTCACGGTGGGCTCGGGTGAGGTCTTCGCCCTCCTCGGACCCAACGGCGCCGGCAAGACGACGACCGTGGAGATCCTCGAGGGACATCGCGAACGCACGTCGGGCTCGGTCACTGTCCTCGGCTTCGATCCGGCCAACGGCGGCCGGGCCTACCGCGAGCGGATCGGCGTCGTGCTGCAGGAGGCTGGCTTCGACGAGGAGTTCTCCGTCCGTGAGCTGGTGACGATGTACGGGGGCCTGTATCCACGCCGCCGGGACCCCGACGAGGTCATCGACCTCGTCGGCCTCGGCGACAAGGCCGACGCCCGAACCAAGACACTCTCGGGGGGCCAGCGACGCCGGCTCGACCTCGCCCTCGGGCTGGTCGGCGACCCGGAACTGCTGTTCCTCGACGAGCCGACGACCGGCTTCGACCCCGGAGCGCGGCGCCGGGCCTGGGACCTGATCGCCTCGTTGAGGGAACTCGGCACCACCATCCTGCTGACCACGCACTACATGGAGGAGGCCGAGAGGCTCGCGGACCGCGTGGCCCTGATCGTCGGCGGAAGGCTCGTGGCGATGGGGACCCCGGCGAGCCTGGTCGCCGAGGAGACGACCGGGGTCATCGCCTTCTCCCTTCCGCCGGACGTGGAGTCGACCGCCCTTCCGCCGTTGGGGCAGGGGGTGGTGGTGGACGGTGCGAGAGTCGTCGTTGAGACCACCCAGCCGACCCGTGATCTGCAGACCATCACGACCTGGGCCGTGGACCACGGCGTCGAGCTGCCGGACCTCACGCTGTCGCGACCGACCCTGGAGGACGTGTACCTCCGGCTGACGGGAGGCGCCGGTGACGACTCATGAGGTCGGCCATCGGCCGGCCGCGGCGACGCTGATCTGGGGGCAGGCCCGCTATGGCCTCCGCACGTTCGTCCGCACGCCGGTCGCCGCCTTCTTCACCCTCGTGTTCCCGACGACGTTCCTCGTCGTCATCAGTGCGATTGCGGGGAACGAGGTCCTCGACGAACGCTCCGGGATCCGGCTCGCCCAGTTCCTCACGCCGGTGTTCGCGGTCTTCGGGATCTGCATGGCGTCGTTCGTGTCCTTGGCGCTCGGTGTGGCGTACGCCCGTCAGTCCGGCGTCCTCAAGCGCTTGCGGGCGACGCCGCTGCCGTCCTGGATGCATCTCGCCGGGCGGCTCGTCACCGCCATGGTGGTGTCCTTCGTCGCCCTGCTCCTCATCGTGCTCATCGGAGTCGCCTTCTACGGCGTCGACATCATCTGGCGGACGGCCCCGGCGGTGCTGCTCACGATCGTCGTGGGGGTGTTCTCCTTCGCGGCGCTCGGCATGGCGGCGGTGTCCATCGCCCCAACCCCGGGTGCAACCCAGGCGCTGACGAACGGCGGCCTGATCCTGCTCGCCTTCATCTCCGACATCTTCATCGTCCAGCTGCCAGATTGGCTCGCCTCCGTCGGGTGGGTCTTCCCGCTCAAGCACTTCGTGAACGCGGTGGCGGACGGCTTCAATCCCTACCTCACCGGCAGTGGCATCTACTGGGACCACCTGGGCGTCATGGCTGCCTGGGGAGTTGCCGGCGTGCTCATCGCCCTGCGGTTCTTCACCTGGGAGCCTCGTCCGTCGAGAAGGAGCCGACGTGCGCAGGCTTCGCCTGCTGCCGATGTCGATTCCACCCCCGCACCCGAACCGACCCGCCGCCTCTCCTCGATGACGCCCGCTGCGCGTCTCGAGCCACCCGCGCGGTGGGCCCTGGTCGTCGGGCAGGTCCGCTACTCGGCCGTCGGGCTGGTTCGCGATCCCATGTCCATGTTCTTCGCCGTCGTGTTCCCGGTGGTCCTGCTGGTGTTCTTCTCGGCCATCTACGGCAGCGAGGCGACCTGGGGTGGGCTGCCCCTGCCGCAGTACCTTGCCGCGGTGTTCGCCGTCTACGGCGTCGCCGTGATGGCCTACGTGAACCTCGCCGGGAGCGTCGTGGAGGACCGATCGCGGGGCGTGCTCAAGCGGTTGCGTGGAACTCCGCTGCCGCCATCGACGTACATCGTGGGTCGGGTCGGGGCGGCCGTCGTCCTCGGCCTGGCGACCGTCGCGTTGGTCTTCGGCGTCGGCGCCATCTTCTTCGGCGTGCGGGTCGGCCTCCTGGCCCTGCTCCTGAGCGCGCTGGTCTACCTCGTCGTCATCGCCACCCTGGCTGCGCTCGGGATGCTGGTCGCATCAGTCGTGGACTCCCCGCAGGCGGCCATAGCGATCACCCTCGCGACCCTGCTCCCGTTGTCGATGAT
This sequence comes from Actinomycetes bacterium, assembly GCA_024641635.1. Taxonomy (GTDB): domain Bacteria; phylum Actinomycetota; class Actinomycetes; order S36-B12; family S36-B12; genus UBA10649. The sequence goes on along the minus strand of JAHECS010000002.1, from coordinate 89,359 downwards.
CTCCGACATCTTCGTCAACGCGCCCAGCCTGCCGAGCGTGCTGTCGGCGATCGCCTGGACCTTCCCGCTGCGTCACATGGCCTGGCTCGCCGCGCAGACGACCTCCGGCGCGGACATCGGGTCCGAATGGCTGCTGCACCTCGGCGCGGTTGCGGCGTGGGGGATCGTCGCGGGTGTTCTCGCCTGGCGGCTGTTCCGGTGGGAGCCGCGCAGGAAGGCGTGACGCCGCGGGCGCCCTTACGGAGGCTGGACCTACGTCCAGAGGCCCAGAACCGCCCCCATCACGGTCAGTTGCGCGATGTCGCCGCCGACCTCGATAGCCCAGACCTTCAGCCCCTGGCCGGCGAAGAGGCGGTGACTCAGGGAGGTGGCCGCCGCGAACCCGACGCCCATGAGCAGTCCGAACCCTGCCCCGGCCAGCAGTCCCACGTCCGTGCCGGCTGCTCGGGCTAGGCCGATCACCAGTGCGAGCACGACTGCCTGCACGAGTGCGCCAACAAGCGTGAGTCCGAAGATCAGGCCCATGTTCCCCGTCGGCCCCTGGTCAGCCGGGCGACCGAGGGCTCTCGACCAGACCGGGTAGAAGGTCTTGGGGCCGAACCACAGGAAGCCAACGACGAAGCACGCGATGGTGGCCGCGACCACTGCGAGCCAGTTGATGCTCGAGATGTCCATCTGGGGCTCCTAGCGGGGGTTCGTCAGGACGACGCAGGTGATCCGAGGAACCGTATCGCGTTGGCGCCGAGGATCCCGGCCATCACGCCTTCGCTGAGCTGCGACCGCCGGATGACGTCGCCGGCGGGGCGTTCGCCGAGCGGGTAGGGGTAGTCGCTGCCCATCATCACGCGGTCCGCGCCAAGGGTGTCGATGAGCAGGCGCAGGGACGCCTCGGAGAAGACGACACTGTCGACGCTGAAGCGTCCGACGTACGACGAGGGCGGCGCATCGCTGCGTCCGCGCACGACGTCGTTGCGCTGGTGCCAGGCGTTGTCGGCGCGACCGAGCCAGAACGCGAAGGAGCCGCCGCCGTGCGCGAAGGCGATGCGCAGGGATGCGGGCAGTCGGTCGAAGCCGCCACCGAGCACGAGGGCGAGGATCGACAGGTGGGTCTCGGCGGGCATCCCGACCAGCCACCTCGCCATCCAGCGGTCCAACCGCGGTGACGTCGGCATGTCCCATGGGTGGACGAACACGGGCACGTCCTGGGTGGCGCAGTGCTGGAGGAACGCGATGACGCCCTCGTCGTCGAGATCGACATCACCGACATGATTGCCGATCTCGACCCCTCGGTGGCCATTGGCGATGCAGCGGTCGAGCTCGCGGCAGGCCGCGTCGGGGTCCTGCAGCGGGACCTGGCAGAAGGGCACCAGCCGATCGGTCGCCTGCTGGGTGATCTCCAGGGCAAGGTCGTTGAAGATGCCCGCCACCGTGGCCGCCTGCTCGGCCGTCCTCTCGTACGCGAAGAAGACCGGGGTCGGGGACACGACCTGGACGTCCACCCCGTCGGCGTCCATGTCGGCCAGCCGCTGGTCCGCGCTCCAGCACGCATCGGTGATCGGGCGGAACGCCTTCTCCCCGAGCATGATCGTCGCGGTCGTGGCGGAGTCGACGCGCAATGAGGGCCAGCCGGACCCTCCACAGGCATCGCCGAGGTCGGGCCACCCGTGCGGGACGTAGTGGGAGTGGACGTCGACGACGGGGGACGTCGGGGTCATCCCTTGCCCGGGTGCAGCGTGCCGCACGCATCGCACGTGCGCGCCTGCTCGTCCCCGTAGAACGCCTCGAACACGGGAGGGAGGTCCGTGACGATGTCGGTCACCTGCAGCTCGACGTCGTGGATCCGATGGTTGCAGGAGGGGCAGTACCACTGGAAGTGCTCGAGGACGCCGGGCTCGCGGGGGCGCTCGAACACGAGGCCGATCGAGCCGGCCTCCGGGCGCTGCGGGGAGTGCGGCATGTTCCGCGGCAGCACCCACATCTCGCCGGGACCGATGGTCACGGTGGCCGGTCCGTCAGGAGTCTGCAGGTCCACGTGCATCGTGCCCTTGAGCTGGTAGAAGACCTCCTCGTACGGGTCGACGTGGAAGTCGGTGCGCTGGTTCGGGCCGCCGACCACCATGACGATGAAGTCGCTGGAGCCCGGGAAGACCTCCTTGTTCCCTACTGGCGGCTTGAGGTTGGGGCCGTGCTCCGCGAGCCATGACTCGAAGTCGAGGGTGGTGGTCAGCTCGGTGTCAGGGGAGTTCGTCATGTCAGGCCTCCGGCTTGTAGGCGACGGCTTGGATCTCGATGAGCAGGTCAGGATGGGGCAGCTCGCGCACGGCCACGGTCGTCCGGGTCGGCCCCTCCTCGGTGAAGAAGGACGCGTACACCTCGTTGTAGGCGGCGAAGTCCGCCATGTCGACGAGGTAGGAGGTCACCTGCACGAGGTCACCCAGGTCGGCGCCGGCGGCCACGAGGATGTCGCGGATGTTCTCGATGACTGCTTGTGTCTGCGCCCGGATGTCGAGAACTTTCACGCCGTCGACGGTGTCGACCCCCACGAAGGTGTCGTCCGGGCGACGGCTCGACGTGCCCGACACGAAGATGAAGTCGCCGGCGCGTTTCGCGTGCGGGAAGCGTCCTCGCGGCTTGGCCTTCCCGGCGACGAGGTGGCTCTGCGTGCTCATCGAGCGTTCGCCCTCGCGGCTCGGCGGACGGCCGCCACCGTCAGCGCTGCCACCCCGACGACGATCCCGATGGCGGCGGCGCCCACCGCGCGCTGCTGGCGGCGGGACCGGTCGACGACGTCGGCATAGGGAATCGTCGTGAAGGACACCATCTCGTAGCGGGACAGGTACCGCCCGGGGAGCACTCGCTCCAGCCCGTGCTCGAGCTTCCGTGCCATGAGGAAGGTGCGCGAGCCCACCTTGTCGCGCATCTCGACGAAGTTCTCCTTCGCCAGCTGGGCGATGGCCTCGGCGTTGTGGCGCCGCCTCTCCTGGTACATCGGCAGGGCCAGGTTCCAGTCGTCGCCCACCTCGCTCAGGCATCGATCGAGCTCGACCACGTCCTCGAAGCCGCAGTTCGCGCCCTGCCCGAAGAAGGGGAGGATCGCGTGGGCGGCGTCGCCCACGAGCCCGACCTTGCCGTCCGCCTGCCACGGGTCGGAATGGACAGTCGCGAGAAGGCCCACCGGGTTGAACTGGTAGTCGTCCACCAGTGTCGGCATGAGCGGGACGGCATCGGGGTAGTCGGTCGTGAAGTGGCCGAGGATCTCGTCGGGCGTGGTGAGGGAGTCAAGACCTCCCGAACCGGACTTCGGCCAGAACAGCGTGCAGGTGAAGGACCGATCCGGGTTGGGCAGCGCGATCATCATCGACGCCCCCCGCGGCCAGATGTGCAACGCGTCGGCGTCGAGTGCGAAGTCGCCGTCGCGGGGCGGGATGGTCAGCTCCTTGTAGCCGTAGTCCTCCATGTCCGTGACGACGCTCACCCGACCGAGCGACTCGAGGGTCTGTCGCACCACGCTGCCGAAGCCGTCCGATGCCAGCACGATGTCGGCGGCCACCTCCGCTCGATCGCCGTCCTGGTCGACGGTGACGGTGTTCGCCGCGAGGTCGTACGCGTCGATCCGGGACGAGAAGTGCAGGCTGACCCCCGGAGTCGCCTCGGCGGCGTCGAGCAGTGTCGCGTTGAGCGCCCCGCGACTGATGGAGTTGATGGCCCTGTCCCCTGCAGCCGAGTACGACTGGAACGTGAGGCTGCCGTCGACGCCGTGCATCATCCGCCCGTGCATCGGGAGCGCCGGGGCCATGACGGTGTCGACGAGCTCGATGCGTCGCAACGCGTCCAGGCCGCGTTCGGACAGGGCCAGGTTGATGGACCGGCCACGCTCCACCTCGGCGGTTCGCGGATCCGGCCGGCGCTCGTAGACGTCCACGACGTAGCCACGTCGCCCCAGGTAGCAGGCGAGCAACGAGCCCACGAGGCCCGCGCCGGCCACGACGATGCGCGTCTGGTCGACAGGCTTCATCCGATCCCCTCCCCGGTCAGTTCCTGGCTGAGTGCATCCGCGGCACGCCAGCAGTCATGGAACGTGCAGTACAGGGGTGCGGGCGCGAGGCGGATGATGTCCGGCCTGCGGTCATCGGCGACGACCCCCCAGTTGCTGCTCATGCGCTCCGTGACGTCGTCCGCGTCGGCTGGCACCCGCACCGAGATCTGCGCGCCGTGCCGATCGTCGTCCGCGGGGGTCACGATGGTGATGCCGGTCCGCTCGGCCATCGCCTCGAGAAGCCCGCGAAGGTAGCCGGTGAGTCGGAGGCTGCGCTCCCGCAGCGCGTCCATGCCCACGTCGTCGAAGATGTCGAGCGAGGTCCGAACCGGGCCCATGGCGAAGATCGGCGGGTTCGACATGGACCACGCGTCGGCCGAGCGCTGCGGCTCGGAGATGGGGCGCATCTCGAATCGTGCCGTTGGTTCCGTGCTCCACCACCCCTCCAGGCGGGGGATGGACGGGTCGTCGAGGTGTCTGGAGTGCACGAACGCGCCGGCGACCGCGCCGGGGCCTGCATTGATGTACTTGTAGGAGCACCACACGGCGAAGTCGACGTCCCAGTCGTGCAGGTGCAGGGGGATGTTGCCGGCGGCATGCGCCAGGTCCCAGCCCACGGTGGCGCCGATCTCGTGCCCGGCGGCCGTGATCGCCGGCATGTCCATGACCTCTCCGGTGAGGTAGTTGACGCCGCCGATCATCACGGTCGCGATCGAGTGCGCGTGGTCCTGCAGCGTCTGCAGGACGTCCTCCGTTCGGAGCACGTCCTCACCGGGCCGTGGTCGCAGGCGCAGGACCGCCGTGTCCGGGTCGTGTCCACGAAGTGCGACGTGGCTGCGGACCGCGTAGGAGTCGGATGAGAAGGCGTAGTCCTCGATGACGATGCGATGCCGGATTGCCGTCGGCCGGTAGAACGAGGCCAGCAGGAGATGGAGGTTGACCGTCAGCGAGTTCATGACGACGACCTCGCGGGGCTCGGCCCCCACAAGTCGGGCGGCCGGATCGCGAAGCGCTTCGTGGTACGGCATCCAGGGTCGGTCGGCGTCGCTGTGCCCGTGCACGCCGTACTGCTCCCAGGCGTCGAGGTCCGCCATGAGCTCGCCTCGGGTGGCTCGCGGCTGGAGTCCGAGGGAGTTTCCGGCGAGGTAGGCGGTGAGTGGGAACGCGCCCCCGACTGCGGGTGGCAGGAGGAAGTCGTCGCGCCGGGACGCCGGGTCCGGAGTCGCGTCGAGCTCCAGGGCGTGGTCCTCGCGGGGGTCCGTCACGCTGCTCATTCAATACCCCCCGGCGAGGCGAGGGCGTCCAGTTCCGCGATCACCGTGGGCCACGCGGAGCTCGCTGGGTCGATGAGCTGGAAGTGCGCGGTCCCGGCCAGCTCGACGAACCGGGAGGTCCCGCGCGAGCAGTACCCCGCGGAGACCGATGGCGGGACGAGGGTGTCGTCGGTTCCGTGGATCACCGTGACCGGCACGACCGGCGGGGGCAGGAGCGCCGGGTCGAGGTCCGGTCGGTCATCGGCAGGCCCCCCGAGGAAGTCCTGCACGGCGCCGCCGTCCAGGTCGAGCCGGTCGGCGAGTCCGAGATCGGCGACAGGCGCCAGGGCGAGGCATGCGCGGGCGGCGCCGGTTGCTCGAGCGGCGAGCAGGGCGAGATGGCCCCCCGCGGAGTGCCCCACGATGACGGGAGGCAACGCGTCGTCCGAAGGAGGCAGCGTCGCCAGCGCCTGGACGACGGCCTCGAGGCTGGCATCCGGATCGCCCGGGATGCGGGGGTACTCGATGAGGGCCGTCCGGTAGCCGTGCCCGGCGAGCTCGGCAGCCATGGGCCGCAGATGGGTGCGATCGAACTCGGGGCGCCAGAACCCCCCGTGCACCAGGGCGATGGTGGCATCGCGTGCGGGGGCCCGTCGGGGCTCCGGGAGGTAGAGATCGACCGTCTGGTCGGCACGTTGTCCGTAGTCCCAGGACCGGTGGGGCAGCGGCGCCGATCGGGAGAGCACGCTGCGGTCCTCGGGCACGAGATGAGTATGGCAATCGACCTACACTGGCAGGCGATGTTCGACATCGTCGCTCCCGCGCAGGAGACCGGTCTGGCCTGGTGGCCGGTCGCGGTTGTCATCGTCACGCTTGTCGTCCTCAACGTCGTCAACAACCGGGTTGCCCCGCAGACCCACTACCTGCTCTGGTCGTTCGGCGGGTCCGTCCTCCTGCTGGCGCTGGGCCTGCTCGACGGGAACACGTGGACCGACATGGGGCTCGGCTGGTCCTACCTGCTTCCGGGGTTCATCTGGGCTGCCGTGTGCATCGGCGGCGTCACCGCCGTCTACCTGATCGGCTCGGCCTTCCGCCGCACCCGGACCGCCTTCCATGACGAGCGGATGGGTGACCTCAGCGGTAGCCGAGTCGTGTTCCAGGCGCTCATCGAGGTTCCGTTCGGCACCGTCCTGCTGGAGGAGATCGCCTTCCGGGCCGTTCTCCTGTCGATGCTCGTCCGCAGGTTCGGCCTCGTGTGGGGCGTCGCCATCTCCGCGGTGCTCTTCGGCCTGTGGCACATCCTCCCGAGCATCGGGACGCACGAGCAGAACCCGGCCCTGGGATCGATGGTCGGCGAGGGCAGGCGGGGGAACATCCTCGCCGTGGCCCTGAGCGTCCTCACGACGACGGTGGCGGGCGTGCTCTTCGCCGGTCTGCGACTGCTGTCGGGAAGCGTGCTCGCCCCGATGGGGCTGCACTGGGCGACGAACGGACTGGGCTACGCGTTCTCCTGGCTGCTCATCAGGGAACGGGACCGCCGCCGGGAGCGGCACCGTCGCGCGGTGAGGGCCCGTCAGGCCGAGCGGCGGGCCCAGGAATCGGCCGGGTCGGGCGAGGGCGAATGACAGCCGTGGGATTCACCCCCTACGATGACGCGAGAACCGAGACAGAGGCCAGCCAGGAGGGACCGGGGATGGATGCAGCGCGCTCGCCACTCGACTACGAGGCGACCACGCTGAGCGACCGGGACCGCCGCATCCTGGAGTTCGAGCGTCAGTGGTGGAAGTACGCCGGCGCCAAGGAGCAGGCCATCCGGGACCTCTTCGACATGAGCGGAACCCGGTACTACCAGCTGCTCAACGGCCTGATCGACACGCCCGAGGCGCTCGCCTTCGATCCGATGCTGGTTAAGCGGTTGCGCCGGATGCGCGCCTCTCGGCAGCGGGCTCGCTCGGCGCGCCGACTGGGCATCGAACTCGACGTCCGCTGAGCGGGACTTTTCGTTGGTACGACTGGCGATTTTACTAGGACGCCCTTGATCACGGTTCAGTAACAATTCTCATGTAACGATCTGCAAGCGGTTTCATGAGGGAACCTTCGGGCCTACATTTCTGTCACATTGTTCCGGTGGGCCATTGCCCCCAATTTCACAGAAACGGCCTTGTCGGCCGAAGAGAGAGGACCAAGCATGCGCAGGTCGCTGCGTGCGATCGTGGCTGCCCCCGTGGTAGCCACCGTCGCCTTCGGTTCGCTGCTTGCCGCCCCCGTGGCGCACGCAGCGAGCAACGAGATCACCGTCTGGGTCGACCAGAAGCGGATCGCCAACTATCGCGAGGTGCTGAGCGGCGGCTACGCCGGCTACAAGATCAACCTCGTGCCCAAGGACTTCGGCAAGATCCGTGACGATCTCGCCACGGTGTCGGCTGCCTCGGCACCCGACGTCATCTCCGGCGCGCATGACTGGACGGGCGCCCTCGCGGCGAACGGCCTCATCGTCCGCCTGAACGTCCCGAAGAAGACCATCCAGGCCCTCTCGCCCTTCGCGCTGCAGGGGTTCCGCTACGGATCCGGCATCTACGGCATCCCGACGCAGATCGAGAACGTCGCGATGATCACGAACGCGAACCTGATCAAGACCCAGCCCAAGACGTGGGCTGAGCTCAGCACCCAGGCACTGGCGCTGAAGAAGAAGGGCAAGGTCACCGTGCCGTTCGCGGTGCCGCAGGGCGCCAACGGCGACGCGTACCACATGTACCCGATGTTCAGCGGCCTCGGCGGCTACATCTTCGGGACCAACCCGTCCGGGTCCGTCAACGTCAAGACGGTGGGCCTCGACAACCCGACCTTCCGCAAGAACCAGAACCAGATCAACGTCTGGAACAAGACCGGCCTGATCAACTCGAAGGTCGACTACGGCATCGCCAAGACCGCCTTCACCACCGGCAAGTCGCCGTTCTGGATCACCGGTCCGTGGGAGCTCGAGGCCATCAAGGCCCTGCCCTTCAAGTACCGCGTGACCACGGTTCCGCCCATGGTCAACGGCATCACGCCGGTGCCGTTCCTCGGCGCCCAGGGCGCGATGGTCACCAAGTACGCCGCGCAGCATGGCGTGCAGATCGGGGCCAACGCCCTGGTGACCCAGTTCATGGCCGGTGCTCAGTTCCAGGCCAAGCTCGCCGCGGCCGACGGCCGCACCCCGGCGAACAAGATCGCCGCGGCTTCCGTCTCCGATCCGGTCCTGAAGGCCTTCTCGGCCGCCAGCACCGGTGGCGTGCCGATGCCGAACGTTCCGCAGATGGCCTCCGTCTGGGGCGCTCTCGGCGGCGCGTGGGTGAACTCCACCAAGGGCAAGGGCGCCATCCCGGCGCAGAAGTCCTTCGCTCAGGCGCAGGCGACGGTCAAGAAGGCCATCGCTCAGGGCTGACGCCCGTCTGACACAGGGTGCGGGGATCTCCGGAAAGTTCGGAGATCCCCGCACTTTCTTCGATTGACTTGCCCCGGCCACCCGCGCCACCGGTGAAGGAGCGTCCACGACGATGCAGGCCCTGATCTCCCGCTTCGGGGGCACCCCGGCGCTCATCCTCAAGCTCGTCTTCCTCGGCCTCGTCAACGGCGCCGCCATCTGGGCGATCCCAGCGCTTCTGTCGACGGCCAACTGGGCGATGCTCGTCGTCCTCGTCGGCTGCACCCTGGCGCTCGACTTCTTCCTCCTGGGCAAGCGATTCATCCCCGGCAAGTACGTGATCATCGGGGCGATCCTGCTCACCATCTTCCAGCTCATCCCCATCGGCTACACGGTCGCGATCGCGTTCACCAACTACTCCACGGGCCACATCGGCTCGAAGGAGGAGGCGATCGACACGATCCAGACGGACTCGGTCGCCGAGACCGACGGTGCCGTCAGCTACGACATGCTCCCGCTCTACGCCGAGGGCCAGAAGGTGGTCCTCGCGCTCACCGAAGTGCCGAACGAGCCCCTCGACGAGACCCTCACCGACGGCACCGACCTGGGCGAGGTCCCCGTCGACGAGACGCAGACGGAGTTCGGCGGTTCGGAGGCGGCCAGTCCCGAGGCGAGTGTGCAGACGGAGTTCGGCGGTTCGGAGGCGGCGAGTCCCGAGGCGAGTGTGCAGACGGAGTTCGGCGGTTCGGAGGCGGCGAGTCCCGAGGCGAGTGTGCAGACGGAGTTCGGCGCCGGTGAGGTCTCGACCGACGTGGCGTCGTCCGAGGCCTCGCTCGACGGCGGAGACATGAACATCGCCGTGCCTGAGCCCGAGGGCGGCTGGCCGCCCACCTTCATCGGGACGAACGAGGGTCTGGATCCCGTGCCGCCGGGCGACGTGCAGCGCGACGAGTTCGGGACCGTTACGGGCGTGACCGGCTACGCCACCGTCCCGGAGGCGGACTACCCGTCACTCGACACGACGCTCGCGGACGTGAAGATTCCGGGCCCCAATGGCGGGTACATCGTCGCCGAAGGTTTCACGTCCGCGATCGAGCTGACCCCGATCGTCGTCTACGACGCGGCCACCGACACGTTCACGAACATCGAGACCGGGGTCGTGTACACCGACAACGGGGAGGGGTCCTTCACCAACCCTGACAACCCGGACGACGAGCTGCTGCCCGGTTGGCGAGAGAACATCGGCTGGTCCAACTTCGCCTCGATCCTCACCGACCCCGACGTCAGCGGGCCTTTCGTCTACGTCTTCATCTGGACGTTCATCTACGCGATCCTCACCGTGCTCCTGACCTTCGCGGTTGGCCTCACGCTGGCGATCGCGCTCAACAAGCCGGGCATGCGCGGGCAGAAGATCTACCGGTCGCTGCTGATCATCCCCTACGCGGTACCGGCCTTCCTGTCCGTCCTCGTGTGGGCAGGGCTCCTCAACGACGACTTCGGTGCCATCAACACGGCGACCGGGCTGGGCATCCCGTGGCTGTTCGACCCGTTCTGGGCGAAGGTCTCGTGCCTCCTCGTGAACCTGTGGCTCGGCGTTCCGTACATGTTCCTGGTCTCGACGGGCGCCCTGCAGGCGATTCCCAGCGAGCTGCAGGAGGCCGCCCGGATCGATGGTGCGAGGAACTTCCAGGTGTTCCGCCTGGTGAACCTGCCGCTCCTCCTCGTGGCGCTGACACCGCTGCTCGTGGCGTCATTCGCCTTCAACTTCAACAACTTCAACAACATCTACCTGCTGACCGGGGGTGGTCCGGCCCTCGAGGGCTCCTCGGTAGCCGGCGCCACCGACATCCTCATCAGCTACACGTACAAGATCGCCTTCGCGGCCGGCAAGGGCAACGACTTCGGGCTGGCCAGTGCGATCTCCATCATCATCTTCCTGATCGTCGGAACCATCTCGGCCATCTCGTTCGCCCGATCCAAGGCCCTGAGGGAGGAGCGCTCATGAGCGCCGTCACCGCATCCGCGCCCCCGCTCCCCAAGGCCAAGCGGCGAACGTTCGGCGGCTGGTTCCGCGCCTTCGGCTGGCGGCACATCGTCGCGTGGGTGGCGATCGCAGCAGCCCTCTTCCCCGTTCTCTGGGTCGTCAGCGCGGCGTTCACGAACGATCCGTCGATCAGCAGCAGCGCCATCATCCCGACGGAGCCGACCCTCGCCAACTTCCAGACGCTCTTCAACAACCCCGACCAGCCGTACGCCAACTGGTACATCAACACGATGATCGTGGCCACTGTGGCCGCGGTCTTCACCGTGCTCATCGCCGCGGGGGCCGCCTACGCGTTCAGTCGATTCAGGTTCAAGGGGCGCAAGGTCGGCCTCATGTTCCTTCTCCTGGTGCAGATGTTCCCGCAGTTCCTCAGCCTCACCGCGATCTACATCATCATGGTGAACATCGGCGACGTCTTCCCGCCCATCGGGCTCGACACCCTGTCCGGCCTCACCCTCGTGTACCTGGGCGGTGCCATGGGCGTCAACGCGTGGCTGATCAAGGGGTTCTTCGACACGATCCCGATGGAGATCGACGAGTCGGCGAAGGTCGATGGAGCGACGCACGGCCAGGTGTTCTGGGGCATCATCCTCCCGCTTGCCGTCCCGGTGCTCGCGGTCGTCGGCCTGCTCAGTTTCATCGGGACCATCAACGAGTTCATCATCGCCAGCGCCCTCATCCAGACTCCGGAGACCAAGACCCTCGCTGTCGGGCTTCAGGGCTTCATCGCCAACGAGTACTCGGAGAACTGGGGACCGTTCGCGGCTGGTGCCCTGCTGGCCGCGATCCCCGTCGTCATCCTCTTCATGTTCCTGCAGAGGTTCATCGTCGGCGGCCTCACCGCGGGGTCGGTGAAGGGGTAGTGCCTGCCCTTGCCCTGCGCGTGCACCACGACGGGTCGTCGCTCTGCGTGTCGACGCTGTCCCCGCGCCTAGGCGACACACTGACGCTGCGCCTGCGGACCGACCGCGATCACCAGCCTGAGACGGTGGTGCTGAGAACGGTCCGGGACGGGGAGCCGCACGTCGTCGTGGCCGAGGCCAAGGAGGCGGTGGGCTCTGACGTCTGGTGGGTGGCGCACATCGACGTGAGGAACGTCGAGACGCACTATCGATGGCTGCTCGCAGGCGGGGCGTTCGGCTACGCCTGGCTGACAGCCGGGGGCCTCGTCGACCACGACGTCCCCGATGCCACGGACTTCGTGGTCAGCGCGACGGCCCCGCCGCCCGACTGGACCTACGCCTCCGTCATCTACCAGGTCTTCCCCGACCGCTTCGCACGTGCAGGGGACGACGAAGGCGTGGCAGTACCTCCGGATGGCGTCGCTCTGCCCGAGTGGGCCGTGCCTCGATCCTGGAGCGACGCACCCCAGGGGCGCGGACCGGACACGCCGCGGGAGTACTTCGGCGGGCACCTCGACGGCGTGCGTCGGCACCTCGATCATGTCTCGTCCTTGGGCGCCGATGTCCTGTACATGACGCCGGTGTTCCCGGCGGGGTCCACGCATCGCTACGACGCGTCGTCCTTCGCCGCCGTCGACCCGCTGCTGGGAGGCGATGCCGCACTCGAACGCCTCGTGGCCGACGCACACGAGCGGGGCATGCGTGTCATCGGGGACATCACCCTGAACCACTGTGGCCGGCACCATCCCTGGTTCACGAGCGCCCAGGATCCCGATTCACCGGAGCGCGAGTACTTCCGGTTCGACGCTGACCTGCAGCACGGCTACGAGTGCTGGTGCAACGTCCCGAGCCTGCCCAAGTTCGACCTCACGAGCGAGGGCTTGCGCGAGGCCCTCGTGTCGTCGCATGAGTCCCCCGTACGGTCGTGGCTGCGTGGGCCCGCTGGCCTGGACGGCTGGCGCGTGGACGTGGCCAACATGGCCGGGCGGATGGGGTCCGTGGACGTCACGCACGAGTTCGCGAAGGATGTCCGGTCGGCGATGGCGCTCGAGAGCGACGACGTGCTGCTCGTCGCCGAGCATGGGCATGACGCCAGTGGCGACCTCCTGGGCGACGGCTGGCACGGCACGATGAACTACGCCGGCTTCACCCGGCAGGTCTGGTGCTGGCTGCGCGGGGCCGACTTCCACGAGACCTTCCTCGGCCTGCCCGTGCAGGTCCCGGTGATCACGGGCGAGCAGGCGGTCGCCTCGCTGCGGGCCTTCCACGCCCGCATCCCCTGGCGCTCCCTGATCGCGAGCTGGAACATCCTGGGCAGTCACGACACGGCACGGATCCGCACGGTCGTCGGGTCGCACGAGCGGCAGGTCGCCGCGCTGGCGCTGGCGGTGGGCCTTCCGGGTGTGCCGATGGTGTTCGCGGGGGACGAGATCGGCGCGACCGGCAGCTGGGGCGAGGACTCCCGAACCCCCTTCCCGTGGAACGACCCGAACGCCTGGGACATGGACACGTTGGCGGCCTACCGCGCGCTCCTCGGGATCCGCCGGGCCAGCTCAGCCCTGGCGGAGGGCGGACTGCGTTGGGTGCATGTCGGCAATGACGCTCTGGCATTCGTGCGTGAGGGTGCGGGCGAGTCGATCCTCGTCGTCGTGTCGCGGAGTCAGGCGGAGCCGGTGCGCGTTCCCCTGATGCACCTGAATGCGCGCTCTCTCTCCCACCTGTTCGGCTTCACGGCGCAGATCGTCGCCGAGCAGGCCGTCATCGATGTCCCGTCAGCAGGTGCTGGCGTCTGGCGAGTGGAAGGTATGTAGTCATGGCCGAGCTGGTGCTGGACAACGTCGACAAGGTCTACGACAACGGCTTCCATGCCGTGAAGGACCTCTCCCTGGACGTCGAGGACGGCGAGTTCCTCGTGCTCGTCGGGCCGTCGGGCTGCGGCAAGACGACCGCCCTTCGCATGGTGGCAGGGCTCGAGGACATCACCGACGGCACTGTGAGCATCGGGGGCAAGGTGGTCAACGACGTCGGCCCCCGCGACCGCAATATCGCCATGGTCTTCCAGAGCTATGCCCTCTACCCGCACATGACGGTCGGGGACAACATCGGCTTCGGGCTCGCCCTGCGCCACGAGCCGAAGGAGACGATCAAGGAGAAGGTCGGCCGGGCAGGCCGGCTCCTCGACCTGACGTCCATGCTGAGCCGCAAGCCCAAGCAGCTGTCCGGTGGGCAGCGCCAGCGCGTCGCCATGGGCCGTGCGATCGTCCGCGATGCCGAGCTCTTCCTCATGGACGAGCCGCTGTCCAACCTCGATGCCAAGCTGCGGGTGCAGATGCGCGCCGAGATCGCCGGCCTGCAGAGGCAGATGGGGATCACGACGCTGTACGTGACGCACGACCAGGTCGAGGCCATGACGATGGGGCACCGGGTCGCGGTGCTGCGGCTCGGTGAACTGCAGCAGGTTGCGGCACCGCAGGACCTGTATGACAACCCCGACAACGTCTTCGTCGCCGGCTTCATCGGGACCCCGCCGATGACCCTGTTCCACGCCGGCCTGACGCTGGACGATGAGGGTGCCCGTCTCAAGGTCGGCTCTCAGGAGATCTGGGTGCCGCGCGATGTCGTGGCCGCACGTTCGGCCCTGCAGTCGCGCAACAACGAGGAGGTCATCGTCGGCGTCCGCGCGGAGGACATCCATCCTGAGCCTCGGGAGGGCTACTCCACCCTGAATGCCCATGTCGTCCTGGCGGAGGCCCTCGGCTCCTCGGTGCATGTGACCTTCGCTCTGGAGGGCACGCCGGTCGACGAGTCGCGCCTTGGCAGCGGACTGGTGAACGAGGAGGAGGAGGTCGGCCGCTTGCGCCACGCGACCGACATCCAGGGCACCGCCGTCTTCCCGCCACGGCTGCACTTCACGACCGAGGACCCGATCCAGATCCACGTCGACCCCGCCCGGATCCAGTTCTTCGACCTGGAATCGGGAATTGCACTTCGGTAGGCCGCTCCTCGTCGCGGTCGCCGTCGCGGGGCTCACGGCTGGGCTCACGACGGGAGCGGCGTCGGCGGACGACGCGCTCACGTCGCTGGCCGTCCCGTCCGTCCGGTCGCCGATCGCCTCGGACGCCTTCTACTTCGTGATGACGGACCGCTACCGGGACGGCGATCCGGCGAACAACACCGGCGGCGCGAGCGGCGGCCTGGAGCGGACCGGGTTCGAGTCGTCGTCGGACGCGTACTTCCACGGGGGGGACCTGGCCGGGCTCACCGGGCGGTGCGACGAGGCCGATCCGTCCGATGACGGGCTCGCGAGGCTCAAGAGGCTGGGCTTCTCGGCAGTCTGGATCACGCCACCGTTCGTGCAGCGGACCGTGCAGGGATCGAGTGCCGCGTACCACGGCTACTGGTTCCTCGACATCACCCGACCTGATCCGCACCTAGGCACCGAGGCGGAGTTCGCGGCCTTCATGTCGTGTGCGAAGAAGCTCGACATGAAGGTGTTCCTCGACGTGGTGGTGAACCACACCGCTGACGTCATCTCCTACCCGGAGGGCAACAGCTACGTCCCGCTCGGCAGGTCGCCCTACCGCACCGCCACGGGGCGAGCCTTCAACCCATGGTCGTACACCGTCGGCAGCACCTTCCCCCGGCTGGCCGCACGGCGAAGCTTCGCCAAGACCCCGACCGTCTCGCCCGGGCTGCGTCGCGCGAAGGCCCCCGCCGTGCTGAATCAGCTGACCCGCTACCACAACCGCGGCGACATCTCCTGGGGCAGCTGCGTCGGCCGCTGCGAGATGGACGGGGACTTCTCCGGTCTCGACGACCTGATGACCGAGGACTGGACGGTCGTGAGGGCCCTGGCCGATGCCTACGGCGACTGGATCACGAAGTACGGAATCGACGGCTTCCGCATCGACACCGCCAAGCACGTGGATCCGTACTTCTTCGGCCGCTGGCTGCCGCTCATCCAGCAGGAGGCGGCCGCAGCGGGCAAGCCGTCGTTCACCAGCTTCGCCGAGGTCTGGGACACCGATGCCGCGCAACTGTCGGAGACGATGCGTGAACGCCAGCTGCCGTCGGTGCTCGACTTCCCGTACCAGGACGCCGTGCGGAAGTTCAGCGCCGGCCGGGCCAGTGGGGCGCTGCTCACCTCCCTGTTCGCGGAGGACGACTACTACACCTCGGCGACCAGCAACGCCTACGGGCTGACGACCTTCCTCGGCAATCACGACATGGGCCGGATCGGCTTCTTCCTGGCTGCCGACACCCAGGAGACCGGCGCGCCGCTGCTCGAGCGGGCGCTGCTGGCGCACGACCTCCTCTACCTCACGCGCGGAGTTCCGGTCGTCTACTACGGGGACGAGGTGGGGATGACGGGGTCCGGCGACGGCACCGACAAGCGCGCGCGACAGGACATGTTCCCGACGATGGTTCAGGACTGGCAGCAGGAGGAGCGCATCGGCGGCCCGCCGATAGGAACGGGATCGTCCTTCGGGGAGTCGTCGCCGATCGAGGCCCGGATCACCGCCCTCGCGAGGCTGCGGCGCTCGCATCCCGCTCTGGCGTCGGGAGCCATGATTCCGCGACTGGGTCGTGGGAGCGTGTTCGCCGCCAGCCGGATCGATGCGGCCGCTCGCACGGAGTACCTCGTGGCGTTCAACTCGGGCGGGGCGCCAGCCACGGTGACCGTGCCGACGTCGACGCCTGATGCCACGTGGTCTTCGCTGCTCGGAGGTCCTCCGGTGAGGTCGGATGCGTCCGGTGGCGTGGCACTGGTCCTGCCGGCGCGCTCGTCGCTCGTCCTGCGTGCCGACCGCACGCTGCCCGGGCCGCCGGAGCCGACGATCTCGCTCAAGGTCGCCAAGGACTTCGTCACGGGGACCTTCCGCCTCAGCGCCACAGTGCCTGGAACCGACCCGTCCACGGTCACCTTCCTCGTTCGCCGCCCGGGCGGACGGTGGCGCTCGATCGGGAGTGACGACGCCCGGCCGTTCCGCGTCTACCTCCCGCCGGGCAAGGGTCGCGTGCAGGTTGCTGCGGTCGTCGTCGACACCGTCGGGCAGCGGGCCGCGACGCCGACCATGGGGCTGCGGATAGTCCCGTTCCTCTAGGCGGCGCGTCGCGATTCGGCAGCTTCTTCCATCACTCCGTACGATGGCAGCCGGACGATACGGAGGGATTTCGCTGTGCGACGTATGACCCGGACGCTCTCGCTTGCGATCGCCACCGCGCTGGTGGCGGCAGGATTCGTGACCGCTCCAGCCGCGCAGGCGGCCGATGGCATCGTCGTGTGGGCTGATCCGGCGCACGCTCCCGTCATCGAGAAGCTGCTGCCGGAGGGGTACAAGGGCACGCCTGTCTCGGTCGTCGTCAAGGACCCGGCCAACGTGCGGGCCGACCTGGCCGGGGTGCGCAACGCCGAGGCACCGGACATCCTCTGGGGCGATCTGGCCTGGACCGGCGAGCTCGCCGGGGCCGAGACGATCGTCCCCATCCCCATGACCAAGAAGAGGCGGGCGCAGTTCCGCGCGAACGTGCTGAGCGGGTCCAACGTGGGCGCCGATCGGTTCGGCGTACCGGTGCAGGTCAGCAACCTCGCCCTCATCACGAACACGAAGCTGGTGCCCCAGCAGCCCGCGACCTTCGCGGCACTCAGCGATCTTGCGCTCAAGCTGGTCAAGAACAAGAAGAAGGTCAAGGTGCCGTTCGCGCTCCCGCAGGGCGAGGGGACGTCCCCGTGGACGACCTACCCGCTGTTCAGCGGCGTCGGCGGCTACCTGTTCGGGAAGGCCTCGGCCGGCGGCCTCAGCACCACCGACGTGGGGCTCGCCAGCAAGAAGCTGAAGTCCAACGCGGGGCTCATCGATGGGTGGAACGCCTCCGGACTCATCGACTCATCCCTCACGGCCGACGCTGCGAAGACGGCGTTCGCGAAGGGCCGGTCAGCATTCTGGCTGGCGGGGCCCGAACAGCTGGCGGACCTCCTCGCCCTGAGCTTCCCCTACCGGATCGGCAGTGTTCCTCCGATGGCGACCGGTCTCAAGCCGGCGCCTCTCCTGACCGTCCACGGCTTCATGCTCACCCGCTTCGCCGCCAAGCACGGGGTGGAGGACCAGGCCACCAAGCTCGTGAGCCGGTTCTTCAGCAAGGCCAAGTCCCAGCAGGAGCTGGCGGCCGCGTCCGGCTGGTTCCCGGCGAACACCAAGGCGGCGGCGACCGTCGCCACGGGCGGTGGGCGGATCCGGGCGATCGGCAACGCGGGCGTGAACGGTGTGACGATGCCCAACGTGCCTGAGGCAGCAGCGCTGTGGGGTCCGTACGCGACGGCGTGGACGGCCGCGACCAGCGGGGCGTCGGCCACTCCCGCCAAGAAGGCCTTCCGGATCGCGCAGCGCGCCGCCAACGCAGCTCTCACCGGCGGGACCGTCCCCACCGGCTGACCCGCCCCGGTGGGGTCCGCGTGCCGGATCGGGTTTGCACTCGGGGGGACCGAGTGCTAACTTTTCGGTTAGCACTCGACACCTGCGAGTGATAATCCACACGGACGTTCCGGGAGGAACAGCCCCCATGTCAAAGATCATTGCATTCGACGAGGAGGCCCGCCGGGCCCTCGAGCGCGGCATGAACGTGCTCGCCGATGCCGTCAAGGTCACCCTCGGCCCGAAGGGCCGCAACGTCGTCCTGGAGAAGAAGTGGGGCGCCCCCACGATCACCAACGACGGTGTCTCGATCGCCAAGGAGATCGAGCTCGAGGATCCGTACGAGAAGATCGGCGCGGAACTCGTCAAGGAGGTCGCCAAGAAGACCGACGACGTCGCCGGTGACGGAACCACCACGGCCACCGTGCTGGCCCAGGCGCTGGTCCGCGAGGGACTGCGCAACGTGGCCGCCGGTGCGAACCCGATGGGCCTGAAGAAGGGCATCGAGAAGGCTGTCAGCGTTGTCAGCGACGAGCTGCTCGCGATGGCCAAGGACGTCGAGACGAAGGAGCAGATCGCGTCGACCGCGGCCATCTCCGCCGGCGGTGACATGGAGGTCGGTGAGCTCATCGCCGAGGCCATGGACAAGGTCGGCAAGGAAGGCGTCATCACCGTCGAGGAGAGCAACACCTTCGGTCTCGAGCTCGAGCTCACCGAGGGCATGCGCTTCGACAAGGGCTACATCTCCGCCTACTTCATGACCGATGCCGAGCGCATGGAGGCCGAGCTCGAGGATCCCTACATCCTCATCGCGAACTCCAAGATCTCGTCCGTCAAGGACCTGCTGCCGCTGCTCGAGAAGGTCATGCAGTCCGGCAAGCCCCTGGTCATCATCGCCGAGGACGTCGAGGGCGAGGCGCTGTCGACTCTCGTCGTGAACAAGATCCGCGGCACCTTCCGCTCGGTGGCCATCAAGGCCCCCGGCTTCGGCGACCGCCGCAAGGCCATGCTGCAGGACATCGCGATCCTGACCGGTGCCCAGGTCATCTCCGAGGAGGTCGGCCTCAAGCTCGACGCCGCGACGCTCGACCTGCTCGGTCGTGCCCGCAAGGTCGTCGTGACGAAGGACGAGACCACGATCGTCGAGGGTGCTGGGGACGCCGAGCAGATCGCCGGCCGTGTCTCGCAGATTCGCGCGGAGATCGAGAAGTCGGACTCCGACTACGACCGCGAGAAGCTGCAGGAGCGCCTCGCCAAGCTGGCCGGCGGCGTCGCCGTCATCAAGGTCGGCGCGGCCACCGAGGTCGAGCTCAAGGAGCGCAAGCACCGCATCGAGGACGCCGTTCGCAACGCGAAGGCGGCCGTCGAGGAGGGCATCGTGCCCGGCGGTGGCGTGGCCCTCATCCAGGCGATGAAGGCCGCGGGGCCGAAGATCGACGGTCTCGGGCTCACCGACGAGCAGGCGGTCGGCGCGAACATCGTGCGCGTGGCCGTCAACGCCCCGCTCAAGCAGATCGCCGAGAACGCCGGTCTCGAGGGTGGCGTCATCGTGGAGAAGGTCCGCGAGCTCACACCGGGACACGGCCTCGATGCCGCGACCGGCGAGTACGTGGACATGATCGCGGCTGGGATCATCGATCCGGCCAAGGTCACTCGCTCCGCGCTCCAGAACGCCGCGTCCATCGCGGGCCTGTTCCTCACCACCGAGGTGGTCGTGGCCGACAAGCCCGAGAAGTCGGCTCCGGCCATGCCGGGCGGCGACATGGGCGGCATGGACTTCTAGTCCTCCCCGTGCCGGCGGTTGCCGGCACGACCCGAAGGGCGGGGCTCCTCACGGAGTCCCGCCCTTCGGCGTGTGGCACGCTGGCGTCATGGGTGGGGACTGGGCTGTGCACACCGTCGACGGAGCCGAGGTCCGGCTGCGCAGCGGTCGGATCGGCCTGGTCAATGTCGACGTCACCGCTCCGGTGTCGGGCGGGGAGCTCGAGATCGGCGACGCGGGAACGCGGTTCACCCTGCGCATGGCGCTCGACCAGCTCCGCACGAGGAACTTCCTCATGCAGGCGGCGGCCCGGACCCTGGTGACCCGCCACGATGCGCACGTCCTGGCCTATGACGGCTCGGGCGACGAGATGCCCAGTGGCTGGCACGTGACCGGGCACGCCGTGGCCGGGACCATCGACGTCGAGCTCGAGCTCAGAATCACCGCAGTGGGACCGCCGGACGACCCGATGCGGGAGATCGAGCTCGTCGGGTCGGCGAACCTGGGCACGGTCCACCTGCCCCTGCCGGGGATGGGAACGGTCGAGGACTTCGGCTTCGACGTCGATGCCCGACTCGCCCTGCGCCCCCGCCCGCGACACGCCTGATCGTCACTGCACGAGTCCTCAGCGCATACTGGATGACGGGGTGATCCGCGCATGACGAGTTCTCTTGGCCCGTCCGCCAGGGCGACGGCCCTCCTGTCGATGCAGTCCGAGGTCCTCGACCTTCTCGTCGTCGGGGCGGGGGCGACCGGCACGGGCACGGCCCTCGATGCCGCGGCCCGTGGGCTGTCCGTGGGCCTCATCGACAAGGGTGACATCGCGGGCGGAACGTCCAGTCGGTCCAGCCAGCTCGTCCACGGTGGGCTCAGGTACCTGCAGCAGGGCAACGTGGCGCTCGTCAGGGAATCGCTGCGCGAGCGCGAGCTGCTGCTGACCACCCTCGCCCCCCACGTCGTGCGACCGCTCCCGTTCCTGCTGCCCCTGCGCCATCGCGTGTGGGAGCGCGCGTACATGGGAACGGGTCTGATGGCTTACGACCTGCTCGCCCGGTCCGGTGTGCTGCCCCGGCATCGCCACCGCTCCCGCGACGAGGCGCTGGAGAGGTTCCCCAGCCTTCGACGGAAGACACTCGTCGGTGCCATGGAGTTCTACGACGCACAGATGGACGACGCGCGGTTGGCGGTCGCCATCGCCCGCACCGCCGCCCAGCGCGGTGCGCACGTGGTTCCGCACGCGGCGTTGGTCGGCAGTCTCGGGGTCGGGTCCGACGGCTGCTGGCGGGTCAGCGTGCTTGACGGGCTGACCGGCGAGGAGTTCACCGTCGCTGCCCGGAGTGTGGCCCTGTGCGCCGGCGTGTGGGCGCCGGAGGCATCCGCCCTGTTCACCGGGTCACAGGCGGGTGTCAGCGTGATGCGGTCCAAGGGCGTGCACGTTCGCCTGCCCCGCACGGCCATCGATGGCGAGACGGCGCTCATCATCCCCACCGGACCCAGCGTCCTGTTCGTCCTACCGACGCCTACCCACTGGCTGGTCGGAACCACCGACACGGCATGGCCGGGCCGACCTGACGAGGTGGCACCCGAAGCCGCGGATGTCCGCTACCTGCTGGGACTGCTGAACAAGGCCCTCGACACCCGGATCACGCCGGACGACGTCACCTATGTCTTCGCCGGGCTGCGACCGCTGGTTCGAGACCAGGCCGTGGGTGGGAACACGGCGAAGGTGACGAGGGAGC
The DNA here is from genome assembly GCA_024641635.1 of Actinomycetes bacterium. Lineage (GTDB taxonomy): Bacteria > Actinomycetota > Actinomycetes > S36-B12 > S36-B12 > UBA10649. The sequence continues at coordinate 67,807 of JAHECS010000002.1, read as the reverse complement.
ATCGGATCGTCCGGGTCGCTCCCGGAGTGCTTGCCATCGTGGGAGGCAAGTGGACCACCTACCGCGTGATGGCCCGGGATCTGGTGGACACGGTCGTCTCAGACGCGGGATTCACGGCGATGCCCTGCACGACCCGCGAGATCCCACTGGTCGGATCGCCGTCCAACAACCCGCCGTCGAGCGTGATCGCCGGCCCCGGCCTGGGTGAGCCGATTCTCGGCGCGGCGCGGTTCATCCATGCCGACGTGATCCGCGCCGTTCTGGACGAGGGTGCATGTCGGCTCGAGGATGTGCTGGACCGACGCCTTCGCGTGGGGCTGCACCTCGACGAGGTGACGGACGTGGCCGTTCGCGATGTCGCCGAGGTCATGGGCGGCCTGCTGTCGTGGTCCGCAGCCGAGACGCAGGCCGCGATCGAGGAGTACGTCTCGCTCATCCGCGCCTAGGGCGATCCGGGTCGGGCGCTACGACACGTCCCAGGTACCAGCGTGCACGTCGTCGGCGTCGATGATCCGGTACGCGTACCCCTGCTCGGCGAGAAAGCGCTGGCGGTGCTGAGCGAAGTCTGCGTCGACCGTGTCACGAGTGACGATCGAGTAGAAGTGGGCCGACCGCCCGTCCGCCTTCGGCCGCAGGACGCGCCCGAGGCGCTGGGCCTCCTCCTGTCGCGAGCCGAACGTCCCGCTCACCTGGATCGCCACGCCCGCCTCCGGAAGGTCGACGGAGAAGTTCGCGACCTTGCTGACGACCAGCACTCTGACGTCGCCGCTGCGGAAGGCCTCGAAGAGTCGCTCCCGCTCCCGTACCGGGGTCTCGCCGGTGATGACGGGGGCCTCGAGGTGCTCCCCGAGCTCGGCGATCTGGTCGAGGTACTGCCCGATGACGAGGACCCGGTCGTCGGTGTGGCGGGCCACGATGGCCTCGGTGATCCGGAGCTTCTCGGGAGCCGAGGCGCTGAGCCGGTAGCGGTCCTCCGGCTCGGCCATCGCGTAGGTCATGCGGTCGGCGTCGGGCAGGGTCACCCGCACCTCGATGCAGTCCGCCGGCGCGATGTAGCCCTGGTTCTCGATGTCCTTCCACGGTGCGTCGTAGCGCTTGGGACCGATGAGGGAGAAGACGTCGCTCTCGCGGCCGTCCTCGCGCACGAGGGTCGCCGTCAGGCCGAGCCTCCGCCGCGACTGGATGTCGGCGGTGAAGCGGAAGATCGGCGCCGGCAGCAGGTGGACCTCGTCGTAGATGATCAGTCCCCAGTCGCGGGAGTCGAACACCTCGAGGTGCGGGTAGATGCCCTGTCGCTTGGTCGTCATGACCTGGTAGGTGGCGATCGTGACCGGACGGATCTCCTTGCGGGCACCGGAGTACTCGCCGATCTCGTCGGCCGTCAGCGTCGTCCGCCGCAGCAGCTCGTCGCGCCACTGCCGTGCGGCGACGGTGTTCGTGACCAGGATGAGCGTCGTCGCCTGGGCGAGTGCCATGGCGAGGGCGCCCACGATCGTCTTGCCCGACCCGCACGGCAGCACCACGACTCCCGAGCCTCCGTGCCAGAAGCCCTCGGCAGCCTCGGTCTGGTACGGGCGCGGCTGCCACGCGGTGGCCTCGAGGCCGATCGCGTGGCGCTCGCCGTCGACGTAGCCGGCGATGTCCTCGGCGGGCCAGCCGAGCTTGACGAGGGCCTGCTTCAGGTGACCTCTCTCGCTCGGGTGGACGACGACCGTCGTCTCGTCGACGCGGGCACCGAGCAGGGGAGTGACCTTCTTGCTGCGCAGGACCTCCTCGAGCACGGCGGCGTCGATGGACTGCAGGACGAGGCCGTGCACGGGGTGGTTGTTCAGCTGCAGCCGTCCGTATCGCGCCATCGTCTCGGCCACGTCGATGAGGAGGGCATGCGGCACCGGGTAGCGCGAGTAGCGGAGCAGCGTGTCGATGACCTGCTCGGCGTCGTGGCCGGCGGCGCGCGCGTTCCACAGTCCCAGGGGGGTCAGGCGATAGGTGTGGATGTGCTCGGGCGCCCGCTCCAGCTCGGCGAAGGGGGCGATCGCCTTCCGGCAGTCCGCGGCGGATTCATGATCGACCTCGAGCAGCAGCGTCTTGTCGCTCTGCACGATGAGCGGTCCGTCGGTCATGGACTCGAGCCTAGGCGCCGCCGTGAGGCCCGGCGAATGCGGCTGCGGCTAGGACGACAGTGCTGCGCGGAGGATGCTGGCGAGCAGCGCAGCGCGCTCGGCCATTCCGTCGATGCTCACCCACTCGTGTTCCGCATGCGCACCGTCTCCGACGGCTCCCAGCCCGTCGAGCGTCGGCACTCCGGCCGCTGCCGTGAGGTTCCCGTCGCTGGCACCCCCGACGGCCCGCCGTTCGAGCGGAGCGAGACCCATCGCACTCGCCTGCCCCTGAGCAAGGATGAACAGGTCGGCGGCCGCGGACTCCTCCATCGCGGGTCGGTCGATGCCGCCGCCGACCTCCACTGTCGCCGGCTGCCCCTCGGGAGTCCAGTGCCGGATCGCCCGGTCCACGCGCACCTGCTCCTGCTCGGTCCATGCCCGCACGTCGAAGGACAGCCGCGCCTGGGCAGGCACCGTGTTCGCGGTCGTCCCGGCGGTCAGCAGCGTCGGCGTCACCGTGGTGCCGGCGCGGGTGTCGGCCCACTCATGAGCCGTCATCGCGAGCTCGGCAGCGGCGAGCAGGGCGTTGACCCCTCGCTCGGGGTCCAGTCCGGCATGCGCGGCACGCCCGCTCAGGACGATCTCGTACCACGAGGTGCCCTTACGGGCGGTCTTGAGCGCTCCGTCGGCCGATGGCTCGAGGACGAGCACGGCCTCGGCGCGTGCGCTGGCCGAGGAGATCAGGGCACGGGACGCGGGTGAGCCGATCTCCTCATCGGTGGTGAGCAGCATGCCGACGCCCGACTGCTCCGTCGCCTCGATGAGGGCGAGCGCCGCCCACCCCTGGACCACCCCGGCCTTCATGTCGAACACGCCGGGACCCCGCAGCCGCTCGCCGTCGTTGCTGAACGGGATCCGATCGATCGTGCCCATCGGCCACACGGTGTCGAGATGGCCGAGCAGCAGGATGCGCGGATGCTTCGGGCCCCAGCGCCACGCGGGCCGACCGTTGTGCTCCTCGACCCGGGCGGGCTCCGGCAGCCAGCCGGCCAGGATGCCGACCGCCTCCTGCACGACGGCGAGGCAGGCACCGACGTCATCGCTGGGCGACTCGACGCTGACGAGCGCCTCCACCGCGTCGACCATCGCCGGAAGCATCGCGCGGGCCCGGTCCAGCAGGTCGGTCTCGGGCATCCGGTTCTCTCCCAGTCGCTACGGTGGTCCGGTGACGGACTGGTCGCCGGAGGCGGATCTCGCCCGGGCGGAGGAGCGCGCTCATGTCCAGGTGAGGTCTTTGACCGACCTTAGTGAACTGGCCGATGCCGGACGTATCTTCGACGAGGTGTGGCCAGCCGCGGACGGGTCCACCCAGGTGGCGTCGAACCTCATGCGGGCGCTCGTGCACGCCGGCGGCTACGCCTCGGCGGCATACCGAGACGGTCGGCCGATCGGTGCGGCACTCGCCTTCGTCGGGCGCCATCGCGTGGGTGACGGCTGGCACGGCCACCTGCACTCCCACATGGCCGCGGTTCTCGACCCGTACCGGGACCAGCAGATCGGGACGGTGCTCAAGAAGCATCAACGGGTCTGGGCCCTCGAACACGGTTTCGACACGGTCGTGTGGACGTTCGATCCGCTGGTTCGCAGGAACGCTCGCGTGAACCTGCTCAAGCTCGGCGTCGACGTGCACGGCTTCGAGGTCGACTTCTACGGAAGCATGAACGACGGCATCAACAGCGGCGATCCGACAGACCGGCTGTTCGCGTGGTGGCGCCTCGATTCGCCTCGTGTCTACGCGGCGTCGATGGGCACACTCCTGCCGATCGATTCGGTGGAGCTCATCGCCGCGGGTCGCGACGTCGTCCACATCGACCTCCCGGAGGACATCGTCGCGCTTCGTGCGTCCGAGCCCGAGGCCGCGCGGGGCTGGCGCTTCGCCGTCCGTGCTGCACTGATCGAGGCGTTCCAGGAGGGCTACGTGATCACCGGGGTCAGTCCGAGTGGCGGCTACGTACTGGAGAGGCACTGATGGCGATCGAACTGTTCCGGCTGCACCGGCTCAACATTCCGCTGGTCCGGCCGTTCCGCACCAGCTTCGGCACGGAGAGCGTGCGCGACGTCATCCTCGTCGAAGCGGTGTCGTCCGATGGCGTGAGCGGCTGGGGCGAGTGCGTGACGATGTCGTGGCCCGGCTACAGCTACGAGTACGGGAACGGCGCCATCGACGTCATGCGTGACCACCTGCTGCCGGCCCTCGTCGAGGTCGCGGATGCGGACGACCCCGCCGATGTGCGCGCGGCCATGGAGGTCGTCAGCGGGCACCCGATGGCGAAGTGCGCGCTGTCGACGGCCATGCTCGACGTGTGGCTGCGTGAGCGCGACGAGTCCCTCGCCTCCTACCTCGGTGCCGTGCGCACGAGCGTCGACTGCGGAGTGTCGGTGGGCATCCCCCCGACGGAGTCCCTCACCGACCTGCTCGACGAGGTCGCGGGGTACGTCGAGGAGGGGTACCGACGGATCAAGCTGAAGATCGAGCCGGGATGGGACATCGAACCCGTCGGGGCCGTGCGCCGGGAGTGGCCGGACATTCCGCTGCAGACCGACGCCAACCAGGCGTACCAGCGCTCCGACGCGGCGCATCTGGCCCAGCTGGACCGGTTCGACCTCCTCCTGCACGAGCAGCCGCTCGATCAGGAGGACTGGTACGGGCACGTCCTCATGTCAAGGGCCTGCGCGACGCCCATCTGCCTGGACGAGTCGATCCACTCGACCATGTCGGCCGACTCGGCCCTGCAGTTCGGTGCCTGCACGATCGTCAACATCAAGCCGGGGCGCGTCGGCGGTTATCTCACCGCGAGGGACATCCACGACCTCTGCCGCGGTCGCGGTGCACCGGTATGGGCCGGCGGAATGCTCGAGTCCGGGATCGGCCGGGCGGCCAACGTCGCCCTCGCCGCGCTCCCCGGTTTCACGCTGCCCGGGGACACCAGTGCGTCGAGCCGCTACTACCGGGTCGACGTGACCGAACCGTTCGTGCTGCGGGACGGCCAGCTCGACGTGCCCACCGGGCCTGGCATCGGGGTCGAACCGATCCCCGAAGTGCTGGCCGACCTGACGGTGTGGTCGACGGAGCTGCGACTCGGCTCGTGATCGACGCCGACCCTGCTAGGGCGTCGGCTCTCGACCGGCACTCGGGTTGAGCCACCGCTGCATCCACCGGGTGGCCCAGGGCACGCCGATCCACACCATGTAGGGCACGATCACGAGCGTCGACACCAGGACCCGGCCGGGCAGCGGGAGATCCGGGAGCCGGGGTGTGATCAGCCACCCGACGGCCAGTGAGGCGGGGTACAGCGCGAGGGCGATGATCACCGCGGTCTTCCACCGCGGCGGCGGGGACGCGGTGGCGTGCACGCCGGGGGCGAACAGCGACTCGAACCCGCTGACAGCGTGCGTCTGCTGGCCCCCCTGAGTCAGCGGCGCGGCCGCCGCGAGCCAGGAACGGCGAATGTCACTGACCTCCCACGCCGACAGCGAGGACGCGTCGGTGAAGGTGAAGGCGATGACAAGGTCGTCCCGATCTGGTGGGTCGGGTCGGTACACGCGCGCGGCGAGGTGCCCGGGGAACGCGGCCGCGGCCGCCGAGACGCCGTCGGCCCACGTGGCAAGGTCCCGCTCGCGACCGGGCGCCGGTCGGCGCGAGACGACCACCGATACGGGCAGTCGCTCGTGCCCGGGTTGCCTGACGCTGCTGCCCGCGCTGTCGTCGATCATGCGCCCGACGCTAGGCGGGCACCCCAAGCCGCTTGACCACGTGTCCCGCATGGCGGAATTCATTTGCCAGATTTGTCCCGTTCCGCGGAACTCCCGCCTCGTCCTCGACGGGCCGGGTCCTAGCGTGCGGCCACGCGGCCGAATCGAGTCGCGGATCGGAGGTCCAGGTGCCGCGTCTGACAGTCGCATCCGACGGTGTCGTCGTGGAGCTGCGCGAGGACGAGACCATCCTCGAGGGACTCCACCGCCACGGCTACGCCTACCGCACCGGGTGCCGCCGCGGCGGATGCGCGATCTGCAAGGTCGATGTCGTCAGCGGGGAGGTCCGCTACACCCGACCCGTTGCGGACACGGTCCTCAGCGATGCCGAGCGGCAGTCGGGGGTCTGCCTGTCCTGCCGTGCCGTGCCCGTGAGCGACACGACCATCTCCCTTCGCGAGGAGACGCTGCGCTGCGTCAACCCTCTCCTCGCCCTGTACGCCACGTCCCATTGACCGCTCCCCCGACTCGGGGGAGCCCCTACTGAGAGGACACCAGCCATGGCAGTCATGCGCATGGGCTACATGCACGTTCGGGTGACGGACCTGGCCGAGGCCAAGGAGCACTACGCGAACACCGTCGGCCTGTACCAGACCCTCGAGCAGGACGGCAGGGTCTACTACAAGGGCTGGGACGAGTGGGACCACCACTCCATCGTCATCGAGGAAGGCGGTGTCGGCTACGTCAAGTGCGGCTTCAAGTGCGAGCGACCCGAGGACATCGCGGACATCGAGGCCAAGGCGACCGTCTACGGCTACCCCGTCGAGCGCATGGTCGCGGGCGAGAACCCCGAGGTGGGCGACGGCATCCGGGTCACCCTCGCGAGCGGTCACCAGGTGGAGTTCTACTCGCACATGACGTCGTACGGCCTCGAGGTCGGCACCCACAACCCCGACGCCTTCCCACGCCACATGGTGGGGATCGGGGCGCCGCGCCTCGACCACGCACTGCTGTGGGTGAACGACGTGGCCGGCATCGAACGGTTCTTCATGGACTGCGTCGGCATGTACCCCACGGAGCGCGTGGTCACCAGCCTCGACGATGACGCGAAGACGCTCGCGACGTGGCTGACGCTGGGCGAGTCGAACCACGACATCGCGCTGCTCGAGGCTCCGGAGAACAAGATCCACCACTTCGCGTTCGAGATGCGGAGCTGGGACGACATCCTCAAGGCGGCAGACATCTTCGCGATGGACGACGTCCCGATCGACATCGGACCGACACGCCACGGCATCACCCGCGGCACGACCATCTACTTCTTCGATCCGTCCGGCAACCGGAATGAGACGTTCGCCGGCGGGTACCGCTGCTTCCGCGACCGGCCGATGGTGACGTGGACGGCCGATCAGCTGGGGAAGGCGATCTTCTACCACAGCCGCGAGCTCAACGAGCGGTTCCTGACGGTGGCGACCTGAGGGGAGCTTCCCCGAATCGCTGTCGGTTTCGTTCCGCACGGGGAACGAGGCGACCATGACGGCCCTCCCGTGCACCTAGTGTCCCGACCGTGAGGCCCAGACGGGGTCGCACGCCAAACAAGCAGGGAGTTCTGAATGGGTATCTCTCGAACCATGCGTGGGGTCGCCGCCATTGCGGCGGCTGGCCTGCTGGCGACCGCGTGCGGAAACCTCGACTCGACGGAGTCCAGCTCCAGCGCGGCCGCGCCTGCGGAGTCCACCGCGGCAGCGTCGGCTGCGGCGAGTGACAGTGGCTCCGCGGCAAGCGACGTCATCAAGATCGGCTTCGTGACGCCGCTCACCGGCCCGCTTGCCGCGTTCGGCGAGGGCGACCAGTGGGTGGTCGACTCCATGACCTCGTGGTTCGCGGAGAACCCGATCCAGGCGGGCGATGCGACGTACTCGATCGAGGTCATCGTCAAGGACTCGCAGAGCGATCCCAAGCGTGCCGGCGAGGTTGCCGGCGAGCTGATCAACAGCGACGGCGTCGACATCGTGATGGCGCACGCCACCCCCGAGACGACGGTGCCGGTGTCCGACCAGTGCGAGGCGAACGCCACGCCGTGCATCACCGCCGACACTCCGTGGCAGCCGTGGTTCTTCGGCCGCGGCGGCGACCCGGCCAAGGGCTTCCAGTGGACGTACCACTTCTTCTGGGGCATGGAGGACATGGCCGAGGTCTTCACGAACATGTGGGATCAGGTGGACTCGAACAAGAAGGTCGCCGCCCTGTACCCGAACGACTCTGACGGCCAGGCTTTCACCGACGTGGAGAACGGGTTCCCGGCCATGATCGGCCCGAAGGGATACGAGTTCAACAACCCGGGCCTGTACCCGAGCGGGACGCAGGACTTCTCGGCGCAGATCTCGGCCTACAAGAAGAACGGTGACGAGCTGCTCACGGGCATCGTTCCCCCGCCGGACTTCATCACCTTCTGGAAGCAGGCCAAGCAGCAGGGCTTCAACCCGAAGCTGGCCACGGTCGGCAAGGCCATCGAGTTCCCGGCTGCGATCGAGGCGCTCGGCGATCTGGCCCAGAATCTGGGCACCGAGGTCTGGTGGGCGCCGTCGTACCCGACGACGTCGAGCGTCACGGGTCTGTCGTCTGCCGACTTCGCCCAGGCGTACACGGATGCGACGACCAAGCAGTGGAACATGCCGCTGGCGTTCTCGGAGTCGCTGTTCGAGGTCATGGCCGCCGCCGTCACCGCGGCGGGCGGGAAGGACAAGGCAGCCATCGCCGATTCCATGAAGACGATGAAGGTCAGCACGCTCGTCGGTGACCTGGACTTCGGCAACGGACCGGTCCCCAACGTGGCCAAGACGCCGCTGACGGGTGGCCAGTGGCGGGCGACCGATGGTGGGGAGTTCCCCTACGAGCTCACCATCGTGTCGAACTCGCTGTTCCCGGAGGTTCCCCTCGGCGGCGAGGTCGAGCCGCTGAACTAGCAGCACCACCCTCGTGGGCGGGCCCCTCCTGGGGCCCGCCCACGAGGGGTTTCCGGGTCACCCGCTGCCGTGCCGGGTCAGGGCTGCAGTCCGAGGGCCATCCGTGCGGCGCGTCGCGCTGCCGGGTCCATGCCCACTCGGCCCTCGAGCACGGAGTCCGGGTAGCCCTCACTGAGGATCCATTGCCAGGTGTCCGAGACGGTCTGCTCGACCGGCCGACACGTCAGGCCGAGTGCGGCGGCTCGGCGGATCCCGACGTCATGGATCGCTGCCATCTCACCCTCGGGCGGTGCCCAGATCGGCAGTTGCGTCCACGGCTCGAGTCCGGCGAGCAGCACGTCCTCCGGGGAGATCCACTCCAGCCGTGCGGTCGAACCGGTCACCTGCGCGGCCGCCCCGACGAGCTCGCCCATCGTGGTGATCCCGGCGGGGCCGACGGAGTTGACGGCTCCCCGGGCGCCCCCGAGTGAGGCGTCCAGCACCCAGCCGGCAAGGTCACGTCCGTCGATCAACTGCAGGGCGCGGTCCGGCGGCCCGGGAACGAGGACAGCGTCGGATGCGCTCAGCTGCTGCAGCCACCACGGCAGTCGTCCGACGACCTCGTACGGCCCGAGGATGAGGCCGGCTCGCGCGATGAAGCAGCCCTGCTCGCCGAATGCCTCCAGCACCGCGATCTCCGCCCCCCGCTTGTCGGCGGCGTAGTCGGTGCCAGCGCTCGAGGGGTCGGCCGCCACGACCGCCGCGGACTCGTCGCCCTGACGCGACCATGGCCACTCGTACACGGAGACACTGGAGATGTAGGCATAGGCATCGGTCCGGTCGGCCAGTGCGGCGGCGGAATCCTGCACGACTCGCGGTGCCCCGCTCCAGGTGTCGAGGACGACGTCCCAGTCACCGAGCCCGTCCAGCGCGCGTCGAAGTGCCCCGTCGACGGTGCGATCCACGCGCACGACGCCCACCCCCGACGGTTCGGGCCTCCCGGTCCCTCGGTTGACGACGGTGACGTCCCAGTCCCGGCCGAGGGCGTGCTCCACGGCAGCGCGGCCCACGTGCCGTGTGCCGCCGAGCACGAGCACCCGTGTCATGGTGTCTCGTCCTCGGACGACAGCCGGTCGACCTCGGCCAACCCCGTCACGCGCGAGACGGAGAACTGGCGTACCGAGTCGGTGCGATGGTCGAAGGCGGTGAGGACGCCGCCGAACAGCCGGATGGGGTCGACGATCTGCTGGACGACCGCACCATCGGTGTCTGCGTAGCCGATCCAGAGGGAGCGGTTGTCGGCGAGCGCCGCTCGCAGCGCCGAGACGGTGGCGGCCGCGCTCAGGCTGGCCAGCTCGGTACCGGCGGCGGGCCCCGACACCGTGGCCCCCCGCGGCGCGCTGGCCCGATCTGCCGCCCGCAGGGTGCGCAGGGCCGCCGTGACGAGGGCAGTCTCAGGGGCGCGGCGAGTCGAGCTCGACGTGGCGCGGCGGGCTCTCGTGCGTCGATCCTCTGGTCGCCTGATCAGGATCTCCCCGTCGGGGCTCTCCGCTGCCGGCGCGTAGCCAGCGTTCCTGAGGTCCGCGATGACCTCCGACGTGGGCGCGTGGCAGATGACGACGGTCTCCGCGATGCGGTGCAGGCCAAGGGAGCGCAGCCGTCGGTCCGCGACGAGCGCGGTCAGCGCATCGCCGTTGTCGCTGCGGATGTAGGCCAGGGCGCTGCCCACCCGCACGGCTCCGTGCCGACGCGCGACATCGTCGACGAGGTAGGTCAGCGGCTGCGGCACCGGCGTGCGCGAGATGTCGCGCAGGAGGGCGTGGATCGCCTCGGCATCCCACCCGACGTCGAGGGCCCTCCGGATGGATCCCTCGCTGATGCGGTACACGGTCGCGTGGCCGCGGGACTCGACGTCGGCGAGCAGCCGAAGGCTCCTCGCGATGCTCGCCGCCAGCGGACCGGGCGCGACCACCGTCAGGTCGGCCTGGATGACGACGTGGTCGACGTCGACGGGAAGCGCCGCCGCGAGCGACGCCGCCACCCGTTGGGAGTGCGCACGACGTTCCGCGGGGGAGGAGCCCTCGTCGCTGAGGAGCAGGCGGGCAGCCGAGCTCAGGGCCCCGGCGCCCAGGAGGCCGAGATCGGATCCCTCCCGCAGCGTCGCGGCCACGGTCAGTCGGCGGAGCTCGCCTGCCCGGCGGGGCTGGCGATCGTCGAGGACGCCGAGGATCCGGTCCTCGGACTGGGAGTAGCCGGGGGGCAGCGCGGTGAGGAGCTCGACGATGTCCCTCCGCAGGACGGGAATGGCCCGCCGATCCCTCTCCGCCGACAGCACCTGGGTCTTCGCGTCCGCGAGCGAGGTGAGCCGCGGCAGGGCGAGCCAGGCGTGAACCAGCTCGATCCACTGCTCGGCGGGGGGCTGGGCGACCCAGGCGTCGAAGTGATCGGTGGGCACCCAGTGCGGGACCTCGTCCTGGTCGTCGACGACGAGGTTGGCGGCATGCGCCAGCTCGATGGTGAGGGCCGTGCGAGCCCAGTCGGAGTGCAGTCGAGCCCGGGCAGCCGCGAAGTCCCGGAGGGACAGCCCGCCGCTGCGAAGGACGCCCGGTGGGTGGGCCGACCAGTCGTCCAGCAGGTCGCGGACGAGGGCGAGCGCCTCGCGGGCGTGCAGCGCTGCCTGGGCGTCGACGTCGTGCGGGTCGTGCGAGTGTCCCTGGTCGGCCTCCGGGCGCGGCCAGGACGGCACCGCCGCGGACGCCACAAGGTCGCGCACGGGGACGATGGCATGGAGGGCGTCGGGAGAGCCCCAGACCAGGGCCAGGTCGACGACGTCGTCGAGGGCGGCTCGGCAGGCGTCGATGGCATCGTCGGGCAGGGGCTTGGCCGCGTGGGCGGTGATGGCATCCGCCGTCGCTGCCGACTCGCCCGTCAGCGCCGATGCCGAACGCAGGACGTGCAGGTGCATGGCGTCGAGCCCATCGAGGCATCGGGCGACGGAGGGGCCGGCCGTGGCGCGCGCGGTCAGCGCCGTGAAGTCCGAGGGGACCGGCTGGAGGAGATCGGGGCGCCGGCGCAGCAGTCGGGCCACGGCGGCGTCGTCACGATGCCGGAGGTCATCGGCGAGACTGCGGGGTACTGCCACCCTCACACGGTACGCGTCCGCCGAAGGTGCCGACTGCGTGCGGTGCGCGCCCTGTCAGTGCGGACGCCGCCGGCGGGCACCCATGGCCAGGCCCACGAAGACGACGATCAGTCCCACTCCGGTGAGCATCGCCAGGAACCACATGGCACTGGGGAGGTCGAGGTCGGGTACGACCAGGGGAATGATGGCGATCAGGGTGAACACCAGTCCCGCGGCCGTGATGACCGCGCCGATGCGCAGCACCCGGTCGGCGGACGAGGTGTCGGGGCTCACGGGGTAACCTTGGCAGGCGCGGGGAGCCCGTGCCAGCGGCACCCCTGCCGTCTGCTGCATGCAATGTGAGCGAGGACGCCGTGCCGACCGGGACCGTGAAGTGGTACGACTCCGAGAAGGGCTTCGGCTTCATCACCTCGGACGAGGGTGACGACGTCTTCGTCCACGTGTCGACGCTGCCGGCCGGCGTCTCAGCCCTCAAGCCGGGCACCAAGGTGGAGTTCGGTGTCGTCGACGGGCGCCGCGGCAAGCAGGCCCTGTCCCTGTCGGTGCTGTCGGCCGCTCCGTCCGTGGTGAAGGGCAGCCGGAAGCCGGCGGACGACATGGCCGTCATCGTCGAGGACCTCATCAAGCTGCTCGACGGGGTGTCGAACCAGCTCCGCCGGGGCAAGTACCCGGCCGACGCGGCCGCTCAGAAGGTCGCGGCCGTCCTGCGTGCGGTCGCCGACGACATGGACGTCTAGGACGCGGTCCGAGCCCTCGCTGTCTAGGCCGGGACGAGCTGGAACAGCCACACTCCGCGCGTTCCACCCTCGGAGCCGGCGAGGATCTCCATCATCAGGCCCTCGGCCGGGACCTGCTGGAACTCCGGGTAGGTGAACCGGAAGTAGGTGCTCGTCAGCGGCGACTGGGTGATGCTCTGGCCGTTGATCTGCGGGGACCAGCCGGCGTCTGCCACCACGGGATCGACGCTGATGCCGATCGTCTGACCCGGCACCACCGGGATCGTGGCGATCTTCGCTCCGCCGGCAGCGCCCTTGATGACGTCCTGAGCGCAGGCGTTCGCATCGATCTGGCCTCCGTCGGAGGACCAGCACGCCGCCTCGCGCCATTGGCTGCTCGTGCCGGAGAACACGGTGGCCACCGGGTTCGGCTTGTCGCAGGCCGTCAGGCCGAGAGCCAGCACGGCGCAGCCGGCGACGATGAGGGGAACACGCACTCGCGTCATGGCATGACCCTAGCGGGGGGCCGGCGCCCATGCCCGGGCCGAGGGTCCGGACCCGCACGGCCCCGGTGAGTGTCGGTGGGACACAATCTCCCCATGACCCCGACCGCGTCCTCGAGCCAGGCCAAACGCGACGCCACCCTTGTCTCCGCGGTCGATGCCGCGCGGGACGCGGCCGAGACGGAGGCTGGCTCGGCGATGGTGGGGGACCACATCGCGGCGGTCATGGAGGACGAGCGGCTCGCCACGCACACCTTCGTGTGTCTCAGCCCGGCCTACGTCGGCTGGCAGTGGGCAGTGACCCTTGCTCGGGTTCCCCGGGCCAAGACGGTCACCGTCACCGAGGTGGTCCTGCTGCCGGGCCCCGATGCCCTGGTGGCGCCGGAGTGGCTCCCGTGGAGTGATCGCGTTCGTCCTGGCGACCTCGGCCCCGGTGACGTGCTGCCCACACCGGTCGATGACGCACGGCTGGTCGCCGGACTGACCGGCGAGGACGACCTCGAGTCCGTCGAGTCGCTGTCCCCCCTGCGCCCGAGCCAGTGGGAGATCGGCCTGGGTCGCACCCGAGTCCTGTCGCCGACCGGACGGGACGATGCGGCGGACCGCTGGGTGTCGGGCGACTTCGGCCCCACCGCGGCCATGGCCCGTCAGGCCGCGCTCGAGTGCGCCACCTGCGGGTTCCTCCTGCCGATGGGTGGGGCGCTGGGCCAGCAGTTCGCGGTCTGCGCGAACCTCATGAGCCCAGCAGACGGGCACGTCGTGTCACTGACCTTCGGGTGCGGTGCGCACTCCGAGGTGGAGCAGGCCAGCGAGGAGCGCCCTGCGACGGCCCACGACGAGACCGGCTGGGACCCGCTCGACCTCGGTCACTCCTGAGGGTCGGTCCCGACTGACGGCACCCGACCGGCCGCGCGAGCGGATCGCCACCTCAGGAAGACCACGCCTCCCGCGCCGCTCACCACGCCCACGAGCGCGGCACCGATCCACCAGGTGGCCCCGTGCTCGTCGAGGAACGGCCGGGCGAGGAGCAGCACGACGAGGACGACGACCCATGCCACGGTGCCGATGGAAACCGGCAGGATCGCGTCCGCATCGGACCTCTCGAGTCTGCCTCCGGACATGGTGAGGTCACGCTACCGTTCGCGCTGATCGCCCGACACCGTCGCCTTCCCCGGCGAGCATCATCGACGCCCACCGGGAGGCGCGTTGTCCGCCCCAGCCACCACCCCCACCGCCAGCTCCTTCGACCGCTGGTTCGAACTGACCGCTCGTGGCTCGACCTACGGCCGTGAGGTCCGCGGCGGTCTGGTCACCTTCTTCACGATGGCGTACATCGTGGTCCTCAACCCCCTGATCATCGGCACGGCCAAGGACGTCAACGGCCTCTTCGTCGGCGGGACCGACGATGTCGTCAAGGCGATCACCATGGTCTCGGCGGCGACCGCCCTCATCGCCGGCCTCATGAGCATCCTCATGGGAGCCATCGGTCGGTTCCCGATCGCGGTCGCGGCGGGACTGGGGCTGAACGGATTCGTCGCCTTCACCCTCGCACCGCAGATGACGTGGGCCGACGCCATGGGGTTGGTCGTCCTGGAGGGACTCCTCATCCTGCTGCTCGTCATGACCGGCTTCCGGTCTGCGGTCTTCACGGCCGTGCCCGAGCAGCTCAAGTACGCGATCGGGGTCGGTATCGGCCTGTTCATCACCATCATCGGGCTCGTCGACGCCGGCATCACGCGACCAGGTGTTCCGCTCATTTCGTTCGGCGTCTTCGGCGAGCTTCAGGGTTGGCCCATCTTCACGTTCACGTTCGGACTCCTGCTGACGGCTGTCCTCGTGGCGAAGAGGGTCAAGGGCGCCATCCTCATCGGCATCCTTGCCACGACGATCCTGTCGATCGTCGTGGAGGCGATCGCCAAGGTCGGCCCGAAGGTCGGGCCGGACGGCTCAGTCGCCAACCCCACCGGGTGGGGCCTGAATGTGCCGCGGATGCCCGACCAGGTGATCGCCAGCCCCGACCTCGGGCTGCTCGGCCAGTTCAACCTCTTCGGCAGCTTCGCGGCGATCGGCGTCGTCGCGACCATCCTGGCGATCTTCTCGCTCATGCTCAGCGACTTCTTCGACACCATGGGCACCGCCTTCGGGCTGGCGACCGAGGCCGAGCTGCTCGACGAGGAGGGCCAGATCCCGCACTTCGAGAGCATCCTCGTGGTCGACTCCATCTCAGCGGCCGCGGGCGGCGCCGCATCGGTGTCGAGCAACACGTCGTACATCGAGTCGGCGGCGGGCATCGGCGAAGGTGCGCGCACCGGGATCGCATCCCTCGTCACCGGCGGGCTGTTCCTCGTCGCCATGTTCTTCTCGCCGCTGGTCACGATCGTTCCCTACGAGGCTGCGGCGCCCGCGCTCGTCATCGTCGGCTTCCTCATGATGACCCAGATCAGGCACATCGACTTCACCGACTACGAGATCGGCATCCCGTCCTTCCTGACGATCGCCCTCATGCCGTTCACGTACTCGATCACGATCGGCATCGGGGCCGGCTTCGTGTCCTGGCTGGTGATCAAGATCTTCACCGGCAAGGCACGTGACGTCAGCTGGCTCATGTGGGTGGTGTCGCTGGCCTTCCTGTTCTACTTCGCCATCTATCCCTTCGAGGTGCTCTTCGGGGTCAAGTAGCCGGAGGTTCGGACGGGCGCACGTACGCTGTCGGCATGGACCCGCGGACCCGGCGCTTCGTGACTCTCGCGGTCCTCGTGTCACTGGTCGTCGTCGTGCTCATCGCGGCCCTGCGGAGCTGACATGCGGCGCGCCTTCGCGCTCGGCTCCGCAGCGGTCCTCGTGGGCCTGTTGGCCGTGCCGTTGCCGACCGCGTCGGCCATCGATGGCGTGACCGAGGTCTGTCGCTTCGCCGATCCGCGGTTCACGGAGATCAGTGGGATGACGTACTCCCAGCGGCATGACGGCGTGATCTACCTGCACAACGACTCGTCGGGTGGTCCGCTGGTGTTCGCTGTCGATGCGGCCACCTGCCAGACCCTCGCGACCCTGACCATTCGCGGGATCGAGGCGCGCGACATCGAGGCGATCGGCTCGGGGCGTGACGCGAAGGGCCGTCCGGTGCTGTGGGTCGCCGACATCGGCGACAACGTCGACTCCTGGCCCGAGGTGCGGCTGCACCGGGTTCGCGAGCCGAAGGTCCTGCGCGACCGCAGCGTCAAGGCGCGGACGTACCGGTTCACCTACCCCGATCGACCGCACAACGCGGAGGCGCTGCTGGCCGACCCGGAGTCCAGCCGGGTGTGGGTGGTGACGAAGCAGTCGGCGGCCGGACGTATCTATGCCCTGCCGGAGCCGCTGTCGCGCACGAGGATCAACGTTGCCGAGCCGGTCGGCGACGCCGGGGGGTTCGTGACCGATGCGTCCGTCAGCCCGGATGGGAGCCGGTTCGCGATCCGGGACTACGTCGACGCCGAGGTGCGCACGGGGAAGCCCCCCGGGACCGATCCGCAGCGTGTCTACCTGCCTCTGCAGGTGCAGGGGGAGGCGATGACGTGGACTCCCGATGGCAGCGCCCTGCTGGTGGCCGGTGAGAAGGACGACCGGCTGCTCCGGGTGGATGTGACCCCCGCTGCTTCGACCGGGGGAGCAACCGATGCTTCCCCAAGCCAACCCCCTCCCCCTTCGTTGAGTGCGGGGTTGTTGGGGGATTCGGATGGCGAAAACGCCCAACAACCCCGCACTCAACAATGGGGGGTGGTTGTGGCGGGGGGTCTCATCGCAGCAGCGGTCGCGCTGATCGGGCTCATCGAGTGGCGGCGCCGCCGCTCGCCCGGACGCGCCTGAGGCCTAGGCCGGATTCAGGGTTCCCTCGTGGTCCGGCACCGGGCGCAGCTGGAGGATGACCAGGGCGGTGACGAGGAAGCCCGGCACCAGGAGGAACGCGACGTGGAAACCGACCGTGTCGGAGAGCACCCCCAGCGCGAACGGGGCGACCGCGATCGCGATGCTGGCCGACACTGAGGACGCCGCGCTCGCACGATCGGTGCGGCCGCCCGACGCCCGGACGGCACGGGCGACGCCGAGCGGCCAGTGGATGCCGATGCCGATGCCGGTCAGGAGCAGCCCGAGCAGCACGACGGGCCAGAGCGTGAACGCCCAGGCGAGGACGAACGACGCCAGCGCGAACACGATCGAGGCCTTGAGCAACGCCTCGGTCGGGATGCGCTGTGCCAGTCGGGCCCCGTAGAACCGGCCCACCAGCATGCCGCCGGTGACGGTGGCCAGGCTCGCCGCGGCGGCTGCCGGCCCGAAGCCGCACCGTTCGCGGAGGAGATCGGCGCCCCAGAAGGTCAGGCAGAACTCTGCTCCGATGAAGCAGACCAGTGCCGCCATCGACCAGTAGACGCGAGCGTCGAATCGTCCGGCCTCGGCCTCCGTGACGGCCAGTTCCCGGCTGCCGAACACCGACACGTCGCGGCCGCGCCAGACCTCGACCAGGACCAGTGCGATCACGGCGACCCACAGGCCCGCCCGCCATCCGAGGAGCGTGGCAGCCCCCAACCCCACCGCCAGGGGGCCGAGCAGCCCGGCGAGCGAGGCGAGGGCGTTCGCCTGCGTGAGGGCGGAGGGGCCCGCCCGACCCTGGTGGTCGAGCAGGAACGCGTTGATGGCGACCAGCAGGACGCTGCCGAAGAAACCGGCGATGCCGACACCGCTCAGCGAGACCGGCGTGATGGCGCCCGGCATCGTGTACAGCAGGATCGCGGCTGCGCCGCAGAGGCCCGAGATGCGCATGACGACGCCGCGCCCCCACGCCTCGATGGCCCGCGAGGCGAGGAGGGCTCCGAGCAGCCCACCGAGGGCCAGCGCCGTGCCGTGGAGCGCGGCCACCGAGCGCGACGTCTCCTGCTCGTCGCGCAGAAGGGCCTGGGTCGCGCCGAATGCGTAGAGGAACCAGGCCCAGAAGGCCAGCTGCACGTAGCCGATCCAGGTCGGGCGATCACGCCGAGGCCTGGCCGACTCCGCGATCGGGCTCCCCGGCTCCGCCCCCTCGAGCCAGGGCTCGGTCATCCCAGCTGGGAGATGACGTAGTCGAGGCAGCCGGTGAGCGCACGCACGTCGTCGGGCTCGACCGCCGGGAAGACGGCCACCCGCAGCTGGTTGCGCCCGAGCTTGCGGTAGGGCTCGGTGTCGACGATCCCGTTCAGGCGGAGAGCCTTCGTGATCGAGGTGGCGTCGATGGCGTCGTCGATGTCGATCGTCGTCACGACACCCGAGCGCAGGGCCGGGTCCTGGACGAAGGGAGTCGCGACGTCGCTGCTCTCCGCCCAGTCGTACAGGATCCCGGACGACTCGCTCGTGCGCCTGACCGTCCAGTCGAGACCGCCGTTGCCGTTGAACCAGTCCACCTGCTCGGCCATCATCAGGATCGTGGCGAGGGCGGGGGTGTTGTACGTCTGGTCCAGGCGCGAGTTGTCGATCGCGGTCTGCAGGTCGAGGAAGTCGGGGATCCAGCGCCCCGACTCCTTGATCTCCGCGGCCCGCTGAATCGCAGCCGGGGACATGAGCGCGAACCACAGGCCGCCGTCGGAGCCGAAGCTCTTCTGCGGGGCGAAGTAGTAGGTGTCGAACTGCGTCGGGTCGACGGCCAGGCCACCGGCACCACTGGTGGCGTCGACGATCATGAGCGCGCCGGAGTCGGCGCCCGCAACCCGGACGGGAGTGACCGCGACTCCGGTGGACGTCTCGTTGTGCGGGCTGCAGTACGCGTCCACCCCGGCCTCGGCGACGAACGCCGGCGCCGAGCCGGGATCGGACGTGAGGATGGTGGGCTCGCCGAGGTGCGGAGCCTTCTTCGCGCCGCTGGCGAACTTGGCCCCGAACTCCCCGAAGGACAGGAACTGGGCGCGGTCGCGCAGCAGGCCGAAGGAGGCGACGTCCCAGAAGGCCGTCGAGCCGCCGTTGCCGAGGACGACCTCGTACCCCTCGGGAAGTGAGAACAGCTCGGCGAGGCCGGTCCGCAGACGGCCGACCTGGGACTTCACCGTCTTCTGGCGGTGGGAGGTGCCCAGGTAGGTCTGCCAGACGCCCGCCAGGGCGTCGACCTGCTCCTGGCGCACCTTCGACGGGCCTGAGCCGAAGCGGCCGTCGGCGGGGAGGAGCTCAGCGGGGATGCGGATGTCTTCGGGTGAGGCGGCCACGGGACGGTTCTCTCCTGATCTCGTCGGGCTTACGACCAAACCCTAGAGGGTGCGGCGGAGCCCCTAGGCCGCAGGCGTGCCCGGGGTCGGGTCGACCATGCGGGCGTCCCAGCCCGGCACCTGCTCGGGCCGGCGGGGGTTCGGACCGATGTACCGCGCGGACGGCCGGATGAGCCGACCGGTCCGCTTCTGCTCCAGGACGTGCGAGCTCCAGCCCGCCAGGCGTGCGCAGGTGAACATCGACGTGAACAGCGGCGCTGGGACCTCGGCGAAGTCGAGGACGATGGCCGCCCAGAACTCGACGTTCGTCTCGAGGACGCGGTCCGGACGCCGTGCACGCAGCTCGGCCAGCGCGGCCTTCTCGAGGGCCTCGGCAACCTCGTACCTCGGGGCACCGAGCTCGCGGGCCGTCCGACGCAGCACCCGCGCCCGCGGATCCTCCGCGCGGTAGACGCGGTGGCCGAAGCCCATGAGTCGCTCGTTGCGGTCGAGCACGCCCCTGACGTAGCCCTCGGCGTCACCGGTTCGCTCGATCTCCTCGATCATGCCGAGCACGCGCGACGGGGCCCCGCCGTGCAGTGGTCCGCTCATCGCCCCGATGGCGCCGGAGATCGCCGCCGCGACGTCGGCTCCCGTGGAGGCGATGACGCGCGCGGTGAACGTGGAGGCATTCATGCCGTGCTCGGCTGCGGAGACGAAGTAGGCGTCCACGGCCTGAACGTGCTTGGGATCCGGCTCGCCGCGCCACCGGCGCATGAAGCGCTCGACGATGGTGTGCGCCTCGTCGATCTCCGACTGGGGGACCATCGGCTTGCCGATGCCGCGCGCGGACTGGGCCACGAACGACAGCGCCATGACCGAGACGTGGGCGAGGTTCTCTCTCGCCGTGTCGTCGTCGATGTCGAGCAGCGGCTTGAGGCCCCACGCGGGCGTCAGCATCGCGATCGCGGACTGCACGTCGACGCGCACGTCTCCGGAGTGGATGGGGATCGGGAACGGCTCGGCCGGTGGGAGCCCGGGGTTGAACTCGTTGTCGACCAGCAGTCCCCAGACGTTCCCGAACGAGACCTTGCCCACCAGGTCCTCGATGTCGACGCCGCGGTAGCGCAGGACGCTGCCGTCGCGATCCGGCTCGGCGATCTGGGTCTCGAACGCGACGACGCCCTCGAGTCCCGGCACGAACTCGGCCACGGTGTGCTCCCTCCGATGGACAGATCCGCGCCCATTCAACATGCCCGTCCGAATCGTGGTGAGATCGGGTCATGAGTCTGTGGACCCCACCGCCCAAGGATGGGCCCCAGCGGCTCGCGGATCTGCGCGTCTCGTATGACGCAGGAGAGCTCCTGGAGACGGACCTCGCAGCCACGCCGCTGGGGCAGTTCCGGGCCTGGTTCGCCGACGCCGTGGCCGTCGGTCTGCCCGAGCCGAACGCGATGATCCTCGCCACGGCCTCGGCGGACGCCCAGCCGAGTGCGCGCACCGTGCTGCTCAAGGACGCCGACGCGCGGGGTTTCGCCTTCTACACGAACTACGGCTCGCACAAGAGCGCCGACCTCGCCGAGAACCCTGGATCCTCGTGCGTCTTCCCGTGGTTCGCGATGCACCGCCAGGTGATCGTCGTGGGACGAGCGTCGCGGATCCCGCGGGACGAGGCGGAGGGGTACTTCGCCGCACGTCCGCACGGGTCGAGGCTCGGTGCCTGGGCCAGTCGCCAGTCGACGGTCATCGACGGGCGCACGGAGCTGGACGCCGAGTACGCCCGTCTGCAGGCCCAGTACCCCGAGGGGAGCGACGTCCCGCTCCCCGAGTTCTGGGGCGGCTGGCTGATCCGGCCCGAGTCGGTCGAGTTCTGGCAGGGCCGGGAGTCCCGACTGCATGATCGGCTGCGCTACCGAGTGGCGGCGGGCGCGAGCGCCCGGCTGGACGACCCGGACGCGTGGGTGGTCGAGAGGCTCTCCCCGTGACGGGAGCCGACTGGCTGCGCGACGCGATCATCTACGAGATCTACCCGCAGTCCTTCGCCGACGCGAACGGTGACGGCATCGGCGATCTGCGCGGGGTCATCGACCACCTCGACCATCTGGCCTGGCTCGGCGTCGACACCATCTGGTTCAACCCGTGCTTCGACTCGCCGTTCGTCGATGCCGGCTACGACGTGGCGGACTACCTGAGGGTCGCCCCGCGGTACGGCACGAACGACGACATGGTCGCGCTGGTGGAGGCGGCGCGGGAGCGAGGCATCCGCGTGCTTCTCGACCTGGTCGCGGGGCACACGTCAGACCGACACGCGTGGTTCGAGACGGCTCGCGCGCTCGACGGACCCGACCCCGACGGCGACCGCTACGTCTGGTGCGACGACCCGCCGCACCGTGACACGTCGGACGACGTCCCCGGCACGGCTGCGTGGGTGCGATCACCCGGGCCGCGACCCGGCTGGTACCTCAAGAACTTCTACGACGCGCAGCCAGCGCTGAACTTCGGGTGGGCGCGCATGGACCCGCACGAGCCGTGGCGCGACCCGGTCGACGCGATGGGGCCACGGCGGAACAGGCAGGCACTCAAGGACATCATGGCGTTCTGGCTGGACAGGGGTGTCGCCGGATTCCGCGTCGACATGTGGTTCTCCCTCGTCAAGGACGATCCGGGACTCGTCGAGACGGCCAGGCTGTGGCGCGAGATCCGCTCGTGGCTCTCTCAGGAGTACCCGGAAGCGGTGATCGTGCCGGAGGGGTCGGAGCCGCGCCTGGGCGAGTCGTTCGCGTTCGACGCCGACTTCTTCCTCGTGATCAATGCCGAGCACGGAGCACTGTTCGACAACCAGGGCGCGGGAGTCTCTCCGTTCCACGAGCCGCAGGTGCCGTTCTTCGACGCATCCGGTGACGGCTCGTTCGGGAGCTTCCTGGACGGATGGGAGCGCGCGCGCCAGGGGCATCCGGATCGCGCGGTCATCCTCGCGACCGCCGACCATGACCTCAGCCGCCTCGCCTGCGGACCCCGGACCGCAGAGCAGCTGCCCGTTGCGCTCACGTTCCTGCTGACGTGGGGATCGGTGCCGTCGATCTACTACGGGGACGAGATCGGGATGCGCTACCTGCCCGGCATGCCGGACGTGGAGGGCGCAGTCTGCAACCCGGCGTACAACCGCGCCGGGTGCCGCACCCCGATGCAGTGGGACGACTCGCCGAACGCCGGGTTCTCGACTGCCGATCCCGGGCGGCTGTACCTGCCCATCGATCCGGATCCGGCGCGACCGACGGTGGCGGCGCAGCGGGCCGACCCGTCGTCGCTCCTGAACCACGTGCGCCGGCTCATCGCGCTGCGGCGGGAGCACCCGGCCCTCGGGGGCGGATCGACCACCACGGTCGTCCACGACGCCTATCCGCTCGCCTACCTGCGCGGCGACTCGCATCTGGTCGTCCTCAACCCACGCCGCGATGTCGCCGTCGTCGACGTCCCGCGCATGTCCGGAGCCGAGGCGCTGCTTTCCGACGGCGTCACCGTGGCCGGTGACACGATCAGGGTCGAGGCCTTCGGGTACGGGGTCTGGCAGCTCTCAGCGCGCGGCTGACAGACGACGACGTCAGTCGTCCTGTTCGTCCTCGCCCTGGTCGTCGTCCCCCTGGTCGTCGCAGTGCTCGCCCTGCTCGTCGTCGTCACTCGCCTGCGCGCTTGACTGGCTGAGCACGGCGCACACCTCGTCGGAGTCGTTCTCGTTGTCGAGACCGTCATGGTCCGAGTCCTCGTAGCCGTCCTCCGTGCCGTCGTCGTCGCTGTCGGCGCTCCGGGGGTTCAGGCGGAGGGTGTACTCCTTGAGGTTGCTCAGGCCGTCGTGGTCGGCGTCCTTGCGCGCGTTGGCCACCTTCCAGTTCAGGTGGTGGCTGCGCTCCCACCGATCCGGCATCCCGTCGTGGTCGGTGTCACGGTGACCCGCGGCCTGGGCGGGACCGGCGAGAAGGAGTCCGGCCACGGTGGCGAGGGACACGATCCCGCTCGCCTGCTTGGCCCGTCGGACCAGGGTCTCGTGCATGACTCTCCTCAGATCGTGGCCGGTGTCGGCGTTGAAAGTGTGACGGTTGCGGACCACGATGGATAGGTCCAGCAGGTTAGGGATGGGTAAGGCGTGGAGCGGGGTGCCGGGGTCCTCGCGCCCGATATTGCGACGGCCTCCGCGAGCGGTCGTCGTCACGAGCGGCGACGTACAGTGGCGGTATGTCGAACCGCCTCCTCGCGCTCGCTGCGCTGCCCCTCCTCCTGATCCTGTCCGCATGCGGTTCCAGCACGTCGTCAGGCGATGCTGGCGCCGGCTCCGCGTCGGCGGCGCCGGCGGCGGCCGACCTCGCGGGGACGTCGTGGACGCTCACCTCCTACGCCGACGCGAGCGGTGCCGAGGTGTCCGCCACTGCCGCCCCGCAGTCGGGGTCGCTGACCTTCTCCGCGGACGGGGCGGTAGCCGGCTCGACCGGCTGCAACTCCTTCACCGGCACGTACGAGCAGGACGGGACCGCCCTGACGATCGTGCCCGGCCCCATGACCCTGCGGGCGTGCGCCGGACCCGTGGCGGAGCAGGAGGCCGCGCTCCTGGCGGCGCTTCCGAACGTCGCGTCGTTCACCGCCGACTCCACGCTGGTCCTGCTCGACGCGTCGGGAGCCCAGCTGCTCGCCTACGCGGCGGCTCCTGCCGGGCTGTCCGGAACCTCGTGGACAGCGACGGGGATCAACAACGGCAAGGAGGCCGTCGTGTCGGATGCGACGACCGGCGGCGTGACGGCGATGTTCGGGGCCGACGGGACCCTGACGGGGTCCGGCGGCTGCAACACCTACACCGCGACCTACACGACGTCGGGATCCGACGCCATCACGATCGGCCCGGTCGCGTCCACGAGGATGATGTGCGAGGACGCCGTCATGGCCACGGAGCAGGCGTACTTCACCGGGCTTGCCGCGGTCACGACGTACGAGCAGGACGCCAATTCGCTGACGCTCCGCGACGCCTCGGGTGCAGCGCAGGCCGTCTTCGCCCCGGCTCAGTAGCCGGCTGCCCCGCCTCGCCGGGCACCGGGCGACAGGGCTGCACCGAGGCGGCCTCGCGTCGGGCGTAGGTTCCCGCTCGTGGCCCGCCTGTTCGCCGACCTGACCCCTCTGCGGGTCAGCGCGCCCTACCGTCGCCTGTGGGTCGCGCTCGGCGTCAGCAACATCGGCCAGCAGATGACCTCGGTGGCCGTGGGGCTCCAGGTCTGGAGCCTGACGCAGTCGAGCCTCATGGTCGGCCTCGTCGGCCTGTTCCAGCTGGTCCCGCTCGTGGGCTTCGGGCTGTACGGGGGGACGCTGTCCGACGCCTTCGACCGACGCAAGGTCGGGGTGGTCTCCGGCGTCGGCCTGTGGGCGTGCTCGCTCGCCTTCCTGGGCCAGTCGCTCGCTGGTCTCGACACGGTGGCCGTTCTCTACGCCATCGTCGCCGTGCAGGCGGCCTTCTTCGCGATCGGCAATCCGGCCCGGCAGGCGATCATCCCCCGCATCGTTCCTCCGGAGCTGCTTCCGGCCGCGAACGCGCTCGGCATCATCACGTGGACGTTCGGCTTCACCCTCGGACCGGTGATCGGCGGCCTCCTGGTCGCCGCGACGGGGACGGTGACCGCGGCCTATGCGGCGGACGTGGTCGCCTTCGCCGTTCTCGTCTGGGCGATGATCCGACTGCCCAGCCTTCCGCCGATCGTCGTTCCCGGCGCGGCCCGGCCGCGGGCCGGCTGGGCGTCGGTGCGCGAGGGCTTCGCCTTCCTCAAGGGCAAGCGGAACCTGCAGATGACCTTCTACGAGGACATGGTCGCGATGGTCTTCGGCATGCCGCGGGCGCTCTTCCCGGCCATCGCGGCGCAGTGGTACGGGGGCTCCACGGCCGACGTCGCGCTCGTCCTTGGCCTGCTGTCGGCCGCTCCGGCGGTCGGAGCGCTGGTCTCGGGCGTGTTCTCCGGGCCGCTGGGCCACGTGCGGTGGCAGGGGCGGGCGATCGTCGGAGCGATCATCGTGTGGGGAGTGGCCATCACGTCCTTCGGACTGGTGCGCTGGCTGCCCCTGGCGCTGCTGCTGCTCGCGGTCGCAGGGGCGGCGGACAACGTGTCGGCCGTGTTCCGGACCACGATCCTCCAGGCCGCGACTCCCGACGAGTACCGCGGACGGCTGCAGGGTGTGTTCACCGTCGTCGTCGCGGGTGGGCCTCGCCTGGGTGACGTCGAGGCCGGTGCGGTGGCGGCGCTGGCGGGCGAGGCGTTCTCGGTCGTGTCCGGCGGAATCGCCTGCATCGTCGGGGCGGTGGGCCTGGCCGCGAAGTTCCCGGAGTTCCTGCAGTACGACGCACGGCACCCCGTTCCCTGACCCCCTGGTCGTTGCTCGCGCAGGACGGGCGAAACGGGGGCGGAGGTCAGCGGGGAGCGCGGTTGCGCAGCGCCTCTGCCACGAGGTCGTCGACGGAGATGCCGCGGCGCTTGGCCTCGGCGCGGACCGCCTTGCGGAGGGACTTCGGGACGGCGACCTCGAGCTTGACGGCCTTGTCGCGGTCCGGTGCCCCCACCGAGTCCGCGGTGGTCGCGCCCCGGCGAAGGAGCGACGGCTCGCTGGGACCCCCCAGCGGCGTGCTGGGGTGCAGGTCGGCGTCGGGAGCCTTGCGCAGGCCTTCCCTGGACGAGTCGCTCACGTGAGGTACCTCTTGATCGACACGCGCGGCATCGACGCCTCGGGGCGCTTCGGTGGGAGGAGCGAGTCGAGGAGGTCGTCCATGATGTCGGCCACGTCACGGGAGCCGGGGGAGTTCCACGAATGGATCGGGCTCACCGCGCGCTGCGACTGAGGGATGCCGGGGCAGTCGGGGAGCGGCGGGTCGTAGACAAGGCGGCCGTGCGCGTCCGCGAGCCGTTCGAGGTTGAGGCGGTGCTCCCGGTCGTCCGGACGGAACCGGTTGACCACGACGGCGCTGGCCCGCAGCCGCGAGTTCGTCGCGTTCGCGATGACGCTCACCGCCTCCAGCGCCTCGGCCGCGCCGTGCAGGGCGAAGTGGTTCGGTTCGGTGACGACGACGGCCCGGTCGGCCGTGCTCAGCGCGTTGCGGGTGAGCTCGCCGAGCGACGGCGGGCAGTCGATGACGACGAGATCGTACGAGCGCGGCAGCGTGGCCAGCGCCGTGCGAAGCCGGAGTGCGCTGTGCCGACCACGCGGGACGTTGCGATGCTCGAGTGACCGTTCCGCGGCGATGACCGCGACCCGGTCCCCCCAGCCGCTCGTCACCACGGCGTCGGCCGCGACGCCCGGACGGGCGTCGGCGAGCACATCGCTGGTCGTGAACTCGGGCTCACCCACGTCCAGGGCCATGGTGGCGTTGGCCTGCGGGTCGAGGTCGATGACGAGGGTCCGGATGTCCCGGTCCCAACCCGCGCTCGCCAGCCCCAGGGCCACGGTGGACTTGCCCACTCCGCCCTTCATGGACAGCACGGCGACGACGGTCATGCCGCCATCCTGTCACCGAGACCCCGATCGCTCGTCACCCGTGGCGGCAACGCGCCGAGCCGGTCCCGACCCGGGACGGTCGTCAGTTCTTGATCATGGCGAAGTCGGCGAGCGCCACGTCCCGCTCGATGGCGTGGTCCACCACCCGCTCGGGGTAGCCGTGCGCGTAGCCGTCGCCGGCCTGCCATGGCTCGTGGACGGCCTGCCCGTCCAGGTGCCGCAGCTCCGGGACGTACCGGCGGACGTAGTCGCCCTGCGGATCGAACTTCAGGCCCTGCAGCACCGGGTTGAACACCCGGTAGAAGGGCGCCGCGTCGGTCCCGCACCCGGCCGTCCACTGCCAGCCGTGCGCGTTGCTGGCCAGGTCGGCGTCCCGGAGCCAGCGCATGAACTCGCGTGCGCCGAGCTGCCAGGGCAGGTGCAGGTCCTTCACCAGGAAGCTGGCCACGACCATGCGAACCCGGTTGTGCACCCAGCCCTCGGCGCGCAGCTGCCGCATCCCGGCGTCCACGAACGGGTATCCGGTGCGGCCCTCGCGCCACGCGTCCAGCATCGCCTGAGCCTGCGGACCCTCGGTCCATCGCATGTCCTCGTCGAAGCGGGAGTCGAGGGATGAACGCGCGCTCGACGGGTTCTGGGCGAGCACGTCGGCGTAGAACTCGCGCCAGCAGAGCTCCTTCCCGAAGACCTCGTCCGATGCGGACAGGTCCGCGAGCATCGTGCGGGGGTGGATCTCGCCCCACCTCAGGTGGTGGCTCATGGCGCTGGTGCCCGCGACGTCGGGCCGGTTGCGAAGCTCCGCGTACTCGGCCAGCCGGGCGTCCCGATACCGCTCCCAGGTGGCCAGCGCGGCCGACTCACCGGCATCTGGCAGTGCCAGGTCGCCGAGGTCGGGGGCCTCGGGATGACCGTGGCAGTCCAGCGGCATCCACCAGTCGACGTCGGCCGGCGGCGGTGGCGCCGGGGCCCGCCATCCATGCCGCGTCCACCCGCGCCAGAACGGGGTGAAGACCCGGTACGCCGTGCCGTCCTCCTTGGTGACCCGGCCGGGGGCGACGGCGTAGGGCGATCCGGTGCGGACGAGGGGGACCTCGAGCGCCGACTCGACGGCGGCGTCGCGCCGACCGCCGTAGGGACCGAAGTCAGCGGCGATGTGGACGCCGGTCGCCGAGGCCGCCCGTGCCACCTGCGGGACGAGGCGGACGGGGTCGCCGTGCAGGATCAGCAGCGCGTCGGCGAGGCTGGCGTCGAGGGAGCGCAGGGAGGCGGCGAGGTACGCCCGTCGGACGTCGCCCGAAGGTCCCCAGAGGGCCGGGTCGAGCACGAAGAGGGGGACCACCCGCCCATCCCCGGAGGCGCGGGCCTCCTCCACGGCCGCGAGGAGTGCCGGGCTGTCGCCCAGGCGCAGGTCGCGGCGGAACCACATCACGGTCGGCACGCCAGCAGGCTAGGCAGTAGGTTCAGGGTAGGCAAACCAAAGTGCGAGGAGCCTTCGTGAGCGAGCTGATCGACACCACGGAGATGTACCTGCGCACGATCTTCGAGCTCGAGGAGGAGGGCGTCGTCCCGATGCGCGCGCGCATCGCCGAGCGCCTGAGCCAGAGCGGCCCGACGGTCTCGCAGACCGTCGCTCGGATGGAGCGCGACGGCCTGGTGGTGGTGGCCGGTGACCGGCAGCTCGAGCTCACTGCGGCTGGGCGGGCGACGGCGACCAGGGTCATGCGCAAGCACCGGTTGGCCGAGTGCCTGCTCGTCGACGTCCTCGGCATGCCCTGGGAGGAGGTGCACGCCGAGGCCTGTCGCTGGGAGCACGTGATGAGCGAGGCCGTCGAGCGGCGCCTGCTGGAGGTTCTCAACAACCCGACGACGTCTCCGTACGGAAACCCGATCCCCGGCCTCGCCGAACTGGTGCCTGGAGCCGAGGACGTGGTGACGTCGCCGGGATCGATGAGGCCGCTCAACGAGGTCGCCGGCGAGGAGGTTCGACGAGTCATCGTGCGACGCATCGCCGAGCCCCTGCAGGACGACGGCGAGGCGATGACGACCATGCACCGCATCGGCGCGATGCCGGGGGCATCGGTGAAGGTGCACCGATCGTCGGGCGGGGTCACGATCGGCAGCGGCGGCGAGTACACCGAGCTGGCCGACGACGTCGCGGCGCACGTCCTCGTCGAAACCGCAGGCTGAGGGTTGTCCGGGACGCGGAGCAACTGTACGCTGGGCGCACGTTTGGTCGCTATGCGAACACTCTAGCCCGGGAGCCTGAATGACCTTCTTCTCGTCCATCGCCGACACGCGCGAGAAGCTGGCCACGACGGGCTACCTCGTCGACGAAGCGCTGGCGACCGTCGTCTTCCTCGGCGACGCCCTGGGCAAGCCGGTCATGCTCGAGGGCCCCGCGGGCACCGGCAAGACCGAGCTCGCCAAGGCGGTCGCCGAGGCCACCGGGGCGACCCTCGTTCGGCTCCAGTGCTACGAGGGACTGGACGAGGCGCGCGCCCTCTACGAGTGGAACTACCGCAAGCAGCTGCTGAGGATCCAGGCGGCGCAGGTCGACGAGGAGTCGGAGGACTGGAACGAGCTGCACGACGACATCTTCAGCGAGGAGTTCCTGCTGTCGCGCCCGCTGCTCACGGCCATCCGGCAGGAGGGTCCGACCGTCCTCCTCGTCGATGAGACGGACAAGGCCGACGTCGAGGTCGAGGGCCTGCTCCTCGAGGTGCTCAGCGAGTTCCAGGTGACGGTGCCGGAACTGGGAACCATCACGGCGACGCACACCCCCTTCGTCGTCCTCACGTCGAACGCCACGCGCGAGCTGTCCGAGGCGCTCAAGCGGCGCTGCCTGTACGCCCACGTCGACTACCCGGACGCGACCCGCGAGCGGGCCATCGTCATGTCGCGAGTGCCCGAGACGACGGAGGCGCTCGCGACCGAGCTCGTCCGGTCCGTGCGGGCCATGCGCACGATGGAGCTGCGGAAGGCGCCGAGCATCGCGGAGACGATCGACTGGGCACGCGCCATGCAGGTCCTCGGCGTCACCGAGCTCACGGAGGGCGTCATCGAGCAGACCCTCGGCGTCGTGCTCAAGCACCAGAGCGACCGGCACCGAGTCTCCGAGCAGCTCGGGCTCGGAGGGGGGCGATGACGGAGGCCTACCTCGTCGGAGGAGTGCGGACCCCTGTCGGCCGATACGGCGGAGCGCTCGCCGACGTGCGTGCCGATGATCTCGCCGCGCTCGTCGTCGGGGAGGTGGTGAAGCGCACCGGGATCCCGGCGGATCGCATCGACGACGTCATCCTCGGAGCCGCCAACCAGTCCGGCGACGACAACCGCAACGTCGCCCGCATGGCAGTGCTGCTCGCCGGGCTGCCCGAGACGGTTCCGGGGTACACCGTGAACCGGCTCTGCGCCTCCGGGCTCCAGGCCATCGCGTCCGCCGCGCAGGCCATCCGATCCGGAGGCTCGTCGCTGTCCGTCGCCGGCGGGGCCGAGTCGATGACCCGGGCGCCGTGGGTGACCGCGAAGCCGGCCCGGGCGTGGGCCAAGCCCACGGAGGCCTTCGACACCGCGCTCGGGTGGCGACTGGTCAACCCGCGCATGGTCGAACTCGACGGCGGCGACGCAACGCTGTCCCTGGGCGAGTGCACCGAGAAGCTCGCGGCTCTCTACGGCATCACCCGCGAGGCGTCCGACGAGTACGCCGTGCGCTCGCAGACGCTGACCGCGCAGGCATGGGAGCGCGGCGACTTCGATGGCGAGATCGTCGCTGTGCCCGTCAAGGCCGGCGATGTGACCCGGGATGAGACCGTGCGGGCCGGGACGACCGTGGAGGGCCTGGCGACGCTGCGTCCGGCGTTCAGCGCTGATGGCGTCTCGACGGCAGGCAACTCGTCACCGCTGTCGGATGGGGCGTCGGCCATCGTGGTCGCGGGAGAGGACGCTGTTCGTGAGCACGGACTGACGCCGCGTGCCCGGGTCGTCAGCTACGCCGCTGCCGGGGTCGCTCCGAGCCTGTTCGGGATCGGTCCCGTCCCGGCCATCCGCAAGGCACTCGACCTCGCGGGCCTCACCCTCGACGACATCGACGCCGTGGACATCAACGAGGCCTTTGCGGCGCAGGTGCTCGCCTGCGAGAAGGAGCTCGGCGTGGACCGGGCCCGCCTGAACGCGAGTGGCGGGGCCATCGCCCTGGGGCACCCGCTGGGGTCCAGCGGATCGCGCATCATGATCACGCTCCTCGGGCACCTCGAGCGGACGGGTGGGCGCTACGGCGTCGCATCGCTGTGCATCGGCGTCGGTCAGGGCGCGGCGATGGTGGTCGAACGGCTGTAGGGCGCAGTTCCGTCACACGATCTGCGTGACCGCGCCGATGAGCTGCCGGATGGTGGAGACCTCGAAGAAGTCGGTGCAGTGGTTGCCGTACTCGGTCGCGCATGAGTCGAGGGTGTCCCACTCGTGCCGTGGCTCCGGGTTGAGCCAGTACAGGCGGCGGGCCCGGTGCTGGAGCTCGGCCAGCTCGGCGACGGCGGACTCGCGTCGATGCGATCGGGTGTCCCCGGCGATGATCATCGTCGTCTTGGCCGTGACGGAGTCCCCCCACGTGTCGAGGAACGTGGCGAGCACGTGCCGGTAGTCGCTGCGCCCGTCCCGCACGACCAGTCCCCTGCGGCCGAGGAGCTGACGCGGATCGAGTACCCCGGGGGAGCTGGCGAGGATGTCGGTGATCTCGACGATGCCGTCGACGAAGACGAACGAGCGCACGCGACGGAACTCCTGGTGGACCGCGTGCAGCAGGGTGAGCGTGAAGGGCGCGAACTCGGCCGTCGATCCGGACACGTCGCACAGGACGATGAGATCGGGCTTGGTCGGCCGCTTGCGACGAAGGACCGGCTGAACCGGGACGCCGCCGGTGCCCATGGACGCCCGGATTGTCCGTCGCATGTCGAGCCCGGCTGTCCCACGTCGGCGCCGGTTGCCCAGACGCGTGGCGAGCCGGCGGGCCAACGGACGCATCGCCTGACGCATGGCGGCCAGCTCGTCGGCTCCGGCCAGCAGCAGCGGCCGGTCCTCCGGGTCCTCGAGGCTCTGGGAGGCGTCGCGCCCGGTGTCGCGCAGCTGGCCCGAGACGAGGTCCTCCATCCGGACCTTCATCGACTCCAGCATGGCGGTCGCCTCGGCGGCGTCGATGGCGCGGTCGTAGGCCGAGTCGCTGTCGCCCTGCTCGAGGTAGCGGCGGTAGAGGCTCGGCACGTTCATGCGTCGCAGCGCCCGCTGGGTGTGGTGGCCCGCGGTGGAGGTGTGCTTGTCTGTGCCGGCATATCGCTGGACGGCCTCGTCGAGCAGCTCGTCGATCTGGGACAGGTCCCCGTCGCGCATCGCCCGGACGAGGTCGTCCATGAGCTGCTCGTCCCCCGCCTCCTTCGCGCTGCCTGACCCGGAGGCCTCCCCGCCGCGGTCGCGGCGGACGCGGGGGAAGACAGCCTCGAAGGACCGTTCGAAGAGGACCTCGTGCGACGTGTCCTTGACGAGGGTGGCCTTGAGTGCGGTCCGCACGTCCGGCCGTGCGTCGAAGTCGATCGCGGAGACCGCGGCCACCGCGTCGAGGGCCTCACTGGTGGACACCGGTAGCCCGCCGGCGCGCAGGCGCCGGACCATCTCCAGGATCGCGGCGGGCACCCCCTCGATCGGGGGAATGGTTGCGGTGGCCACGGCGAGAGCCTAACCTTGCGTGCGCGTGACGAACAAGTGTTCGCTATAAGAACTTCATGAGGAGGGGCGTGGCCGCTCAGCTGCTCGACCTGGCCGTGATGCTCCGGGCCGACGCCGACCCGACGGAGCGCGAGCTGGTCGCCCGGCTCGCTGGGCGTCTCGGATACCTCGCCGTCCATGTTCCGCTCCCCGAGGGCAGCAACCTCGATCCGGTGGAGATCGAGCGCCTCATGGAAGCCGCGTCGCCGGCGATGCTCGTCGTGGACGACGGATCGGACAACGTCGGCATCGTGCGCAGGAACGACTCCGCGCTCGTGCGCCGTGCCCGCGAACGGCTGGACGAGCTCGAGGACGCTCGTCCGCTCATCGTGGCCGTGCCGATCTCGATCGGACGGACGTTCAACGAGGCGGTGGCTCGAGCCGACCGTGATCCTCGGTTCGTGGGCGACGCGCACCCGCGCGAGTCCGGCATCTTCGGCACGTTCGAGCAGGCCCAGGAGCAGGTGCTCGAACTCGCTCGGGCGGGTGCGGAGGTGCTGCTCGTGACGGTGCCGCATGAGCTTGATGTCGCGGACGTCCTCGCGCAGGTGAAGGCGCTGGTTGTCGGCGCGACGCCCGCCCTGTTCGACCGCTAACCCCCCTTCTTCGTTGAGTGCGGGGTTGTTGGGCGTTCTGGCACCCCTGAACGCCCAACAACTCCGCACTCAACGAGGGGTAGCGGGTTGTCCACGGGGGCAGCGACGGTGGTCGACGGCGCACAGGCACTCTCCGCTGTCGGGATCCACGTGCGTCGCGGGGCTCTGCTGTGCCCGTGGATGGAGAATCGACCGGGGACCGCATCGTTCGCGTCACGCGGGACGGAGGCGCGGGCCTCACGTACGACGAGCTGCGCGCCAAGCGATTCCGAGCGCCCTCGCGCGGGGTCAGGATCGACACCAGCGCCGAGCCGGGTGACCACGACCGCATCGATGCAGGGCTGAGCGGCGCCGTCGATCGTGCTGTCGTCACCGACGTTGATGCCGCGCGGCTGTGGGGGCTCCCGCTCCCGCCGTGGATGCAGGACGTCGACAAGCGTCCGGTGTCCTTGGCAGTCTCGGCCGGTACCGCGGAGCCGCAGCGCGTGGGGGTTCGCGGGCGGCGGCTGCGGCTCCCGGAGGAGCACGTGACCGAGGTCGACGGTCGGCGCGTCACCACGCCCGCTCGTACCTGGTTGGACTGCGCTGCCGAGATGCCCGTGGCAAACGTGGTTGCCATGGGCGATTTCGGGCTGGCCCGCTCGTTGATGGCCAGCGCCGAGCTGCGCGCCCTGCTGCGCTGGGCCTACCGGCGTCGCGGCGTCGCGGTGGCGCGGCGGGCGTTCCCGCTCCTCGATCCCGCGGCGGCCTCGCCGGGTGAGTCCGTGACGCGGGTGCAGCTGATGGCTGAAGGTGTGCCGCGCCCCGTGTGCAACCACGACGTGATCGAGTCGGGCGGCTGGCTGGCGCGAGTGGACATGGCATGGCCGGAGTTCCGCGTCGCGGTCGAGTACGACGGCCTCGTCCATCTCGAGGAGGGTCAGCGTCGACGTGACGCGCAACGACGCAACCTGCTCCAGGAGCACGGATGGATCGTCATCACGGCGACGGCCGATGATCATCGGCGCCCGTGGGTGCTGGCCCAACAGGTCCGCGACGCCCTCCGGTCCCGAGGCTGGACCCCGCGTCCAGCTCGTTGAGTGCGGGGTTGTTGGGCGTTCAGGGACCCTGAAGTGCCCAACAACCCCGCACTCAACGGAGAAAGGGAGGAGGGGGGCTAGTACTGGCGGCCGGCGAGGTCGACGTCGATCTGGCGGGCGCAGTTGCGCAGCCGTGGCAGGAAGTCGCGGCTCAGGATCTCGGTCGTGACGCGACTGGCATGCGCCGAGGTGTTGATGGACGCGACCACGCGGCCGCTGGCATCCCGAACGGGCACGGCCACGGAGCGCACGCCGTCCTCGAGCTCCTGGTCGAGAACGCAGAAGCCCTGCTCGCGGACTCGCACCAGCTCGTTGCGCAGGGACGACGGATCCGTGATGGTCCGATCCGTCCTCTCCTCGAGGTTCGCCGTCGCGAGGTAGCGGTCCATGGCCTCCGCGTCCATCGCGGCGAGCAGGACCCGCCCCATCGACGTGCAGTAGGCCGGCAGGCGCGCGCCCACCGACAGCCCGATGGTCATGATCCGGTTGGTCGAGGCCCGTGCGACGTAGACGATGTCGTCGCCGTCGAGCACGGACGCGGAGCAGGACTCGTGCAGTTCCTCCGCCAGCTCCTCGAGGTGGTCCTGCGCGATCTCGGCGAGGGAGAAGGACGACAGGTACGCGTAGCCGAGCTGAAGGACGCTGGGCCTCAGCGAGAACAGCCGTCCGTCGGACGAGACGTACCCCAGCGACTCCAGGGTGATGAGGAAGCGGCGGGCGGCAGCGCGGGTCATGCCAGTCTCCCGAGCGACGTCCGAGAGGGTCAGCCGGGGTCGGTCGTGGGAGAAGGCCCGGATGACGGCCAGGCCGCGTTCGAGGGACTGGACGAACTCGGGCGGGCGATCCGGCTCGGGCTCGGGAGACGCGGGGTCGGGCATGCGCCCAGAGTAGCGGTTCGTTCGAATGCCGAACAGATGCTCGACATGCGCACAGCATTTTCACCATTTCCCTTGACGCGCGAAGCGCCAGGCACCACGATGAGTTCTGAGA
Source organism: Actinomycetes bacterium (assembly GCA_024641635.1). GTDB lineage: Bacteria > Actinomycetota > Actinomycetes > S36-B12 > S36-B12 > UBA10649. The sequence goes on along the minus strand of JAHECS010000002.1, from coordinate 32,539 downwards.
GCGAACTTCTGTGCGCATTACGAACATTCTGGAGGACAGGCACATGGGCAATCCGACCAGGGGTGGCGGCGTCGAGCAGTCGTCCTACACCACCGTCTTCGGGTCACTGGACTCGTTCGACAAGGGTGGCGTCGAGCTCGTCAACGACGACGCGAGGCACTACGCCTTCTCGAACGTGTTCGAGGTGGCGAGCATGAGCAAGCCGTGGGAGAAGGTCGCGGTCGCGAAGAACTTCGAGTACGTCCTCGAGGCCGTTCGCGCCGAGGGCACCTCGCCCTGGCGAACGGCCGCGCACGACGAGTTCGCGGTGTGCATGGACGGGCAGGTCAGCGTCGAGCTGGTCAAGCTCGAGTCCTCGCCGCTGCCCGCCGACGCCGAGGGATCCGTCGCACTCGACGGCGACCCCGTCGGGGCGAAGATGGGAAGGGTGACGCTGTCACGCGGCCACCAGGTACTGCTGCCGGCCGGCGCCGCATACCGCTTCGTCGCGGCGGCTCCGAGCGTCCTGATGATGCAGACCATCGCCGGGCCCGACACCCAGTACCGCTGGGCCGAGATCTGCCAGACCGTCTGAGCCGACAGGAGACATTGACACCATGACCGTCACCGACACCCAGGTCAACCAGTCCGAGACCCCGAACGCGGAGGGGTACTTCTCCTTCACCCTCGGCGAGTTCCAGTTCCGCCGGGACGAGTACTTCGTCTACATCACGTGGCCGACCGGGCACCACGTCATGAGCGTCGACGCCTTCCTGCGGGCGCTCCAGCGCGACGTGGCGTGGGACTTCTTCTACGGAATCGTCAACTTCGACGGGGTCTTCGGCACCGTCAACCACTACGGCACCGTCGACATCTTCGCGGGCCGCTACAACGACTCCTACCGCAAGGCCGAACTCGACTACAGCGAGAACCACGAGACTCCGGCCATCCGCGAGACCTTCAAGTCGATCCTCGCGGACTGGACCAACGAGACGTTCGACCCGTTCGCGTCGCCGCACGAGACGGGCGCAGCATGGGGCATCAAGAACGGCGACAACAACAGCGCCGTCACCCGTCGTCGTGTCGCCGCACAGCGCATGGTCGGGGTCCCCGGAGACGAGCAGATCCGCTCGGACGAGTCCGGCTTCCGGATCAACCGCCACTTCCTCGACGTGGACCAGAGCGAGCCCGTCGTCGAGGCCGAGCCGGGTTTCGAGGGCGAGGTCGTGGCGTTCAACCTGTTCGCGTACCTGTCGCGATCCGACGTCACGTGGAACCCGTCCGTCGTCAGCGCCTGCAAGGACTCGCTGTTCTGCCCGACGACCGAGGAGTACATCCTCCCGATCATCCACGGCAACGACCGGGTCGAGTGGTTCGTGCAGCTCAGCGACCAGATCCACTGGGACGTCGAGGACCGTGACACCGGCGCGATCCGCTCGCGCGTGCTGATGAAGGCGGGTGACGTCTGCGCCATGCCGGCGGACATCCGCCACCAGGGCTACTCGCCCAAGCGCTCGATGCTGCTGGTGTGGGAGAACAACTCCAGCAAGGTGCCGGAGCTCATCGCGAGCGGTCAGGCGCCGACCTACCCGGTCGAGTTCTAGCGATTGTCATGGCAGCCGATCCGGCCGGTTGACGACCTGCCGGCCGGATCGTCCTGCACAGGCGAAGGACGGATGATGCAGACCAAGCTCCTCATCGGCGGCGAGTTCGTGGACGCCCTCGACGGCGCGACGATCGATGTGCTGGATCCGCATGACGGTTCCCTGCTCGCGCAGGTCGCGGAGGCCAAGGAGGCCGACATCGACCGCGCCGTCGTCGCCGCGACCGAGGCGAAGGCCGGCTGGCGTCGGATGCCCGCGGCCGAACGTGGCCGACTGCTGCTGAAGCTCGCAGACGCGATCGAGGCTGACGCTGCGAACCTCGCGCTCCTCGAGACCCGCGACACGGGGCACCCGCTGCGGGACACCAGCAATCTGGACGTCCCGCGCACGGCCGCGACCTTCCGCTACTTCGGCGGCATGGCCGACAAGTTCCAGGGGTCGGTCGTCCCGGTCGAGGCCGGCTTCCTCGACTACGTCACACCCGAGCCGCTGGGCGTCGTCGGCCAGATCGTCCCGTGGAACTTCCCGGTCATGTTCTGCAGCTGGAAGATGGCGCCCGCCCTCGCTGCGGGGAACACCATCGTGATGAAGCCGGCGGAGCTCACACCGATGAGCGCGCTGCGCATCGGGGAGCTCATGGCCGAGGTCGGGTTCCCGCCGGGGGTCGTCAACATCCTGCCCGGGTACGGGGCCACGGCAGGCCAGCGGATCGTCGAGCACCCCGGCATCGCCAAGGTGTCCTTCACCGGCAGCACCGCGGTCGGCAAGAACGTGGCGCGGAGTGCGGCCGACACGCTCAAGCAGGTGCATCTCGAGCTCGGCGGCAAGGGCGCCAACATCGTGTTCGAGGACGCCAACATCGCCGCGGCAGTCGGAGGGACGGCGTTCGGCATCTTCCACAACCAGGGCCAGGCGTGCATCGCCGCCTCACGCCTGATCATCCACGAGTCGGTCGCGGAGGAGTTCCTCGAGCGGTTCACCGCGCTCGCTCGCAGCATCAAGGTCGGGGACCCGAAGGATCCGACCACGGAGATGGGGCCGCTCACCTCGACGCTGCACCGAGACCGCGTGCTCTCGTACGTGGAGAAGGCGATCGAGGACGGGGGCCAGATCCTCACCGGGGGCAAGGCACCCGACGACCCGGCCCTGGCGAACGGCTGCTACGTCGAGCCCACCGTCGTCAGCGTCGACCCGAGCGCCCGCGTTGCCTGCGAGGAGGTCTTCGGCCCGTTCATGACGGTGCACACCTTCCGCACCGATGCGGAGGCCCTGGAGATCGCGAACTCCGTCGACTACGGCCTGGGTGGCGGCCTGTGGACCAACAACTTGAGCCGCGCCCACGCGACGGCGCGTGAGCTGCGCGCGGGAATGGTCTGGATCAACTCGTACAAGCGGGTGAACCCGGGCTCACCCTTCGGCGGCGTCGGCGTGTCCGGATACGGCCGCGAGATGGGCTTCGAGGCCATGCGCGAGTACACCGAGCCGAAGGCGATCTGGGTGAACATCGACGCCCAGCTCCCGCCCTTCTATCCGAGGGGCTGACGGGATGGCGCAGATCACCACGCTCCACGACGCGGTGGCCGACCTCGTCCATGACGGCGACACGGTGGCGCTGGAGGGATTCACGCACCTCATCCCGTTCGCAGCGGGTCACGAGATCATCCGCCAGGGTCGTCGCGACCTGACGCTCGTGCGGATGACCCCGGACGTGGTCTACGACCAGATGATCGGGGCGGGCTGCGCCAGCAAGCTCATCTTCTCCTGGGGCGGCAATCCCGGTGTCGGGTCCCTCCACCGCTTCCGCGACGCGGTCGAGCACGGCTGGCCGCATCCGCTCGAGATCGAGGAGCACAGCCACGCGGGGATGGCCGGCCGGTACGTGGCCGGAGCGAGCGGGCTGCCGTTCAGCGTCCTGCGCGGCTACGTCGGGACCGACCTGGCCAAGCACACGAGCACGATCGCCACGATCACCTGCCCCTTCACCGGCGAGCAGCTCACCGCGCTGCCCGCGCTGCGTCCCGACGTGGGGATCGTGCACGCGCAACAGGCGGATCAGCATGGCAACGTCGGCATCTGGGGCATCCAGGGGGTGCAGAAGGAGACCGTGCTCGCGTCGCGCGCCAGCATCGTGACGGTCGAGGAGATCGTCGACGAGCTGGACCCTCGCGTCACGGTGATGCTTCCGTCCTGGGTCGTCACCGCGGTAGCGCACGTGCCGTCGGGGGCGCATCCGTCGTACGCCCACGGCTACTACGAGCGTGACAACGCCTTCTACCGGGAGTGGGACGAGATCAGCCGCGACCGGGACTCCTTCACCCGCTGGGTCGACGATCACATCCGAGGCACCAGCGACTTCAGCGACCACCTGTCGATGGTTCGCAGCGGCATGGCGGTCGTGTCATGACAGCGGTGGCGGAGGACGGTGCGATGACCGCGACCACGGACGAGATCATGACGGTCGTGGCGGCGCGCGAGCTGCCGGACGGCGTGGTCTGCTTCGTCGGCATCGGTCTGCCCAGCACCGCGGCCAACCTCGCGCGTCACATGCACGCACCCAACGCCGTGCTCATCTACGAATCGGGCACCATCGGCGCCAAGCCGACGCGACCCCCTCTGTCCATCGGCGACGGCGAGCTCGCCGACACCGCCGACGTCGTCATCTCCGTGCCGGAGATCTTCACGTACTGGCTCCAGGCCGGACGCATCGACGTCGGCTTCCTCGGCGCCGCGCAGCTCGATCGCTTCGGCAACATCAACACGACGGTCGTCGGCGACTACGAGCACCCGAAGGTCCGGCTGCCCGGAGCAGGTGGCGCCCCGGAGATCGCCGCCAGTGCGAAGCAGACCTTCATCATGCTGCGTCAGAACCCGCGCGCGTTCGTGGACCGTCTCGACTTCTGCACGAGCGTGGGCAACTACCAGGGCGGCGACTCCCGGCAGGCGCTCGGGATGACCGGTCGCGGGCCGACGGTGATCATCACCGATATCGGGGTTCTGCGCCCCGAGGCCGGGACCGGCGAGTTCGTGCTCACGGCGGTGCACCCCGGCCGCACGGTGGAGGAGGCCATCGCCGCCACCGGCTGGCCGCTGCGCGTCTCGCCCGACCTCGTCACGACCGAGCTGCCGACGGCCGACGAGCTGGCCGCGCTCCGCGCCCTGACTGCGGGGGCGTGATGGTCGACGCCTTCGTTCACGACGTGCCCGCTGCTCGTGTCGTCTTCGCCAACGGGGCGATCGCGACGGTGGGCGAGGAGCTGGCCCGCCTGGGCTGCTCCCGCGTCATGCTCGTCTCGGGAGGGCCGGAGGCGCAGTACGCGGAGGTGATCGCCTCGGCCCTGGGCGACCGTGTCGTGGCACGCTTCACCGACGTCGTCATGCACGTCCCCGCGGAGATCGCCGCCCGTGCGGTCGACGTCGCGATCTCGGCTGGCGCGGACGGTCTCATCGCGCTCGGCGGAGGGTCGTCCACCGGCATGGCGAAGGCGGTTGCCAAGGAGACAGGTCTGCCCATCCTCGCGGTGCCGACGACCTATGCCGGATCCGAGATGACGAGCATCTGGGGCCTGACCGAGGGCAACCGCAAGACGACCGGGCGCGATGTCCGGGTGCTCCCGCGCACGGTCGTCTACGACCCGGAGCTCAGCGTGAGCCTGCCGGTGCAGATCTCGGCGGCCAGCGGGATGAACGCGATCGCCCACCTCGTGGAGGGGCTGTATGCCCCAGGCGTCTCGCCGATCTCCTTCCTCCAGGCGGAGGAGGGGGTTCGCGCGCTGGCCAGCTCCCTGCCGCGGGTCGTCGCGGACCCGACCGACCTGGTCGCCCGTGGCGACGCCCTCTACGGAGCCTGGCTCGCCGGCTGGACCCTCGGGACGACGGGGATGGGAGTCCACCACAAGATCTGCCACACCCTGGGCGGCACCTATGACCTCCCGCATGCGCCGTCGCACTCGGCGGTCATCGCCTACGCGACGGCGTTCAACGCCGAGCACGCGCCGGCGGCGATGGCCGGCATCGTCCGGGCGCTGAACGCGGGCGGGATCCCGTGCACGGACGCGGCGCAGGGAGTGTGGGACCTCGCGCGCGCCATCGACGCCCCCACCTCCCTCGCGGAGATCGGCTTCCGAGCAGAGGACGTCGACGAGGCGGCCGGCATCGTCGCGTCGGCACGTCCCACGAACCCGCGTCCCGTCGATGTCGAGGGCGTCCGGGGGCTGCTCGCCGCGGCCCTGTCCGGGGAACGTCCCGGGGCGGGAACGGTATGACACGAAACGATCACATTTCTCCCACGATGCAGGACGAAACGACCAAAATGTGGGAGAAAGTAGGACCAGTGGGCAGCAATGTCATGGCCCGCTGGGCAGGCAGCCGGCGTCCGAGATGGGCGTCGGATCGGGTGCGGTTCCCGCAGGGGCCGCTGTGAAGGAGTGCAGATGAAGATTGCGCGATCGATGCGGGTCGTGGCGGCCGTTGCCACCGTCGGCCTGCTTGCGACGGCGTGCGGGAACCTCGACGAAGGGTCGACGGATTCCGCGGCCAGCTCGGCGGCCGCACAGCCGAGTGCTGCCGCCTCCGGCGGGAGCGAGGCCCCAGCGGCCAGCGGCACCATCAAGGTGGGATTCGTCTCGCCGCTGACCGGACCGCTCGCGGGCTTCGGCGAGCCGGACCAGTGGATCGTCGACACCATGGGCGCATGGTTCGCCGATAACCCGATCGAGGCCGGGGGCACCAGCTACAACGTGGAGATCGTCCTCAAGGACTCGCAGTCCGACGCCAAGCGGGCCGGCGAGGTCGCCGGAGAGCTGATCAACCAGGACGGCGTCGACATCGTCATGGCCCACGGCACGCCCGACACCACGAACCCCGTGGCCGATCAGTGCGAGGCCAACGCCACCCCCTGCATCACCTCCGACGCACCCTGGCAGCCGTACTTCTTCGGCCGTCAGAAGGATCCGGCGAACCCGGTGCCCTTCAAGTACACCTACCACTTCTTCTGGGGTCTCGAGGACGTCGCGGCCGTCTACCAGGACATGTGGGGTCAGCTCGACACCAACAAGAAGGTGGCCGGACTGTTCCCGAACGACCCGGACGGCCAGGCCTGGAGCGGTGCGTTCCCGGATCTGACCAAGGAGCAGGGCTACACGGTCAACGACCCCGGCCTGTACCCGAACGGCACCCAGGACTTCTCGGCGCAGATCTCGGCGTACAAGAAGAGCGGTGACGAGATCCTCACCGGCGTCCCGATCCCGCCGGACTTCACCACCTTCTGGAAGCAGGCCAAGCAGCAGGGCTTCAACCCGAAGATCGCGACCATCGGCAAGGCGCTGCTCTTCCCGGCATCCATGGAGGCACTCGGCGACATCGGCCAGAACCTCGGATCCGAGGTCTGGTGGACGCCGAACTACCCGTTCTCCTCGAGCCTCACCGGCCAGTCAGCTGCCGAGCTCGCCCAGGGCTACACCGATGCCACGGGCAAGCAGTGGACGCAGCCGATCGGCTTCTCCGAGGCGCTGTTCGAGGTCATGCAGGCCGTGGTGATCGCGGCCGGTGGCCCCGACAAGGAGGCCGTGTCGGCGGCGTTGGCGACCCTCAAGGTCGACACGGTCGTCGGGCCGCTCGACTGGACCTCCGGTCCGGTGCCGAACGTCTCCAAGACACCGCTCACGGGCGGCCAGTGGCGGATGACGGACGGTGGCGAGTTCCCGTGGGAGATCGTCATCGTGTCCAACTCGCTGGCTCCGGAGGTTCCGCTTGGCGGAAAGGTCGAGCCTCTCAGCTAGCCGTGCCCCTACGGTGGGGGCGGCCCTCGGGCCGCCCCCACCATGCACCCCGCAGGAGGAAGAATGGCGCCCATCCTTGAGGTGGCGGGCCTGTCGAAGCGGTTCGGCAAGGTCATCACGGCTGAGGACGTGTCGTTCACCGTCGAGGAGGGCTCGGCCCTCGGGATCGTGGGCCCGAACGGGGCGGGGAAGTCGACCCTGCTGTCCCTCATCACCGGCGTGCTTCCGGCCGACGCGGGAGCGATCGTCTTCGACGGCAAGGACATCACCAAGATCTCCCCGGGAGCCCGGAGCGAGCTGGGCATTGCTCGGTCGTTCCAGATCCCGCGCCCGTTCGTGGACATGACGGTCTTCGAGAACGTGTACGTCGGGGCGGCGTTCGGCGGCGACAGTCACGGCCAGGCCGGGTACGACACGACCGCCGAGGCGCTGGAGATCACCGGCCTGCTGCCGCTGTCGGACGTGCCTGCGGGCCAGCTGCGCCTGCTCGACCGCAAGCGGCTCGAACTCGCCCGCGCCCTGGCGACGAGTCCGCGGCTGATCCTGCTCGACGAGATCGCCGGCGGCCTGACGGAGAAGGAGCTGCCGCCGCTGATCGAGATGATCAAGGGCCTGCGCGACTCGGGCGTCACCGTGATCTGGATCGAGCACATCGTGCACGCGCTCCTCGCGGTCGTCGACGAGCTCATGTGCCTCGCCTTCGGGAAGGTCCTCGCGCTCGGCGACCCGCAGGAGGTCATGAGGAGCCCCGAGGTCATCGAGGTGTACCTCGGATCCACGTTCGACATGGGCGAGGCGTCGTGAGCCTGCTGAGCATCACCGACCTCGACGTCCACTACGGGGACTTCCAGGCGATCTACGGGCTCGACCTGCACCTCAACGAGGGCGAGACGCTCGCGGTCATCGGGGCCAACGGAGCCGGCAAGTCCACCCTGCTGAAGACCATCTCCGGACTGCTCACCCCCACGGCCGGGGACATCCAGTTCGACGGCACGAGCATCGCGCGCATGCCGGCGCACAAGCGGGTGCCCCTGGGAATCGCCCTCACTCCGGAGGGCCGCCGCATCTTCCGCAGCCTGACCGTCGAGGAGAACCTCAAGGTCGGTGCCCACACCAAGCGCAAGGGCCCGTGGAACCTGGCGTCGGTCTACGAAGCCTTCCCCCTCGTCGCCGACCGACGGGATCGACTCGGCGTGAACCTGTCCGGTGGTGAGCAGCAGGCCGCTGCGATCGGCCGCGCGCTGATGAGCAACCCTCGGCTGCTGCTCCTCGACGAGGTCTCGCTCGGCCTGGCGCCAGTCGTGGTGGAGCAGATCTACGCCGCGCTGCCGACCATCACCTCGCAGGGCACGACGGTGCTGGTGGTCGAGCAGGACGTCAACCAGTCCATGCGCGTCGCCGACCGTGTCCAGTGCCTTCTCGAGGGACGGACCGTCCTCGAGGGAGCCCCGTCCACGCTCACCCGCGACCAGGTCGCATCGGCCTACTTCGGTATCTAGGGAGATTCCATGCAGTGGCTCAATGCGGTCATCCAGGGGGTGCTCCTCGGTGGCCTCTACGCGCTCCTCGCGGCCGGTCTGTCGCTGATGTTCGGCGTCATGCGGATCGTGAACCTGGCGCATGGCGTGCTCGCGGTTCTGGCCGCCTACCTCGGGTACGTGATGGTGGACTCGTTCGACGTTCCCTGGTTCCTGGCCGTGCTCATCGTCGTGCCCGTGATGGCGCTCATCGGCTACGTGCTCCAGTGGGGGCTGTTCAACCGCGCACTGAGCAAGGGCGGACTGGCACCGCTGCTCGTCGCGTTCGGCCTCGCCGTCGTGCTGACCCAGCTCCTGCAGGAGTTCTTCACCGCCGACACCCGAAGCATCCAGATCGGCTCCCTCGGCACGAACAGCATCCAGATCTCGGAGGACATCTACATCGGGGTGTTCCCGATCGTCACCTTCGTCGTGGGCGTGCTCGTCATCGCGGGGGTGCAGATCTTCCTCAACACGGCGCCCCTCGGTCGCGCCATGCGGGCGGCCAGCGACGATCCCGACACGGTCAAGCTCATGGGCATCGACAACCGGCAGGTGTACGCCCTGTCGACGGCGCTCGCGCTGGCGACGGTCGGGCTGGCCGGCATGTTCATCGGCATGAAGACCCAGTTCAGTCCCACCTACGGCGACCTCGTGCTCATCTTCGCCTTCGAGGCCGTCATCATCGGCGGCCTCGGATCGCTGTGGGGGACGCTCGTCGGAGGCATCGTGCTGGGCGTCGCGCAGGCGGTCGGGAACCAGATCAACCCGGCCTACGGACTGCTGATCGGCAACCTGGTGTTCCTCGCCATCCTTGCCTTCCGACCACAGGGGCTCCTGCCGAAGGCGGTGACGACATGACCACGGCACATGCGACCGTGACGCAGCACGTCAAGGTCAAGCGGGCGACGAAGTCCTCGTGGGCAGGTCTCGGGATCGCCATCCCGGTGCTCCTCGTGCTCGCGGCGGCGCCCTACCTGGTCGAGCGCGGGACGCAGCAGCAACTCGTGACCCTGTTCTCGCTCATCGTGCTCGCCACCATGTGGAACCTGCTCGCCGGGTACGGCGGCATGGTGTCGGTCGGGCAGCAGGCGTATGTGGGAATCGGCGCCTACGGGCTGGTCTACCTCGCCGACACGATCGGGCTGGATCCCTTCGTCGCCGTGCCCCTCGCGGTCGTCATCGCCGGACTGCTGTCCATCCCGATCTCGTTCCTCGCCTTCCGCCTGGTCGGCGGCTACTTCGCGATCGGCACGTGGGTCATCGCCGAGGTCGTCAAGCAGATCACCATGCAGATCGACGCGCTGGGGGCGGGCTCAGGCCTGTCCCTGACCTCCCTGACCGAGCTCTCCCCGGGGCGCCGCATCGCCTACGTGTACTGGCTGTCCCTCATCGCCGTCGTCCTGGCGGTGGGCGTCACCTACTTCGTCATGCGGTCGCGCCTGGGCCTGGGGTTCACCGCGATCCGCGACGACTCGGTGGCCGCCTCCTCGCTGGGCGTGCGGGTCACGCGGTCGAAGAGGTTCGTGTTCGTCATCTCGGCGATGGGGTGCGCCCTGGCCGGAGGGATGATCGCCGCCAACACGCTGCGCATAACGCCCGAATCGATCTACTCGGTGAACCTGTCCGCCTTCATGATCTTCATGGTCGTCATCGGGGGCCTGGGGAGCATCGAGGGGCCGATCGTCGGCGCCATCGTGTTCTTCGGACTGCAGCAGTGGCTGTCGGACCTGGGCACGTGGTACCTCGTCATCATCGGCGTCCTCGCCATCGTCATCACGCTGTTCCTCCCACGTGGCATCTGGGGACTGATCTCCGGCAACGGGCGCATCAGGCTCTTCCCGGTCGGCTACCGGCTGGTCAGCCCACTGGAACGCTTCGCCCTGCACCCACCGTCGCCGGACCACGCCGACGGTGAGCCCGACCCGAAGGAGCCGACGTGACCCACGAGCACATGACCGAGGACGAGCTGACCGACGAGGTCGTCCGGCGGCTGGACGCGACGGCCGATCCACGGCTACGGGAGGTCATGCAGGCCCTCGTGCGTCATCTGCATGAGTTCGCCAAGGAGGTGCGCCTCACCGACGACGAGTGGCTCACGGGGATCCGCTTCCTGACCGACACCGGTCACATGTGCGACGACGTGCGTCAGGAGTTCATCCTGCTGTCCGACACCCTGGGCCTCTCGTCGCTCGTCGACCTGATCAACCACTCTGACGTCGAGTCACTGGCCACCGAGCCGACGATCCTGGGGCCCTTCTACGTGCCCGAATCCCCGTGGCGCGAGAACGGCGACTCGATCGTGGAGTACGACGACGGGGGTCAGGCGACGGTGCTGCGAGGGACCGTCCGGGACCAGGAGGGCCGCCCGATCTCCGGCGCGGTGGTGGACATCTGGCACAACGCCGCCACCGGCTTCTACGCGGTGCAGCAGCCCGGTATCCAGCCGGCGACGAACCTCCGTGGTCGGTTCCGGACCGACGAGCAGGGCCGCTACGAGGTCCGCACCGTCCGTCCGGTGCCGTACCCCATCCCGAACGACGGGCCGGTCGGTCATCTGCTGAGGGACACCGGACGGCATGAGTGGCGCGCCGCGCACATCCACGCCAAGGTGTCGGCCGACGGCTTCTCGCCGTTGACGACGCACGTGTTCGATCGCGAGAGCGACTACCTCGACTCCGACACCGTGTTCGGGGTGAAGGAGTCGCTCATGGCCGACTTCGTCCCAGGCCCCGATGGGGTGCGGGTCTGCGACTTCGACTTCACCCTCACCCCGGAGTAGTCCGTTTCGTCAGCCGGTCGGCGAGACCGCCCCGCGGGAGCGGCCGGCCGGGATGCTTGACGGCCTGGTGGGCTTGGTCGGCTTCGTCGCGGTCGGCTTCGTCGTGCTCGAAGTCGGCACCGCCACGGTGAGGAGCTTGTCGGTCGTCGTCGTGTAGGTGACGGTCGACGGCCCGTTGGTCAGCACAAGGGTGACTGTGCCCGTCCCGGGTGCCGCAGTGGCCGTCGGTGTCGGGGTGGCCGTCGGTGTCGGGGTGGCCGTCGGTGTCGGGGTGGCCGTGTCCGTCGGGGTGGCCGTCGCGGTGGCCGTGGCCGTCGGGGTGGCCGTCGCGGTGGCCGTGGCCGTCGGTGTAGGGGTGGCCGTGGCCGTGGCCGTGGCCGTCGGTGTAGGGGTGGCCGTGTCCGTCGGGGTGGCCGTGTCCGTCGGGGTGGCCGTGTCCGTCGGGGTGGCCGTGTCCGTCGGGGTGGCCGTGCCCGTCGGCCTGACCTTGGCAGGAACCACGATCACCGGATTGCCCCCAGCCGGGGCCAACAGCGGTGGGACGAGGAGTGGGATCGCCTGAGGAATTGCCGGCGGCGTCGGGGTATCAGTCGGGGTCGGGACGCAGTTGTCGAACAGCGGCACGGGAACGGCGGGCGGCCATGGGTAGACGGGCGTGGAGGTCGTTCCGCAGCCCGTGAGGATCCTCGGCGGTTCAAGGGCGGTTGTGAGCTGATTTGTGCCGGTGATGGTCACGGGCGGGTTGGGCGTGATGATGATCACCGGGGGGGAGAGCGGGCACTGCCCGGGGGTGGCGCCGCCGGGCAGAGCCGCGCCACTTGCCTTGTCCTGCTCGGCCTGTGTCTGAGCCGCGGCCTGGGCCTTCGCATCTGCGTCGGCCTGCGACACGTTGCTGGTGGCCTTGGCGGAGGCCAGATGGGTGCCTGAGAAGTCCTGCCCGTCCAGGCAGTACTGGATCGGTACTGAGCCGCTTTGCTCCGAGGAGTAGACCGGCACGCTGCAGTTGTTGGCGAGGAGCGCTTGGCCGTACGAGCTGTAATTCAGGCCCGGGTACGCGGGATCGGATGGGCGCGACGCGATCACGTCACCCCAGCCGGCCGTCGGGAACACCCACGGGTTTGCGTTCTTGGGCAGGTCGCTGAGTCGGGCCTGATCGGTGACGTACGGGTTCACCGCGTTGCCGGTGGCCCGGCAGTACGTCACGAGCGGGTTCGGGGTACTAACCGGGGTTGTTCCGCTGGTAGTCGCACCTTGCGTGGGCCTTGTCACCGTAGGGAGGCCGCGAGAGCAGGAGCCGCCGTACGCGCTGGCCGGATAGTCATAGGGGTGCTTAGCATGGCCCGCTCCGGTGCCGTTGGCCACTAGGAATCCGGCACCGTTTGGGCCTTGGCCCGGTGGGACGTGGCACCAGTTCCCGGTGCCGCCGCCCTTGCCGGCGGGCATTGCGAGCGACTTGGATCGATCTGAGTTGCCAGTAGCGATGGCGCAGATCGTGACGGTGTCGATGTTGCGGCCACCTGCATCCACGGTGTCACCCGGAGTTGGGGTGCGGAAGACAGCATTGCCCGTCGCGGTGCCGAGGATGGCTGCGCTCAAACGCCAGTCAGCGTTAGCGGTTCGGAAGGGCGGGGTTGGCGTCGGCAGGATCATCCCGGTGGCGTTCTCGTAGCCGGTGTAGGACCAGCACAGGTCGCCGTACCCGAGCCGCTGCCAGTTGGCCGGCCGCGTGCTGTAGTTGATGCCATCGTCGACGACCCTGAGCAGGCCCGAATCGTCGGTCATCGAAAGCAGTTGCAGCGGGTTCCCATCCTTGTCCTGCACCCAGAGCTGGTTCTTGCCGGGAGCCGTGCTGAACGTGATGTCTGACGTGGTCAGCTTCTGCCACTTCTTGGGTGACGTGCTCGATGCGGTGGTCGGAGTGATCGGCTCCGGGGCGAAGGGGTCGACACTGGGCGACCCGCTCGGCGTGGCGCTCCCGGCCGGCGACGTGCTCGCACTCCCGCTGGATGAACTCGTCGGGGTCGGCGTCGGCGTCGGCTTGGGCAGGACCGTGACGTTGACCTGGTTGAGGTAGCTGTTGGTGCCGTCGGTGAGGAGTTCGAGGATCGAGCCCGAGCCCGTGGCGTAGGCGACGAACGACGCGTCGCCCACCCGGTCAAGCGGCGGCGTGGACGAGTTGCTCACCACCGTGCACCCGCCGGGAGGCGGCCCGAAGGACACGACATCACCCACGTAGACGGTGGTGCTCGAGACGACGTTGGCGCAGGCCACCGGGACGCTGGCTGCCCGCACGGCCGCCTGGGCGGAGGTGAGCGCCCACAGTGGCGCCGCCACGAGACCCACCACGCCAATGACGGCGCTCAGACGCTTCCACATGGTGCCCCCCTCGGTGACCTTCACGTGGGAGGAATCTACCTCACTGGAAGCAATTACCTATGCGTGCATGGGGATTCTGTCGAATCCCGGGCGGAGGGGCATGCCCGACGACCCGCCGGGACCGAGCTTAACGCCCAGCATCTGGTGCAGCTGGATGGTGTTGATGTCGAATCCGAGGCGGGACGCCGCCATGTACAGACGCCAGACGCGGGCCGTCCCCAGCCCGGCCTCGGCGACCGCCTCCTCCCAGTGGTCCTCGAGGTTCTCGCACCAGTGCTTGAGGGTCAGTGCGTAGTGCTCGCGCAGGTTCTCCTCGTGCCTGACCTCGAACCCGGCCGAGTTCAACGCCGTCATGACCTGGCTCGGACCGGACAGCTCGCCGTCGGGGAAGACGTACCTGTTGATGAACGACTTGCGGAAATGGCTCACCCAGTCGTCGCTCGGGCGCGTGATCGTGTGGTTGAGGAGGCGGCCCTCGGGGCGCAGCTTGCCGTAGAGGAACGAGAAGTACGACGGGTAGTTAGCCCGCCCGATGTGCTCGGTGAGACCGATCGACGACACCGCGTCGAAGCCGGACTCGGCGACGTTGCGGTAGTCACTGAACCGGATCTCCGCCTGCCCGGTCAGGCCGGCCTGCTCGATCGACTCCTGGCCGTACAGCGCCTGCTGCTCCGACAGGGTGACGCCGATGGCCTTCACCCCGTAGTGCTTGACGGCGTGCATGACCATGCCGCCCCAGCCGCAGCCGACGTCGAGCAGACGCATGCCGGGCTCGAGGCCGAGCTTGCGGCAGACGAGGTCGAACTTCTCCTCCTGGGCCGTCTCGAGCGAGGCGTCAGGAGAAGGGAACACGGCGCACGTGTAGGCCATCGACGGGCCGAGCACCCACGAGTAGAAGCGGTTGCTGACGTCGTAGTGGTGGTGGATGGCCTCCGCGTCGCGGTTCTTGGAGTGACGACGCCCGTTGAGGGTGCGCTCCTGAGGCGGCGGTGCGGGCCGGTGGATCGCCTTCGGGGCGAACTCGCGGAAGAGCCTGAGGCGGTCGCTCCAGGACACCTGCATCCAGTCGACCGGGTAGAGGCGGCTCAGGGCGGTGTAGGCATCGCCGATGATCTCGAGGTCGCCCGTCACGTAGGCCCGTGCGAGGCCGAGCTGGGAGGGTGCGCTGGCGAGGTACTGCACGGCCCGCGGGCTGCGGATCTCGAGCATGACGTCGGCATTGACCGGCCCGGCGGTCGACCCGTCGTAGGCGCGGAAGCCCACACCTCGCTCCGCGGGGACGATGATGGAGAACGCATCAGCCAATCGCATCGTTGAGACTCCTCACTGCCGTTCGACCACTTTCTCGTACAAGCCACGCAGCCGCCGCCTCGGATCGTAGGCGTCCTTGAGGCGGGCGTAGTCGTCGCCGCCGTAGATCGACCAGAACGTCTCCCGATCGTAGAAGGCGGTGGAGTACAAGGACTTCCGGCCGTCGAGCTTCGTGACGACCTCCTCGATCCGGCGGTTGACGACTCCCTCGGACGGGTCGGTCCCCTCAGGCAGCGGCACGGTCGACCAGAAGCCGACGTTGACGTAGAGCACGTCCGGGTCGAACTCGTAGAGCGGCCATCGGGCCCCGCGATCGCGCTGCCTGAGGGGGCAGACCCAGATCGGCTCGATGCCCACCTCGCTGTGGAAGAAGTCGAGGAACTCGGCGAGTCGGTCCACCGGCACCTCGATGTCCTGGACGACCGCCTCGCGGACCGGCCGACTGCGACGGCGGGCGACCCGGTTCGACAGGTCGTGCCGCCGCTCGACGGCGACAAGCTTCCAGTACACGTCGCTGCGGAGCCGGGACTTCGGCCAGAGCCGACGGATCGCCGGGTTCTGCGCGCCGAACGCACGGGAGCACCAGAACCAGTCGGTGTCCCACCGCCACAGGTAGTCGTGGACGGTCAGTGCGTCGAGCGTGCGGGACTGGATCGAGCGGTAGTAGATGCCCATCCCGGTGTAGTCGCTGGGGCCCATGCCGGCCGGGAGCTCGTCGACCATCGTGCCGATGCTCAGGTACTGCTCGTCGGCGGAGAAGACGGTTCCGTCGAGGAAGTCGACGCGTCGGCCCTCGTAGCTCCGCGCGCCGGCGATCTCGGCGAGTGCGTCCGCCATCGCCTTCGCGGTCGAGAAGCGCACGTGGCGGAGCAGGACGAAGGGCCTCACCGGCTCGAGCTCGATCCTCAGGCGCAGGGCGTAGCCGAGGGATCCGTAGGAGTTGGGGAATCCGTAGAACAGGTCCCGATGGGGGTCGTCCGCGGCCCCCGTGACCGTCACGATCTCGCCGTCCCCGGTGAGGATGTCCATCTCCATCACGGACTCGTGCGGCGTGCCGTTGCGGAAGCTGGCGCTCTCGATGCCTAGGCCGGTCACAGCGCCGCCGAGCGTGATCGTGCGCAGCTGCGGCACGCACAGGGGCATGAGGCCGAAGGGCAGCGTCGCGTCCACGAGGTGCTCGTACGTGGTCATGCCCAGGACCTCGGCGGTGCGCGTCTCGGGGTCGACATGCAGGACGCCGTCGAAGGCGGCGACGTCGAGGCCGGGGGTACTCACCGCATCGCGAGGCCGGAACAGGTTCGATGTGCGCTTGGCGAGCCGGACGGGCGAGCCGACCGGGATGGACCGGTACTGCGCGAGAAGCGTCTCCTGCAGATCGCGGTAGCGCGATTGCCACGCCGCCTCAGGCTGGAGTGCCGTCACGAGGGACAAACCTAGCCAATTGCCGTGGCGGCAGGGAAGGGAATGCGTGCCCGACGCCGGGGTGAGGGACAATGTTCGGGTGACGCAGCCCCTCGAGTACATCGACGCCGGTGGTGTCGTGACCGCACCGTCCCCCCCAGCTCCACGCACGCCACGACGCTGGCTGCCGATCATGCTCGGCCTTGCGACCTTCCTCATCGTGCTGGTCGCCTTCGGCGCCGTCGCGGGCGACTGGGCGGCGCGCAACTCGGAGATGAACTCCCTCGTCACGCGCATCGAGGCGTCCGAGGCCGCGATGGGGGAGGTGCAGGACAACGTGGCCGGCATCATCGAGGCCTATCGGGGCAACGAGCAGCTCAGTGCGTCCGAGCAGGATGCCCTTGACGCGGCGCTGCGTGCCGCGGCAGCCCAGGGGCGCGACCAGATCGCCGCCGCCGGTGAGCAGGTTGCGGCCGTGCGCTGGCTGATCTGGCACCAGGAGATCGGCGATGCCCAGGAGGCCTACCTCGCGCACAACCGGGCGTGGCAGGCCTACCTCGGCCGCGCTGCGGACGACCCGACGGAGATCGCGCGCACGCAGGACGAGGTGAACAGCACGTTCGAGGCGGCCGAGGGCGTCGTGCGCGATGCCGTCCCCCCGGCCCCGCTGTTCGACCTTCAGGACCGGGTCGACGTCATCTTCGCCCCGCCGAGCCAGCAGGGTGACGGCCAGGCCGCCTGACGGTCAGTCGGGTGCGTCGGCCTTGGCCAGCCGGCTGGGCCACCAGATCTTCTTGCCGATGTCGTACGACAGCGCGGGCACGAGGGTCGAACGGATGATGAACGTGTCGATGAGGACGCCGATCGCCACCGCGAAGCCGATCTCGCGCAGGAACACGAGCGGGAGGACCCCGAGCACGAGGAAGGTGGCGGCGAGCACGATGCCGGCGCTCGTGATGACGCCGCCGGTGACGGTCAGCCCCTTGAGGATGCCGGGCCGCGTGCCGAGCTTGATGGACTCCTCTCGAACCCGGGTCATGAGGAAGATGTTGTAGTCCACGCCTAGCGCGACGAGGAACACGAAGGCGAACAGCGGGAAGGACGTGTCGGCGCCGGCGTACCCGAAGATGTGGTTGAACGCGATGGCACAGACGCCCAGGGTCGCGAAGAACGAGAGCACGACGGTTCCCATGAGCACCAGTGGCGCAGCGATCGAGCGCAGCAGCAGCATGAGGACGAGGAACACGACGACGAGGACCACCGGGATGATCAGGTTGCGGTCGTGGAGCGAGGCTTCGTCGACGTCGAGCTGAGAAGCCGTCTGCCCGCCGACGAGGGCATCGGCGCCCTCGACCGCGTGGACGTTGTCGCGCAGGGCGCTGACTGCGTCGATGGCCTCGGGACTGTCGGCCGCGGCCGTGAGCGTGGCCTGCAGCTGGACACGCCCGTCGACGACCTTGACCGGCGCCTGGTCCGCACCGGGGACGCCGGCGGGAACTCCGGTGTAGGGGACGACGGACGCGATACCCGGTGTGGCCGCGGCTGCCGCGGTCACCGCGTCCAGCCCTTCCTCGTTGGCGATGATGATGGCCGGCGTTCCGAGGCCGCCGGGGAAGTGCTCGGCCAGCTTCTCCTGGCCGACGACGGAATCGGTCCGCTCGACGAAGGCCTCGGTCGTGGTGATGCCGTCCGCCTTCAGCGTGACGGTGAAGCCCGCGAGGATGAGCATGACCAGGGTGGTCACGATCCAGGTCGAACGTGGTCGGCGGCCGATGCTGCCGGCCAGGCGCGACCAGATGCCGGACAGCCGTTCGTCGGTCTCGCCCTCGCGCGGGACCTTGGGCCAGAAGGCCCACCGGCCGGGCGGGAACTTCTGCCGGGAGAACGGACCCCACTCGGGCTTCCGGATCCGCATGATGCCGAAGACCACCCAGCCGACGATGGTCACGGCTGCGAGCAGTCCGCCCATCGCGGCGAAGGGTCCGACCGACAGGTCGGTGATCAGGCTGAGGCCGAGACCGATGACGGTCGGGACGAGGAAGGCCAGGATCGGCAGGACGATGCTGGGGATGACGAGCAGGGCGGGCAGGAACGTCAGCATGACGACGAGGGCGCCGACAATGCCGGCAGCGCCGACCGGGCCGAGCGAGCGATTGGAGTTCAGCTCGCTCAGGAGCAGGCAGAGCAGGCCGATGATGACGGTCGCGGCGCTCGCGAGGATCGGCTCGACGGTGCCGCGCCAGGCGGCCTTCATCGCATCCGTGTGAACCGCATGGTTGTGGAGCTCTTCTCGATATCTCGCCACCATGAGCAGGGCGTAGTCCGTGCCCGCTCCGAACACGAGGACCGTGAGGATGCCCTGGCTCTGGCCGTTGAGGACGAGGACCTCGTTCTTGGCCAGGACGTAGACGATGGCGCTCGCGACGGACAGGGCCATGCCCGCCGCGACGAGCGGGACGAGCCAGAGGAACGGGCTGCGGTAGACGAAGATCAGGATGATCGCCACGATCAGTGCGGTGGCGCCCAGCAGGGTCGTGTCGATGGCCCCGAAGACGGAGATCAGGTCGGTGAGGATTCCGACGGGGCCGGTGACGTTGATCTCGAGACTGGGTACGTCCTCGGCCGCGGCTCGCAGCGACTCCGTGATGACCGACAGGGAGAGCTCGCCATCGATCGTCTCCTGGGCCTTGTCCCCATCCAGCGGGACGGCGATGAGCACGGCCTTCCCGTCGTCGGAGGGGATCGGCACGACCGGCGCCGGCGCCAGGTAGTCGGCCACCGTGCCGTCAGTGCCCACGGCGAGCGACGGGATGGCCTCGGCGAAGGCGGCCGCCGCCGCCATGTCCTCCGGGGTGAGCGCCGCACCGTCCGGCCTGGTGACGACGACGAGCCCGGGGAAGGACTGCTGCTCGGCGAAGGCAGCCTGCTCGTCGGCGACGAGCGTGCTTTCCGCCGAAGCGGGGAGGAAGGAGGCGTTGTCGTTGGTCTGGACCTCGCTCAACTGACCGCTGAGAGGGCCGACGACGCCGCCGATCAGCAGCCAGCCCACTGCCACGGCGATCGCCAGCCACACGGCCTTGCGTCCAGTCGACGTGCGACGTGCGTCGCTTCTGCCTTCGGTCCCGAGATTCATGCCGACAGGGTGGCGGAAACCCGCGTGTGCCGCCAGTCGGGACGCTCTAGTGCAGATATTTGACGCTTCAACTAAAAAGACGCACACTGGAGCCATGCGCGAATGGCTCCCATCGGACGGACCGATGCCTGCCCTGTACCTGGGGCATGGCGCGCCGCCCTTGCTCGACGACCGGCTCTGGACCGGTCAGCTCGCCACCTGGGCCGCAGCTCTGCCCCGGCCTCGCGCGATCCTCATCGTGTCCGCGCACTGGGAGGCCGCGCCGATCAGCCTGTCGGCTGCGGCGGCGGCCACGCCCCTGGTCTACGACTTCGGCGGATTCCCCCCCAAGTACTACGCGATGACCTATCCCACGCCGGACGCGTCCGCGCTCGCCGACCTCGTCACGTCGCTCTTCCCGGATGGGAAGGACGTGCACCGACACGCCAGCCGTGGTCTTGACCACGGCGCCTGGGTGCCGCTCAAGGTGATGTACCCGGAGGCGGACATCCCCGTTCTGCAGCTGTCGCTGCCGACCCTCGATCCCCAGCGGCTGCTCGATCTCGGCCGCCGCCTCCGCCCGCTGCGAGATCAGGGCGTCCTCGTCGTCGGGTCCGGCTTCCTCACGCATGGCCTGCCCTACCTTCGCGACTGGAGCACGGACGCCGCGCCTCCCGGCTGGAGCCGCGACTTCGACCTCTGGGCATCGGAGGCGCTGGACCGAGGCGACGTCGACACGCTGGCCAGGTATCGCACCGAGGCCCCGGGGATGCCCTACGCCCACCCCAGCGTCGAGCACTTCGTGCCGATCTTCGTCACCCTGGGCGTGGCTGGCGACCCCGGAGCGCCCGTCTCGACGACCATCGACGGCTACTTCTACGGGCTCGCCAAGAGGTCCTTCCAGGTCGTCTGACCGCGACGCCCGAGCCACGTAGGCTGCCGTGCGATGAACGAGACCTTCGTCACGCTGGCCGCCGCGGCCACGTTCGCGGTCGCCATCGGCGTCTTCGTCCGGCAGCGCGGCTGGGGGATGGCGATCCCGCTGCTCGTCGCCGGCGCGATCGTCGGAGCACTGCCGGTCGGGCCAACCGCCCCGCCCGACCCCGAGGTGATCCTCATCGTCGTTCTCGCCCCCCTCGTGTTCGGCGAAGCGCTCGGCTCGTCCTACCTGGACCTGCGCAAGGTGAGCAGGCCGGTGCTCGCCTTGGCCATCGGCCTCGTCGTCGCGACGACCCTCGGTGTCGGCTTCGCCACCCTGGCCTTCGTGGCGATGCCGGTGGCCATGGCGATGGCGCTCGGCGCCGTCCTCGCGCCCACGGACGCGGTGGCGGTCAGTGCCGTCGCACGCCGAGCGGGACTGCCGCGTCGGCTGGTGTCGATCCTCGAGGGCGAGAGCCTGGTCAACGACGGCACGGGCCTCACCGCTCTCAGGGTGGCGCTGGTCGCCGCGGCCGCGGGAGCACTCACCCTGGGCGAGGTCACCCGGGTGTTCACGCTGGCGGTCGTCGTCGGCGTGGGTGTCGGTGCGGCCGGCGGTGCACTGCTCTCGTGGGTACTGCGCCGGAGCAAGGACCTCGTTCCGGCCAACGCCCTCGTGCTCGTTGCGCCCTTCGCCCTCTATCTCCTGGCGGAGGAGTTCCAGGGGTCCGGCATCCTCGCCGTCGTGGTGGCCGGGCTCGTCATTGCGCACACGCAGAACTCGGATCCGGGGCACACCGGTCGCCTGCAGAGCGTCACCGTGTGGCGGCACATCACGTTCGTCCTGCAGGCGCTGGCCTTCTTCCTCGTCGGCATGGAGATTCCCGACGTCCTCGGGCGACTCAACCTCGACGACCGCCGCAACCTGCTGGTGCTCGTGCCCGTCGTCCTCGTCACCCTCATCGTGACTCGCGTCATCTTCGTCTTCGGGATGATGGGGGCGTCGCGGGCCACCCATCAGTCCGGAAGCGGGCGGCGGGCGTACCAAGGAGCGGCGATCCTCGGCTGGGCCGGTGCTCGCGGCCCGGTGTCCGGGATGGCGGCGTTCTCGATCCCGCTCACCTTCGTGGACGGGGAGCTCGTGCCCTACCGCGACCTGATCCTCGGCACCGCGTTCTGCATCATCGTCATCACCCTGTTCCTGTCGTTGACCCTCGGTCCGCTGGCGCGGGCGCTGCGCGTGGGAACCGACGACGACGAGAACCTGTTGCGTAGGGTCGACGCGCGGCTTGCCCGCGCGGCCCTCGACCGTCTCACCGACATCGAGGTCGAGGCATCAGACGGCGGGATTCCGCTGGCGCCGGAGGTCTCCGATCGACTCCGCGCAGACGCGGAGCGTCGGATCGACGCGTCCGCGAACCCCGAGTCGGTCTCCGAGACCCAGGAGATCGCCATGCATCAGCTCATCAGCGCCGCCCGCGCCATGGTCCGCGCCGAGCAGGAGGAGCTCATCCGCATGCGTGACGAGGAGGGCGTTCCGGACGCCCTCGTCCGCCCGATCCTGCACGAGCTGGACCTGCGCGATCAGGCGCTGCGCACCGAGCAGGGCTAGCCGGAGGCCCAGTCGCGGACGGCGGTCTCCGTCGCGGCCGCGAGTCGGTCGGCCGCCCCCTCGGCGTCGGGTGGCCCGCACGAGGCCCAGCCCGCGAGGCCAAGTTCGCCCAGCGTGGCGGCGTCGAGCCCGATGCTCCCGCACACGGCGAGCACGGGCACGCCGGCCGTGACCGCGCGGGTCGCGACCGCGAACGCTCCCTTGCCGAGGGCGCTCTGCTCGTCGAGCCGTCCCTCGCCCGTGATGACGAGGTCCGCTCCCTCGATGGCCTCATCGAGTCCGACCAGCTGGGCGATGAGGTCGGCGCCCGGCGACATTGACGCCCGGCAGGCCGCCACGAGCGCGGCCGGAGTCCCGCCTGCCGCACCCGCGCCCGCGAGCGCGGACGTGTCGATCCCGGTCTCCGCGGCGAGCAGGCGGGCCCAGGAGCGAAGTCCCGCGTCGAGGAGCGCAACCTCGTCTGGGGCGGCCCCCTTCTGGGGCGCGAAGACCATCGCCGCGCCGAGTTCGCCGACCAGCGGGCTCTCGACGTCGACCGCGACCGTGATGCGGGACTCCGAGAGTCGTGGGTCCAGGTCGCTGAGGTCGAGCGAGGCGATGCGGGCCAGGTTCGCTCCGTTGGGCGGCACATCATGACCCGACTCGTCCAGCAGCCGGGCGCCGAGGGCGACGAGCGCGCCGGCGCCGCCGTCCGTCGAGGCACTGCCGCCGACGCAGACGAGGATCTCGCGGCAACCCATGTCGAGGACGGCCCCGATGGCGTCGCCGACGCCGAGGGTGCTCGTGGCCATCGGGGCGGGCACCGCCGCGGGCAGCCGGGCCATCCCGCAGGTGCGGGCCAGCTCGACGACGGCCCCTCCGTCACGGACGGCGACGACGGTGCGGGACGGTTCGCCGAGGGGGCCGCGTGCGGACACCTCGATCGCGTCGAAGCCGGCGGCCACGAAGGCGTCCACCGAGCCGTCGCCGCCGTCGGCGATGGGGAGCAGGGTGAGCGAGGCGGCGGGCAGGGACCGTCGAGTGCCCTCCGCCATCGCCGCTGCGGCCGCCGCGGGGCTGAGCGTGCCCTTGAAGGCGTTGGGGGCCAGGACAACCCTCAACGACGAGCCGGCTGCCAGCTCGTCCATGGAGTGCGACGGGAGGCCGTCATGCGACAGGATGCGCGGTGGGGGCACCTGCCCCACCCAACCACCCGGAGGACGCCATGTCCCGCACTCCGCTGGTCGACGCATGGCGCCGCGCCCTTGCCGCTCGACGACGTCCCATGCAGGTGCCCGGGCACAAGATGCGGTACGCCGAGGGCGCGGCTGGTTGGTCCTACGACCTCGTGGGCGACCTGGTCCGCGACGACGTTCCGCTGCAGGGCGGCGTTGATGACAACGCCTACAGCAACAAGTACCTCGATCAGGCGGAGGCCCTGTGGGCCCAGTCGGTCGGCGCCGACCACAGCCGCTTCCTCGTCGGCGGCTCGTCGCAGGGCAACATCGCGGCGCTGGCGACGGTCGGCGACGAGGGCGTCCCCATCGCCATCGACCGAACATCCCATCGCAGCACGCAGGCCGGCCTGGTCCTCATTGGTGCGCGGCCGGTGTGGATCTACCCGCGGCTGCACCCGGAGTTCCACCTGCCGATCGGCATGGAGGCCGCGAGCCTGACGGCCGTCGCGGACCAGGTCAACGGCTTCTTCGCGACCTCGCCGTCGTACATCGGCACCGTTTCCGACGTGGCGAGCCTCGTCGCGGCCACGCGCCCGCGCAAGGAGCCGCTCATCATCGACCAGGCCTGGGGCGCGCACCTGGACTTCCTCCCCGAAGGCGGGGCGATGCGCGCCGGTGCCGACTTCATGGTCACCAGCGTGCACAAGGCGCTGCTGGGCTACTCGCAGACCGCCGTCGTGAGCATGCGGGGGGACCTGATCCCCACGTCCACCCTGGACCGGTGGGTCGACCTCACGACGACGACGTCGCCGTCAGGCACCCTGCTGGCGACCATCGACGGGACCCGCGCCGCGATGGAGCGCGGCGGAGCCGAGCGGCTCGCGCTGATCATCGAGGCGGTGGCCGAGGCGCGACGCCGGCTGGCCCGGGTGCGGGGCCTCGTCGTCCTTGACGACGCGGTGGCCGGATGCCGCGTCGACCCGGCCAAGCTCACGCTCATCCTGCCCGGCACCGGCGCGGACGGCGTCGTCCTCGGCGAGGCGTTGTGGCAGCTCGGTCACGGGCCGGAGTCGGCTGACCACGACACCCTGGTGTTCACGACCACGGTGGCCGACGAGCCGGAGTGGGTGCTGGAGTTCGCCGACCTCCTCGCCGCCCTCATCGAGTCGCACCGCGGAGAGGCGCGACCGTCCTCGCCGCTGGCCGTGTGGCGGGTGGAGCCCGAGGTCGTGCTCACTCCTCGCGAGGCCTTCCTGCGCGGGCGCCGGCGGGTGCCCATGCGCGAGGCGATCGGCGAGGTCAGCGCCGAGCAGTTCTGCCCGTATCCGCCGGGGGTGCCGCTGCTGGCGCCGGGGGAGCGGGTCACGCAGGAGAGCATCGACGCGATCCACGCGGCCAGCCGGGTGTGCCGGGTGGCCTACTGCAGCGACCCCACTCTCGAGACGATGCTCATCGTCGACTCCGCCTGACCCCACCCCGAACCAGCCCCCGCCCGCCCGACCCGACCCCGCCGAGAGGCACGCTGTGGCCGTGAAACCGCCCGGTTTCACGACCACAGCGTGCCTCTCGGCGGGGTGGTGGGGTGACCGGGGTGGGGTCGGGTCAGGCGGCGCAGAGGGTGGCGAGCACCGCGATGTCGGCGTCCTCGACCGGGTCCAGCCCGACCCGGCTGACCAGTCGCGTCACCGTGCCGTCCGCCTCTGCCTCGACCCAGCTCGCGCGGTGGCCGAGCCCGAGGTGCGGCACACCAGGGAGCAGGAGCGCGCCCGACGCCGCGCCCGCGCTCTCCGGCGTGGACGGCGTCGTCTCCGAGGGCGGGTGCAGGACGAAGAGGGCCGTCGGCTGCGGCACCGACAGCTCGCCCGGACGCGGGGCGTCACGCCCGATCACCGGACCGGCGCACGTGACCAGCCCCACGGTGTCGGGCTGCGGATCGTCGGGCAGATCGTCGATGGAGCGGAAGACGGCCGTGTGCGGCAGGCATCCCGGATGCGCGGCGATGCGCACCGCCAGAGCGAGGAACTGCGTCCATTCGCGCGTCGACGACGGCCAGCGGCCGGAGATCACGAAGCCGGCGAGCGAGTAGTCGGAGTGCAGGAACGGGGACACGTGGACGTCGGACACGGTCACCTCCCGCAGGTCGTGGTGCTGCACATGCTGCACGTGGTTGGGGTCAAGAGTGCGACACCGCGCCGTTGGCACACAAGTACCCGCGAGTGCTAGCACCCGGATGGGGCGGCGCGCGCCATGATGCATCCATGAATGAGGCCTTCGATGCGACGACCGCCGACCTGCGCTTCGCCGACCTCCCAGCGGAGAAGTGCCCCGAGGGTCCGATCGCCACTGGCGTGACCATGCTGACCAGCACCGACGCCCTCGAGGTCGGCATCTGGGAGCACCCGGTCGGCACGTCAACGGACGTGGAGACGGACGAGGTCTTCGTCGTGCTGAGCGGTTCGGGTCGTGTGCTCCTCGACGACGGCCGCGTGCTCGAACTGCGCCCCGGCACCGTGGGCGTGCTCGACTCGGGAACGGCCACGACCTGGATCGTCGACGAGCCGCTGCGGAAGGTCTGGGTCGTCGAGCGCTGACGCCTCAGTCGTCGCCCGGCACCAGCAGGTCGAGTTCCGCCATCGTCGTGTCGTCCAGGTCGAACAGCGCCGCTGCGCAGTTGTCCTCGAGGTGCGCCAGCGACCCCGTGCCGGGGATCGGCAGCATGACGGGGGAGTGCCGGAGCAGCCAGGCGAGGGCGACCTGGCCGGGCGTCGCACCCACCCGATTCGCGACGGACACCAGCGGGCTGTCGACGGCTACGAGCGAGCGCCCACCGAGCGGGAACCAGGGGATGAACCCGATTCCCTCGGCCTCGCTGAACCGAAGCAGCTCCTCCGCACTGCGGTCGCCGACGTTGTAGAGGTTCTGCACGCTGACGACGTCGAAGAACTCCTGGGCCCGTCGCACGTCGTCGACGGTGACCTCGGAGAGGCCGACGTGCCGGATCAGGCCCTCTCTCTGCATCGCCGCGATCTCGCCGAACTGGTCCTCGGCCGGTACATGGGTGTCGATGCGGTGCAGCTGCCACAGGTCGATGCGGTCGACGCCCAGCCGCCGCAGCGACATCTGGACGCACTGGCGCAGGTACTCGGGGCGCCCGACGGCCTCCCACTGGTCAGGTCCCTGCCGCGTCAGACCGCCCTTGGTCGCCACGAGGATCCCGTCATAGGGGTGCAGGGCCTCGCGGATGATGTCCTCGCTGACCTCAGGCCCGTACGCGTCGGCCGTGTCGACGAAGTCCACGCCGAGCTCGACAGCGCGTCGGACGACGGCAACGGCGGTGGCGCGGTCCGGGGGGTCGCCCCAGATCCCCTGCCCCGTGATCCGCATGGCCCCGAAGCCGAGCCGGCGCACGGCGATGGGGTCATCGCTGCTCTCTGCGAGGGTGAACGTTCCGCTGGCGGCGATCGGCTGAAAGGTCAGGTCGGTCATGACTCCATCCAACCCTGCCGAGGACCTGAGGCAACCCGGACCGGTCCTGGCCGGTTCCGCGGGGGGTCGGCGTTCCGGGGACAGGTGGCACGATGGGCCGATGCCGCTGGCCCAGCTGAACATCGCTCGCACGCGCTTCCCGCTCGACGACCCGCGCATGGATCCGTTCCTCGCCCAGCTGGCGGACGTCAACGCGGCGGCCGAGCAAGCGCCTGGCTTCGTCTGGCGCCTGCGCGACGAGGATGGCCCCGGTGCCACGGGGCAGCGGATCCTGGACGACGACGGCCTGATCGTGAACCTCTCCGTGTGGGCCGACCTCGAGGCGCTGCGCGCCTTCGTCGTCGGGTACGACCAGCACCGCGTCGCGCTCCAGTCACGGCATGACTGGTTCGAGCGCGCCACCGAGCCGATGACGGCGTGCTGGGAGGTGGAGGAGGGCCATGTCCCGACACTGGCCGAGGCCGAGGAGATGCTGCTGCTCCTGCGACGCGACGGTGCGGGGCCCCGCGTGTTCCCCTTCTCCTACCGGGGCTAGTCCGAATCGCCGCAGCATTGACCCCGTGCGGCACCAAAGCGAGACTGGCGCGATGAGGCTCACGCGAATGGCTGTCGCCACCCTGTCCTGCTCGCTCCTCGCCCTCGGCGTCACGGCTGCGCCCGCGCAGGCCACGTCATGTGGCTACGTCACGTACGCGGACGGCACCGTCGGACCGACCGTGTGCAAGAACGGCGACGCCAACGCGAAGGTGCAGGCGGCGTACGCGAAGGCGGCGCCGGCCATCATGGGCCTCGCGTCCGACGCGACACGCAAGCAGCTGCAGGCCGCCGTGTGCTCCGACCACATGCGGAACGACACCAGTCCCGAGCTGTATGACGCAATCGAGTACCAAGCGGCCCGGTACGACTGGCGCCACGCGAAGGTGCATCGCGTCGTTCACCGGCTCGTCGACGGGAAGTACTGCTGAGCTTCTCCTAGCGCGTCGAGGCTTCGGGCACCACTCACGGACAACCGTCTGCCGGGGGGACCCCCCGCGTCTGGTCACGAGGTCGATAGCCTCGATGCGCGGGGAGCACGGACCTGACCGGACGGCAACGGAGCAGAGGAGCGACAGCATGGGTCGCATGACTATGTCGGAGCGAGAGGGCATGGTCGTGCTGGACGACGACCCGCTGTGGTACCAGAACGCGGTCATCTACCAGGTGCACGTGAAGTCGTTCTTCGACAGCGACGGGGACGGGATCGGCGACTTCCGCGGGCTGACCGAGAAGCTCGACTACCTGCAGGACCTCGGGGTCACCGCCCTGTGGGTCATGCCCTTCTACCCATCGCCGTTGAGGGACGACGGCTACGACATCGCCGACTACAACCGGGTGAACCCCTCGTACGGGACGATCGCCGACGTCAAGCGGTTCATCGATGAGGCCCATCGGCGCGGTCTCCGGGTCATCACCGAGCTGGTGATCAACCACACCAGCGACCAGCACCCGTGGTTCCAGCGGTCCCGGCACGCGAAGCCGGGTTCGAAGTGGCGCGACTTCTACGTGTGGAGCGATACGCCTGAGAAGTACTCCGACGCACGGATCATCTTCAAGGACTTCGAGACGTCCAACTGGTCATGGGACCCGGTCGCCGGCGCCTACTTCTGGCACCGCTTCTACCACCACCAGCCCGACCTCAACTTCGACAACCCCGCCGTTCACGACGCCGTGATCAAGGCGCTCGACTTCTGGATGGACATGGGAGTCGACGGCCTGCGACTGGATGCCATCCCCTACCTGTACGAGCGCGAAGGCACCACTGGCGAGAACCTCCCGGAGACGCACGACTTCCTGAAGAAGCTGCGTGCCCACATGGACGGCAAGTACACCAACCGGATGCTGCTTGCCGAGGCCAACCAGTGGCCCGAGGACACCCGTGAGTACTTCGGCGACGGCGACGAGTGCCACATGGCCTTCAACTTCCCGGTCATGCCGCGCATGTACATGGCAGTGCAGATGGAGGACCGCTACCCGATCATCGACATCCTGCACCAGACCCCGGAGATCCCGGCGAACGCGCAGTGGGCGCTGTTCCTCCGCAACCACGACGAGCTCACCCTCGAGATGGTCACCGACGAGGAGCGCGACTACATGTACCGCGCCTACGCGTCCGACCCGCGAGCGCGGATCAACCTGGGCATCCGCCGCCGGCTGGCACCCCTGCTCAACAACAACAAGCGCAAGATCGAACTCCTGCACGGCCTGCTGTTCTCGCTGCCCGGCACCCCGGTGCTCTACTACGGCGACGAGATCGGCATGGGAGACAACATCTACCTGGGCGACCGCGACGGTGTCCGCACGCCCATGCAGTGGAACGCCGATCGCAACGCAGGCTTCTCCAAGGCCAACCCGCAGAAGCTGTTCCTGCCCGTCAACATCGACCCTGAGTACCGCTACGAGTCGATCAATGTCGCCTCGCAGCAGAACAACCCGACGTCGATGCTGTGGTGGATGCGCCGGCTCATCACGCTGCGCCAGCGCCACCAGGTGTTCGGGCGCGGTGAGATCACCTTCCTGCACCCGGACAACCCGAAGGTGCTCGCGTTCGTCCGTCACGACGAGGACGAGGCCGTCCTGGTCGTGGCCAACCTGTCCCGCTACGTCCAGTGCGCTGAACTGGACCTCGCGGAGTTCCAGGGGCGCAGCCCGATGGAGCTCTTCGGACACACCCCGTTCCCGCCGATCGGCGAGCTCCCCTACTTCCTCACCCTGGGTCCGCACTCCTTCTACTGGCTCAAGCTCGAGCCCACGGCCGAGGAGGCCGCGGCTGCTGGCGAGGAGG
Source organism: Actinomycetes bacterium (assembly GCA_024641635.1). Taxonomy (GTDB): domain Bacteria; phylum Actinomycetota; class Actinomycetes; order S36-B12; family S36-B12; genus UBA10649. The sequence goes on along the minus strand of JAHECS010000002.1, from coordinate 2,686 downwards.
GGCCGGTCGTGCCCTCCATCGCCCTCAGCGGTTCGTGGGAGTCGCTGTTCACGCAGTCCCGAGGCGCCTCGGCATTCGAGTCTGCGCTGCCGGAGATGCTGCTCCACCGGCGGTGGTACGGCGCCAAGGCCCGGACCATCCACACGGTCTCGGTGCTCGACTCGATTCCGGTTCCGCGCACCTCGCGGCATGACCAGGCCCACCTCGTCCTGGTCGAGGTGGCCTACACCGACGGCGAGCCCAGCACGTTCGTCCTTCCACTGGCCTTCGCGGAGGGGGACGCGGTCGAGTCCGTCCTCCGTGAGATCCCAGCAGCCGCAATGCTGCGGCTGCGACCACGTGGCTCCAGCGGACCGGACGGGCTCGTGTACGACGCCACCTACGACGCGGCGTTCGACTCGAGGCTGCTGTCGGTGATCGGTCAGCGGCGCAAGCTCAAGGGTCGCTCCGGCGTCGTGCAGGGCGTCACCACCGGCGCCTTCCGCGCGCTGCGAGGCGAGGACGACCTGGTTCCGTCGGTCGCGCGTGGGGAGCAGAGCAACACGTCGGTCGTGTACGGCGACCGGCTCATCCTCAAGGTGTTCCGGCAGGCGGCGCGGGGTCTGAACCCGGACTGGGAGCTCGGACGTTTCCTCACGGACCGTGCCCGCTTCGAGCATGTGCCGGCCATGGCCGGGGCGCTGACCTACACCGACGACGACGGCGCTCAGCGCACCTTGGCGATCCTGCAGCAGCTGGTGGCGAACGAGGGGGACGCCTGGTCCTACACGCTCAGCCAGCTCGGCAGCTACTTCGAGCAGCTGCAGCTGCAGTTCGGTGAGGGTGCCGAACCCGCCATGGCTATCCGTCCGCTGAACAGCCTGGCGGATCTCGCGGTCCCCGAGCTGGCGCGTGATCTCTTCGGCGCCTACCTGCAGCAGGCCGCGCTGCTGGGCGAGCGGACAGCGCAGATGCATCTGGCGCTGGCGTCCAGCACCTCGGATCCGGACCTGGCGCCGGAGCGATTCACCCCGCACTACCAGCGTTCGGTCTACCAGTCGACCCGCAACCAGTTCCGCCAGATGCTCTCGCTGCTGCGCCGGAGCCGCCCCAAGCTGGACGGTGATGCGGCCGCCGAGGCGGACGCGGTACTGGCCGCTGAGGACACGCTGTACGCCGCTATCGACCCGGTGAAGGACGGGCGCATCCACGCCCAGCGGATCAGGGTCCATGGGGACTACCACCTGGGTCAGGTGCTGTTCACCGGACGCGACTTCGTGATCATCGACTTCGAGGGGGAGCCGGCGAAGCTGCTGTCGCAGCGTCGGATCAAGCGCTCACCGCTGCGGGACGTGGCGGGCATGCTGCGGTCGTTCCACTACGCCGCGTACAGCGGCCTGAGTGAGCACGTGGTGCAGAACAACGTGCAGGAGAACTCGGACGTCATGCCGGTCCTGGTTGGGGGGGCGAGGTTCTGGACGTCAGGTGTTTCCGCGGCATTCCTCGACTCCTATCTCTCCGTGGGTGGCGACGATCTCCTCCCGGAGGGACGCGACGCCAGCGAGATCCTGCTGCGGGCGTTCCTCTTGGAGAAGGCGGCCTACGAGGTCATGTACGAGCTCAACAACCGTCCGGATTGGGTCAGCGTGCCGCTGCGCGGCATGCTCCACCTGCTGGAGTGACGGGGTTCGCCGTTCGGGCCTGTCTTGCTTTGGCCTTCAGGGAATGGTGACCCGGGCGACCATGGCTCCGATGCTTCCGACGCGACCATGAGCCCCCTGATCGCTAGGGATCCCGGCGCATGAACCACACGTGCGGGCCGCCCTCGGGTGGTGCCTCCTCGTCGACGACGCGGAATCCCAGTCGCTGGTAGAGCGGCACATTGCGGGGTGAGCCAGTCTCGAGAACGATGGGAGTACCGCTCGCTCGTGACTGCTCGAGACTGAATTCCACGAGCACCGAGCCAATCCCACGCCCTTGCCAGCCCGGCTCGACCCCCACTGAGTCCAGGTGCCAGAACGGCTCGCGCGGAGCCCGTGAAGCTACCCACTCCCAGAACTGCTCATGACGCAACCCGCCATCATCGGTGACGTCGAGAGTCGTCGAGTCCTCCACGTGCGTGAGCGCGTCATCCCACACGTCGGTCCGGTCGGGCGGGACGAGCACCAGGGCGCCGTGGCCGTCGACGGTCTCCCACACGAGACCACCTTCCAGCAACGGCCTGAGGTAGAGGGCGTAGGCCCGAATGCAGCGTTCTTCGAGATCTTCTCGTGGACCACCGAGAGGCCACGTCATCATCGGCTCGGTGACAAATGCACTGCCCAGCACTGCGGCGATGCGCTCGATGCTGCTGGGATCCGCGCGCCGAATCGTGACCGTCGGGCCTGTTGCTGGCATGCCGCGAAATATCCGGCATGGGCCATCCGCTGTCCAGATCTGGAAACGAGACGATCCCGGTGACCCGGTCCGTCGCTCGCCTCACGGGGACCCCGGTCCGTTCGTGAATGGTCCGCCAGCGCCGGCAGCCCACCCCTCTCGTACCGGGCAGGTCACGCATCAACCGCCTTACGCGACACGTCGCACCGGCGCGCCACCTCGACGACCGGGACACCATCGCGAATGACCGCCAACACGGCCTGATACCTCTGCTCCACGACACTCAACTCCACAAGCATGCTCAGGAGTGTCACGGATCAGGCGAAGCCAC
>JAHECS010000057.1 GCA_024641635.1 Actinomycetes bacterium | reverse complement strand
GCCGGCCACCACAGCGCGACGCCGTCGCTCGCATCGCTCAGCGCGACGGCCGCCCAGCTGAAAAGGGCGATGGCTGCTGCAGACAGGGCGGCGTGAACGGGAGCGGAAAGGTATCCGTCCCGCAGCACCGGCCTCATGGCGTCGCTCCGTCCCTCGTCTGCCATGACAGCTGACATCCTGACAGAGCCTCGAGAGGAAGGCGCTTCTGAACAGGGCCGTTTGACCTTTTCCGGAAGTGGCGATTCGGGCGGCTCGATCGTGGAGACCGCCTGGCCAGCCTAGGATCCGAACCATGGCCACCAATCCCGATCGGTCGTCCTACTTCCCCGCCATCGAGAAGAAGTACGGGCAGCCGATGTCCTACTGGTTCGACCAGATGGAGGAGATCGCCGACCGCAAGTACCCGGAGCAGATCGCCTACCTGCGCGAGAACCACGGATTCAGCCAGGCCCACGCCAACGCCCTGGTCATGTACTCGCGCGGCTCCAAGAGCGCTCATCGCGTCCACACGCTCGACGAGTACCTCGAGCCGTCGGACGAGACGAAGCGTGCGACCGTGCGCGCGATCTTCACCGCCATCATGTCGAAGTACCCCAAGATGGAGCTCGTCATCGCGTGGAACCAGCCGATGCTGCGCCTCGACGGCCAGTACATCTTCGGGGTCAGCGTCCTGACCAACTACATCCTCATGGCGCCCTGGAGCAAGGACGTGCTGGCGGAGTTCGCGCCGCGCCTGACGGACTACAAGGTCAACAAGAAGACGATCCAGGTCCCCGTCGACTGGAAGCCCGACGTCAAGCTGCTGCGCGACATGGCGGCTGCTCGCATCGCGGAGGTCGCCCCCTGACGCGGTCGCGAACCGGCGCCGGTCAGCCCGAGTAGCTGAACTGGCTCTCGTACGAGCAGCGGGAGCGGACGTCCCAATGGAACTCGTCGAGGTCGACCGCGATGATGTCGGAGACCATCTCCGTCCCCGGCTGGTTGTGCCCCGGGATGCCGCAGGTCACCGGGCCGTCAGCGTTCGCCGGCTCGACGGAACGCACCTCGATCACCCGATCGACCCCGATGCGCCAGCGCCGCTTCTCGTGCACCAGTGCGATGTCCGCACGGTGGATCCCAGCGACGGACTCGATCGAACTCCCGTACTGCCGATAGGGGTCTCCCCCGGCCCGCCCCAGGAAGATGTCGGTCAGTGCTTCGAACTGCTCGTCGCTCGCGTCGGTATCCACCAGCAGCGACACGGTCCAGGGCGATCCCGGCGCGTCGTCGGAGTAGTGCCCGACCATCACCACCTTGCAGCCGGTGAGGTCGCACCCACCCTTCTCGCCGGCGGACAGCCACCAGGAGAGGACGAAGTCGCACACCCCATAGGTCGAGCGGCCTCCCATCCGATCGCCCTCACGTCGGCAGGGACACACGACCTGGCAGTTGCAGGCCTCGTAGTACGAGCCGCTCACGTTCCACATGTCACCACGTCCTCACATCGTTGCGGGCAGGAGGAAGACGACGATCCCCGACGCGACGAGGCCGGCACCGACGAGCCGGGGGACGACGACGGAATGGGTCAGCTTCTCGAGCGCGACCACTCCAGCGATGACGAGCACCCACAGCAGGTTCATCACGCCGAAGGCGAAGAGCAGCAGCATGAGTGCCCAACAGCAGGCCACACATGAGCGGCCGTGGTCCGCTCCCATGCGGAAGGCCCCGAAGGCACCGTCGCGCCAGTGCGTGGCGAGGAAGCCCATCGGTGCTCGGCAGGTCCCCAGCATCGTCGCCTTCGTGGGCGTCAGCTCGTACGCGCCCGCGACCACGAGCGCGACCCCGGCCAGCCGCGGGTCCGCGAGGACGCCCATCCCGGTCACGATCGCCCGGTCGTGGAGGAACCACTGCACTCCCGTCGCGGCGACGGCGAACAGCCCCCAGATCGCCAGGTAGCCGAGCACGAACATCGCGACCGACCCTGCGCGACCGTCGGTCGACGACCTGACCGCCCGGGCGTAGGCCGCGACCATCGGGGCCGCCGAGGGCAGCATCATCGCCGTCATCATCACGGCCCACATGACGACCATGAGCAGCGCCTGCCCCAGCGTCCACGCCGTACTCATCGGCATGGCCAGAACCGAGCCGGACCCCATCTCCGCGCTGCTGACGGCGATCAGGTATCCCCACGCCAGGGCGGCGGCAGTGCCGAGGCTCAGGCCCAGGACGAGCTGGGCGCCCTTGGAGTCCGATGCTGGCACGCCGGCGACAGTGCCTGTCATCTGGCGATGGTGTCAGGAACTCTCGCTGCCCGGGTGGTCAACGGCGACATCGGCAGTCGACAGGCCGGCCTCGCTCAGCAGCAGATCGGCGTTGTCCGGGCTGGGCGCAAGGCGCCCCGACTCGATCAGGTGGGCTATCTCGACGGTCCGCGCGTTGGCCGGGGCGGATCCTCCGAGACCCGTCACGACATCGACGACGTACCCGTTCAGCTGGTCGACCTCGCCCCGGCGCCCCTTCTGCCAGTCCTGCAGAACGGTGGTCTTCGTGTGCGGAAGTGACCAGTTCGTGTAGACGGCGTCGAGCATCCGATCCACGAGCCCTTCGGGATCGGTCGCGTCCACGTCCGACAGGCCGATGATCGGCACGATCTGCTGGCCGGCAGCGACGGCCGTTCGAACCGCCTCCTTCCCCGCCGTGCGCATGAAGGCGTCCATGCCCGGAAGCCGGGCAGCGTCCAGCAGCGGAAGGTTGCAGATGGCCGACGGGACGAGCTCGGCGGCGTTCACCACGAGCTTCATCCACTTCGCCGAACGGATGTCGTCCACGATCTCGACGGTGCCTGCCGACCGGAGCAGTTCCGCCACCTCCTCCTCACGGCCGTGAGTCGCGGGGTCCAGGCTCCCGAGCGCGAACCAGGTCCCTGCTGGCGGAGTGTGCCGCTCCACGAGCCCGGGCTCCCACATGGCGGCGGCGATCTCGATGACGGCGCCCAGCGTGCGATGGGCTCCGAAGACCCCCGACATGTCGTCGATGGTCATCCCGTTCTGCAGGCCGACCGCCAGGCCGCCCGGCTTGAGGTACGGCTCGATCAATCGGCTGGTCCACGTCGTGTCGTACGCCTTGACCACGACGAAGACGATGTCGAACTGCTCGCGCAGCGTCGCCACCTCGCACAGGTGCAGGGCACGCACCGGGGTCGTGGTCGACTGCATCGGCATCTCGACGACGATTCCTCGATCGCGCATCGCCTCGACGTTGGCTGGCCATTGATCGATGAAGGTCACGTCGAAGCCGGCGTCGACGAGGTTGGCGCCCACGCCGGCGCCGTTCGCGCCCGCTCCGACCATGGCTATGCGTGGACTGGCCGTCATCGTCACGTCCCTTCGATCAGGTGGATGCCCAGCGATCGCGACCACAGGCTATGCCGTGCCGCCGTACGACCCCGGCCCTCGCAGCGAACCCGCGATCGACATGCATCGGGGACTATTTGAAGAATCTTTGGCGCGATTGCATCCGAGTGACCCGGGGAGGTGGAAGGAGAGGTAGGAGCAGCACCTACGTGAAGGAGATCAACCGTGAAGAAGCTTTCGATCGCAGCGGTCGCCGTCGCCGCAGCCCTCTCCCTGGCTGCGTGCAGCAGCTCGACGGACGAGGCCGCATCGACCCAGGAAGCCTCCGTGGCGGCTTCGGCCGCAGCCGAGGAATCCCCCATGGCCGAGGAGTCCGCCATGGCCGAGCAGGGCGCGGGCGACATCATCGACATCGCGAGCACGACCGACGGGTTCGCCACCCTCACCGCGGCCGTGACCGCGGCCGAGCTCGTCGACACGCTCAAGGGCGACGGTCCGTTCACCGTGTTCGCGCCGACTGACGACGCGTTCGCGGCCCTGCCCGCCGGCGTGCTGGACGCACTCCTGCTGCCGGAGAACAAGGACGCCCTCACCAAGATCCTCACCTACCACGTGGTGGCGGGGAACGTCATGGCCGCGGACGTCACCGACGGCGAGGTCCCCACGGTCGAGGGCCAGACGGTCCTGCTCTCCACCGCTGACGGTGTCACGGTGAACGGCGCCACGGTCATCCAGGCCGACGTCGTGGGCTCGAACGGCGTCATCCACGCGATCGACGCGGTGCTCCTGCCGCCGGACGTCGACGTGGACGCGCTGCTCGCGCAGTAGTTCGACTTCCCCGATGGTCGACGTGGGGTGGGCTGGCTTCCGCCGGCCCACCCCACGTTGCGTCTGTCCACGATGGCAGGCAGGTGCCGCCAGCTAGAGGCGCCAGCTCGAGGCGCCAGATGCGCGTACCGATATCAGGCGTGCGTCACGCCGGCGCTGTCGAAAGCCATCGCCCGCTGGAGGGCGGCCGCCCTCATGTGCTCGGGGATCTCGACCGGTCCCCCGAGAGCGGCGGCATTGATCCCCGCCTGCGCCGCCTCCTCGACCACGCCTCCGACGAGGATGGCCAGTTCCGGAGTGCGGTGGAAGACCAGGACACCGTGGTTGGACAGGAGCACCGCGGGCACCCCCTCCTGCACGGCACCCCGGATGTTCGCGATGGCCTCGTCGGATCCGCGCGGCCCGTACCCGGCCACCGGGACACCGTCCGGCAGGCCGAACATGGCCAGCGCCTCGTTCCAGCATCCGATGGGGCGCTGAGCGACGGCGAAGGCCGTCGCATACGGCGAGTGCGTATGCAGGACGCATCCCACGTCAGGCCGATCCGCGTACATCGCCGTGTGCATGGCGACCACCGCCCCCTGAATGGGTGGCAGGTCACCCTCCCGCAGGGTCCCGTCCAGGCCGACCCGGACGACGGCCGACGCCGGGTGGTCACGCAACGATGGCGCCGCCGTGAAGTACATCTCGTCCGAGCCCGGCACGCGCACGCTGACGTTTCCGTGCCCGTTCGCCGAGATGGCGCCACTGGCCACCACGCGAGCGGCGACGTCGACGACCTGATCGACCAGATCCCTGTCCATGCAGCCTCC
>JAHECS010000038.1 GCA_024641635.1 Actinomycetes bacterium | reverse complement strand
TACGCCCTGCTCGCCCTCGGGGTCATGGCGATGACCGCCTCCGCTGCCAAGCTGGCAGCACGGCGAATCTGAGGAGGAGGGACAGTCGGGTAGCGACACCCGCAAGTGAGGCCCCGCCGGGAGGCGGGGCCTCTCCCGTCACGCCCTCGCTGAGTGCGCTTCCGGCCATCGAGAGGTCACCAACTCGTAACCAGGGCGGCGGCCTCCCGTAACCCGGCCCGCCTAGCGTCGAGGCATGAGATGGCGATTCGCGGGTGCGTGCCTCGACGAGGATCCCGAGCTGTTCTTCCCCGTGGGCACGAGCGGGCAGGCGTCCTTGCAGACCGAGCAGGCCAAGCTGATCTGCCGTCGCTGTCCCGTCGTCGACGAGTGCCTCGCCTTCGCCATGGAGACGGGCCAGGATGCCGGGGTGTGGGGTGGTCTGAGTGAGCGCGAGCTGCGGACGCGCCGGCGCGGCCTGCTCGCACGGGGCGCCTAGGGAGCGACGCCTGCCAGCGTCAGCCCTCGAGGACGTCGCCTTCGGCGCGTGACACGTCGACCCCGATCGACTCCATCCAGGCGATGGCGTCGGCCACCGCCGCGTCGGCACCACCGAGTTCGCACACCATCCAGCCGCTGTGGTCGTGGATGGCGGCCCGCCGGATGTTGGGCACGACACCGAAGCGCGTCACGATCTCGTAGATGACCGGCTCGGTGGCCGGCCCCGGCGGGAAGGTGAGCCGGACGTGTCGGTTCTGATCGCTCATAGTGCGCCTCTCTTGGTCAGCCAGTTGAAGGCCCAGTAGCCGGGGATGGTCGGGATCCAGAACGTGACGAGCCGGTACAGCAGGACCGCCGACACGGCGATCCCGGCGTCGAGGCCGCCGGCGGTGAGGCCAGCGGCGAGAGCGGCTTCGACGGCGCCCAGGCCGCCGGGCGTCGGGGCCGCCTGGCCGATGGTGGCGCCGGCGAGATAGACGACCGCCACGACGGCGATGTTCATGCTGCCTCCGAATGCCTCGACGCAGGCATAGAGGACGCCGACGTAGGCGAGGTTGAGCAGGAGGATGCCGCCGATGCCCTCGAGCAGCTTGAGCGGGCGCTGCGCCACGGTCACGAGGCGCGGAACGACCTCCTTCAGCAGGGGGCCGACGCGCTTGGCGATGAGGCGCCGGACGGCGGGCACGGCCAGGAGCGCGAGCAGGATGATGACGACGGCCGCGACGATGACCACGGCGATGCGCGGCGGGTCGAAGGTGAAGTCCGCCTGCGTGCCCGCGGCGATGCCGAACGTCAGCAGCAGCAGGATGTGGAAGACGAAGGCCATCACCTGGGAGACGCCGACACTCGCGGCCGCCAGCGCCGGGTGCAGGCCTGCCTTCTGCAGGAATCGCACGTTGATGGCGAGTGCACCGATCGTGGGTGGCGACACGAGGGTCGCGAAGTCGCCGGCGATCTGGGCCATGATCGTGCGGTGCAGCTGGAGGCGCTCGGGCACGAATCCCGAGAGTGACCACGCAGCGCCGAAGTACGTGATGATGGCGAACACGACCGAGGCCACGATCCACCGCCAATCGGCGGTGCGGAGCAGCCCGACGAGGTCCACCTGCGCGAGCTGGGACAGCAGGACGTAGCCGGCGATGCTGCCCACGATGATCATCACGAGGGTGCGCGGCCGGATGCGCTCGAACTTGATCTGCTCGGCGTCCGCCCCCGGCTTGATCTCGGCAAGCGCGTCCCGCAGCCCCACCATCAGGCCCTTGCTCTTGCGGATCGATCTGCGCGTGGGAGCGGACAGCGCCACCGGCTGCAGCGCGGGCAGTGCCTTCCCGAGGCCGTCCACGCCGAGCACCAGGCGACCGCTCGTCACCGCCCGCTCGACGTCGGTGAGCAGGGCGAGGGTGGTCAGGAGCTCCGCGGTGTCGATGCGCTGGGCGACGTCCCCGGCCGCGATGCTGCCCGTCTCGCCGCCGATCATCCACACCGAGCCGTCCTCGGCGCGCAGGAGGTGCTGCGCAGACAGCGACCGGTGCGTCATCTGGCTCTCGTGCAGGGTGCGCATCGCGCGCCACGCGCCCATGAGGTCATCGTCCGTGACCTCGTCGAGGTTGCTGAACCGCGTGCCCGCGATGAGCTCGTAGACCAGTGCGACCGAGTCTGGCCCGACCTCGGTGGCGAGCAGCAGTCGCGGTTCGGGCGCGCCCGCGGCCTGAGCGGCGTAAGCGACGAGAGCGGCGTGATCGAGGGACCGCCTCATGTTGAACGCCCCGGTCGTCGTGTCGTCGCGCAGCCGCAGGCTCGTCCAGATCGCGTTCGCCAGGCCCGCCCCCTCGAGGTCGCGGTCGAGGACGGTGACGAGCATCCGGCCGCCCGCCCGAGTGGTCGCCATGTAGCGGCGGCCCCGGTTCGTCGACTCGCGCGCCTGCAGGATCGTCACGGGGAAGCCGCCGCGGGTCAGCGCCTCGGCGACGGCGAGGCCCGACGGTCGCGTGGTGGGAGTGCCGGCCGTGTACCGGGTCACGAGCCCCACGGCCCAGCCGATGGACAGGGAGATGCCGATCCCGGCGAGGGCGATGCCACCGCTGAGCAGCTGGACGACGACGAGGGACCCGATGACGACGACGGTCAGCACGTTCCACGGGCGTCGGCTCATGGTCCGGGCAACGGTCACGAAGGCGATGAGCCCGCCCAGGATCGGCGCCGTGGTGGCGCTGTCGGGGCTTGCAGAACCCGCCAGGGCGGCCAGGAGGCGGGGCAGGTCCACCTGCGAGATCGCCACCGAGATCAGCGTCAGGATCACGATGGCCAGGAACAGGGCCACGAAGGAGTCGAAGAGCTGGCGCACGCGGCGTCGCACGACCATGGCGACCGCCACCGCGATGGGAAGCCCGAGCGTGCCGATGCCTCCGATGACGTTGAGGGCAAGGACCACGACAGAAGGCAGCAGGGAGGCGCCGCTGGCGATGTCGCTGTCGATGCCGGCGGCCGTGCTGGTGGCGAACCAGGCGATGAGGACGACGACTCCGGTGATGACGAAGGCCAGGACGAACCGGGCGAGGTCGAGGGGTCGGCGCACGCGCCGGGGGAGGGCGTGGTCCTCGATCACGACCGACGACGAGCCGTCTGGAACCTCCACCACCGGGGGGTGACCAGCGGTCGGTGAATCGCTGGTGGCGACGTCGCTCGCGGTGGGGACGTCGGGACTCACGGGTTGATCGTCCCAGACCGAGCCCTCTCGCCGTCAGCCCCGGGTGGTATCCATGCCCCATGAGGTGGCATCTGGACGTGAGCCCGGCCCCTCTCGCTGCCCCCACCGCCCTCGACGATGACCAGCGGCGCGTCGTGGACCACCGCCACGGGCCCCTCCTCGTGCTTGCCGGTCCCGGCACCGGCAAGACCACCACGATCGTCGAGGCGATCTGCGCTCGACTGGGCGACGGGGCCGACGCCCTGCCGGCCGAGGCCGTCCTGGGCCTCACCTTCGGCAGGAAGGCGGCCCTCGAGATCCGTGACCGCGTGACGCAGCGGCTCGGCGGCGGGCTCGTGCCCGCGATCGCGACCTTCCACTCGTTCGCCTACGGGTTGCTCCAGCGCACGGCCTCCGTCGAGGAGTACCTCCACCCACCGCGTCTGATGTCCGGGGCGGAGGAGGACGTCCGCATCCGTGAGCTGCTGCGCGGGGCGGTCGCGGACGGCGCGGTCGACTGGCCGGAGGACCTCGCTGGGGCGCTGCCCACCCTCGGGCTGGCCAACGAGGTGCGTGCCGTGCTGTCGCGGGCGCGCGAGCTCGGGCTCGAAGGCCGCGACCTCATGCGGGTGGGCCGGTCGTCCGGCCGGCCCGCGTGGGAGGCGGTCGGGCAGCTCGCGCGGCAGGAGCAGGAGGTCATGGCGCTGGAGAACGTCATGGACTACGGCGAGCTGATGCTCCGCGCCGTCGTCCGGGCGAACGAGCCGGAGGTCATGGCCCAGCTGCGCCGCCAGTACCGGGCGGTCTATGTCGACGAGTACCAGGACACCGACCCGCTTCAGGTGGCCCTGCTGCGTGCCCTCGTCGGGCCCAGCACCTCCATCGTCGCCGTCGGGGATCCGGACCAGGCCATCTATGCCTTCCGAGGAGCCGACGTCCGCGGACTCCTGCGCTTCCCGCAGACGTTCCGCACCCCCCAGGACGAGCCGGCACCGATCGCGGTCCTGGGCCGGGGGCGCCGGTTCGGGCCGCGGATCCGCGGGGTGGCCGCTGCGGGCCTGGGCGCACGCCTTCCTCGAGGGCTGTCGATCGACGCGGCGCGAGCCCACCGCGCGCCGATCTGCGAGGCCCGCGAGGACGAGCACGCCGACGTGGTGTCGGTGGACGTGTACGACTCGACCGGCTCGCTCGCGGCACACGTGGCACGGGACATCCGGCTGGCCCACGTGCGACGAGGCGTGCCGTGGCAGGACATGGCGGTGCTGGTCCGCTCCGCCAACCAGCTGCCCGCTGTCCATCGGGCGCTTCAGGCAGCGGGCGTGCCGGTCGTGGTTGCGGCCGACGAGATCCCGCTGAAGTCCGAGCCGGCCGTCGCGGCCCTGCTTGCGGCCCTGTCCCTGGCCTCCCACCCCGAGGCGGCCGAGCCGACGCAGGTCCTCGACGTCCTCACCGGGCCCCTCGTCGCGCTCACCCCGGGGGACCTCCGCCGTCTGGGGCGTGCGCTGCGAGCTCAGGCCCACGACGCAGGCTTCGCCACGCCCCCGTCCGAGTCACTCATCCGCGATCTCGTGCTGGCACCTCTCGTCGGTGCCCCTGAACCGGCCTGGGGACTCCCAGCAGACGATCCGGTGACGGCGGCCGTCCGGCGGCTGGGCTCCCTGCTCGTGCAGGTGCGTGCCGACATCGAGTCGGGCCGTCCGCCCGATCAGGTCCTGTGGACGCTGTGGTCAGGTGGGCGCACGCCGCACGGCTGGGCCAACCGGCTGCGATCCGCAGCGCTCCACGGGTCGCGTTCCGCCGACCACGACCTCGATGCCGTCCTGGCCCTGTTCGACGCCGCCGAGCGGCTCGCCGGTCGCTACCCCGGCTTCCTGGGCGTCCGCCTGTTCCTCGACTCGCTCGCCGACCAGCAGATCCCCGCCGAGCCCGTGGCCGAGCGCGGCACCCGGGCCGATGCGGTGCGGGTGCTCACCGCACACCGGGCCAAGGGGCTGGAGTGGGACGAGGTCTGGGTCGTCGGGCTGCAGGAGGGGGTATGGCCGGACCTGCGGGCCAGGGGCTCCACGCTTCGTGCGGAGCAGCTGACCCCGGAGGGCCTCGGCGACGGACCCCGCCCGGCCGACCTGCTGGAGGAGGAGCGGCGACTGTTCTACGTCGCGTGCACCCGCGCGAGGAACCAGCTCCATCTGGCGGCGATCGACGAGCACGACCAGGGTGGCGAGCGGCCAAGCCGGTTCCTCGAGGACGTGGTCGCAGCCGGTATCGAGGGCGTGCAGAGGCGGGACGTCGCCGGGCGGCCGCCGCACCACCTGTCCCTGGACGGGCTGGTGGCCGAGCTCCGGCACGTGCTCGTCGATCCGGGCACCTCGGAGGTTCTCCGCGCTGCTGCGGTCGAGCGGATCGCCGTCCTCGCGGCGCAGCAGGACGACGAGGGAGCACCGCTCGTCCCGCTTGCCGATCCAGGGCGGTGGTGGGGGCTCGCGGAGCGCACCGAGAGTGAGCGGCCGGTCCGCGACCCGGAGAGGCCCGTGGCGCTCTCGGGCAGCGGGCTGGATTCGCTCGTGGCGTGTCCGCTGAAGTGGTTCCTCGAGCACGAGGTCCGGGCCGAGACGCCTCGGGGTACTGCCACCGCCTTCGGGAGCGTTGTGCACGCGGTCGCGGACTTCGTCGCCAAGGGGGAGATCCCGGCGGACCTCGACGACATGGACGCTGCCGTCGACCGCATCTGGTCGGAGCTGCGTTTCGACGCACGCTGGCAGTCGCAGCAGGAGCGTCGTGAGGCCCGCGCCGCGCTGGAGAGGTTCCTCGGCTACCACGTGCGGGCCGACCGGATCCTCGTCGGGACGGAGTCTCGGGTGGCCGCCGAGGTCGAGGTTCCGCGGCCGGACGGCACGCGCGAGCGGGTGCGCCTGTCCGGGTACGTCGACCGTGTGGAGCAGGACGCCGAGGGTCGCCTGGTGCCCATCGACCTGAAGAACATGCGCCGGGCCGTGCCGGACGGCGAGATCCCCGAGCACGGGCAGCTAGGCGTCTACCAACTGCTTCTGCGAGCTGGCGGCCTGCAGGATGCCGAGGGCGAGCCGGCGCCCGCGGACGTCGGCGGCGCCGCCCTCGTCCAGTTGCGGGTCGATGCGTCCAAGAGTTCGCCGGCCGAGGCCAAGGTCCAGTTCCAGGGCGCCCTCCCTCCTGAGTCGCCCACGTGGGTCGAGGTCCGACTGGGGGAGGCGGCCCAGGTGCTCCGCGACGAGGGCTTCGTCGCCACCCCGGGCATGGCATGCCGATACTGCGCCTACCGCTCGACGTGCCCGGCCCAGCCCGAGGGCGGGCAGGTACTGCCATGACCGGCAACCTCACGAGACCGGCCCTCGACGATGCGCTCGACCTGACGTTGACCGACGAGCAGTGGGCTGCGGTATCGGCCACACTCGACCCCGCTGTCGTCGTCGCGGGTGCCGGATCGGGCAAGACCACGTCGATGGCAGCGCGGGTCGCCTACCTCGTGGGCAGCGGACTCGCGCGCCCGGACGAGGTGCTGGGCCTGACGTTCACGACCAAGGCGACCGCCCAACTCCTCGGGTCCATGCGTCGCGCGGTGGCGAGGCTGTCGGCGGCGGGTCTGGCGCCGGCGGTGGAGGAGGACGCGCCGATCGGCGAACCGACCGTCCTGACCTATCACTCGTTCGCGGCCCGCATCATCGGCGAGCACGGCATCCGCCTGGGTCGTGAGCCGGGGGCGGTGCTCCTGGCCGACGGTCTTCGCCATCAGCTGGCCTACCGCGTCGTCTGTCGATCGACCCTCGCGCTGTCGGAGCTGCGGCGCTCGCCGATCGATCTGACCAGTGACGTTCTGGCCGTCGACGACGAGCTCACGGAGCTCGGGATCGATCCGGAGGACCTGAAGGGTTTCGACGACGACCTGCGGATCCGGCTCCTCGGCGCCGCGAAGCCGCAGAACCTCACCATCGAGATGGCCGACACGTCGCGGCATCGTTCGCTGCTGGCCGACCTCGTCCTGGAGTGGCGTGCGGAGAAGGCCGGGCGGGACGTCGTGGACTTCGCCGACCAGATCCGGCTCGCGGGCGAGCTGGTGACCCGTTTCCCCGAGGTCGTCGAGGACCTGCGTCGTCGGTACGGCGTCGTGCTCCTCGACGAGTACCAGGACACGTCGATCGCCCAGCGGGTTCTCCTGCAGACGGTGTTCGGTGAGGGTCACCCGGTGATGGCGGTCGGCGATCCCTGCCAGGCCATCTACGGCTGGCGAGGCGCCAGCGTCGACAACATCGAGAACTTCCCTCGGCACTTCCCGCCACGCGACCCGATGCGTCCGGCAGCGCGGTTCACGCTGTCGCAGAACCGGAGGTCGGGGCCACGCATCCTCGAGGTTGCGAACCGGGCCTCACAGCAGCTGCGCGCCGTGCATGCGGGCGTGGACGCGCTCGTTCCCGGCGACAACGGCAAGGGGCACGGCGCCCTCAGCTGCGCTCTGTTCGACACGTACCAGCACGAACTGGAATGGCTCGTGGGCCAGGTGGCCGCCACGCATGCCGGCGGCGCCCGATGGGAGGAGATCGCCGTCCTGGCCGCGACCGGCAAGGATCTGGTCAACGTCGATGCCGCGCTGCGCCGCCGAGGGATCCCGACGCAGCTCGTCGGCGCCGCGGCCCTCCTGGCGCAGCCTGCCGTGGCCGATCTGCGCTCCTACCTGGAGGTGCTGCACGACCCGGTCGCGAATCCCGCCTTCGTGCGGCTGGCTGTCGGCCCCCGGTGGCGGATCGGCGCCCGTGATCTCGCCGCGCTGGGCACTCGTGCGGCCGAGATCGCCGGGGGTCGGCACCGTTCGGCCCAGGAGGACCTGGCGTCGGCCCTCGACGACGCCGTCGCCGGTGCCGACCTGGTCGAGTCGGTCTCGCTCACCGAGGCGCTGGACGACCTGGGGGATGAGGGCGAGTACTCGCCCGAGGCGGTCGAGCGATTCGGTGCCTTGGCCGGGGAGATCGCCGAGCTGCGTCGACATGTCGGCGAGCCGCTGGCCGAACTCGTGCTGAGGGTCATGCGCGTGACCGGCCTCGAGGTGGAGGCAGGGCTGGCCCCGCAGCAGATCGCGGCCCAGCAGCAGCACGCGCTGCAGGCCTTCGTCGACCTGGCCGCGGAGTTCACCGACCTCGACGGCCGCCTCACCCTCGGCGCCTTCCTCTCTCGCCTGCGTGACGCCGAGCGCTTCGACGTCGATCCCGAGCTGGACGTGTCGGGGCCGGCCGACGCGGTGCAGCTGCTGACGGTCCACAAGGCGAAGGGCCTCGAGTTCGGCTACGTGTTCGTCCCCTTCGTCGCCGACGGGGCGTTCCCCGGTGGCCGTGGACGACCGGCCTGGCCGACGAGTGCCAAGACCGTCCCATGGCCCCTGCGCCAGGACGCGACCGACGCTCTCGCCGGCTTCCCCGACGGGGATCCGCGCGCCACCGACTACGCGGCCTACAAGAAGGTCCTGCGCGGACTCGCCGACCTGGAGGACCAGCGGCTCGCCTACGTGGCGTTCACCCGCGCGGAGCGCGGGCTGTCCGTGACCGGGCACTGGTGGGGTCCGACGCAGACTCGTCGTCGCGGTCCGGACGCCTTCCTCTCCGTCGTCCACGAGGCCTGCGAAGACGGGCTCGGCACGATCGTTCACTGGGAAGCGGCCCCGGCGGACGATGCAGTCAACCCCCAGGCGGAGCGATCCGCCGAGGCGCGCACGTGGCCTGCCGATCCGGACCCGGCCGCACGCGCCCTCCTCGTGGCCGCCGCCGAAGCGGTCCGTTCGGTGAGCGCGGTGCAGCCGGGACTGCCGATGACGGGTGACGGTGCGGATGCGGACCGCGCTCGAATCCAGGAGTGGGATGACCTGGCGGCGGCCCTCGTCGAGGAGGCCCGCGGCCGGCAGCTGCGTGAACGGACGGTCACCCTCCCGGCGGCGGTGTCGGCGAGCATGCTCATGAGGGCGCTGGAGGATCCGGCGGCGGTGGCCGCGGATCTCGTGCGACCGATGCCGCAGGCGCCGGCACCGGCGGCCCGACGCGGCACCGCCTTCCACGCCTGGGTGGAGGCCCGGTACGGGCAGCAGTCGCTTCTCGACCCCGATGATCTCCCCGGTGCGGCGGACGCCGACATCGGCAGCGAGGAGGAGCTTGCAGCGCTGAAGGAGGCGTTCGAGAAGGGGCCGTATGCGCAGCGGACCCCGGTCGCCGTCGAGGCGCCCTTCTCGCTGCTCCTCGGCGGCCGCGTCGTCAACGGTCGTATCGACGCCGTGTTCGAGTCAGAGGTCGAGGGCATGGCCTTCGACATCGTCGACTGGAAGACCGGCTCGGCACGCAAGGTGGACCCGATGCAGCTGGCCCTCTACCGCCTGGCGTGGGCCCGCCTGGCCGACGTCCCGGTCGAGCAGGTGTCGGCCGCCTTCGTCATCGTGGGCGCCGGAGAGGTGGTCCGACCCGACACGTCGTCCGAGGTGGCTCGCCTGTCCTCCCTCGCCGAGTGGTCACAACGCGCATGAGGCGGCTGGGGGCCGATCCGCCCGGCCCTCGAGATCCCGCGTCGGATCAGGACGTGCCGTCCGGGTCGTTCTCCTGGGCGACGAACGGGTCGGTCGGCGCCGTCGCGACGTCCACCGGCTCTGCGCTGTCCGAATCGGCGCCCTGTTCGGCGATGGCCTCGCCGGCCTCCTCGGTCGGGCGCCGGCGCACGCCGACGCGTCCCCTCATCCACTCGCGCGCCGGCTCCTCGACGAATCGCCACATCAGCCAGGCGATGACAAGTGCGCCGGCCACGAGCCCCACGACCGCGAGGGCGTAGAGCCCTCCACCGTCGATGCCGGCTGCGCGCATGCCGGCTCGCCAGAGCCCGAACCAGACGAGGTGCGTCATGTACAGCGAGTAGGAGATGAACCCGCCCAGGACCAGGGCCCTCGTCGACAGGAAGCGAGCGAGCCCGCGACGCGACAGGGCCAGGGCGCCGATCCACAGGATGAGGAGGGGGACGAGCAGCAGGTGGTAGTACGGCGGGAGCGGCTCCAGGTCACCGTTGAGCGAGACCGACGGAGGCTGCGCCTGGCTCCACTGCCCGAGGAAGACGGCTCCCGCGACGACGAGCAGGGGCAGCACGACGGCCAGGACGGAGGCCGAGGTCTGCACGCGCGGCGATGCCGGCTCGTGCAGGCGGTCTCCGGGCAGCAGTCGCACGACGATGAGGTAGGTGATCGCGCCCGCGGTGAACTCCGTCAGGATCCGGTACGTCGAGCCCCAGTTGTCCGTGTAGTACGGGTCCGACGTCGACAGCCCGTAGATGATCAGGGGAGTCAGGGCGGCGATCCAGGCGACGACCAGCAAAGGCGCGGCGATACGCCGGTGCAGCAGCCACAGCAGGAGCACCAGCAGCGGGAACAGCAGGTACGCCAGCCACTCCATGGACAGCGACCAGGCCACGAAGTTCCAGCCGCGCTGCGGTTCAGGGCCCCACTCCTGAACGAGCAGGAGGTTCTTGGCGAAGTCGAGGGGGTTGAGCCAGTCGCGGTCCAGGGCCTCGCCAGTCACCTTGGCCTGAGCCACGACGGCACCGCCGGCGATGAACAGCATGACGATGTGCACGGGGTAGATGCGGGCCAGGCGAAGCCACCAGAAGTCGACGGTGCCGCGCACGCGCACGGCCGGACCGAGGCGGCGCAGGTATGTGTGAGTGAGGATGAAGCCCGAGAGCGCGAAGAACAGGTCGACGCCCAGCCTGCCGACTCGGAGGACGTCGGAGAACACCGGGACCAGCAGGCCGAGCTGGTTCAGCGGTCCCTGCAGGTGGTACAGCAGCACCCAGGCGGCCGCGACGAAGCGGATGCCGGTGAGCTGCCGGATGAACACGTTCACGAGGGGTCCCAGCGCGAGGAAGCAGGTCTCGTCATGGTGTCACGGCGCCCCCTCCCGGGAGGGTTAGGCTCGCGGACCATGGGCGACGATCAGCGCGACGCGGTCGACCCTCGTCCCGTCCCCCTGCGGCAGCAGGCGGACGTCGCCGATCGGCAGCTGCTGGGCAACCTCATGCTGGCGCGAGGCGTCGTCGACCGGGCCGCCGAGCATCGCTCGGATCCGGCCTGGCTCGCGAGGATGCGCAGCGACTCCAGGACCCGCGTCGTCAGCGTGTGCGACGGTGCGACTCCGGTCATCCGCCAGGGAGAGTCGGTCGACCTCGCGTTCCGCCCCGGCGCGGACATCGCGCCCGACGTCGACCTCACGCTGCTCGGCACCGATGATCAGGGCGTCGCCTACTTCGCGGAGCATGCGGTGATGCGAGGCGAGGACTGGGCCGACCTGCGGCAGGTGGGCGCGCTGCTCGGGGCGCGTGACGCCGGGCTGATGGTGACGGCTGTCGCCCTCGACAACTGGGTGCGGACGCATTCTCGGTGCCCCCGGTGCGGCACCCCGACCGAGTCACACGCGGCCGGATGGTCGCGACGATGTCCCGCAGATCGCAGTCTGCACTTCCCTCGCACGGACCCGGCCATCATCGTCCTCGTCGTCGACCGTGATGACCGCGCGCTGCTCGGTCGTCAGGGGCGCTGGGCGGAGGGCTGGTTCTCCACGCTGGCCGGATTCGTCGAGTCGGGCGAGTCCGCCGAGGCCGCGCTGCGCCGCGAGGTCCTGGAGGAGTCGGGGATCGTCATCGGCGACGGCCTGGACGACATCCGCTACCTCGGCAGCCAGCCGTGGCCCTTCCCCGCGTCGCTCATGCTCGGCTACCACGCCTGGACCGACGACCCGTCGATCACCGTCGATGGCGAGGAGATCGTCGAGGCGCGATGGTTCAGCCGGGTCGAGCTGGCAGCGGCCTGCGAGAGCGGCGAGGTGCGGCTGCCCCCGTCGATCTCGATCGCCCGGAGGCTCGTCGAGCGCTGGTACGGGTCCGATCTGCCCGGGGACTGGTCCCGCCCCCTCGCGCGCTGAGCCGACTTCCAGCGTCACGCGAGCCCCGCCTCGCGACGGTGGGTGGACTCGGGGGTCAGAGGCCGAGGTGCGCCTTGACCTGGCCGATGGACGGGTTGGTGGCGAACGAGCCGTCCGGGAACTGGAGGGTCGGCACGGTCTGGTTGCCGTGGTTGACGTCCTCGACGAGGGCGGCCGCGTCGGCGTCGGCCTCGATGTCCACCTCGACGAACGAGATCCCCTCACGGGTCATCTGCGCCTTCAGCCGGTGGCAGTAGCCGCACCACACCGTGCTGTACATCGTCACGCCGTTCCCTGTGCTCACCGGGCAACGGTAGCCGGGGATCCCGGTTCACGCCCCTCGTGAGCGCCAGTCAGGGGCTCGTGCGAGCATCGCTGCCATGCCCTTGAACGCCCTCGACGGGCTCGATGACGAGCAGCGGGCGGTCGCTGAGGCCCTGCATGGGCCCGTCGTGGTGCTGGCGGGCGCGGGCACCGGCAAGACGAGGGCCATCACGCACCGCATCGCCCACGGCGTGGCCACCGAGCAGCACGACGCCCGACGGACCCTCGCGGTCACCTTCACGACCCGTGCCGCGGGCGAGATGCGCTCACGGCTGAGAGGTCTGGGCGTCGAGGGAGTCCAGGTGCGGACCTTCCACTCGGCGGCGCTGCGCCAACTGCGCTACTTCTGGCCGCGACTGGGAGGCGGCGAGTTCCCGGAGCTGCTGCCCAGCAAGGCGAAGATCGTCGCGGAGGCGGCGAGCCGGTGCAAGATCCCGACCGATTCCGCCACCGTCCGTGATCTTGCCGCGGACCTCGAGTGGGCCAAGGTGAACTTCCTCGTCGGCCCTGCCGCCGCAGAACGCGCAACCGCCCTCTCGCGCACCCTGTCCGTGGACGCGATGGCGTTCGGGCAGCTGCAGTCGGCGTACGAGGACGCGAAGGCCCGCCGTGGCCTGATCGACTTCGAGGATGTCCTCCTCGTGACGGCGGGAGCCCTGGCGGATCGGCCCGACATCGCGGACGAGATCAGGGCCGCGTACCGGTGGTTCACTGTCGACGAGTACCAGGACGTCAACCCACTGCAGCAGCGACTGCTCGAGCTGTGGCTGGGGGAGCGGGACGACGTGTGCGTCGTGGGGGACGCCAACCAGACGATCTACACGTTCACCGGGGCCACGCCGGAGTACCTGACGGCCTTCCGTGGCCGGCATGCCGACGCCACGGAGGTTCGGCTGGTGCGCTGCTATCGATGCACCCCCCAGATCGTCACGTTGGCCAACGCCGTCATCAGCCGGGCCAGGAGCGTGCATCCGGAGGCCTCACTCGTGCTGCGATCGCAACGACCGGCCGGACCGGAGCCGACGCTCGACGTGCACGACGACGACGTCGAGGAGGCAGCGCAGGTCGCGCGTCGGGCCCGCGAGATCATCGCCGAGGGTGTGCCGGCCCGCGACGTCGCCGTCCTGTTCCGGATCAACTCGCAGTCCGCCGTCCTGGAGGAGGCGTTCGCCGAGGCCGGGGTGTCAGTCGTCCTGCGCGGTACGGAGAGGTTCTTCGACCGGCCAGAGGTGCGCGAGGGCGTGACCCGGCTTCGCGGGGCGGCCCGTGGCGGCGACGCCACCGGACCCCTGGGCGACGAGGTGCGTGCGGTGCTGGGTTCGGCCGGCTGGACGGCCGAACCTCCGCGCACGGCGGGTGCTGTGAGGGAGCGATGGGAGTCCCTTGCTGCACTTGCGACGCTCGCGGACGAGCTCGCGCCGGCACTAGGTGACTCGCTCCCGGCCTTCGTGGCGGAGCTCGATGCGAGGGCGGAGCTCCAGCACGCGCCGGTCGCCGACGGTGTCACGCTGGCGTCGATCCACTCCGCCAAGGGCCTGGAGTGGCCGGTCGTCTTCGTCGTCGGGTGCAGTGACGGGCTCCTGCCGCTGCAGTACGCGGAGACCCCCGAGCAGGTGGAGGAGGAGCGTCGCCTCGCCTACGTCGCGGCCACGCGCGCAGCGGATCGGCTGCACCTGTCGTGGGCGCGGGCACGTCAGCCGGGGGGGCGCGCGGTGAGATCGCCGAGCCCGTTCCTCACCGAGGCGTTCGCCGGGACGCCCGCCGCCCGCGAGGCGCTCGCTGGGGGCGTCGTACGCCGCGGTTCAGGGACGGCGCGCGGTGAGCGAGCGCGCAAGGGTCCGGCGCGGTGCCGGGTCTGCCGCAAGGGCCTCGTCACGGCTCAGGAGCGCACCCTCGGCCGTTGCCAGTCGTGTCCCACCGACCTGAACGAGGAGCTGCTGGACGCGCTGCGCGCCTGGCGCCTCGAGACCTCACGCGAGAAGGCCGTGCCCGCGTACGTCATCTTCACGGACGTCACGCTGCTGGCGGTCGCCGAGCAGATGCCCGCGGACCTGGGCGCCCTGGCCGAGATACCCGGGATCGGTCCGATGAAGCTCGAGACATACGGCGAGATGGTGCTCGCACTCGTGCACGAGCACACCTGACCGCCGAGAGGCACGCTGTGGTCGCGCTCGGGCCCCGAGCGCGACCACAGCGTGCCTCTCGGCGGAGGACGTGATCGTCACAGCGGCACCGCAACGGCCCACCCGCGGCTAGCATCGACCAACCGTCGAAGCAGGGAGTGGGGGACTGGTGAGCCGTCGTGTGGGGGTTCTGGCTGCCCTCTCCGGCAGCGGTCCCATGCGACGCGTGCTCATCGCGTACGCCGTCTACGACATCGTCGAGTTCGCCGTGTGGGTGGCGATCATCCTCTACGCGTACGCGGAGGGCGGTACCACTCTCGCGGCGGTCGTCGCCGTCGTGCAGCTTCTCCCCGCAGCGTTCTTCGGCCCGGTCCTCGCGGGCTTCGGTGATCGCATGTCACGAGGCACCGCCCTCGCTCTTGCCCACGCTGGTGTGGCGGCGACCTGCGGCATGACGCTGCTCGCCCTGGTGGCCAACGCTCCCGTGCCGGTGGTCATCGGCACGTCGATGCTCGTGACCATCACCATCGCCGTCGTCCGGCCCATCCACTTCGCGGCCCTTCCCCAGCTCTCGCGGGGTCCACGGGATCTCGTGTCGGCCAACGCGCTCTCCTCGTCATTCGAGGGCCTGGCGATGTTCGTCGGCCCGATCGTCGCCGGCATCGGAGCTCAGGTGGCCGGCCCCTGGCTCGTGTTCGCGGGTTCAACGTTGGCGTCAGTCGTCGCGACACTGCTGTGCCTGCGGCTGTCCTTGGCCGCCCCCGAGGACGGCCTCGCGGATGACGAGTCCGAGTGGCGGGCGGCGATCCGCGGACTCATGGTCCTGTGGGGCGAGTGGGCTGCGCTGCTGCTCCTCCTCGTGCTCGCGACCCGGTTCGTCCTCTATGGCGCCCTCGACGTGCTCGGGGTGGCCTACTCGGAGGAGGTGCTGGGCATGGGCGAGTCCGGCGCCGGCATCGTCATCGGGGCGGTCGGAGTCGGCGGGATGATCGGCGGGCTCCTCTCGGGGTCGGCCTCCATCCGCCGTCGGCTGGCACCCGTCATCGCGGTGAGCGGTGCGATCCAAGGGCTCGCATTCGCATCGGTCATCCTCTTCGTCGCGATCGCGCCCGCCACGGTGGTACTGGCCATCACCGGGGCCGCCGCCGCCGTGATGATGGTCGCCGGACGGACGCTGCTGCAGCGAACGACGAACGGGAACGTCCTCGCGCGGGTGTTCGCCGTGCAGGAGGGCATCGCGCTGCTGGGCACCTCGGTGGGTGCCGCGCTGGCGCCGATCCTCGTGTCCCGCCTGTCGCCGGCAGGGGCTTTCGTGCCGATCGGGATCGGCGCGGCGCTCTTCGCGGTCGCCGGCTACGGCCTGATGCGCCAGCTCGACGCTCGTGCGGTCTCGCGGCCGGAGGAGGTCGGACTCCTGCGACGCATCGAGTACCTCGGCATCCTGCCGCCCTACGAGCTCGAGCGATTGGCTCAGAACGCCGAGTGGGTCGAGGTTCCGGCGGAGACGTCGGTGGTGCGTCAGGGAGACGCCGGCGATCGGTTCTACGCGATCGCCGAGGGTGAGTTCACCGTGCTCATCGACGGCGTCGCTCGGCCGGGACGGCTTGGACCGGGCGACGGATTCGGCGAGTTGGCGCTGCTCCGCTCGCAGCCGAGGAGTGCCACGGTCCGCTCGATCACGGCCGCCCGGCTGCTGGCTGTCACGCCCGACGACTTCCTTGCCGCTGTTACCGGCGGCATCGATGCGGACACGCTCGCCGATGAGGTGACGCGCGGGCACGAGGAGCGTGAGCGCAGGCAAGGGGCGTGAAACGCGGATCGGGTCACGCGGCCCGGCCCGCGGCACTAGCGTGAGCCAGCCGACGGTCGGCCGAGCAGGGGGGACTGGCATGCGTGGCGTCGCCACCAACGGGCCCCTCTCGCGGGTGCTCGTTGCCTACACGCTGTACGACGTCGTCGAATTCGCCGTCTGGGTGGCGATCATCCTGTGGGCGTACGCCGAGGGCGGCGTGGAGCTCGCCGGCCTGGTGGCGGTCGTCCAGCTGCTTCCGGCAGCAGTGCTTGCACCGGTGGTGGTGGGCCTCATGGATCGGCTCCCGCGCGGAAGGGCCCTGACTCTCGCTCACGGTCTCGTCGGCGGGTCCACTCTGCTCACGGCCCTGGCGCTCACCTCGTCCGCACCCGTCGCCGTGGTGGTGACGGGGTCGGCACTCGCCACTCTCGCCATGGCCCTCGTCCGCCCCTTGCACTACGCGTCGCTGCCCCGACTGGCGCGAGAGCCGAGGGAGCTGGTGTCGGCGAACGCGGCCTCGTCCGTGGCCGAAGGCCTGGCCGTCCTGGCCGGGCCGGTCCTGGCGGGTATCGGTGTTCAGGTGTCGGGAGCGGGGCTGGTGCTGTCGTGCGCCACTGTCGCTGCGATCGCTGCCACTGCGCTGTGCCTGCGGCTGGATCTGGGATCCGGGGCCACCTCGGCGAGTACTTCCCAGGGCAGCTGGCGGTCGGCTTTCTCCGGGCTCGCAGTGCTCTGGCGCGACTGGGCGGCCCTGCTGCTGCTCGCGGTGCTGACGACGCGGTTCTTCATCGGTGGGGCGGTCGACGTGCTGGGAGTGTCCTTCTCCACGGCCGTTCTCGATCTCGACGAGACGGGAGCCGGCATCGTCATCGGTGCCATCGGCATCGGCGGACTCGTGGGCGGTGTGGTCGGCGGAGTGGTCGGCACCCGCCGACGCCTTGCTCCGGTTGTGGCGGGTGGCGGTGTCCTCCTGGGAATCGGTTTCGCTGCGGTGGCGACGACGTCGTCACTCGTGCCGACGCTGATCGCCCTGGCCGCTGGCGGCATGGGCGGTGCGGTCCTTCTCATTGCGGGGAGGACTCTGCTGCAGCGAACCGTCGACGACAGCGCCCTGGCCCGCGTGTTCGCGATCCAGGAGGGCGTGTCCCTGCTCGGCGTTGCGCTCGGGGCCGCACTCGCTCCGGTGGCGGTCCAACAGTGGGGTCCCTCGGATGCGTTCGTGCCCATGGGTGCTGCGGTCGCGGTGCTCGCCCTCGCGGGCTTCCTCCTCATCCGGGGACTCGACGCGCGCGCGGTGCTGAGGCCGGTCGAGACCGCGCTCCTCGGCCAGGTGGGATTCCTCGCGGCCCTTCCGCCCTACCAGCTCGAACGCCTCGCCCAACACTCCACGTGGCTCGACGTCCCAGCCGGCGTGGCGGTCGTCCGGCAGGGCGACGACGGTGACCGCTTCTACGCGATCGCCGAGGGGGAGTTCACGGTGGTGGTCGACGGACTCGCCCGACCCGGCCTTCTCGGACCCGGCGAGGGCTTCGGGGAGCTGGCACTCCTGCGCTCCCAGCCTCGGAACGCCACCGTGCGGGCCGTGACGGATGGGCGGGTCCTGGTCGTCGGAGCGGAGGACTTCCTGGCGGCGGTCACGGGCGGAGTCGACGCTCACACGCTCGCGGCGGAAGTGTCACTTGGTCACGACGAGCGCGATCGTCGGCACGCGGGCTGACGTGCCTGAGTTCGGGGTGCCGCTGCGGCGCTGACGACTCGGTCGCGCGAATGAAATACGAGGACGCGGGAGTGGCGTTTTCCCTTCGGAGTCGCTAGGCGAACGCGATACTTGGCCAACGCTGCCCGCGGTGGACAACGTGCCGCCCTAGGGGGATCGCATGTCCGGTGCGAGCGAGGACCCACGTGGCGAGTCGGCCACGATCCTCGTCGTCGACGACGACGCGCTCAATCGTCGTCTGCTCGTGCGTGCGCTGACGTCCGATGGGCATCGCACCATCGAGGCCGCCGACGGCAGAGAGGCCCTCGAGGCCCTTGCCGCAGAACAGCCTGACGTCATGCTCCTCGACATCCTCATGCCCGTCCTCGACGGCTTCGGCGTGCTCAACGCGATGAAGGGCATGCCGCAGGTCGCCCATACGCCCGTCGTCGTGATCTCCTCACTCGAGGATCAGGCGGGCGTGCTTCGCTGCATCGAGCTTGGTGCCGATGACTTCCTGCCCAAGCCGGCGGACGCGACGATCCTCCGGGCCCGGGTCAACGCGGGGCTCAACAAGAAGCGGCTGCACGACCTCGAGCGGCGGCAGTTGAGGGACGTCTTCGCGCGCTTCCTCCCCGAGTCGATCGTCGACGAGGTGATCTCCCAGGGGGGCGTACCGGCGATCGGGGCAACGCGGCTCACGGCGACAGTGCTGTTCGCCGACCTTCGCGGCTTCACGACCTTCGCCGAGTCACAGGAACCCGAGATCGTCATCGACGTGCTGAACCGTTACCTGACCGAGATGAGCGATGCCGTGCTCGACCACGGAGGCACGCTTGTCGCCTATCTCGGGGACGGGCTGATAAGCGTGTTCGGCGCTCCCATCCCTTTCGCTGATCATGCCGATCGAGGTGTTGCTGCGGCGCGCGAGATGGTCGGCCCACGACTCGCTGCGCTCAATCGCTGGATGTCGGACCGGGGCCTGAGCGAGACGCTGCGGATTGGCGTGGGGGTTCACTCGGGGCCGCTGATGTCCGGCAACGTCGGGTCGGAGCGGCGACTCGAGTACACCGTCATCGGCGACACGGCAAACACGGCGTCGCGTGTCGAGGCGATGACCAAGGATCGGGGAGTCCCTCTGCTCGTGACGCAGGACGTGATCGACCGATTGGTGACTCGGTCCGATGACTGGGAGTACGT
>JAHECS010000016.1:57146-70477 GCA_024641635.1 Actinomycetes bacterium | reverse complement strand
TCCTGGTCGGCGGCGTCGGCGGGGACCGCGGGGAACACCCACTTGCGGTAGGACCAGAAGCGGAACAGGGTGCCCAGCGCCAGGCCGACGACGTTGGCGCTGATGTTGTCGGCCAGCGGTGAGTCGAGCCCCATGAGGTAGTGGCTGATCCACAGGCACCCGACGGCGATCAGCATGGCGACGCCGTTCAGCAGGAAGAACAGCAGGTACTCGCGCCCCATGTTGGTCCGACCCCGGTGACGGAAGGTCCAGAACCGGTTCCCGAAGTACGCGAACGTGGTGGCGACGGCCACGCTGACCACCTTGGCGGTGAGGGGCTTGCCTTCCAGCGGACCGCCGAACAGGAGCAGGTTGAACAGGCCGACGTCGATGACGAACGAGATCATGCCGATGATGCCGAACTTGGCGATCTCATGGGCGAGGACGCGAACGGGCGCGTAGAGGCGCTCCCAGAGTCCCTCCGGGGCGTGGTCGACCGATCGGCCGGCATCGGGCATGCGGAGGAGTCTAGAAGGCGACCCGGTAGGTTTCCTTCGTGGATAGGGATGGAGCCCCCCGGGTCGGCATCGTGGGGGGCGGACAGCTCGCGCGGATGAGCGCGGCCCCCGCAGCGGCCCTGGGCATCGGCTTGCGCGTCCTGTCCGCATCAGCGGCCGACTCCGCCGCCCAGGTCATCCACGACGTGCACGTCGGCGACCACGACGACCTCGCCGCCCTGCGGCAGTTCGCGACCGGCTGCGACGTCGTGACCTTCGATCACGAGCATGTGCCGCCGGCGCACCTCGAGCAGCTCGAGGCCATGGGAGTGGCGGTCCGACCCGGCCCGTCCGCCCTCTTCCATGCTCAGGACAAGATCCACATGCGCCAGTCGCTCACGGACATCGGCGTGCGCTGCCCGCGCTGGCGGGTGGTCTCCGCGGTCGACCACGTCGTCGACTTCGCCGACGAGACCGGCTGGCCGCTCGTGCTGAAGACCTCACGCGGCGGCTACGACGGGCGCGGGGTGTGGACGGTCGACTCCGCGGAGCAGGCAGCGGACGTGCTGTCCGTGCCGCTGGCCCCCGGCTCCCAGTGGCTGGCGGAGGAGCGGATCGACTTCGTGCAGGAGCTGTCCGCCCAGGTGGCCCGTTCGCCGCTCGGCCAGGCGGTCGCCTACCCGGTGGTCCGAACCGTGCAGAAGGGCGGGATCTGCGCGGAGGTCGTCGCCCCAGCCCCCGGCCTGGCGTCTGCTCGCGCGGTGCAGGCGCAGGAGATGGCGCTACGGATCGCCGGGGACCTCAACGTCACCGGCATGCTGGCCGTCGAGATGTTCGACGACGGTCACGACCTCTTCGTCAACGAGCTGGCGATGCGACCGCACAACTCGGGGCACTGGAGCATCGAGGGCGCGGTCACGAGCCAGTTCGAGAACCACCTCCGCGCCGTGCTCGACCTCCCGCTCGGCAACCCCGCCGCCATTGCCCCCTACTCCGTGATGGTCAACATCCTGGGTGGCGATGTCGGCGACCTCTATTCGGCGTACCGACACGTGCTGGCACGCGATCCCGCTGTGAAGGTGCACCTCTACGGGAAGCAGGTGCGTCCCGGGCGCAAGGTCGGGCATGTCACCGTCGTCGGGGACGACTATGAGGAACTATTGAGACGCGGCCGGCACGCGGCTGACTACTTCGCGGGAGTCATCGATGAGTGAGAGCCCCCTGGTCGCCGTCTGCATGGGCAGCGACTCCGACTGGCCGGTGATGCAGGCCGCCGCGGGCGCGCTGGAGGACTTCGGCGTCGGCTACGAGGCGATGGTCCTGTCGGCCCATCGCATGCCGCGGGAGATGGTGGATTTCGGGACGACCGCGGTGGACCGGGGATTCAAGGTCATCATCGCCGGGGCCGGCGGAGCCGCCCACCTGCCCGGGATGCTCGCCTCGCTCACGCCGCTGCCGGTGATCGGCGTCCCGGTTCCGCTGTCCGCCCTCGACGGCATGGACTCGCTCCTGTCGATCGTCCAGATGCCGGCGGGCGTCCCGGTGGCCACGGTGGGGATCGGGAACGCGCGCAATGCGGGCCTTCTCGCGGTGCGCATGCTCGGTCTGGCGGACCCGGACCTCGTCACGGCGATGACGTCCTTCCAGGAGGATCTCAACGCCCAGGCGAAGGCCAAGAACGCCAACCTCACCCGTTGACGACTCCTGCCGGGTCCTAGTCGAGCAGGCGCGGGGCCTCGAGCAGCGGGCAGCGATCCATGATCATCGTCAGCCCCGCATCGACCACCCGCTGTGCGGCGTCGTCGTCGATGACGCCCTGCTGGAACCACACGGCCGAGGCACCGACGGACACCGCCTCGTCGGCGAACCGCCCCGCCCGGTCCGATCGCACGAAGACGTCGACGACGTCCGGGCGTCCGACCGCGGCAGCCGCCTCGGCGATCGTGCGGTAGCCCTGCTCGCCGTGGACCACCTCCGCCCGGGGGTAGATGGGGACGATGCGCTTGCCGATGCCCTGCAGGAAGAGCCCGATGCGGAAGGCGTCCCGCTCGGGGTTGTTCCCGAGCCCTACGACGAACCAGGTGGCCGAGTCCGTGAGGACCGAGCGGATCTCCTCGGGTCTGTTCATCGCGCGCCGTCCACGGGAGGATCCTCCCAGCCGGCGGCCTGCCGGGAGACCGGAGGTGCGTGCATGCTCGCCGCTGAGCTGCGGGACCTGCAGAGGCCGCTGAAGCAGCAGTACCGCGAGGACCCCGCCAGCGCTCGGGTGCCCGCCCGGGCCGAGGCGGTCGTCGATGTCGGCACGATCTCGTGCACGGTGGGGGACGCGACCGTCGCCGGGCTCCACCCCGCCGCTGGCGGCGCCGGCACCCTGAGCTGCTCGGCCGACCTCCTTCTCCAGGCACTCGTGGCCTGCGCGGGCGTCACCCTGGCTTCGGTGGCCACGGCCATGTCGGTGGACATCAGGTCTGCGCGCGTGACGGCTGACGGGCACTGGGATGCCCGCGGCACGCTGGGCGTGGACCGCGAGACTGCCGTCGGGCTGACGGACATCACGGTGACCTTCGACATCGACACCGATGCGGATGCGCAGACCGTGGCCAGGCTGGTGTCCCTCACCGAGCGCTACTGCGTGATCGCGCAGACCCTGGCGACCCCGCCGGCCGTGGACTTCGTCACGCGGACGTGAACCGCGATCGTCACGCGGTTGGACGCCCCAGGGCGCGGTACGACCAGCCGGCATTGCGCCAGAGCTGCGGATCGAGCGCGTTGCGGGCATCGATGACGTGGCGCTGCGCGACGACCTCGCCGAGGGAGGCCGGGTCGAGCTCGCGGTACTCGCTCCACTCGGTGCCGAGGACGACGAGCTCGGCACCGGCAAGGGCCTCGCTCAGGTCCGGCACGTAGGTCATGTTCGGGTAGACGCGCGCTGCGTTCTCGAGGCCCTTCGGGTCGTGGACGACGACGTCGGCGCCGGCGTTGCTCATCGCGACGGCGACGTCGAGAGAGGGCGAATCGCGCACGTCGTCGCTGTCCGGCTTGAACGAGGCGCCGAGGACCGTGATCCGGCGCCCGTGGAAGTCCCCGCCGAGCACCTCCAGGGCCAGGTCGACAGTGTGGGCGCGCCGCCTGAGGTTGATCTGGTCCACCTCGCGCAGGAAGGCGACCGCCTCATCGGCACCCAGCTCGCCGGCCCGCGCCATGAACGCGCGGATGTCCTTCGGCAGGCAGCCGCCGCCGAAGCCGAGCCCTGCGGCGAGGAACCTGCTGCCGATCCGGGGGTCGTATCCGATGGCTGTCGCCAGCTGGGTGACGTCCGCGCCGGCCGCCTCGCAGACCTCGGCCATGGCGTTGATGAAGGAGATCTTGGTCGCGAGGAACGAGTTGGCCGCGACCTTGACGAGCTCCGCTGTGGGGAAGTCGGTCACGAGGAAGGGCACCCCCTCGGCGATGACCGGCGCGTAGACCTCGCGCAGCCGGTCCTCCGCCGCCTGGGAGCGCACGCCGACGACGAGGCGGTCGGGGTGCAGCGTGTCCTGCACGGCGAAGCCCTCGCGGAGGAACTCGGGGTTCCAGGCCACCTCGACGCCGTCGGCCGCGGTCTTCGTCAGCAGGGCGGCAATCTCCGCGGCAGTGCCGACCGGGACGGTGGACTTGCCGACCACCAGCGCGTCCGGGCGCAGATGGGGTGCCAGTGATGTGACCGAGCCGAAGACCTGGGTCATGTCCGCTCGCTGCGCACCCGCCGCCTGGGGCGTGCCGACGCAGATGAAGTGGACGTCGGCGAACTCCCCGACCTCCTGCCAGGAGGTGGTGAACCGCAGGCGGCCGGCCTCGATGTTGCGGGCCAGGACATCGTCCAGCCCGGGCTCGTAGAACGGCACCGTGCCGGTGCGCAGCAGGTCGACCTTGGCGGGGTCGACGTCGAGTCCGATGACCTCGAAACCGAGCTCGGCCATGCAGGCGGCGTGCGTGGCGCCGAGGTACCCGGTGCCGATCACGGAGAGGCGTGGTTGCATCCGCACAGGCTAGTAGGGTGTGCGCCGTGGCCAGAAACGTGGACTTCCAACAATTCACCCTGACCGAGGAGCACCAGGCACTCCGCGATGCCGTGCGCGATCTCGCGACGGATCGGATCTCCCCGCGCGCAGCGGAGATCGACGAGACCGGCGAGTTCCCGTGGGACGTGTACGAGGCGCTGCGCGCGTCCGGCTTCCACGCGATCCACATCCCCGAGGAGTACGGCGGCGAGGGCGGCGACGCCCTGGCCGCCTGCCTCGTGATCGAGGAGGTGGCCAGGGCCTGCGCGTCGAGCTCGCTCATTCCGGCGGTCAACAAGCTGGGCACGATGCCGCTCCTCGTGGGCGGCGACGAGACCCTCCTGAAGACGTACCTGCCCCAGGTGGCAAGCGGGGAGGCGATGTTCTCCTACGCGCTCAGCGAGAGAGAGGCCGGCAGCGACGCGGCGTCGATGAAGACGCGTGCGGTGGCCGACGGCGACGGCTGGGTGCTCAACGGGCAGAAGAGCTGGATCACCAACGCCGGGGTCTCCCGGTACTACACCGTCATGGCGGTCACCGACCCCGACGCGGGTCCGAAGGGCATCTCCGCCTTCGTCGTGCACGCCGACGACGAGGGCTTCGCGGTCGGCGACCGGGAGCGCAAGCTCGGCATCCACGGATCCCCGACCTGCGAGATCATGTTCACCGACTGCCGGATCCCGGGCGACCGGATCGTCGGGGCGCCCGGCTCCGGTTTCCAGACGGCCCTGCGCACGCTGGACCACACTCGCGTCACCATCGGCGCGCAGGCGGTGGGCATCGCGCAGGGGGCGCTCGACGTCGCGTCCGCCTACGTCAAGGACCGGCAGCAGTTCGGCAAGCCGATCGCGTCCTTCCAGGGCATCCAGTTCATGATCGCCGACATGGCGATGAAGCTCGAGGCTGCGCGCCAGCTCGTCTACGTGGCCGCGGGGAAGAGCGAACGCGGCGACGACGACCTGACCTTCTTCGGTGCCGCTGCCAAGTGCTTCGCCTCGGATGTCGCGATGGAGATCACCACGGATGCCGTGCAGGCCCTCGGGGGAGCCGGCTACACCAAGGACTGGCCCGTCGAGCGGTACATGCGCGACGCCAAGATCACCCAGATCTACGAGGGGACCAACCAGATCCAGCGGATCGTCATGGCGAAGCAGGTGCTGGGCAAGTAGTCAGCGCGGGACCTCGCACACGTGGGCAACCCAATACAGTGGCGGCTGTGACGGCACCGCAGATTCCGGGCACTCGCGTGCGCCCCCGGCATAGCGGATCCTCGTGGGAGGTGCGGGCCGATCGGCTGCAGGACCTGCACGCACTGACGGTGTCCTGTGTGGGTGCAGCCGCCATCACCTCACTCGACCTGCGGGTCGCCCGCTGGCGCCCGCCGCTCCCGGGATGGCTGGGCAGTCCGGCGTTCCCGGGGATCACGGAGTTCTCGGTCGAGCCCAAGGGGACCGGCGTGCGCGTCCGGATGGTTGCCTCCGAGCCCACCGACGCCTCGCGGCTGCTGGCAGCCGCCGTGCGCTGCCTGCGTCCGGTGCTGGTCGACGTCGGGCCAGAACTGACGTTCGCCCCCGGCCTGCCCATCGCCGCGTCTCCTCTGGCGGGCGTGCTCCGCGATGTGCTCCTGCCGGACGAGGCGCGGGACCCGCACGTGCGCCGCTGCGACGTCCTGCTCGCGCCGGATGTCGACTCGGCGTCCTGGCCGGAGCGGGCGAGCACGGTGCACATCTCGTCCACTGCATGGACCCGCGACGGCCACACCTTCGACGTGTGCGTCGACCCGACCCTGCACCGGCCCGTGGGCCGCCGCTCCACGGCGGGAACGTCGGCTGTGACCGCATCCGTGACCGGCGGCGTCGTGACGCTGGCAACGGAATCCGGCAAGCTCACCCTCGGCCGATCGGTGACGGCGGCGAGCACCCGGGCCCTGCGCGACGTCGGTGCCGTCGTCTCCGACGAGCTGCCCGAGGTGGTCACGCGTCAGCTGCACGCCTGCGGCGTCGTGGTGATCCCGCCCGATCACCCGGTGCCACCGGCCGACGACTACCTCGCCTGGCAGGCATGGTCGGTGCACGAACGGCGGCACGCCCTGCGGCAGTACGGGCCCGCTGCGGCCCTCGACGCGTGGCCGTCGGTCAGTGCCGTCCTCGTCACGCACCGGCCCGATCACCTCGAGCACGCCCTCCGTCAGCTCTCTCGGCTGCGCTACCCGCGGCTCGAGGTCATCATCGGAGCCCATGGCGACGAGGTGGACGCGGCGAGGGTGTGGGAGCTCGCGCAGGATCTGCCCTTCCCGGCGACCGTCGTGGGGATCGAGGGGACCAGGAACCTCGGCGAGGCGCTGCAGCAGTGCTGCGACCGCGCCGACGGCACGCTCGTGACCAAGCTGGACGACGACGACTTCTACGGGCCCGAGCACATCTGGGACCTGGTGCTGGCGCGGCAGTACTCCGGCGCCCAGATCGTCGGCAAGGCCCTCGACTGGGTCTACCTGGAGTCGGTCGACACGACGGTCTTCCGCCCGACGTACCCGGCAGAGAAGTACGCCGACTTCGTCGCCGGAGGGACCATGCTGATCTCGCGGGCGGACCTCGCTGCCGTCGGCGGCTGGCGGCCGGTGCCCAAGTCCGTCGACCGCGCCCTCCTCGATCGTGTGCTGGGGGCTGGCGGACTGGTGTACCGAACGCACGGCCTCGGCTACGTCTACGTGCGGCACTCGGCGGGGCATACGGCCTCGGTCCGCGACGAGCACTTCCTGACGAAGACGACGGCGACCTTCCCCGGTGTCATCGCGCACGAGGCCTTCGGTACTACGGCTGGGGCAACGTGAGCGGGCGGGAGTGGCCGCGGGTGTCCGTCGTGATGACGGTCCTGAACGAGGAGCGCCACCTGCGACAGGCCATCGATCGGCTGCTCGGGCAGGACTATCCCGGCGAGCTCGACATCGTCATCGCGGTCGGACCCTCGCGCGACCGGACGCATGAGGTGGCTCAGGCGGTGGCCGCCGAGAACGGTCACGTCCACGTGGTCGAGAACCCGAGCGGACGGACGCCGTCGGGTCTCAACGCCGCGATCGGCGGAGGCGAGGGCGAGATCGTCGTCCGCATCGACGGACACGCCATGGTCCCGCCCGACTACGTGCGCACCGGCGTGCTCACCCTGGAGGCGACCGGCGCGGACAACGTCGGGGGCATCATGGCGGCCGAGGGCACGAACGACATCGAGCGTGCCGTTGCCAGGGCCATGACGTCGACGTTCGGCGTGGGCGGTGCGTCGTTCCACGTCGGCGGGGAGCCGGGGCCGGCGCTGACGGTCTACCTCGGCTGCTTCCGGCGCTCGGCGCTGGAGAGAGTGGGCGGCTACGACGAGTCGATGGTGCGGGCCCAGGACTGGGAGATGAACCTGCGGATCCGCCAGTCCGGCGGCGTGGTGTGGTTCACCCCTGACATGCGCGTGACGTACCGGCCGCGCCACTCCCTGCGCGCCCTGGCCCGGCAGTACCACGACTACGGCCGGTGGCGACGCGAGGTCGCCCGTCGGCATCCCGACACGATCTCGCTGCGGTACCTGGCAGCGCCTGCCGCCGTCACGGGCATCGGCGTGGGCCTTGCGCTCGCCGGGGTCGGCGCCGTCACCCGGAGGCCGGCCCTCGTGGCGCTGGGCCTGTCGGCCCCACTGGGCTACGCGGCCCTCAACCTGGCCGCCAGTGCCCAGAGTGCGCTGACCGAACCACGCCTGACCGCCTCGGAGGCCAGACACCTCCCGCTGGTCTACGCGACGATGCACGGCAGCTGGGGGCTGGGCTTCCTGCGCGGGCTGCCACGATCGGAGCGCTCTGCGGCTGCCGAGTCGGGCGGGTCCTGACGTGTTCCGCCGTCGCGCGCCCAAGCCCATGACCTGGTCGGTCGTCGTTGCCGCGCCCAAGGGCCCCGACGGCGAGCAGTGGGGGGACACCTGGTTCGCGGCCGACCTGGTCGATGCCCTGACCCGCGCAGGGGAGGAGGCCCGGGTCGTCTTCCGCGGCGGCGGGACCGCCGAGGCGCGCGAGCACGACGACGTCGTGGTCGTCCTCCGCGGGCTGCGTCGATTCGTGCCGCGACGGGGCAGTGCCACCTGGCTGCTGTGGGTCATCAGCCACCCGGAGCTGGTCGAGGTCGACGAGCCCGGGCAGTACGACGGCGTGTTCGCCGCCAGCGAGCACTGGAGCCGCGGGCAGTCGGGTGAGTTCGGCGTGCCGGTCACGCCTCTGCTGCAGGCGACGAACCCGCACCGGTTCACGCCCGACGCGGCCGAGCCGGACACCGGGGACGACCTGCTGTTCGTCGGATCGACCCGTGGGGAGTTCCGGCCCATCGTGCGGGACTCGCTGGCCGCCGGGCTGGACGTCTCCGTGTACGGGGTCGGCTGGCAGGACTTCCTCCCGCCCGAGCGGATCCGCGGGGAGTTCATTCCCAATGCCGAGCTGCCGGCCGCCTACGCCGCCGCCGGGGTGGTGCTCAACGATCACTGGCCCGACATGGCGGCGGAGGGGTTCCTGTCCAACCGCCTGTTCGACGCCGCCGCCTGCGGCGCGCGGATCCTCACCGACCCGGCCGCCGGGCTCGAGGACGTGTTCGGCGACGCTGTTCGCACGCTTGCGAGCGCACCGTCGCTCCTCGATGCGCTGACCGCCGACCGGGCCGCCGCCTTCCCCGACCGTCAGGCACGCCTCGACCTCGCCGCCCGGGTGGCCCGGGACCACAGCTTCGACGCGAGGGCGACCGTCCTCATCGAACGGGCACGGGAGCTGAGAGGGCGCTCATGAGCGCGACGCGGCCCGGCCGCTCCCGACCGGATGTCAGCGTCGTGCTCATCTCCTACAACGACGTCGCCCGGCTGCCACGCGCCATCCGGTCCCTCCAGGGGCAGACGCTCCGCAACATCGAGGTGATCGTGGTCGACGACGCCTCGACCGATGACACCGCCGCGGTCGTCGAGCGCATGGCCGCCACCGACTCCCGCATCCGCTACGAGCGGCTGGAGCGCAACTCGGGCGGGTGCAGCGCCCCCCGCAACCGCGGCATCGACCTCGCGCAGGCGCCATGGGTCATGTTCTGCGACTCCGACGACGAGTACGAGCGGCATGCCTGCAAGAACCTGCTCGAGGCCGCGGAGCGCACTGGCGCCGACGTCGTGTGCGGAACGGCGGAGCGCGTGGACGTGCGGACGGGGCGGGCTCGGCGCTGGCGTCCCGACCTGCACGACGTGGAGCGGGTCGCTGACGGACTGGCCGACCTCCCCGACCTGCTCTACGACACCATCTCGGTGAACAAGATCTATCGACGCGATCTCCTGGCGTCGACGGGTGTCCGCTTCCCCGAAGGCCTGCTGTTCGAGGACCAGCTCTTCACGCTCGAGGTGATGGCAGCGTCGCCGAGGGTCGCGGTCATCCCGGAGACGGTCTACCGCTGGTACGTCGACCGGCTCAGTGACGAGCCGTCCATCACGCAGAGACGCAGCGAGGCGGGCAACGTCGAGAGCCGGATCGAGATCAACCGACGCATCGACGCGTTCCTCGACGCGAATGGGCTCGACCGGGTCCGAGCGGTCAAGGACCTGAAGTTCCTCGAGCACGACCTCTACCTCTACCTCGCCTCCATGCTCGAGCTCGACGACGAGACCGCGACCGCCCTGATGGAGCGGCTGCGTCCCTACGTGGCGGAGGCGAACCTTGCTCCCGCGTGGCAGGTCCGGACCGCGTTGCGGGTCGCGATCTACCACCTGCTCGTCGGCGACCTCGACGGGATCCGCTCGGCCATGCGGTTCGTGAAGTGGGCGTCCGTCGTCGACGTGCCGATCGTCGAGCGTGACGGCACCGAGTTGTGGGGATGTCCGCACAGCGAGTCCGGACCGTCGGCGGGAGGCGTCGACGCCCGAACGTGGCTCGACGTCAGCGACCTCGGCCTGCTCAGGATCCCGTTCACGGAACGGCGGTACCTGCATCGGATCGAGTCCTTCGAGGTGCGAGGCGAGTCGGTCATCGCGACCGGATCGTCCTTCGACTACGACGGTTCGCTGGCGGAGGTCGCCGAGATCGAACTTCGGCTCCTGATCAACGGCGACCGCACCGCACTGTCCGTGCCGACGGGGTGGACCGGATGGGCCGGGCCGCGCCGGCTCTGGCGGGCGGAGGGGCGGCCGTCCGACCACCTAGCGAGGGCGCTCAGGGAACGGGACCGTGGCACGGTCGGCATCGCGCTCGTCGCCGGAGGGCTCACCAATGTGACGAGCGCCCGCTCGGCGGAGTCGGAGGTCGCGACCGGCACCCTGCCCTTCCCAGGTCGCGCGCGATGGACCGGACCGGACTCCGTCCAGCTCATTCCCTACGACAACGGGGCCGTCGGCTGGCGGGCTCGACGTGAGTCGGCTACGCGGGGTCGGCTGGATCGCCTGCGCGCGACGTGGTTCCGGCTCCCCGGCAGCACGCGCCTGGCGACCGTGTGGGCTCTCGTCCTCAGGGACTGGCTGCCGGCACTGGCGGCAGGGCTCGGCCATGTTCTGCCGAAGCGCCGCGTGATCCTGCTCGAGGCGGACGGCGGACGGGGCTTCTCAGGTGCCGTGGCGTCCGTGGGCCGGGCGATGGCGGCGTCCGAGCCCGGCGCGTCCCTCGTGTGGGTCTATCGAACCGAGCCGTCCCGCGTCCCGTCGACCGCGCAGGCGGTCGAGCGCGGGAGTGTGCGGCACGCCTGGATCCAGTCTCGTGCGGCCGTGATCGTCACCGACGGGGGACAACCGCTGGCGTTCCGCGCCCCGGCGCGCGCTGTGGTCGTCAACGCCGGCGCCGAGGTCCCGGTTCACCGGATCGCCCTCGACGACCCGAGTGTGCTCGTCAGCAGGGCCGCAGTGGCGACGGTCCGGCGCCGCGCCCGCGAGTGGAACCTCCTCGTCGCGCCTTCGGATGCCGCCGCCGACGTGATCCGCGAGGCGTTCGGCTATCACGGCACGGTCGTGCCTGCGGGACTCCCCGGGATGGACGCCGCCCTGCACGAGGTGGCACTCGACGGTCGATCTGCCCTGCGCTCCGCGCTGGACCTGCCCGCGGACCGCGCTGTCATCCTGCACGTGGTCGCCCAGCGGCCCGAGGGGGTGGAGGAGCCGCTCATCGACCCGGAGCAGTGGGCCGGTCGACTCGGTCGCCGCGCCTACCTGGTCGTCCACGGGGGGCCGCCGACGCCGACGCGACTGCGCTCCTCGGTCCGGGACCTGGCGGCCGACGCCGACCTGTCCGCCGTGATCGCTGCCTGCGACCTGGTCATCTCCGACTACTCCCCACGCATCGGCGACGCGGTGCTGGCCGACCGCCCCGTCATCCTCTTCCAGCCGGATCGTGAGATGTACGTCAACCGGACTCGCGGCCTGTACCCGGGGATGTCGGCCGTCGGACCCGTGCTGGAGAGTCCTGAGTCGCTCCTCGACGAGGTGGCCCGGTGGCTCGACGATCCCGGGGCGTGGGACCTTCCCCACGTCCAGGCGCGGCAGGCATGGGCGACCCGGTGGTGCGGTCCGGTCGACGGCCTCGCCACGGAGCGGGTGCTGGCAGCGGTGCGCGCAGCAGAGGAGGCACGATGACCGCGCCGCGAATCGTCCTCATGGCCAACAACATCGACGAGGTGGGGGGCGCCCAGCGGGTCGTCCACGTCGTCGCGCAGCACCTGGCGCTGCGGGGGTATCCCGTCGACCTCGTCGGCGTCGCCCCGAAGCCGCCGAGCCACGAGTACGTCGCCGACCCGGCGTTCCGCCGGTTCACGCTCATGTCGGGGGAGTGGCCCGCGCCGCCGCCCGACTCCCGCCTCACGACTCGCCTGCGTCCGTCGATCCGCCGGCTCATCGCCGCACGCGCCGCCCTGCGCGCGGAGGCGATCGGGCGGCTG
Organism: Actinomycetes bacterium; assembly: GCA_024641635.1. Taxonomy (GTDB): domain Bacteria; phylum Actinomycetota; class Actinomycetes; order S36-B12; family S36-B12; genus UBA10649. The sequence continues at coordinate 58,051 of JAHECS010000016.1, read as the reverse complement.
GGGGAGGTGCTGGCCGACGGTCCGCCCGGGATCGTGGTCACCGCCCAGCTCTGGGCCATGGAGCACCTGGCGGAGGTTCCGCACGAGGAATGGGCCGTCATCGGCCAGTACCACTCGTCCTTCGAGGCGGCGGCCGCCGGGCGAGACCTCGGCCGTGCCCTCGACCTGTACCGGGATGTCGACAGGTTCACGCTGCTCACCGCGGAGGACGCCGATCGGTTCCGGCGACGCGGGCTCGACAACACGGACTGGCTGCCCAATCCGCTCGCCTTCTGGCCCGAGGAGCCGATCGATCCGTCCGAACAGGGCCGCACCGTGACGTATCTGGGTCGGCTGTCATCCGAGAAGGGGCCGCGATTCCTCGTCGAGGCGTGGGGCCTGATCGCCGATAGGTACCCCGACTGGCGGCTGCGCATGGTGGGGTCCGGCCCCGACGAGACGGCCGTGAGGAGGCAGGCCGCCGACCTGGCGGTCGGCGCGGATCGCGTCGACTTCGTGCCGCCGGTGACCGATGCCGAGGCGGAGCTTCGCCGGGCCGGCATCCTTGCGCTGCCGTCGCTGACGGAGGGCCTGCCGCTGTCGCTGGCCGAGGCCATGGCGCTCGGCCTGCCGTGCGTGGCCACGGACTGCTCGGCCGGCGTCCGCCTGCTCACGCGGGACGGCCTGGCCGGGAGGCTGGTGCCTCGAGGCGACGCCGGGGAGCTCGCGTCCGCACTGGATTCGCTGATGGGCGACGAGGCAGGGCGCTCCGCGCTGGGTGGGCGTGCGCGGGAGGCGATGGCGCCCTACCGCGCCGATCTCGTCATCGACTCCTGGGAAGCGCTGATCGCCCGCGTCCTTCGTTGAGTGCGGGGTTGTTGGCGTCCTGGCTCGGCGTGGCGCCCCAACAACCCCGCACTCAACGA
>JAHECS010000016.1:2391-57046 GCA_024641635.1 Actinomycetes bacterium | reverse complement strand
CCGCACTCAACGAGTCGGAACTCAATGGATCCGCTGGGCTAGAGGTGCTGGTTGGCGCGGCTGAGGTCTTCCTCGAAGTCCACCTCGACGGCGAACAGGTCGCGGATGTCGAACGGCACGACGGGCACGCCGTCCCTCTGGATCATCAGCTCGATGCCCCGCTCGAAGTAGTCCGCGTCGTCGCACTCGGCGAGCCGCTCGATCAGCCGAGCCTTGTCGCCGGCGCCGACGTAGTTGATCCCCACCGACTCACCGAGGGCGTCGACCACCTTCTTGGAGAGGTACTGCACGTGGCCGTCGGCGTCGACGGTGTACTTGACCTCCTCCTCACCGACTACTGCGGTGTTCACGCAGATGAACGACTGCTCGGCCGCGATGAGGTCCTTCACCCGCTCGAGGACCCGCGGGTCGAAGACGACGTCGCCGTTCATCCACAGCACGCCGCCGTCGGCCGAGAGGCGAAGGGCCTTCAGCAGGCTGCGATTCGTGTTGGTCTGGTCGTAGCTCTCGTTGTACACGTAGGCGACGTCCGGGAAGGCCTCGAGGATGAGCTCGAGCTTGAAGCCGATGACGGTCGTGATCCGCACCCCGGGGAAGACGCCGAGCAGGTTGTCCATCTGCTGCTGCATGATCGTGCGTCCGTCGGCGAGCGGCGTGAGCGGCTTGGGCCACGGCCGCCCGAGACGGGTGCCCATGCCCGCTGCCAGGATGACTGCCTGCATGGTCATGCCTTCTCCTCGATGACGCGGACGCGGCTCAGGTCGCGCAGGGCGGCGTCGTGGTGGTGGATGGCGCTCGACAGCTCGCCCCAGAATCGCTCGGTGCTCTGACCGGGCTCGAGCGAGTCGAAGTAGAAGTCGCGCAGCTCCCGGCGACGGTCGCGCTGGGAATCCTCGGCCAGGAGGCGGGCCAGGTCCTCCCCGAGCGTGCCGATGCTGCCCTCGTCGACGACATGGGCGCCGCTGGCCACGGGTGCGTCGTCGAGGAGCCTCGCCCGATCGCTGCGACGGTCCGTCAGCACGAGCGGAGCCTCGGGGCGCAGGTAGAGGTGGTCGAGCGTCACGCTGGAGACGTCGGCGATCATCAGGTCGGTGCACTGGATGACGCCGAGGACGTCGGCGTCCAGCAGGACGCGGTGTCCGCCTGACGGGTCCTGGGACACGGCGGCATCCATGGCCCTGAGGATCTGCGCATGGCCCTTGGCCACGCCGGCGTCGTCGGACTCGGCGACGCGCGGGTGCGGCTTGTACAGCACGCGGGCTCCTGGCTGGGCGAGCGCGGCCGCCACGATCGCCGGCCCGTAGCGGTCCACGGACGTGTAGTTGTTCGCGTCGTCCTCGCCCTCCCAGGTGGGGGCGTAGGTGATCGTGGGGCCTGGGTGAGGGGGAACGGCAGCGGGAACCGCGAGGTCGAGCTGCGGTCGACCGACGCGCACGAGGTGCATGGGGTCGAACCACGCCAAGGCGGCGGCATGGCGGCGGACGGCGGCCTCGCCGGCCACGAAGACCTTGTCGTACGCCTTGGCCTGGTTGCTGACCATGCAGATCTTGTCGCTCTCCCCGTGATTGACGTGGATGTGGACGGCCTGCTGGAAGGACAGCGACTGGAAGTTGGTCCAGCCGTTGTTGACGTAGATCACGGCGTGGAAGTCGGCGCGGTCGTAGAGGGCCATGAGGATCTCGTACCGAGGCACGAGCAGGACGCGAAGGGAGGTTCGGCTGAGGAGCTCCCGGTACGTCTCGATGTGGCGGACGACGACGATGGTCGTCATGTCGGCGTTCGCCTCGAAGACCGGCAGCCACTGCGTGAGCTGGTAGAGCTTCTGCGGACCGTCGGCGAAGTACAGGGCGATGTCGGCACTCGGGACGGCGGAGAGGTCGAAGCCCTCGGGCTCCACCTGTCCGAACTCCTTCATCCGGCGCGCGGCGCCACGGGCGGCCTTCTTGGCGAACGACCTGATCGCCCCGTCGGATGCCTTGCGTGGTGTGCTCACTGTCTCCGCCTGATGTGATGGGTGAACCGCGTGGCACCTGAATGACCGAGCACGGGTGTGACCTATCGTAACCAGCGTGCATTCTCTCTGGGAGCACCGTCTGGTGCTCCGCATGCTGGTCCTGCGCGACCTGCAGAAGCAGTACACGAAGTTCCGCCTCGGCTACCTGTGGACGCTTCTCGAGCCGTTGGGCATGTCGCTCGTGCTCTGGTTCGTCTTCTCGGTGCTCCTCGGGGCCCGGGCGCTGGGCCTCCAGCCCTACCTGCTGTTCCTCTCCGTAGCGATCCTGCCGTGGTGGTGGTTCACGAAGGGGATCGCGGCGTCGACGCGGGTCTTCCGGCGCTCTGGTGGGCAGTTGCGCATCAGCCTCCTGCCCACGGAGTTCTGGGTGCTGAGGGTGCTGCTCGTCTCCATGATCGAGTTCATCCTGTCCCTGCCCGTCATCGTCATCGGAATGCTGGTGACGCAGTACTGGCCGGGGCCGCTCATCGTCCTGTTCCCGGTGGCGATCGCTCTCCAGTTCCTCCTCATGTACGGGCTGTCACTCCTCATCGCGGCAGGGGCGGTCGTCATCCCTGACCTGGCCAGGATCGTCCGCATCGTCATGCGCGCGATGTTCTACCTCTCCCCGGTGCTCTACTCGATCTCCAACATCCCGGCCCAGGTCCAGCCGTTCGCGGCACTGAACCCCCTCGTCGGCGTGCTCGGCCTGTACCGCATCGGCTGGTGGCCCGAGGAGATCGAGTCCGCGGGCGCGTACCTGCTCTCGATCGCGCTGTGCCTTGCGCTCTTCGTGGTCGGGCTCGTCGTCTTCCGGCGCCTGGAGCCGCGCATCCTGAAGGAGGCGTGACGTGGCCCGCCTCTCCCTGACCCCGGACCTCGGTGCGATCGTCGAGTTCACCGATGCCGGCGTGCGCATGCCGCGTCGTCGTCGGCGGCGCGGCGACGGTCGCCGCCAGCGACTGCGCCGTATCGCGGGCGAGGTGCGTCGCGACGAGGTCTGGCGCCTGCGCAACGCGACGTTCGCCGTGGCCGAGGGGGAGTCCGTGGCCCTCGTGGGCGGACGCGGGGCCGGTCAGGAGGCGCTGATCCGGCTGGCGGCTGGCACGCTGATCCCCGACGAGGGCAGGGTCCGACGCCGGGTTGAAGTCGTCCCGATGATCGACGTGGCCCGATCCCTGGCCCGCACCTACACCGTGCGGCAGAACATCTACCTGATCGGCGGCCTGCTCGGCATGACCCCCGAGGAGGTCTCCGAGAAGCTCGGCGGGATCGTGGCGTTCGCCGGAGTCGACGGCATCCTCGACAAGTACCTGGGCACGGCGCCCCCGATCGTCCGCCAGCGGCTGGCCTGGTCCATCGCCACGTCGACCGACGCCAGGGCCTATGCGATCAACCAGATCCTGGTCGTGGGGGAGCGTGACTTCCGGCAGCAGTGCTGGACGCGGATGGACCGGATGCGCGAGGACGGCGTGACCTTCCTGCTCGCCTCAGACAGCCCGAAGCAGTTCCGGCGGTTCTGCGACCGGGCGCTGTATCTCGACGCGGGGACGGTGGCCGCTGAGACGACGGTCCCCGATGCCCTCGCGATGCTGCGGGAGGCACGGCGACGGGACCCCGCGGCCGAGGCGGAGTCTCCCGAGGACGGGGACGAAACGAGCGGCGGCTCCGACGCGGGCTCCGTCTAGGGTGGTCCACGTGATGCTGCCGGATGCCGAGCCGATCCCTGCGGACGGCGTGCTCCTCCACGTGGGAGTGCACAAGACCGGGACCACGGCCCTCCAGGCGGCGCTCGCCGACGCCCGACCGGACCTGAAGGCCGCCGGTGCCACCTATCCCGGCAAGCTCCAGGCCCAGCACCGGGCCGCACTCGCCGTCCTCCAACGCCCGTGGGGCTGGAACAGCCGCGGCGGCGCGGTGATGGATCGCTCCCACTTCGACAAGCTCGCCAAGCGCACGAAGGCGGCCCCTGGCCGCGTCGTCATCAGCAGCGAGTTCTTCTGCGAGGCCCCCGGCGACGTGGCAGCGGGCGTGGTGCGCGACCTGGGCGGCGACGACGTCCACATCGTCGTCACGCTCCGCAACCTCGGTCGGCTGCTGCCCTCGTCGTGGCAGCAGTACCTGAAGTACGGCCTCACCACGCCGTACGAGCGCTGGCTGAAGGACGTGTTCGCCGAGCCGGGCGTCTCCAAGAACATGACGCCCACCTTCTGGAAGCGGCACGACCACGGTGACGTGCTGCGCCGGTGGAGTGAGGCGGCCGGACCCGAGAACGTGACCGTCCTCGTCCTCGAGAACGTCGACCTGAGCGCGCAGTTCCAGGCGTTCGCGCAGCTGCTCGGCATCGATCCGGGGATCCTCGTCTCCCGGATGGACCTGACGTCGAACCGGTCCATGACCGCTGCGGAGGCGGAACTGCTCGTCCGGCTGAACAAGAAGGTCAAGAAGGAACTGCAATGGGACGAGTACGTCCGCTACGTGCGACGCGGCGTGGCGCTCGGCATGGTGGAGGGTCGCGAGCCCGCACCCGATGAGCCGCGGCTGCACACCCCCGACTGGGCGCTGGACGCGGCGGCCGAGCGAGGAGCGGCCTCTGTGGAGGTCATCCGCGGACTGGGGGTGAACGTGCTCGGCGACCTGGATGCGCTCGCCTGCCGGGTGGAGTCGAGTGCGCCGCTGCCGCCGGGGGCGGCCGACGTCATGCCGGTGGACGCCGGGGTGCAGGCGGTCATGACCGTGATCGAGGCTGCGCATGAGGATCCCTCGTCCCGGCAGCTTGCCGGCCAGCTGTGGCGCCGCACGAGGCAGCAGGGGCGGGACCGGTTCCGGCGCGGATCCGCGTGATCGAGCCGATCGCGCTGCCGGGCGACGCTGCCTCCGCCCCGGCGGCCCTGCGAAGGCTCGCGACCGCGCTCCACTCGGCAGCGGGGGCCGTCGTCGTCGTCGCGGACGACCTCGTCGTTGCCCCGATGGCACTGGCACCGCTGACCCACGATCCCTACGTGGCCACGGCGCTGCTGGTACGCCCATCCGGGCGCGACGGTGACGTGCGCGTGCGCCATCACGTCGTCACCAGCGTCGGGTCCTCCTTCCACGACGTGACCGCTCCCGACCATCGATCCGTCGGGGCCCTCGCGGTGGCGGCACATGATCGTGCCGCCGTCGAGGCGGCCGTCAACGACCTCGCCGACGCGATGGCCGACGGGGACGTCCCGACTGCGGGATCCGGCCTCGTCGAGCTCGTGGCCGTGGCCGTCACCCGTGCCGGTGTGCCGGTCAGGGCTATCGGCATGGTCGACGTGCCCTGGTCCCGGAGCCCGGCCGATCCCGATGAGGCGCGACGGCAGGCGGACTCCGTGGCCGACGCGAGGATCGCCCAGCTGCAGGCGAACCGTGTCGATGACGGCTTCTACTCGACCTTCGTCGTGCGGCGGCTCTCCAAGCCGCTGACGCGACTGGCCCTGCGACTCGGCTGGAGCCCGAACGCCATCACGCTCATCTCGTTCGCCGTCGGGATCGGCGCGGCGGCCGCCTTCGCCCTCGGTGACCGGTGGGCGCTCGTCGCCGGAGCCGTCCTGCTGCAGCTCAGCCTCGTCATCGACTGCGTCGACGGGGAGGTGGCCCGCGCAACCCGGCGGTTCTCCGCCCTCGGTGCCTGGCTCGACGCGTCCACCGACCGGGTCAAGGAGTTCCTCGCCTATGGCGGCCTGGCCATCGGCGCGGCGCGGCTCGGCGCCGACATCTGGTGGCTCGCCGTCGTGCTCGTGGTCCTGCAGACGACGCGGCACATGTCCGACTACGACTTCTCGCGGGTGCAGCGCCTCCGCGAGGCCCACGTGCCCCCGCGCGACGTGCGCCTCGCGGGGGACGGCGCCGAGGGGTCGGCCGGCGGCTGGTCGGTGAGCGGGGCCATGGAGATGTCGACCCGGATGAATCGTCGCGACGCCGTGCGGTGGACGAAGCGGGCCATCCACCTGCCCATCGGGGAGCGCTGGCTCATCATCAGCGTGGTCGCAGCGCTGCTGGGGGCGACGTGGGCGCTTGCGGTGCTCCTCGCCGCCGGGTTGCTGGCGCTCGTCTACGTGACGGCGGGCAGGACCCTGAGGACCTTCACCTGGCACGGCCCCACCCCCGACTCGGGTGTCGACCTGCTGTCGCGGCAGGGTGACTCCGGTCCGATCCTCGCCGCCCTGGGCTCGCTCGTCCCGGCGGCCCGGCGTCGCACGTGGTGGGGGGGACGGGCCGCGTGGGCGGTGCCGTCCGTCCTGCGCTTCGTCGAGCTCGGTCTCGTGGCGGTGGTTGCCCTGGCGTGGCATCCGACGGCCCTCGTCGTCGCCTTCTGGTGGATGGTGGTCGTCGCGTTCCACCACTACGACACGCTCTACCGCGCCATGCAGGACAGCGCGGCACCTCGATGGCTGGTGTGGCTCGGCCTCGGCTGGGAGGGCCGCTCGATTCTCGTGCTGGGGTTGGCGGCCGCTGGGGCCGCGACACTGGCGACGGGGCTCACCTGGGCCGTCTGGCCGCTGGCCGCCCTCTTCGTGGTCGTCGCCTCCGTACAGTGGCTGTCCGTGCAGGGAAAGGCGCGTGCGTGACTGACGAGAAGGTGGCCCGTCCGGCCAACCCGACGATCGCCCAGATCCGGGAGGTCGGGCAGCCGCCTGCCGTACGGGGTCGGCGCAACTCGGAGCACTGGGTTGCCGACGCCTACCAGCGCCGGATCTCGCCCTACCTCACCCGAGTGCTGCTCAGGACCCCGATCACTGCGAACGGCGTCACCTGGCTGATGGTCGCCACTGGCGCGTCGGCGGCGTTCGCGCTGCTCATCCCCGGCATGCCGGGCGCCATGCTCGCGGCGGTGCTGGGACAGCTGCAGATGCTGTGGGACTGCAGCGACGGCGAGGTGGCGAGGTGGCGGCAGACGACGTCGCCGAAGGGTGTGTTCATCGATCGGGTCGGCCACTACACGGCGGAGGGACTCATCCCGATCGCGCTGGGCATGCGCGCGGCGGGGTTCCCGGAGGCCGGGTGGCTCGACTCACCGTGGCCTCTCATCGGCGCCCTCGTGTCGGTCATGGTGCTCTACAACAAGGCGCTCAACGACATGGTCCACGTCTCTCGCGCGTACAACAACCTGACGCGTCTCGAGGAGCGGGCCGAGGTCGCGGCGCCTCGGTCCGGGGGCCTGCGCCGGGTGCGGTCCCTGGCCCGGTTCTTCCCGTTCCATCGTGCCTACCACTCCGTCGAGCTCACGCTGCTCGCCCTCGTGGCCGCCGTCGGCGACGTCATCGCCGGCGACCTGGCGGTGACCAGGTTCCTCGTGGCCTTCCTGGCGGTGTTCGGTGTCGTGACGATCGTCGGCCACCTGGCCTCGATCCTGTCGTCGAGCCGACTGCGATGACGGTGCTCCCGCGCTTCGGCGTCGTCGTCCTCACGATGGGCACGCGGCCCGACGACCTCGAGCGTGGACTGCGCTCGCTGCTCGCCCAGGAGGGCGTCGACACGGACATCGTCGTGGTCGGCAACTCGTGGCAGCCCACGGGGCTGCCCGAGGGGGTCCGGAGCCTGCACCTGCCCGAGAACGTGGGCATCCCGGCGGGACGCAACGCCGGTGTCCCCCTCGTGTCCGGCGAGTACCTGTTCTTCCTCGACGATGACGCGTCGCTGCCCGACCGGCACTTCCTCAGGAGCGTGGCCGACCGGTTCGCGTCCGATCCTCGACTCGGCCTCATCCAGCCGCGGGTCGTCGATCCGGAGGGCATTCCGTCGCCGGGCCGGTGGGTGCCGCGCCTGCGGGTGGGCAACGCCTACGAGTCCGGACCGGCCACCTCCCTGTGGGAGGGTGCCGTCGCCCTACGGCGCGACGTCTTCGACGGCATCGGTGGATGGCCGGACGAGTTCTTCTACGCGCATGAGGGCATCGATCTCGTCTGGCGCGTGTGGGATGCCGGCTACACGCCCTGGTACGCGGCGGACCTCGTCGCGAACCACCCGGTCATCGACCCTGCACGCCACGACGTGTACTACCGCCTGAACGCGCGGAACCGGGTGTGGCTGGCCCGCAGGAACCTGCCGGTCGTCCTCGAGCCCCTCTACGTGGGCACGTGGGTGGGGATGACGCTGGTGCGGGTGCGCGACCGGGACGCGCTCGGTGCGTGGTTCGGCGGCCTGCGCGAGGGGATGGCGACGAAACCGGTCGGGCGCCGGCGCATGTCGTGGGGCACGGTGTGGGAGATGACGAAGGCCGGTCGTCCGCCGGTCATCTGACGGGCAGGGGGCCGCGTCCCGGCCCCGATGGGCATCCTCGGCGGCACATCGACGGGCGACCGTCCCGGAACAGGCGCAAGCCCCTGACGACGGGGGAGACATCAGGGGCTTGCAGCTCAGACGATACCGGACGGGGGCCCGTCCCGTATCGCCTCTGTCCATTCGATTCGGAGCCGGACATACTCGACATGTGACGCCATCGGAGTCGGATTGGGCCGACCAGGTGCAGCAGGCCGTCATCGCCGGGGATCCCGATGCCCTGAGGGTGCTCTACCAGGAGGCGCTGGCCCTCTTCGGCGACGACGCCTCGGTGAGATGGGCGGATGCCGTGTCGGGGCTGGACGCCACTGCTCAGACCGGTTGAGCGGCCTCAGGCAGCGCAGTAGTTCTCGTCACCCGTGTTGACCTGAGCGGTGTAGTCCTGCGTGATGTCGAGGATCTCGACGTCCTTGATGCTGGTGAAGTCGGTGCCGATGATGAGGTTGAGGACGCCGCCCTGCTTCTTGACCTTCTCGTCGACGGTGGCGCCGGCCGCGTAGATGAGGGTCTTGGCGGACTGGTCCCACTTCGGGTCGTACTGCACCGTGGTGGCCGTGTAGTCGGTGGTCTCGGCGTTGCCGACCTCCTCCACGACGAAGCCCTTCTTGCGCAGCTGCTTGGCGACCTTCTTGGCCAGGCCCGACGTGGGCGTGCCGTTCAGCACGTTCACGCGGATGTTCTCCGGAGGGGTCTTCAGGAGCGGCGTCTCCGTGCCGTCGGCGCTCTTGGGCGGCCAGGGGGTGTCGTTCTTCATGGCGTCCCAGATCGGCTTCGCCTTCTCGGGATTGATGCTGACCGTGGCGTTGTCGCCGTTCGGGGTCCACGGCAGCGTCGTGAAGGTGAGGTTGGCCGGCTTGAGGTCCTTGAGGCTGAGTGCGAGGTCCTTGAGGTTGTTGATGTCGGCCATCTGCGGGTCGGCGGTCAGGGACTCGGTCGCCGCGTCGAGCACGCCGATGAGCTGGGCCGGGTTGAGCAGCGTGCCGCTCGACAGCACCTTGCGGATGAGCGACGAGAGGAATGCCTGCTGACGGCGGATGCGGGAGGTGTCGGAGCCGTCGCCGAGGGTCTTGCGCGCGCGCACGAACGCGAGCGCCTCCTCGCCGTTGACGACATGCTTGCCCTTGTCGAGCTTGAGCCCGCTCAGCGGATCGTCGACCGGCTCCTTGAGGCAGATCTCCACGCCGCCCACGGCCTCGACGATGCGCTTGAAGCCGCGGAAGTCGACGAGCATGAAGTTGCTGATGTCGAGGCCGGACATCTGCTCCACCGCCTTGATGGTGCAGCCCGGGCCGCCAAGTTCGATGGCCTGGTTGAAGCGGCCGGAGTAGCCGCCGACCTTCTTGCCGTCCTTCTTGCAGTTGGGCAGCGTGATGATGGTGTCGCGGGGGATGCTCACGCCGATGGCGGACTGCCGGTCGCCGCTGATGTGCATGACGATCGTCGTGTCCGAACGGGCTCCGCCGATGTCCTCGGCGCTGCCGAATCCGCCGTTGCCCTTGCCCTCGCGGGTGTCGCTGCCCATCAGCACGACGGTGAGGGGCTCGTACGTGCCGGTCTCCTCGTTGACGATGTTGAGGGGCTCGGCCGCGCTCTTCGGGTCGATGTTCTCGCTGACGTCGATCGCGGTGATGTTGCCCTGGAGCTGGCCCATGACCACGCTCACGCCGGCGCCCACGACGGTGACCAGGAGGACGATGACGGACAGCATCGTCAGCAGGACGCGGCCGACACGTCGGCCCGATCCGGCGCTGGCCATCGGATTCCCATCACTCGAGCTTGTGCGGCGCTGGGTGCTCGCTCGCCGCTCAGCCATGGTAAGCGCTGGTCGGGCGTGCTCCTTACCGACGCACCCGGACCGCCCGCGGTTCCCTCGGGAGACGCGGGCGGGCGACCTGAGGCGTGTGGCGGATGTGACACACGGGGCCTGTGGTGATTGGTGGAAGGGGGTCGCGTATGGCACCGTGGTGGTGGCCCCGCGCCCGATCCGGGCGTTCCGCTTCCCCGAGGAGCCTGTCATGACCGACCGTCGACGCCGCTCGTGGCCGTCCGCGGTGATCGTCACGGCCGTCGTCCTCGGCAGCCTCACGGCGCCCACCACCCTCGCCGCGCCCGCGATGGCGGCACCCGAGGGGCCGCCACCCGCGGAGTTCCGGCTGGACGGCGCTGGTTGGGGCCACGGCGTGGGCATGTCGCAGTGGGGCGCCTACGGCATGGCGCTGGCCGGCTTCGACGCGGCAGCGATCGTCACGCACTACTACCAGGGCACCTCGGTCACTCCCGTCCAGGACGACATGGAGGCCAGGGTCAACCTGCTGTACCACGTGTCGACGGTGAGAGCACGAACCGAGCCCCTGGATCCGTCCGGCGGCGCGATCGAGGTCACCGTCGGCCCGACGGTGGTCGTCGGCGGTCCGCAGGACGAGTTCCGCTTCACCGTCCGGGACGCTGGCGTCGGGGTGAAGCGCACGGCTGGCGGCCAGACCATCGACCTGGGTTCAGCGCCCACGGTCAGCGTTCGCTGGTCCGGCACCCGGGCCCCCGGCACCGCCGCGGGCGGGCCAGCGCTGCTCAACGTGACGGGCGGCGGGTCATCCCTCGACTCGTCCGGGCATCGCTATCGGTACGGCTCACTCGAGGTGGTCCCGGTGTCGACGTCCAAGGGGCTTCGGCTGAACGCGGTTAACGCCGTGCGCGTGCATGACGAGTACCTGTACGGCATCTCGGAGGTGTCGAGCTCCTGGCCCGAGGCCGCCCTGCAGGCGCAGGTCCTGGCGGCGCGCTCCTACGCGCTGAGCAAGGTCGCCCGCGGCGAGCGGCTGACCTGCTCGTGCCACATGGACGACGGCGGTGGGCCCTACTACGACCAGACGTTCACCGGATGGGGCAAGGCGAGCGCCGCGAAGGGGCAGCGGTGGGTCGACGCGGTGAACACCACCCTGGCGTCGGACACCACCGGCCTGGCCATCCTCTACGACGGGGCTCCGATCAGTGCCTTCTACCACTCCTCGAGCGGCGGGGCGACGCAGTCGGTTCAGGATGTGTGGGGCGGCACGCTCCCGTACGCGGTGAGCGTCCCCGACCCATGGATGAACGTCGAGGCCAACCCGAACCGCGCGTGGACGGTCGTCGTGCCCCAGGCCAAGGCTGCCAGCGCCTTCGGCACGACGGACGTCTGGAAGCTCGAGGTGACGGAACGATATGTCTCGGGTGCCGCCAAGACGGTGACCGCGACACTCGGCGACGGCACGGTCGTGACCCGGACCGGCTCGCAGGCCCAGGCGGCCTTCGGGCTGAAGTCCAAGTACGTCACCGCGATCGACGGCAACGTCGGCGCACCACTTCCTGACGCCGGTGCTCCCACCGGGCCGGCCCCGACCCCGGCCCCCGAACCGGTCCCGGCACCCGAGCCGACGAGCACGGTGAAGCAGCGCACGGTGTCGCTGCTGTCGCCTGTCGCCGTCACCGTGACGCCCGGCAAGAAGTACAAGGTCGTCGGCGTCGTCCGCCCGGCGAAGGCGCGGCTGAAGGCGTGGCAGCAGAAGCTCGTCGACGGGCAGTGGACCACCGTTGGCAAGGACCGCACGAACGCCAAGGGGCGCTATCGCTTCGTCGTCAGGAAGGCGAAGCCCGCAGCCTCGGGCACCTACCGCGTCCTCGTCGTGCGGAAGAAGGCCGTCGTGGGCGTCAGCCCCGAGTTCGCCGTCACGGTGTCCTGACGCGTCGGCCGTCATCGGCCTCGACCTAACCGGCCCTCGCGGTCACCCGCTCCTGCTCCGCGACCGCACGCCCGTCTCCCCGGACCAGGACCACAGACGCCCCGGTGACGAGGGGAACGGCGAAGGCGGCGAGCCAGGCGGGCAGGCCGTCGACCGCATCGTCCGCGAGAAGTCGCCCGCCGGCCTCGAGCCCCCAGTCGCGGGCCAGGTCTGCCGCCAGCGCGAGCACCTCGTCCTGGTCCAGCACCCGGTCGCCGACGTCGAGCGCGGGCGAGTTGCCGGAGGGCGGATCGAACAGGTAGGCATCCGGCTGCTGTCGCACGGCGAGGGTCACATCGACCGCCCCTGCGGGCAGTGCATCGGTGAGGGGAAGCCCGAAGGGGTGCAGGGAGACGACCGCCAGATCCCCAAGAGCCGTGAGCTGCTCCGCCTCGGAGGGACCGCACACGACGAGGTCGGGGCGGCCGGTGTGCCCTCCCGTCGGTCCGAGGCTGACGCGGCATCCAGCGGTCCATGCGCCAGCACACCAGGCGGCGCGCTGCCAGTGCGCGGGCAGATGCAGCGAGACGACGGCCCCAGGGTCCAGGCCGAACTCGTCGCGCAGGGCATTGGCGACCTTCGCGGCCGCGTTCTCCACCGACGCCGCGGACAGTTCGACCCGCTCTCCGGTCGTCACGTCGGCGTACGCGACCATCGGCAGCCCAGCGGCGGACCGGGTCCGCGACCGCAGGAGGCTCCACATATCCGGCACGCTGGCACGCTACCGAGCCGTGGCGCGTTGCGGTGTGGCACCCTAGCCGCGTGACCGAAGCCGTGCTCCTCGTCGGAGGCCAGGGCACGCGCCTGCGGCCGTTGACCATCAACACCCCGAAGCCCATGCTGCCTGTCGCCGGCGTGCCGTTCACCGTGCACCAGATCACGCGGGCGCGTGATGCCGGGGTCACGCGCATCGTCCTCGCCACGTCGTACAAGGCGGAGGTGTTCCGTGCCTTCATCGACGACGCGGACCTCGGCATCGAGGTGGTCATCGCGACCGAGGACGAGCCCCTCGGGACGGGAGGTGCCATCCGTCATGCCCTGCCGTTCCTCGAGAGCGGACCGGACGAGCCCGTGCTCATCTTCAACGGGGACGTGCTCAGCGGCGTCCACCTCGAGGGCCTCGTCGCCCACCATCGAGACACCGCCAGCGACGTCACCTTGTACCTGACCCCGGTCGAGGACCCCCGCGCCTACGGGCTCGTGCCCACCGACCACGACGGGCGGGTCACGGCCTTCCTCGAGAAGCCGAAGACCGCCGAGGAGATCGTCACCAACAACATCAACGCCGGCTGCTACGTGTTCAGGCGCGGCCTGATCGACACGATCCCTGCCGGCCGACCGGTGTCCGTGGAGCGGGAGACGTTCCCCGGCCTGCTCGCCGCCGACGCGCTGGTCACCGGCGTCGTCGACAAGGGCTACTGGCTCGACCTCGGCACGCCGTTGTCCTTCGTGCAGGGCTCCTGCGACCTCGTCCTCGGAGCGGCGCCGTCCCCCGCGGTCCCGTCCATCGGCGACTTCCTCGAGCTGCCCGGCGCCCAGGTGTCGCCGGATGCGCAGGTGCACAGCGGCTCCGTGATCGGGAGTGGAGCCGTGGTGGGATCCGGCGCCATCGTGAACGGTGCGGTCGTGTTCGACGGGGCCGAGATCGCCGAGGGGGCGCACGTGGTCAACAGCATCGTCGGGGTCGGAGCGGTGGTGGGCGCGGGCTCGGTCCTCCGGGGGGCCGTGATCGGCGACGGCGCCGTGATCGGCCGCGGCAACGAGCTGCTCGACGGTGTCCGGGTGTGGCCAGGAGCGGAGCTGGCCGATGGCAGCGTCCGGTTCTCCAGCGACGCCTGACGCGTTCGGCGCATGGGCATCGCCCTATCGCGTCGACCTGGCCGCGGTACTGGGGCCGTTCCTCCGCGGCGCGAAGGACCCGGCCATGGTGCTCGCCGGCGACGAGGCCTGGCGGGCCTGCCGCACCCCTGAGGGAGCCGGCACGCTGCACCTGAGGACGTCGGGTAGCGAAGTCGAGGCGTCCGCCTGGGGTGGCGGCGCGCGATGGCTGGTCGACTCGGTGCCGGACCTGCTCGGCTTCCACGACGATCCTCGAGGCTTCGACCCGAGCCCCCTGCCCGACTCGCTCGCGGCCGCCTGGCCGCGTCTCGCGGAGCGCTGGCGCGTTCCGAGGAGTCGGCTCGTCCTGGAGGCACTCGTGATCGCTGTTCTCGAGCAGAAGGTCACGGGGGTCCAGTCCCGCCGGGCCTGGCGGTCGCTGCTGGTCGGTGCCGGGGTGGAGGCTCCCGGTCCGACGCCCCGCCCGCTGCGGGTGATGCCGGACGCCGATGTCATCCGGAGGGTTCCGTCCTGGCGCTGGCACGAGTGGGGGGTGGGACCGCACCAGTCCGCGACCCTCATGCGGGCCATGCAGTCGGCGGGCAGGCTGAGACAGTGCGCCGACCTGCCGCTCGGCGACGCGAGACGTCGCCTCCTGGCCGTCCCGGGGGTGGGGGAGTGGACGGTGGCAGAGGTCGCGCAGCGGGCCCTGGGCGACGCTGACGCGGTGTCCGTCGGGGACTACCACCTGGCCAAGCACATGGTCTACGCATTCACCGGCGGCAGGGACGGCACGGATGTGGAGATGCTGTCGCTGCTGGGCCCGTACGCCGGTCACCGATACCGGGTGCAGAGGCTCCTCGAGGTGTCCGGTGTGTCCCGCCCTGCACGGGGGCCGAGGATGACGATCGCCGACCATCGCGGCAGATGACCTGCACGCGACCTGCGGGCCACTCGCGGGACGTGAGCGCCTAGCGCCAGGTGAGGACGTCGTCGGGGTCGCGTTCGGGGCGCGATGCGGGGACCGCCGCAGGGCGTCCGACGGCGACGGCGCCGAGGGGCTGCCACGAATCCGGCAGCCCGAGCACCTCACGCACCGTCTCCGGGCAGAACACCGTGGAGGAGATCCACGCCGACCCCCAGCCGTCGGCGGCCAGCGCCACCATGAGGTTCTGGACAGCAGCGCCACCGGCGACGACGAACAGGTCCCGCTCGAACCCGCGTCGCCGAACGTCCGGATAGTCGTGCGCGGCGTCGGCGAGCTCCAGGAACGGCAGGACCACGACAGGTGCATGCCGAAGGACGTCGCCTCGCCGCGTGCGCCGTGTCACCGCAGCGTCGTCGAAGCCGTCCACGCCGGCGAGGTCGGCCACCCACCGGTCCCGCATCGCGTCGAGAAGCTGGTCGCGCTGCTGGCCCGGTCGCAGGGCGACGAAGCGCCACGGCTGGGTGTGGTGCGGGGCCGGGGCCGAGATGGCGGCCGCCACCGCGGATCGAACGACCGTGTCGGGCACCTGCTCGTCGGTGAAGGCGCGCACCGTCCGCCGGTGGAAGGGCGCGCTCCGGCGACCCTCGGCCACCGCCTCGTCCGTCCCGAGAGTGAAGAGGTCCTCGTCCAGTGGACGCACGATGGCGGCCGCCCCCGGCCCGTCCTCGTCGGTCACCCGCTCTGCGAGACCGCGGACGACGGCCACGGGGCTGGCATCGAGCTTCCCGCGGACCAGCTCGGTTGCGGAGGCCACCTCGTCCGCCACGGCCACCACCGTCATCTCCAGGGTGCGGCCGAAGCGATCCACCGCGCCGGTGAGGTCATCGAGGACGGCGAGGCCCGCGGCCCCGATGGCGACGTCCATCACGCCCAGGCGCCACGGCCGGCCCATGGTGTCGGTGACGACCACCCCGAGCCGCCGCCCGGTCGCCGAGGAGAGCCGCTGCCGGAGCGCGCGCGCGGACGCGTCGGGGTCCTCGGGCAGGAGGACGACGTGCCCTGCCTCGACGTTGCTCGCATCGACGCCGGCGGCGGCGAGCACGAGTCCGTGGCGGGTCTGCACGATGCGCGTCACGCCACGGGGCGTCTCCTTCGTCGCCACGACGCGCACGGCCTCGGCCTCGATGGCCTCGTCGCGGGAGTCCGCAGCGATGACACGTCCCTCGGACTTCGACACCACCTTGCTGGTGACGACGACGATGTCGCCGTCACGCAGGCCCGCGCTTCCGTCCGGCCACGTCACGAGAGGGAGCCGGTCCGCGATGATCGAGGCGAGGTCGTCGCCGGCGCCGATACCGGCGATGCCGGGCACGGCAACCGCCTGCAGCACGTCGCTCATGGCCGGAGGGGCAGCGAGCTGGCCATGTCGAGGCAGGCGGCGGCAATGTCCGCCGTGGCCTCGATGTCGGTCATCATCGCGGGCACGGCACGGCACCGGATCCCCAGCGCCTCCACCTCGCCGACGGCCTCGGCGTCGGCGGTGTCGACCAGCCAGGCGTCGATGAGGCCGCCGGAGGACCGGGCGCCGTAGTGCGCGCCGACTGCCGCGGCCGACGTGTCGACGCCGATCGCGGTGAGGCAGGCGTCCGCCATTCCCCGCACCGGCGCTCCGCCGACGATGGGGGAGACCCCGACGACGGGCGCGGTCGTGGTTCGCAGCGCCTCGGCGATGCCCGGCACCTGGAGGATCGTCCCGATCGAGACCACCGGGTTGCTGGGTGGCAGCAGCACGACGTCCGCTTCGGCGATGGCCTCGAGAACCCCCGGGGCGGGCGCAGCGGAGTCGATGCCGACGACGACGAACCCGTGCGCCGGGAGAAGGGCATGGTGGCGGATCCACCACTCCTGGAAGTGGAGGGCGACCCGCAGGGGGGTGCCATCCGGCGCGACGGCCCCGTCGGGCGAGTCGACGATCACGTGCGTCTCGGTCCTGTCGTCACTCATGGGGAGGAGCCGCACCCGTGGCTGCCAGTGCCTGCACAGGGCCTCGGTGACCTCGGTGAGCGAGTACCCCGCGGAGAGCGACTGCGTCCGGATCAGATGGGTGGCGATGTCCTTGTCGCCGAGGCCGAACCACGTCGGTTCCACCCCGTAGGAGGCCAGCTCGTCCTTGACGGCGAAGGTCTCGTCCTCGCGGCCCCAGCCACGGTCCTCGCTGATGCCGCCGCCGAGCGTGTACATCACGGTGTCGAGATCCGGGCATACGCGCAGCCCGTGCACCCAGATGTCGTCTCCGGTGTTGCCGACGACGGTGATGTCCGACTGATCGTCGCGGCTCTCGAGCAGATGCCGCAGTCCACGCAGGAAGCGGGCGCCGCCGATCCCTCCGGCGAGGACGGTGATGCGCATCCGGTCATCCTGTCAGACCCTGGCGGGCCGCCCACGCCGGTGCGCGGCGAACGCGGAGTTCGGCCGCGGGCATGTCGCAGAATGTCGGCATGGCCGGCGACGAGCACGATGCGATGCCGGCGATCGTGCCGGAGCCCGCACCGCGAGCGAATGCGGGCGACGAGACGGCAGAGCTCCCGGTGGTGGTGGTGCCCGAAGGGTCCACCGAGGCTGCGGACAACGCGGAGACCGCTGTTTCCGCGGAGCCGACGGACGTGGACGACCCGGCAGCCGTGCCAGCGGAGTCGGACCCGGACCCGGGCATCTCTGAGCAAGCGGAGCCAGAGCCGGAACCGGAGCCGGAACCGGTGCCCGACGTTCAGCCTGAGCCGGAGCCTGCCAGCGCCCCCCTGCCGCAGCAGGAGTCGGACGACACCGTCGTCGTGCCCGTCGTGCCCGCCCCGCCGGCCGAGTCCGCCCCGCCGGCCGAGTCCGCCGCCCCGCCCACTGAAAGCGCACGTGGCGACGCCGCTCCCGCAGCTCACGCCCGCTCGCGCGGACGGCGTCGGTGGCCGTGGGTCGTCCTGGCCGGAGTTCTGGCCTTGCTCGTGCTCGTCTCCGCGGCGGGGCTGTGGTACGTCAGCGGGCTCATCGGCGACGGGGCCCGGGTGCCCCAGCCTGATGCGGGATTCGCCATGACCGTCACCTCCGTGGACGGTGGCGCCGTCGGCTACGACGGCGTGGCTCCCGGGTGGGTCGACCAGGGCCTGATGGGGATAGCGACGGCCGAGGGCGGGTACCTGCAGACCGCCGACCCCAACGTGTCCGGGACGAGCGGAACCCGCACCGTGACTGACGAGGTGCTCGCGCCCGCTCCCGTGGTTGGCGACGCAGCCGCACTCGACGGCTGGTACTTCCCCCGCAATCCCCGGATCGGCCTCGGCCTCGACTACCGGGACGTCGAGTACGACTCGCCGCTCGGACCCACGCCGGCCTGGCTCGTCCCGGGGACCTCGAAGACATGGGTGATCTTCACGCACGGCCGTGGGGCCTCACCGCTCGAAGGCCTTCGCATCGCCCGCACCGTCGCCGAGCAGGGTTACCCCATGCTGCTGATCCGCTACCGGAACGACGCCTTCGCCCCCGCGGGCACCGGCTACGCGCAGTTCGGAGCCGATGAGTGGCAGGACCTCGAGGCCGCGGTGCAGTACGCCGTCGACAACGGGGCCGATCGGGTCGTGCTGGCCGGGGCGAGCATGGGAGGTTCCATCACGCTCGCCTTCCTGCAGAACTCCCCGCTCGCGGATCGGGTGGCGGGCGCGTTCCTGGACTCGCCCCTGACCGACTTCGGGGAGGTGGTCCGCGAAGGCGCGGCGGACATGGGCCTGCCGGGTTTCGTTGCGGACCTCGGAATGCGGGTCGCCGCCTGGAGGTACGGCTTCGACTGGGCGGCCACCGACTACGCCTCGGACGCCGCCCGCTTCACGACGCCGATGCTCGTGGTCCAGGGCACGGCGGACGCAACCGTCCCACCGCAGGTCACCGAGGCGTTCGCGGCGGCCGCGGATCCTGACGTCGTCCGCCTCGAGCTCGTCGACGGCGCCGGGCACGTGCAGTCGTGGAACGTGGACCGCCCGCGCTATGAGGCGCTCCTCTCCGGCTTCCTCGCTCGGGTTGCGCCCCCCGAATGACCCCAAAGGAGGGCTTTCCCCGAGAAATTGTCGGGTTTGTGCCCGTTATGCACCTTTTCGGCTTGACGAATGGGAATCACACCCCTGTAATACGTCCCAAGGCGGCACACGTCGCCTCGGGTCGAGGAGGTTCCCCGCGTGACCGACATGGCGCTCGTGCCCCTGTCTGACGTCGAGGAGTTGGCATGGCAAGAGCGCGCCCTGTGCGCGCAGACCGACCCCGAGGCCTTCTTCCCCGAGAAGGGCGGCAGCACCCGAGAGGCCAAGAAGGTCTGCCTCTCCTGTGAGGTCCGGGTGGAGTGCCTGGAGTACGCACTCCAGTCGGACGAGCGCTTCGGGATCTGGGGCGGACTGTCCGAGCGCGAGCGCCGCCGCTTGAAGAAGCGCGCGGTCTGACGCCAGACGCGCAGCGCGCGCGGCGCGGGTCGACGGCCCGCGACGGTGCAGCACGTATCGTTCCCTAAGTGATGGACGACGAGGCTCCGCGGGACGAGAACCCGGACGACGACCTCGAGTTCGATGATCACGTCACCGGGGTGCTCGAGGCCTTCGGATCCCTGTCGGCAGAGCCCGCCGACTCGCCCTCCCTGTCAGAGGCGCCGACGGCCGGGCCGACGCAGACCACGGAATGGTTCAACGTCGACGACTACCTCGCCCTCGAGGACGAGGAGCCGGCGCTGCCGCGACGTCAGCACCACGTCACTGCCGTGGTCGTCAGCCATGACGGCGACGTCTGGCTGCCGTCCGTCCTGACCACGCTCGCAGCCCAGACGCGGCCGCCGGACGCGGCGGTGGGCATCGACACGGGCAGTGTCGACGCGAGCCCGACCATGCTGACCGAGTCGCTGGGCCCAGCCCGCACCGTTCGCCTCGACCACAAGATCGGTTTCGGAGAGGCCGTGCGGGCCGGCCTGGACCACCTAGGCCCTCGCGCCCGTGAGCCTTTCGGGCCGGACGTCGTGTCGTGGGTGTGGCTTCTGCACGACGACAGCGCACCGAACCTCGCCTGCCTGGAACGGCTGCTCGACACCGCCGACGACAATCCGAGCGTCGGCGTGCTCGGGCCGAAGATCCTCGGCTGGCATGACCGACGCCTGCTTCTCGAGGCGGGCGTCACCGTGACCGGATCCGGCCGGCGCGTCACGGGGCTGGAGCGCCGCGAGCACGACCAGGGCCAGCACGATGGTGTTCGAGACGTGCTGGCTGTGGGTTCGGCGGGGATGCTGGTGCGACGCGAGGTCTGGGATGCCCTGGAGGGCTTCGATCCCACACTGCCGCTGTTCCGCGACGACCTCGACTTCTGCTGGCGTGCGCACCGCATGGGTGAGCGGGTGATCGTGGCCACCGACGCCGTGGTGCACCACAGGGAGGCCTCCGCGCACGGTCGGCGTGCCGACGACATCGCGGCACGGCCGCACCGGGCCGATCGCGAGGCGGCCGTCCACGTCCTGCTCGCCCACGCCTCGACCTTCGTGGCGCCCTTCATGGCGCTCCGGCTCCTGCTGGGCAGCCTCGTCCGGGCCGGCATGTACCTGCTGGGCAAGGATGTCGCGGCTGCCCGAGACGAGGTGGGCGCGGTATCGGCGCTCGCCCTCCACCCCTCCAAGGTGCGGCAGTCGCGCGAGCTGGTGGCGCGGACCACGATGGAGCCGGCCAGCGTCGTCAGGCACCTGCGCCCGTCTCTTCGCGACCAGGTGCGACAGGGGCTGGAGGTGGTCACCGGCGTCCTCACGACGAGCGGCGCGGCCGGCCCGAGCGCCTCGGTCAGTGCCCTCGACAGCGGCCCGGTCGGCGACGACGCCGACTTCCTCGAGGATTCCTCGTCGGGGCTGCTGCGGCGAATCCTGACGGCTCCGAGCGTGCTCGTCGGTGCGCTGCTCGTCGTACTCGCGGTCGTCGGCACGCGAGGACTGTGGCTCGGGGACGGCGTGCTGCAGGGGGGCGCGCTCCTTCCGCCACCTCCGGGCGCCGGCGACCTGTGGGAGTCCTACCGGCAGGCGTGGCACGACGTTGGGCCCGGCTCGACGACGCCAGCGGCGCCCTACCTCACCGTGCTCGCTGCCGTCGCCGCAGTCCTGCTCGGCAAGGCGCCCGTCGCCGTGTCCGTCCTGCTGCTCCTCGGGATCCCGCTCGCCGGTGCGAGCGCCTACGTGGCCCTGCGCGGTCTTGTTCCGAGCAAGGCCATCCGGGTCTGGGCGTCGGCCGCCTACGCGCTCCTGCCCGCCATGACCGGGGCGGTGTCGTCGGGGCGGATCGGGACGACGATGGCAGCGATGATCCTGCCCTTCGCGATCCGCTCGCTCGTGCGGATCTCGGGACCGAACGGCACCCTGAGGCGGGCGGCCGGCACGGCGATCCTCGTCGCGATCCTGCTGTCGGTGTCGCCGGGGCTCTGGCTCGTGCTGCTCGTCGCCGCAGGCTTCGGCGTGATCTACCTGTCGCGCCGTCGAGAGCAGGCGATCGGTCCCCTCGTGACCCGCGTCGTGCTGGCGGTCCTGGCGCCGCTCATCCTGCTGCTGCCGTGGTCCCTTCACCTGCTCACGAACCCCGTTCTGCTGCTGCTCGAGCCGGGAATCAACGGCACCGGGATCACGGATCCGAGGCTCGCCCCCTGGCATGTCCTGCTCCTGCACCCGGGCGGCCCGGGCATGACCCCGCTGTGGCTGACTGCCGGGATCCTCCTGGCGGGCGCCCTGGCCCTGCTTCGTCGCGACCGACTCCCGCTGATCGGAGGGCTGCTCGTCCTGGCCGGCCTCGGACTCTCGCTGGGCCTCGTCCAGTCCATCGTTCTGGTGACACCGCCCGGGGCGACCACGGCGATCCGGCCGTGGCCCGGCCCGGCCACGCTCCTGCTCGGACTCGGTCTCATCGCTGCGGCCGCCGTGGCCATCGACGGGCTGCGCGATCGGTTCGCCGGTTCGAGCTTCACCCTGGGGCAGCCGATCGTCCTCGTGGCAGCCGTCGTCGCGATGCTGGCCCCGGTGCTCTCGGGTGCCTGGTTCGCCGTCGGACTGGACAGCGTCGTCCGCAAGGAG
This sequence comes from Actinomycetes bacterium, assembly GCA_024641635.1. Classification (GTDB taxonomy): domain Bacteria; phylum Actinomycetota; class Actinomycetes; order S36-B12; family S36-B12; genus UBA10649. Next base: position 35,132 of record JAHECS010000016.1, on the reverse strand, counting down.
GCGCCCACGTCGGTGCCGGCGTTCGTCGCCGCCGACTCCGAGAGCGCGCAGGCGCCCCGTTCCCTGGTCATCGCCACCGACACCGCGGGCAGGGTGAAGTACAGCCTGCTCAATGGCCCCGGGCCGGTTCTGGGAGACGCGGAGACGGGTCCGCCGAGCTCGGCATGGGACGCGCTCGACCCCTACGTGGCGGCGATGGTGTCCGGTCGAGGTGGGGACGAGATCGAGGCCCTCGCCGGCTACGGGATCCGATACGTCCTCCTCGCTCCGGGCTCCCTGCGTGATCTCGTACCGACGCTCGACGGCGAGCCGGGGATGCGGCGCCTCTCGAGTTCCGGTGGCGAGGTCCTGTGGAGGGTTGCAGGAGTCACGACGCGGGCCCGCATCGTCGACGCAGACACCCAGACACCCGTCGGCGTCGCCGAGTTCGGCACCACCACGGCCGATCCGTACATCGATCAGGCGATGCCCGACGGCGAGGGCCAGCGGGTGCTCGTGAGCGGCGCCGCCATCGACGACGGATGGCGCGCGGTCGTCGCCGGGGGTGAAGGTGTCGACCTGCCGACCGTCGCAGGCCCGGGCCTGCTGTCGTGGTCGCAGGGCTTCGAGGTTCCGGCCGGGACGCCGCAGGTGACGGTGACCTACGACGACACGACCCGCTCACGCTGGCTGTGGATCCAGCTCATCGTGCTGCTCGCGCTCGTGGTCATGGCCCTGCCTGAGCGACGCCGTGTCGATCCCGATCCGGACGTCGACATCGACACGCCCGAGACCGAGTCAGGTGAGCCTGTCCCGGCTGTCTTCGTCGCCGAGAACGCGGTTCCCTCCCCACGCCCAGGGGCAGGTGAGGAGTGATGTTCGGACGCAAGAAGGTGCGGCTTGAGCGGCTTCCCGACCTCGGACCCGGCGAGCCGATGGCCGACGATCCCCTGGTGCCTGACGAGGACATCGAGGTGGACCTGCGTGCCGACCTCGGCCCCGACGGGTCCGCGACGGGTCAGGGCGAGCCCCAGGGCCTCGTGGACGAGCTCGGCGAGAGCGAATCGGTGGACGACGGAAACGGCCCCCGTCGACCCCGCGCCAGGGGCTCTCGCACGGGGTCGGGCGGCGGCGCTCCGCTGGCCGGGCTCCGCCTGCTGCTGACGGCGGTGGCCATCGCCCTCGTCGTCACCCTGATCGCCACGCTCGTGCAGCAACCGGCGCCCGAGGTGGCGGAGGGGGCCACGACCGTCGAGCCGATCGGCTCCTCGGTGCTGCTGTGCCCCGAGCCGGGTGCGGGCACGGATCTCGGCGTGCGTGTCACCGCGGCGGTCGTGCCCGGCCAGGCCGGCCAGGATGCCGAGGATGGCTCTGCCGGGATGCAGACTCTCCCAGGCAAGGAGTCCGCCCAGTCGAAGATCCTCGTGCCCGGCGGCCAGGCGCAGATCGAGGCGTTCGGCACGCGGCTGCCCGCCATCGAGGCCTACGGGGAGGGCGGCCTCGCGCCCGGCCTGGTCGCCGACCAGTGGGGGCGTGATCCCGGCGGCCGGGGCCGCGGCATGGCCAGCACGGCGTGTGCGCCTGCCGCATCGGAGTTCTGGTTCGTCGGCGGCGGCGCGATCGCCGGGCGACAGACCCGCATCGTCCTGGTGAACCCGGACCAGACCGCCGCGATCGTCGACGTCATCGTCAGGGGCCCGCAGGGCGTGATCGACGCCCCCGCCGGTCGAGGCCTCGTGGTCAAGGGGCAGGACCGCCTCGTCGTCCGGCTGGACGTGCTCGCCCCGGGTGTCACCGCCACGGCCGTGCAGGTGCTCGCCCGGACGGGGCGCGTGGGTGCGTCGGTCGACGACGAGCAGCGCTCGGGCCTGGCCAACGTCGGCACCGACTGGGTCCCGCAGGCCGCGCCACCGGCCACGAAGGTCTACGTGCCGGGCATCATCAACGGCGGCGGCGCGCGGGTCCTGTCCATCGCGGCGCCCGGTGGCGACGACGCGTTGGTGGACATCCGGGTGATCTCCTCGGACGGCACGTACGCCCCGGCGGAACGGTCCAAGGTCGAGGTGCCTGCCGACTCGGTCGTCACCCTCGACATGTCACCCGTTCTCCAGAAGCAGGCCGCGACCCTCGAGATCACGGCCAACGTGCCCGTCGTGGCGGGGATGCGCCAGTTCTTCGGCAACGAGACGGCCTTCACCGCGGGCGCCCAGCCCTTCAGCGGCCCCGCGGCGGTGAGCGGCCTGCCCGTGCGCACGGCCACCGACGTGCGTGTCTCCATCACCGCCCCGGCCGAAGCGGTCCAGGTCGACATCGTCCTGCTGCCCTTCCGGGGCGGCAAGGACGCCGCGCAGCCGACGGCGCCCCGCAGGATCAAGGTGGCCGCGGGCACGCAGCGCTACATCCGGCTCAACGCGCCGTCCGGTGTGGACTGGTACACCGCCGTCGTCACCCCGGTCGAGGGCTCCGGCCCGATCCTGGTTGCCCATCGCCTGCGCGAACGCTCGCGGTTCGGCGACCTCGTGACCGGCTACCCGTGGAATCCGCTGCGCACCGAGGTGGTCGTCCCGACTGCCGTGCAGGACCCTGCGGTCGCCCTGCGCTGAGGTGGCCGTCGGCGCGCCGTCCCCTTCCCGGGGCCGGCCGCCACTACCGTGCAACCCGTGAGTCGACGTCGCTGCTCGAAGCCGTCCTGCAACAGCTCGGCCGTGGCGACGCTGACGTACGTCTACGCCGACTCCACGGCTGTCCTCGGTCCGCTGGCCACCTATGCCGAGCCGCACTGCTACGACCTGTGCGAGATGCACAGCGAGCGACTCACGGCTCCGCGCGGATGGGAGGTCGTGCGCATCACGCCGGATCCCGACGCGCTCAAGCCCAGCAGCGATGACCTCGAAGCCCTCGCCAACGCCGTGCGCGAGGCGGCACGGCCCCGGTTCGACCCGGGCGCGCCGCTCCCGACCGAGGTCCCTGTCGGATCCGTCGAGGTGGCGCGCCGGGGACACCTTCGGGTCCTCAGGGCTGTCGAGGAGCCGGTCGTCGAGGCGACCTCCGGAGATGACGAGCTCTTCTTCGAGTTCGACGACTGACGTCGGCCCTCACCCGCGCCTGCTCCTCTCGATCGGTTCACGCTTTCGATCCCGCCCCTCACGACGTGGGCAGTACCGCAGCGGCCGGACGATAGCCTTGCGTGGTGCGAAACCTCGACGCGATCATCAAGGCCTACGACGTGCGTGGCACGTATCCCGACCAGCTGGATGAGGACCTCGCCCATGAGGTCGGTGCCGCGTTCGTCCGGGTCGTCGGTGCAGCCGTCAGGGACGGCGGACCGGGTGCGGTCGTCATCGGGCACGACATGCGCCCCTCGGGTCCGTCCCTGGTGGCGTCCTTCGCCGAGGGCGTGCGCGAGCAGGGCTGTGACGTTGTCCTCATCGGACTTGCCAGCACCGACGGCCTGTACTTCGCATCGGGGCGACTCGGCCTGCCCGGCGCGATGTTCACCGCGAGCCACAACCCGGCCCAGTACAACGGCATCAAGCTCTGCCGCGCCGGTGCCGCCCCCGTCGGCCAGGACTCGGGACTGCGTGAGATCCGTCGAATGATCGACGAGGGGGTGCCCACCCACGACGGCTCCCTCGGCGGGATCCGCGCTCAGGACATGCTCGTGGACTACTCCGCCTTCCTGCGCGAACTCGTCGACGTCTCCGCCATCCGGCCGCTGCGGGTCGTGGTCGACGCTGGCAACGGCATGGGCGGCTTCACCGTGCCCGCGGTGCTGGAAGGGGCCGCCGGCCTGCCCGGCCTGCCCGTCGTCGTGGACCCCATGTACTTCGAGCTCGACGGCACCTTCCCCAACCACGAGGCCAACCCGATCGACGCCGAGAACATGCGCGACCTGCAGGCGCGGGTGCGAGACACGGGTGCCGACCTCGGACTGGCCTTCGATGGCGACGCCGACCGCTGCTTCGTCGTCGACGAGCGCGGCGAGATCGTCAACCCGTCGACCCTCACCGCCCTCATCGCCTCCCGCGAGCTTGCCAAGCATCCCGGCAGCACGGTGATCCACAACCTCATCACGTCCAAGGCGGTGCCTGAGGTGATCGCCGAGAACGGCGGCATCGCCGTGCGCACCCGCGTCGGGCACTCGTTCATCAAGCAGACGATGGCCGAGACCGGTGCCGTGTTCGGCGGCGAGCACTCCGGGCACTTCTACTTCCGCGACTTCTGGCGTGCGGATTCCGGCATGCTCGCGGCCCTGCATGCCATCGCCGCCCTCGGGGAGACTCCAGCGGGCACGACGTTCTCCAGCCTTCTCGAGCCGTTCGATCGCTACGTGGCCAGCGGCGAGATCAACACCGAGGTGGTCGATCAGGCGGCCGTCACCGAAGCCATTCGCAGCGAGTTCCTCGCCCGCGGCGTGACCGACATCGAGGATTTCGACGGGATGACCGTGACGGGTGACGGCTGGTGGTTCAACGTGCGCCCGAGCAACACCGAGCCCCTGCTTCGGCTCAATGTGGAGGCCGCGGATGAGGAGCGGATGAGCGGCCTGCGGGACGAGGTCCTCGCCTTGATGCGGACGGGAGCCTGACGATGGCCGAGCTCACCGGACGTCCTGCCCCGTTCGGCATCGCTGCCGACCTGTGGGAGATCCTTGCGTGCCCGTGCCCTGAGCACGCCCCGGTGCGGGCCGATGAGGAGACCGGCCGCATCGTCTGCACCTCGTGCGGCCGCTCGTTCGAGGTGCGCGACGGGATCCCCGTCATGCTTCTCGACGAGGCCATCGGTCCCGACGGCGAGGCCCCCTCCGCGTCGGTGGACGGCTGACCGTGCTTGTCGTCCGAGGTGCGATCAAGGACTACGACTGGGGGATGGTCGACGGCCTCGAGGCGTGGAGCGGCCGCAGCACCGGAGGACCCCAGGCCGAGCTGTGGTTCGGCGTCCACCCGGGTGGGCCCTCGCCCCTCGTCGACATCGGGGGTGAGCTGACCGGGGAGCACCTCGCCGACCACTTCGACATCGAGGCCATCCCCCTCCTGGTCAAGCTCCTGGCCGCGGCACGTCCGCTGTCCGTCCAGGTGCATCCGCCCAGGCTGGTCGCCGAGTCCGGCTGGCAGGCGCAGCAGGAACCGGGCGCCGAGCCCGTGTACTCGGACCCTTTCGAGAAGACGGAGATGCTCGTCGCGCTCGAATCGTTCGAGGCCTTCGCGGGATGGCGATCCGCGGACGAGGCCGCGGCGATCCTCGAGGGGCTCGACCTCAGTGCCGAGTCCCTGGCAGCCCTCCGCGAGGGCGATCGCGCCGCGGCGATCCCACTGATCCTCGGCCAGGCCACCCCCGAGCGCGTCGCCCGGCTCGCTGACGCTGCAGCATCGGCCGGCCTTCCCGATCCCCAGGTCGCGGCCTACGCGACCGTGGCCGACAACTACCCCGGCGATCCCGGCGCGCTGCTGACCCCGCTGCTCGCGTACCTGCGACTCGAGGCGGGTCAGGCGGTCTACGTGCCGGCCGGTGTGCCCCACAGCTACATCCGGGGGATCGGCCTGGAGGTCATGACCTCGTCCGACAACGTCGTCCGGCTGGGCCTCACCAGCAAGCCGGTGTTCGTCGATCATGCGATCGCCGCGCTGGCCGACGACCTCGCTCCGCAGGTGATGCCGACATCGCACGGCGATCTCATCTGGCCCCGGAACGCTCCCTTCGTCGTGCGCGTCATCTCGTCCGGGCAGGAGCGCGTGCCTTCGGGTGCCTACCGGATCCTGCTGCTCATCGAGGGCACCGCCCGAGTCACGTCCGAGTTCGGCGAGATCAGCCTGCGCCCCGGCACGGCCGCCGTGATCTCGGCCGACGACCCGGACAGCGTGATCGAGGCCGACGGCCTGGTTGCGGTCGTTCAGTCCACCGCGCGGCAGACCGAGACCCGATACGGGGGCGACCCGGATGAGCACTGAGGGCGGCATCAAGGCGGTCGTGGCCGCCCTGCTCGCGAACCTCGGGATTGCCGTCGCGAAGTTCATCGCGTTCTTCTTCACCGGCTCGTCGTCCATGCTGTCGGAGGCCATCCACTCGGTGGCCGACTCGGGCAACCAGGTCCTCCTCCTCGTCGGCAACAAGCGAGCCAGGAAGGAGGCCGACGAGCGTCACAACTTCGGCTACGGGCGGCGTCGGTTCGTGTACGGCTTCGTCGTGGCCGTGGTCCTCTTCCTGGTCGGTGGCCTGTTCTCTCTTTACGAGGGCTGGCACAAGTGGCAGCACCCCGAGCCCCTGGACTCGTGGTGGATCGCCGTTCTCGTCCTGCTGGTCGCCATCGTCCTGGAGGGGCTGTCGTTCCGGACGGCTGTCCGGGAGGCGAATCGGTCCCGCGGCCGGCGGTCGATGGTCCAGTTCGTCCGTGACGCCCGGCAGCCGGAGCTGCCGGTCATCCTGCTCGAGGACGCAGGGGCGCTCGTGGGCCTGGTGTTCGCGCTGGCGGGCGTCGGGCTGGCCGTCCTGACCGGCAACGGACGTTTCGACGCGATGGGCGCGATGGCGGTCGGCACCCTGCTCGTCGTCATCGCGATCTTCCTCGCGATGGAGATGGCCATCATGCTCACGGGCGAGTCGGCCCTGCCGGAGGAGGTGGAGGCCATCCGTGTCGCTCTGGAGAGTTCGGACGGGGTGAACCGGGTCATCCACCTGCGGACGCTGCACGTCGGGCCCGACGAGCTGCTCGTCGCGGCCAAGATCGCCGTGGCCCATTCGGCCACCGGACGGGAGATCGCCGAGGACATCGACGACGCCGAGGTGAAGCTGCGGGCGGCTGTGCCGAGCGCGAAGTACGTCTTCCTCGAGCCGGACATCGACCGGACGCCCCCGGCCTGATCGGCGCTGGCAGGCGGATTGCCGGGGATCTGGCAGAATAGGGGCGCTGGTGATGGTCCGGAGCCCTGGTTCCCGTCCCGGCACGTGAAGCCATCGAGCGAACCATCGAAGCCTCGTGCCGTTCGCCTCATCAATCCTGAGGAGTACTGCAGCATGTCCCTGACCAAGCCCGACGGCACCCCCGACTACAAGGTCGCCGACCTGACGCTGGCCGAGTTCGGCCGCGACGAGATCCGGCTCGCCGAGCATGAGATGCCCGGCCTGATGGCGATGCGCACCGAGTACGGCACGACCAAGCCGCTCACCGGCGCCCGCATCACCGGTTCCCTCCACATGACCATCCAGACCGCCGTGCTCATCGAGACGCTGGTCGAGCTCGGCGCGGAGGTGCGCTGGGTCTCCTGCAACATCTTCTCCACGCAGGACCATGCGGCCGCGGCCGTCGTCGTCGGCCCGAACGGCTCGGTCGATGACCCCCAGGGCGTGCCCGTCTACGCCTGGAAGGGCGAGACGCTGCCCGAGTACTGGTGGTGCACCGAGCAGGTGCTCATGTGGCCGGACGGCAAGGGCCCGAACATGATCCTCGACGACGGTGGCGACGCCACCCTCCTCGTCCACAAGGGCAAGGAGTTCGAGGCTGCCGGCGTCGTTCCGACCGCCGATGAGAGCACGTCTGAGGAGTACGCCGTCATCCTCGATACGCTGCGCCGCTCGCTCACCGAGGACCCCCAGCGCTGGACCACCATCGCGGCCGGCATCAAGGGCGTGACCGAGGAGACCACGACCGGCGTGCATCGCCTCTACGAGATGATGCGCGACGGCGCTCTGCTCTTCCCGGCCATCAACGTCAACGACTCGGTGACCAAGAGCAAGTTCGACAACAAGTACGGCTGCCGCCATTCACTCATCGACGGCATCAACCGCGCGACCGACACGCTCATCGGCGGCAAGGTGGCCGTGGTGTGCGGCTACGGAGATGTCGGCAAGGGCTCGGCGGACTCGCTGCGGGGTCAGGGCGCACGCGTCATCGTCACCGAGATCGACCCGATCTGCGCCCTGCAGGCGGCCATGGACGGCTACCAGGTCGCGCGTCTGGACGACGTGATCGGCGCAGCGGACATCTTCATCACCGCGACGGGCTGCTACGACGTCGTCACCGTCGACGACATGGCGAAGATGAAGCACCAGGCCATCGTCGGCAACATCGGCCACTTCGACAACGAGATCGACATCGCCGGTCTCACCGCGGCGCCCGGTATCAAGCGCAAGACGATCAAGCCGCAGGTCGACGAGTGGACGTTCCCCGACGGCCACTCGATCATCATGCTGTCGGAGGGTCGCCTGCTGAACCTCGGCAACGCGACCGGTCACCCGTCGTTCGTGATGTCGAACTCCTTCACCAACCAGGTGCTGGCGCAGATCGAGCTGTTCACCAAGCTCGACGAGTATCCGCTTGGCGTCTACACCCTGCCCAAGCACCTCGACGAGAAGGTGGCTCGCCTGCACCTCGACGCCCTGGGCGTCCGTCTCACCGAGCTGCGCAAGGACCAGGCCGAGTACCTCGGCGTCGACGTGGCCGGCCCGTACAAGGCGGATCACTACCGCTACTGATTCGCGAATCCTGCAGTTGCCGTCACAACGGAGCCCGTTTGTGACGGCAGCTGCAGGATTCTGTCGTCAGCGGGGGTCGCGCGGCTCGTCCGCTGCGATGGCCCGCTTGGCCGCGTTGAGGGACCGCTGCAGCACGACGACCCCGGCGATGACGAAGGCGGCGCCGAGCACCGCCCACCACGTGTTGTCCGTCATCACGCTGCCCTTCGCCACGCCGATGCCCTGCATGACCCACACGGCGCCGACGACGAGGAGGACCACCCCGGTGGCGCGGGGCAGGGCGCTCATGCGCAGCCACGGATTCTTCGACAGCGGTCGCTCAGTCATCCGGCGACGGTACCGGAGCGGAGCATTACGGTGTGCGATGTGACGCCCACACCTCGGCTCGACGATGCCGAACCAGTGGCCGACTACCCGGGGTGCCCGGTCACGGTCACCGCTGCCGTGGCGGAAGGGCGGGTGCTGCGCGCCCCGCGGTGGGGGCTGTGGGACGTCCTCATCGGGGCGGTGGCGGCGATCGTCATCGGCGTCTCTGCGGCGGGTGTGCTCATCGCGGTCAACGCGACGACAGGGATCCAGGTCCTCGTCGGCACGACCCTGCCGTGGCTGGCCTTGGCCGGGTGGCCGATCCTCGCGACGACGTGGCGCGGCAACGGACCCCGTATCGACCTCGGGCTGCGGCTCACGTGGGGCGATACCGGGTGGGGCTTCCTCGCCGGCTTCTTCGGCCTGATCCTGGCCGGCATCGCCGCGCTCATCACCCAGCTGTTCGTCCCCGACGTGTCGTCGGCGGCCGGTGAGGCCGCGAACGAGCTGGAGGCGTCCGGGGGCAGGGGATCCGTCGTCATCTTCGCGATGCTCGTCATGGTGGGCGCGCCGATCGTCGAGGAGCTGTTCTTCCGGGGGCTCTTCTTCACCGCCCTTCGCAAGCGGGGCGTGGGTGCGGTGCTGACCATCGTCATCACGGCTGTCGTCTTCGCGGGCTTCCACTTCGAGCCCGTCCGCTTCTTCGTGCTGCTTCCGACCGGGTTGCTGCTCGGCATCGTGAGATGGAAGACCGGATCGACAGGCGCGGCGATGGTCGGGCACGGCGTCGTCAATGCCCCCGGGGCGATAGTGCTGCTCGTGGGCATGCCCGACATGACACCATAGGCGCATGACCGTCAACTCGAGCGGAGTGTCGCGGGGTCGTGTGCTCGTCGTCGACGACGACGCCGCACTCTCCGAGATGCTCGGAATCGTCCTGCGCGGCGAGGGCTTCGAGGCGGTGTTCTGCGCAGACGGCAATGAGGCGCTCAACGCGTTCCGGGACACCAAGCCCGATCTCGTCCTCCTCGACCTCATGCTGCCCGGTCGCGACGGCATCGACGTCTGTCGTTCCATCCGGGCCGAGTCCGGAACGCCCATCGTCATGCTCACGGCCAAGAGCGACACGGTTGACGTCGTCGTCGGCCTGGAGTCCGGTGCCGACGACTACATCGTCAAGCCGTTCAAGCCCAAGGAGCTCGTGGCCCGCATCAGGGCCCGCATCCGCCGCACCGACGAGTCGCCGCCGCAGGTGCTGGTCGTCTGCGATCTCGAGATCGACGTCTCGGGTCACACCGTCAAGCGCAGTGACGAGGTGCTGTCGCTGACCCCCCTGGAATTCGACCTGCTCGTGTGCCTGGCCCGCAAGCCTGGCCAGGTGTTCACCCGCGAGGTCCTGCTGCAGGAGGTCTGGGGCTATCGGCACGCCGCGGACACCCGCCTCGTCAATGTTCACGTCCAGCGGCTGCGCGCGAAGGTCGAGCGCGACCCCGAGCGCCCCGACGTGGTCCTGACCGTCCGCGGCGTGGGATACAAGGCCGGTCCGGCATAGCCGCGGGCGGCGTGACGATGACCCGCTTCCTGATGGGCGTTTCCCGGATCTTCCTGGCCGTGCCGAGGGCGATCCGGCGCATCTGGGGTCGATCCCTGTGGGTGCGTGTCACGCTCACCACTCTGGTCCTGTCGGTCGTCGTGGTCGGCGTCCTGGGCGTGTCCCTGCTGTCCCGCGTCACGACTGGTCTCCTCGACGCGAAGGAGCGCATCTCCGTCGGCGAGGCGTCCGCGGGACTCGGTGAGGCCCAGCGAATCCTCGACGCCGCGGACACCGGTCCGTCCACGCCCTCGGCGTCCCGCCTCGTCGACAGCGTCGTCTCCGCTCTCGCGGCGCGGGCCGGCTCCCCGTCGACTTTCGACGTGCTGCTGCTGTCGTCACAGCCAGGCGGCGACGCCCCCGAGCGAGGCACGAACCTTGTGGCCGAGTCGTCGGTCCCGGAGGCCCTGCGCTCGGCGGTCATCGAGTCTCAACGGCAGTCATGGACATACTCGGAGATCAAGTTCCTCGACGGTCGGAGCACGCCTGGCCTCGTCGTCGGGGCACCGCTGCTGGTGCCGACCGTGGGCCCGTACGAGCTGTACTACCTGTTCCCGCTCGGCCAGGAGCAGGGCACCCTCGACCTCGTCCGCTCGTCGGTGCTCCTCACCGGCATCCTTCTCGTGCTCCTCCTCGCCGGGGTCGCATGGCTGGTCACACGCCAGGTCGTCGTGCCCGTGAAGGCGGCGTCGCAGACCGCTGCGAGGCTCGCCGACGGAAACCTGTCCGAGCGGATGAAGGTCACCGGAACCGACGACCTCGCTCGGCTGGCGACGTCGTTCAACGCGATGGCGGAGAGCCTGGCGAGCCAGATCCGTCAGCTCGAGGACCTGTCCCGGGTCCAGCAGCGATTCGTGTCCGACGTCTCGCACGAGCTGCGCACGCCGTTGACCACGATCCGGATGGCCGCCGACGTCGTGTACGACGACCGTGACCAGCTGGACGCCCCGACGGAACGCGCGGTCGAACTCCTGCAGAACCAGCTTGATCGCTTCGAGGCCCTGCTCGGGGACCTGCTCGAGATCTCCCGCTTCGACGCAGGGGCGGCGGTCCTCGACGCCGAGAGCGTCGACCTCGTCACCCTGGTCCAGCGGGCGATCGACGGCGCCCAGCCCCTGGCGGAACGAGCCGGCCTCGACATCCGTCTCGTCACTGTGGAGCAGACGTGCTCGGTCACCTGCGACCCCCGCCGCGTGCATCGAATAGTGCGCAACCTGATCGAGAACGCCGTGGAGCATGGCGATCTGCACGGGGTGGACGTGCGGGTCGCGCAGAACGACGAAGCCGTCGCCATCACCGTGCGTGACTTCGGCGTGGGTCTGCGCCCGGGCGAATCGGCACTGGTGTTCAACCGCTTCTGGCGCGCAGACCCGGCGCGTGCGCGGACCACCGGCGGGACGGGGCTTGGGCTGGCCATCTCGCTCGAGGACGCCCTCCTCCACGGCGGCTGGCTCGAGGCGTGGGGAGAGCCGGGCCAGGGCGCGGTCTTCCGCCTGACGCTGCCACTCGATCGCGCCGCGGGCTTCCGTGAGTCACCCCTGGCACTTGGTCCGGATGGCGAGGAGTCGGCCGACCACTCGAAGCCGCCGAGAGCCGAGGACGTCGTGGTGGACGAGCCCGAGACCGCGGCCCCCTCGCCGGCCGCGACCTTCGTCATCAACGGATCGGAGGGCAAGCGATGACCCGGGTGCGGCAGATCGCCGCCGCCGCGCTCGTTCCGCTGCTGGCCCTCCTCTCCGGCTGCTCCGGAGTCCCGTCGTCCCTCACTGCCCAGGTCCCGACGGCCGGGCAGATCGAGCAGGGAGAGCAGATCGGAGTCGACCCGGAGGACCAGTTCATCCGCGTCATCGCCCGGGAGCCGCGCCCCGGGATGACGTCCCAGGAGGTCGTGCAGGGCTTCCTCGACGCCTCCGCATCCTTCGACGGCGACCACGCGGTGGCCCGGGAGTACCTGACCCCGGAGGCGAGCGCCGAATGGGACACGGATGCCGGCGTCGCCGTGTACGAGGGTGCCCCGGCGCTGACCGAGTTGGGCTCGGCCGTGGTGATGACGGCCCCCCAGTCGGGTGCGATTTCGCGGAACGGCCGCTACACCGTCAAGGGCCCGTCCGCCGAGATCCGCGAGAGCTTCGTCATGACCAAGGAAGGGACGGAGTGGCGCATCGCGCAGCTGCCGCAGGGTCTCCTGCTCTCGCAGTCCGACGTCGATCGGGCCTTCCGCAGCTTCGCCGTCTACTTCTTCAACCCCACCTTCGAGACCCTCGTGCCGGATCCCCGGATGGTGCCGGTGATCGGCCCCGGCCTCGCGACCACGCTGGTGCGGCGGTTGGTTGCCGGGCCCAACGAGTGGCTCCTGCCGGCCGTCCGCACCGGATTCCCGGCGGGCGTGCGGCTCAACATCGACGCCGTGCCGATCGAATCGGGAGTGGCACGAGTCGACCTCACCGCGAACGCCCGACAGGCCGACGACGACACCCGGCAGGCGATCTCGCAGCAGATCGTCTGGACCCTGCGTCAGCTCCCCGAGGTCCAGGCCATCGAGATCACGGCGGCCGGGCAGCCGCTCCTGGTGCCGGGCGCTCCCTCGCCCCAGCCGAGGGATTCCTGGCCCGCCGTGGACCCGAACGGTCTGCCGGCCGGGGCCGCGGGCTACGCCACCCGACCTGAGGGCGTGGTCCGACTCATTCCGGACGGCGTGCGGCCTGTCCCGGGAGGGGCCGGGACGGGGGAGGTGACACTGACCGACATCGCCATCGGCCTGGACTCGCAGCTGGTGGCGGGCATCGATCCCGAGGGTGCGGTGTGGCAGGCCCGACTCTTCGAGGACGCGCCGATGATCCGGATCCGTGAGCCGGGATCGCCGACATCGGTCGCCTTCGACCGCGCCTCGTCCGTGTGGGTCGTCGACGCCGACGAAGGTCTCGTCTCTGTCAGTGGCGACGGGACGAGCGTTCCGATCACCGTCTCGGGGTTGAGCAAGCGAACGACGCTCATCGGGGCCAGCCCCTCGCGCGACGGTACGCGCGCCCTGCTCGTCATCCGCCGCGGACCCCGGACCGGTGTGCTGCTGGCGCGGATCATCCGCACGGCGGGCAGTTCCTCGCGGATCAGGGTGGACCAGCCCATCAGGATCGAGTCCCGGCTCGAGGAGGTCGTCGACGCGGCCTGGTCGGGTGCCGACTCGGTGTCTGTGCTGGGCAGTGAGAGTGCCGGGACGCTGCAGGTGTTCGACGTCGACCTGGCTCGTGGTTCGACGTCGTCGAACGGGTCTCCCGAGGCTCCGCTGAGTGTCGGTGCGGCCCCCGGCCTGCCCACCCTCGTCGGCGCGGCCGACGGCCTCGTCTACGAGTTCAGCTCAGGTCTGTGGTCGGAGCGGGTGCGGGGCTCGGCACCCACCTATCCCGGCTAGCGGCCGTCACGGCAGCGATCCCGGCGATACGCACCCCGGCGGCCGACAGCGCGCGCACGGCCTCGGCGACCGTGGCCCCCGTCGTCAGCACGTCGTCGACCACGATGACAGGCCCCGGGGCGTCGAGGAGGCCCTGCACGTCCGGCGGTCGAGCCGTGAACGAGCCCGACACGGCCAGTGCGCGCTCGGTGCGCGGCAGCTCCTTGAGCGGGCGGTAGGTGCGCGTCGCGCGCAGCGCGGCACTGATCCCGACGTCGTACCCGGCCGTCCGGAGCGAGTGGCGTGCCGCCGAGGCGACTCCGCCGAGGGCGTCGAAGCCCCGTCGTGAGCGTCGATGAGACGGCACGGGGACGAGGATGCACCGGGAGTCCGCCGCCGTCAGCAGGTGGCTCTGCACGGCGTCCGAGAGCAGCGTTCCGAGCATCGGGGCCAGGCTGAGCGTGCCGTGCTCCTTGTACGCCACGACGAGCAGCTGACCGCCATCGTCGTACCGCAGGGCCGCTGTGGCCCGCGGCCCGACGTCACGCAGGTTGACGTCGAACACCTGGCCGCGCCTGGCTTCGAGACAGGAGGCGCAGAGCACCCTGCCTGGGTCGTCACAGGCCAGACAGGATCGGCCCAGCACCAGGTCGAGCAGGTCCTCGATCGCGGCCGGGAGCAGCATGGGCCGAGCCTGCTGGTGGGGCGCGATTCACCGGGGTGGACGGGGTGAGGCTGTGGACGCATGTCGCCATGCCGGGGTGGTTCGAGGGCGTCCCTGTGGACCCGGCCCCGCCGGTCACACCGGCAGGGAGGTGATGCCCTGGCGCAGCCCGATCACCACGGCCTCGGACCTCGACCGGGCCTGGAGCTTGTCGAGGATGCTCCTGACGTGGTTCTTGACCGTGTTCTCGCTGATGCCCAGGTCGACGGCGATCGCCCGGTTCGGCTCGCCCCGCGTGATCAGCCGGAGCACGTCGAGCTCGCGTCGGGTCAGCTGCGGACCGAGGTAGACCGGTCGCACGTCGCCGCCCTTGGCCGCCGCGGCGAGGTCGTCCGGCGTGAGGGTGCCGACCCAGGAGTCACGGCGGCGACCTCGCTGGGCGCCGAACGCGCGGAAGGAGTGGTCGGGCACCTGGAAGCCGACCCGTCGGGCCGCCTGCAGCGAGGCCTGGTTGCCGACGTAGGCGTACCACGTGACCACCTCCATCCCGAGGGCGGAGAAGGCCCAGGCGCAGGCGAGGCGCAGGGCCCGCGCGGCATGGCCCTGCCCGCGCGCCCACGGGGCGATCAGATAGCCGATCTCGGCGCCACCCTGCTCGTCCGGGCGCAGGTCGATGCTGCCGCACCAGCGATCCTCGGGGAGGACGGTGATCGCCCAGGCGGGGCTCGCCCACCAGTCCGACACCGTCGCCCGGGTGGCCAGCCACGCGTCGGCGTCGGCGCGGGCGTAGGGCGTGGGGACGGTCGTCCATTCGGTGGTCTGCGGGTCCTGGCAGGCGACGGTGATGTCCTCGGCGTCGGAGTCGCGGGGTGCCCGCAGTGCCACGACCCCGTCACTCAGGACGGGAGGCGGGGCCGGCGTCGTCTGGGGCACAGGGGCCAGTCTCGCACTGCCCCGGTGCCAGGTTCAGGTACGCCATCTACGATGGTGGGCGCGGCCGCCGGGCCGCTCGTGCGTGCGTGCCCTCCGGGCGCGCCGGGACGCATCCCGATGGAAAGGTCGCATCGCTGTGGGAGTGCTCGACAAGATCCTTCGCGCCGGCGAGGGCAAGGTCCTGCGCAAGCTCGAGGGCATCGTCCGGGCGGTCAACGCCGTCGAGGACGACTTCGTCAACCTCACCGATGCCGAGCTGCGGGCGCTGACGGACGAGTACCGGGAGCGGTATGCCGCGGGGGAGACCCTCGACGACCTGCTGCCAGAGGCATTCGCGACGGTCCGCGAGGCCGCCAAGCGGACCCTCGGCCAGCGACACTACGACGTCCAGCTCATGGGCGGTGGAGCCCTGCACCTGGGCAACATCGCCGAGATGCGGACGGGCGAGGGCAAGACCCTGGTCGCCACCCTCCCCGCCTACCTCAACGCGCTGACGGGCGAGGGCGTGCACGTCGTCACGGTGAACGACTACCTGGCAGAGCGCGACTCGGAGTGGATGGGACGGATCCACCGCTTCCTGGGCCTCGAGGTCGGCGTGATCCTGGCGAACATGACCCCTGCCCAGCGCCGGACCGCATACGCCGCCGACATCACCTACGGCACCAACAACGAGTTCGGCTTCGACTACCTCCGCGACAACATGGCGTGGTCCCAGGCGGAGATGGTCCAGCGCGGACACCCCTTCGCCATCGTCGACGAGGTCGACTCCATCCTCATCGACGAGGCCCGCACGCCGCTGATCATCAGTGGACCGGCCGACCAGGCCACCACCTGGTACGCGGAGTTCGCGCGCATCGCGAACCTGCTCAAGCGCGACACCGACTACGAGGTCGACGAGAAGAAGAAGACGATCGGCGTCCTCGAGCAGGCGATCGACCGGGTCGAGGACCAGATCGGCATCGACAACCTCTACGACACCGTCAACACGCCGCTGGTCGGCTTCCTCAACAACGCGATCCGGGCCAAGGAGCTGTTCAAGAAGGACCGCGACTACGTGGTCATGAACGGCGAGGTGATCATCGTCGATGAGCACACCGGACGCATCCTTCCCGGCCGTCGCTACAACGAGGGCCTGCACCAGTCGATCGAGGCCAAGGAGGGCGTCGAGGTCAAGGCCGAGAACCAGACGCTCGCCACCGTGACGCTGCAGAACTTCTTCCGCCTCTACACGAAGCTGTCGGGCATGACGGGTACCGCCATGACCGAGGCGGCCGAGTTCAACCAGATCTACAACCTCGGCGTCGTGCCGATCCCGACCAACCGGGACATGGTGCGCATCGACAACGCCGACCTCGTCTATCGGACAGCGGAGGCGAAGTACAACGCCGTCATCGAGGACATCGTCGAGAGGCACGGCAGCGGCCAGCCCGTCCTCGTGGGCACGACCAGTGTCGAGAAGTCCGAGCACCTGTCCCGCCTGCTGAAGCAGAACGGTGTCCCGCACGAGGTCCTGAACGCCAAGCACCACGAGCGGGAAGCCGCGATCGTCGCGCAGGCGGGTCGTCGCGGGGCAGTCACGGTGGCGACCAACATGGCCGGCCGTGGCACCGACATCATCCTGGGCGGCAACCCGGAGTTCATGGCGAGCGCGGCTCTGTCGCAGCAGGGGCTGTCGCCCATCGAGGACCCCGAGGACTACGAGGCCGCGTGGCCCGAGGCCCTGCAGAAGGCCAAGGCGTCGGTTGCGACCGAGCACGAGGAGGTGACCGGGCTCGGCGGGCTGTACGTCCTGTCGACCGAGCGTCACGAGTCGCGGCGCATCGACAACCAGCTGCGCGGCCGCTCCGGCCGGCAGGGCGACCCGGGTGAGTCGCAGTTCTACCTTTCGCTCGAGGACGACCTGATGCGGCTGTTCAAGTCCGACATGGTCGACTCCTTCCTGCGGCGCTTCAACGTGCCTGACGACGTGCCGATCGAGGCGAAGATGGTCACGAACGCCATCAGGTCGGCCCAGTCGCAGGTCGAGGCGCAGAACTTCGAGATCCGCAAGGACGTCCTGAAGTACGACGACGTCCTCAACCGGCAGCGCCTGGTGATCTACGACGAGCGACGCCGCGTGCTCGAGGGCGAGGACATCCAGGACCAGGTGCGCACGTTCATCACGGACACGGTCACGGAGTACGTGAATGCGGCGACCTCGGAGGGCTATCCGGAGTCCTGGGACCTCGACCAGCTGTGGACCGCCCTGCGCCAGCTGTACCCGGTGGGCGTCACGATCGAGGAGCTGGAGGACCGCTCGGGCGGCAGCCGTGCCGGCCTGAGCTCGGAGTTCCTCGTGACCGAACTCGTCGACGACATGCACCACGCGTACGACCAGCGTGAGGAGTCCCTCGGTGAGCAGGTCACGCGTGAGCTCGAGCGACGGGTCATCCTCTCCGTGCTCGACCGGAAGTGGCGCGAGCATCTCTACGAGATGGACTACCTGCGTGACGGCATCGGCCTGAGGGCCATGGCTCAGCGCGACCCGCTCATCGAGTACCAGCGTGAGGGCTACGACCTCTTCAACGCCATGATGGAAGCCATCAAGGAGGAGACGGTCGGGTACCTGTTCAACGTCGAGGTGCAGGTCAATCCGCCGGTCTCGGAGGAGGCGGCGGCCGCCGTGGAGGAGCTCGTCGACGCGAGCGGGTCGAGTGCGACAGCCGCGCTGGCCGCGGCCGTGGCGGCGGGTGCCGAATCGCCCGCCCGTGCGGAGCCCGAGATCGTCGCCAAGGGCCTTGGCCCCAGCCGTCCGCAGCACATGGAGTACAGCGCGCCGGGGGAGACGGGTGGCGTCGTGCACGGCGAGATGGAGCTCGAGGACGGTGAGGTGGTCGAGGTTGACCCGAACGCCTCGCGGGCCGAGCGCCGCCGCGCCGAGCGAGCCAACCGCAAGCGCACCGGCCGCTGACCCCACCCGCCGACGCCACCCGCCGACGCCACCCGCCGACGCCACCCGCGGACCGCACCCGCGGACCCCACCCGCCGAGAGGCACGCCGTGGTCGTGAAACCGACCGGTTTCACGACCACGGCGTGCCTCTCGCGGGTCAGCCGAGCTGGACGACGGTCGCCAGCCAGCGTCCGTTGACCGCCTCCAGGCGCATCGCGATGGCGTGAGCGCGCTCGCCGCCGATGAGGACGGCGGAGGCCTCGAGGATTCCCGGGGCCACGTGGCACACGCGGACGCCACGCACGGCCCGCAGGCGGGTCACCCCGCGCTGCATTCGCGAGGACGGGTGCCGGGCCACCTGCTGGCCCCGACGGGCCAGCCGGGCGAGCTCGTCGCGCGCCACGTGCCGGGTGAGCTGCCCGGGCGGTCGCGCGCCGACGGCGACTTCGGCGATGCCTCGGGCCAGACGTGGCACCCAGATGTAGGGGTCGAGCAGCCCGTCGTTCTCGTCGGACTCCTCGCGGGCCACGATGTGGAGGCCGGGCTGGGCCGGTGGCAGGGCCGGCACGCCGGGTGCGACGTCGTACTCGTAGGGCAGGCTCAGCTGCCCTCGCCCCTCTCGGGGGAGCAGCCGAAGACGGGATGACGCGGCGGCCGCCCGGTTGCGATCGATCGGGACCGCGTCGTCGTCGGCGCCCGAGTCCGGCAGGTCATTGGGGATGGTGGTGCTCACGGCACTTCCTCACGGTCAGTGGATGCCGCGTCGGGGGTTCGCGGTGCCAGGATTGTGTGTTGAATACGTGCGTTTACCTGTGTTTGCGTTTGTATGACATCGAGCGCTGCTGGGTCAAGGGGCTGCCAGTGCCGGTGGACAACCCCGTGCGACGGGGAGTGTGCCCGGGCTCCGACGAGCGCAAACGCACCTGACCGGGCATGCCGCGGTCCTGACCAGCCGACTGACCGGACATGGCGGACCCCGCGGGCCAGACTGTGCATCATGAGCACGACAAGCCCCCCCACGACCGAGGAACGCCCGCCCTACGCCCTGTCGGCCGATGAGGTGATCGCGGCCCTCGGCACCTCGGTCGACGACGGACTGAGCGTGTCCGAGGCGACGACCCGGCTGGCCACGTACGGCGCGAACCACATCACCGGCGAGAAGCCCCCCTCGATGCTCGCGGTCGCCCTCGGGCAGCTCCGCGACCCGATGAACCTCATGCTGGTAGCCGTCGCGATCGTCAGCTTCGTCATCGGGGAGGCCTCCACGGGCACCGTGGTGGCGCTTCTGGTGGTGCTCAACCTGACCCTCGGAACCCGGCAGGAGCTGACGGCCCGCGCCAGTGTCGACGCGCTGTCCAAGCTCCAGGTGCCGCAGTGCCGTGTCGTCCGGGGCGGGCAGCTCTCGCTGGTCAACGCCGAGGACGTCGTGCCCGGCGACATCCTGCAGGTGGAGGCGGGCGACATCGTCGCGGCTGATGGTCGACTCGTCCGGTCCGCGACGCTCGAGACCCAGGAGGCGGCACTCACGGGCGAGAGTGCACCCGTGGGCAAGGACACCGCCGCGATCGACCGGGACGACGTGCAGCTCGGCGATCGCTCGAACATGCTGTTCCAGAACACCTCGGTCACCCGGGGGACGGGAACCCTCGTCGTGACCGCGACGGGCATGCAGACCCAGATGGGGCAGATAGCGAACATGCTGTCCTCGGTCACCCGTAGCCGCTCACCGCTCCAGCAGGAGCTGGACAAGCTGACCAAGGTCATCGGGATCGTGGCGTGGTCGGCTGTCGCGGTCATCGTCGTCGTGGGGCTCTTCCGCGGCCTCGGGCTGTCCGAGGTCCTGCTGCTCGGAGTCGCGATGGCCATCTCCGCGATTCCGACCGGCATGCCGGCCTTCGTGTCCGCCCTGCTCTCGCAGGGGGCCCGCAAGCTGGCCGATGCGAAGGCCGTGGTCAAGAACCTCTCGGATGTCGAGACCCTCGGCGCGACGAGTGCGATCAACACCGACAAGACCGGCACGCTCACGATGAACGAGATGATGGTCTCGACCATCTACGCCCATCACAGCTGGTTCACGGTCGAGGGCGAGGGCTACCGGAAGACCGGCAGGATCCTGTCGGTCGCCGGCGTCGAGGTGCCCGACTTCACGCGACTGGCCTACGGCCTCGTGCTGGACAGCGACGCGACGGTGAGCGATTCGGGCGAGGTGGTCGGAGACCCGACGGAGGCGGCGCTCGTCGTGCTGGCGGCGAAGCTGGGCGTCGACGCGGAGGAGACCCGCCGCGCCTACCCGAGGCTCGCCGAGGTGCCCTTCGACTCGGACTACAAGTTCATGGCGACGTTCCACCGGGTGCAGCTCGACGGGGCCGAGCGACTTTTCGCGCTCGTCAAGGGCGGACCCGACGTCGTCCTCGCCCGCTGCTCCCACGCGGGCGCGCCGCTGGGCACCAACGTTCCGATGGACGACGTTCGGGCCGATGTCGAGGCAGCCAACGAGCGGATGGGCGAGAAGGGCCTGCGCGTGCTGGCCTTCGCGGCTCGGCTGCTCGACGAGGGCGACTTCCAGGCGATGCAGGCCGACCCGATGTCGTTCGTCCGCGATCTCACCTTCGCGGGGATGGTGGGCATCATCGACCCGCTGCGTCCGTCGTCGAAGGGCGCGGTGCAGACCGCCCTCCGGGCCGGCATCGACGTCCGGATGATCACCGGGGACCACGCCGTCACGGCGGCCGCGATCGGTGAGGAGCTCGGTCTCGGGCCGGGCGCGATCAGCGGGTCGGAGCTGCAGCAGCTGACCGACGACGAGCTCAAGGCGCGGATGCCCGACCTGCACGTCTTCGGGCGCGTGTCCCCGGACGACAAGCTCCGCCTGGCGCGGGTCATGCAGGAGACCGGGTTGATCGTCGCCATGACGGGCGACGCGGTGAACGACGCTGCCGCGCTGAAGCAGGCCGACATCGGGGTCGCCATGGGCACCGGCAGCGAGGTGACGAAGCAGGCCGCCCGGATGATCCTGACCGACGACAACTTCGGCACCCTCGTGCATGCGGTGGAGCTCGGGCGCATCACCTACGACAAGATCGTGTCGTTCGTGCGCGTGCAGATGTCGCAGCTGCTGTCCCTGGTGCTGCTCTTCGTCGCCGCCACGGTGTTCAACATCAACGAGGGCGTCGCGCTGACGCCGCTGATGGTGCTCTTCGTCGGGTTGTTCATCGTGATCTTCCCCGTCGTCGTCGTGGCCAACGATCCCGGGGCGCCCGACATCATGTCGCGGCCCCCGCGGGACCCGAAGGTGCCCATCACGAACACCCCCGCCGTGCTGCGCTGGGTGCTGTACGGGGGCGTCCGCTTCCTTGCCGCCTTCGGACTGCTGGTCTGGGGACCCGACGAGCCCAGCACCGACATGCCCACGGCATCGATGACCATGGCCTTCGCCGCGATCGCCTTCGGGGCGATCCTCGGGGGCCTCGTGCTGAGGCGCGATCCGGCGAGCGGCCTCCGGGCGCCCGTGCTGCGCGCCTTGGCGATCCTGACCGTGCCGGCCGTCATCGTCGTCCTGTCGACGGAGCTCCCGTTCATGCAGAACAGGCTCATGACACTGCCGCTCACCGGTGCGCAGTGGCTGCTCGTCCTCGCCCTGGCCGTGCTCACCGCGGCGGTGCCCGAGATCGACAAGTGGACCCGGCGGCGCCGCCAGTCCGCCCCTGAAACGTCCGATGTCCGTCGTGCGGTCGAGCCGGCGCGGGCGCATGGCTCGGCCGCTCACCTGCCGGCGAAGGGATAGTCATGGCCAAGAAGAAGGACCGAGGGTCGAAGGGTTCCAAGGGGTCGGCCGGGAAGGACGCCGCCGCTGCGGACGTCAAGCCGACGCCATCTCCCGACGAGCCACGCCCCCGCATGAAGGACAAGGAGTACGAAGAGCTCCTCAAGCCACTTCACGGCGAGCTCGTCGCCCTCCAGGACTGGGTGAAGGCGACTGGTGCGAAGGTCCTTGTGGTCTTCGAGGGCCGAGACACCGCCGGCAAGGGCGGGACGATCAAGGCGATCACCGAGCGGGTCAGCCCCCGTGTGTTCCGGGTCGTGGCGCTTCCGGCGCCGTCGGAGCGCGAGAAGTCGCAGATGTACATCCAGCGCTACATCGAGCACTTTCCGGCCGCCGGCGAGGTCGTCATCTTCGACCGCTCCTGGTACAACCGGGCCGGCGTCGAGCGGGTCATGGGATTCTGCACTCCGGAGCAGACGGAGCGGTTCCTCGATCAGGTGCCGGCCGTCGAGAAGGCGATGGTCGAATCGGGCATCGTCCTCATCAAGTACTGGCTCGAGGTGAGTCCCGAGGAGCAGAGCCGCCGACTCAGGAGTCGCATCCACGATCCGCGCAAGACGTGGAAGCTCACCGAGATGGACCTGAAGTCCTACTCGAAGTGGAACGAGTACACAGCGGCGCGCGACGCGATGCTGGAGGCCTCGCACACGGGTTGGGCGCCATGGCACATCGCCGTCACGGACGACAAGAAGCGCGGTCGGCTGAATGTGATCACGCACCTCCTCGGCCAGGTGCCATACACGCCCTCCACCGAGGCCGAGGTCCGGTTGCCTCGGCGGACCACCACGTCGAAGACGCCGCCGATCGACCTGAGCGGCTATCTCATTCCCACGGCCTACTGACGCGAGGGGGCTCCGCGAGGGCCTGATCGGCGTTCGCCGGTTTGGCGACGGACGAGCGCGGGCATCACGCGGCCATGATGGACGACCCTCTCTGGCTCGAGGCGGCCGCCGCCGTCCAGTCCGACCTTGACGCGGAGGTGCGCGCCGAGGCGCACGACCTCTACACGGTCGAAGCGTCCCGAAGCCGGCTCGAGGACCGGGTGGGAGACGCTCGCATCCTTCTTCGCTGCGGCATCTCGTTCGACGGACGAATCGCCCCGGAGCGGGTCGCGGGACATCTTGTGATCGATCGTCCCGGCGGCCTCAGAGTCGTCGTGCCGGTGCCGGCCATCGTCACAGTGGTGGGCTCCGTGCCTGGCATGCGAGCAGAGGGCGAGCCCGAACCCCCGGGCATCGGCTCCTGGCTTCGGGAGGCCTGGGCGGCCGGCGACGTCGTGCACGCCCTCGACGGCGCCGGCGTGTGGTGGGTGGGGCCGCTCGCCTTCGTCGGTGCCGATCACGTCGAGGTGGATGTCCGAGGTCGGCGTGTGCTGCTGCCCTGGGCCACCGTGGAGTCCTGGGCGACCTGAGGTCAGCCGGATTCGCCCTCGGGTGAATCGTCGGAGCCGAACGGATGACTGCGGACGAACTCCCGCGTCTGCTCGTACTTGCGCGCGATGAACTCCTCGAGTGCGGCGGACTCCACCCGCCACTGCCCGCGGCCGCCGATCTTGATGGCGGGCAGGTCCCCGCTACGCACGAGTGCGTACGTCTGCGCCGCGGAGATGTTCAGGGTCTCGGCGACGTCGGCGAGCGTGAGGAAGCGCGGGGTCACGGACTGATCGTGCCAAACAGCGGCCCGATCGTCGCCGGGACCTGCCGCCTGTGGACAAGTGTTCGCGCTTCCTCGGGATCCGGGTGATCCTGTGCGGAGTCGACTGAGGGGGCACGGTGGCGGGGCGAAGGCGAGCTCGAGGAGTGCAGGACACGCGAGTGGCCGACGGCGCGGCGACTCAGGCGCGCCGCCAGAGGCCGGCTCGATTCACGGACCTGCGGCTCTGGGCGGGCCTCGGGCTGCTGGCGGCCTCGGCCGTCGCCGGCGCGCTCATCCTGTCGCCGGACGGCGATGCGGTGTCGGTCTGGCGGGCGACTCGTGACCTGTCCGTGGGCGCGGTGCCGGCCGATCTCGAAGCTGTCGAGGTCGCGGGGACGGCCGCTGGGCACTACGCCCGTCCTGGGGAGACCCTGACCGGCGTGCTCCGGTGGCCGGTGGCCGCGGGGGAGCTGCTGCCGCTCTCAGCGTTGTCCGAGCCGACGAGCGGGCCGACCCGCCAGGTCACCGTTCCCGTGGATCCGCTGCACGCCCCGATGAGCCTGCAGCCGGGGGACCGGGTCGACGTGTGGTCGACGCCGAGGGCGGATGCCTCGGTTCCCGCCGAGCCCGAGCCGCGACTGGTGCTCGCCGCCGCGTCGGTGGCCTCGGTCTCGGAGGAGTCCCTGGGGATCGGCGGAGAGCTGGGTGTGGTCCTCGCCGTCCCCGCGGACGAGGTGGCAGGCGTCGTCGGTGCCACCCGTGCGGCCGTCCTTGACCTTGTCGCTGTCCCGGTCACGAGCCAGGTGGAGGTGCAGTGATCGACGTGGTTCTCGCGGTCCCGGACCTGCGCCGCGAGCCCGAGCTCGTCTCGGGTGCCGCCGCGGCCGGAGTGCGGGTCGTGCGCCGCTGCGTGGACGCTGTCGACGCTCTGGCCAGCGGCGCCGCGGCCGAGGGAGCGCATGTCGTCGTATCGGCGGGGCTGCCGCGGCTGACCGGTGACCTGATCAAGCGGCTGGCGATCGGCCGACTCGTGGTGGGGCTCGCCGAGGATGCGGCGGATGCGGAGCGGCTGCGGTCCATGGGTGCGCGGCCGGTGCTCCTCGTCGCGAAGGAGCCGGCCGTGACGATGACACTGCTCGCGCGTGCCTGCGAATCCGCTGCCTCCGGAACCGGGCGGGAGGACGGCGTCGTGGGGGTGGCGCCGAGCGTCATCGCGCATCCCGGCGGGGTGTGGTCCACGGGCTGCTCGGCCCCGGAAGGGCTCTCCGGCGTGCCCGCTGAGGCCGACGGCCCCGGTCAGGGCCGACTCGTGGTCGTGTGGGGACCCATGGGGGCGCCGGGTCGCACCACGGTGGCGCTGGCGGTGTCCGAGAGCCTGGCCGATTCCGGCCGGCGCGTCTGCCTTGTCGACGCTGACACCTATGCCCCGTCGGTGACGCTGGCCCTCGGCATCGTCGAGGATTCCAGCGGCCTGGTGGTGGCCTGCCGTCGTGCCGAGCTCGGCTCGCTCACGCCCTCAGCCCTGGCCGTCCTGGCCCGACCGGTACGGGAGCGGTGGCATGTCCTCGGTGGCCTGCCGCGGGTCGACCGCTGGCCCGATCTCAGGCCGGGCGCCCTGAACCGGGTCTGGGAGGCGTGCCGGGAGGTGTTCGACGTGACCGTCGTCGACGTGGGCTTCTGCCTTGAGGACGACGAGACCCCCGGCGCGTGGTCCCGTGGGCGGAACGTCGCCGCGCTCACCGCCCTCGCCGAGGCCGACCACGTCGTGGCGGTGGCGGAGGGCTCCGCCCGGGGCGCGGCCCGGCTGGCGGCCTCGTGGGCGACGGTGGCCCCTTCGGTGCACGGGACCCCGGTCACGCTGATCCGCAACCGGGCAGTGGGGAGCGGTCGCCAGTGGCGGGAGGCCATGTCCGGGTGCGGCGTGGCCGCCCCGATCATCGACGTCCCTCACGAGCCGAAGGTGCTCGACTCATGCTGGGAGCGAGGCCGGACGCTGAGGGAACGCGCCCCGCGGTCCAAGGTCAGGCGGGCTCTGGGCGATGTGGCCCACCAAGTCATGTCAGGATAGGTACTGGCGAGTAGGTTCCGGTCGGGGCCGGTGCCTCGCGAACTGGTGAGGGAGGTGCCCATGCCGAGCCGGTTGTCTGCCTTGGATGCGTCCTTCCTCTTCATGGAGACGCCCACCACCCCCATGCATGCGGGCGGCGTGGCCATCTTCGCGCCACCGCCCGACGGCTTCGATCACGAGCGACTCGTACGACTGATCAAGCAGCGAATCCCCTACGTGCCCCGCTACCGGCAGCGGGTCCGCGACGTCCCGTTCGGGGTCGCGCGCCCGGTGTGGGTCGACGACGAGCGCTTCGACGTCACCTTCCACGTCCGCAGGTCGGCTCTGCCCAAGCCCGGCTCTCGTGACCAGCTCAACGAGCTCGTGGCAAGGATCATGAGCCGCCCGCTGGACCGGTCACGTCCGCTCTGGGAGATGTACCTGGTGGAGGGCCTCGCCGACGGCAGCTTCGCGATCGTCAGCAAGAGCCACCAGTCGCTCGTCGACGGACTGTCCGCGGTCGACATCGCCCAGGTGATGCTCGACCCGACGGAGGAGACGGTCCCGGTGCCGGCCGACAGCTGGCGTCCGCGACTGGAGCCGACCGACGTGGAACTGCTGTCGCAGGCATTTACCGAGCTCGCCACCCGCCCCGCTGCCGCCGTCGACGCCGTGCGAGAGACGGTGACCGATGTGTCCAAGGCGGCCGCGCACGCGGGGGAGCGCGCGGCGGGTCTCCTGTCGGCGGCCCTCGCCATGGCCCGACCCCCAGTGACGAGCCCCCTGAACGTGCCGATCGGGGAGCAGCGGCGGTTCGCGACCGTCGACGTCAGCCTCGCCGACCTGAAGAGGGCGCGACGCCAGCTCGGAGGCACGATCAACGACGTCGTTCTCGCCGTGGTCACGGGAGCACTGCGGTCCTGGCTGCAGGCGCGCCGGCTGCCCGTGTCCCAGGGGCATGTCGTCCGCGCGATGCTGCCGATCAGCGTCGCCGTCCCCTCAGCAGGCTCCGAGCACGCGGGGGGCAACAGGGTCTCGGCGACGCTTGTCGAGCTTCCGGTCGGCGAGCCGGACCCGGCCGTCAGGCTGCAGCAGATCAGCTACCAGCTGGCGCAGTTGGAGCAGGGCAGCCACTTCGTCGGCGCGGACGCGATCGTCAACATCGCAGGCTTCAGCCCTCCCACACTGCACGCTCTGGGCGCCCGGGTCGGGTCCACGATGTCGAGTCGCGTCTACAACCTCGTGATCACGAACGTGCCCGGGCCGCAACGACCGTTGTACGCGGCGGGCTCACGCATGCTGGCCGCCTACCCCTGCGTCCCGCTCACCCGGAACCAGGCGTTGAGCATCGGGCTGATCTCCTACGACGGGGGCGTCTACTTCGGGCTCTACGCCGATCGTGACGCGCTCCCGGACCTCGACCTGCTCGCAGCCTGCGTGTCCGAGTCGGCCGAGGAGCTGGTCGCCCGGTCGGAGCAGTCGCGCCGTGCGCTCCGCGTCGTCAAGGGCACGGCCCCTGAGCCCTCGGTCCGGAAGCGGAAGGCCCAGGGGGGCACGTGACCATCGGCGCAGAGGGATCCCCGCGCCGAGGACTCGTCCTCGGCGGCGGTGGGGTGCTGGGCGGGACCTGGGCGGTGGGAGCGCTGGCCGCCCTGCAGGAGGAGTACGGCTTCGACGTCGCTGACGCCGAGGTCATCGTCGGGACCTCCGCTGGATCCGTCCTCGCTGCCCTCATCGGCGCCGGGGTCACGGTGGACCAGCTGCGTCAGCACTACAACGACGAGGTCGTCACCGGCGGTCCGTTGGCGGGCTACGACTTCGACACCGTCCGGGCCACCGGGGGCCACCGGCCTGGCATGCCCAAGCTGCTGGGCCCTGGCTCGCCCCGGCTGATCGGATCGAGCCTTCGCCGCCTCGGGCAGCTGCCCGCGACGGCCGTGCTGTCGGCGTTCATGCCGGAGGGGACGCGCACCCTCGAGCGCGTCGGCCACCTCGTCGACGCGGTCACCCCGATGGGCGCATGGTCGCCGCACGAAGGAGTCTGGGTCGTCGCGATGGACTACGACGATGGGAAGCGAGTCGTCTTCGGCAGGCCCGGCGCCCCGGTGGCCCCGTTGTCGGATGCCGTGATGGCGTCGTGCTCCATCCCCGGCTGGTTCGTGCCCGTCACCGTCAACGGGCATACCTACGTGGACGGCGGGGCAGTCTCAGCGACGTCCATCGACGTCCTCGAGCACGCCGGACTCGACGAGGTGTTCGTGGTCGCACCGATGGTGTCGTTCGACATGGACAGTCCTGGCGGCGTGACCGCCAGGCTGGAGCGGCGATGGAGGGCCGAGGTCACCAAGACGGCCTGCCACGAGGCGTCTCGGGTCCGGGCGGCGGGGGCGACGCTGCGCATGATCGGCCCCGGTCCCGAGGACCTCGCGGCGATCGGGGCGAACCTCATGGACGACACCCGGAAGCGCTTCGTCCTGGAGACGTCGCTGCGCACGAGCGTGTCGGCGTGGCGCGACGCCGATGACGTCGCCCGGGCGTGCTGACGGTCAGCCCGCCAGCCACTCCCCACCCACGGCAGCCTCCTTGGCGAGGTACTTCTCGGTCATCTCGGCGGCGACCTTCTCGACCTTGCCTCCGACGAACGGGACGCTGGCCTTGAACTCGCCCAGGTTCCTCGCCACCGTGCCGTCCGCCCCGCCGGAGAGCGCGATCGTTCCTCGGTAGGCGAGCGGGGCGGCGAACTCGACAGTCACGTCAGCCACGGCGGATCCGTCGGCGGCGGGTGCGGACCATCGCTGGGTCTCGGTGATCGTCAGGGTGTCGCCGACGAAGGGCGTGGCATATGACGGGACCTCGGCGGGCATCGAGCGGGTGCTCGTGATCACGACGCCCCCGTCGGGCGCCTCGGTCACCTCCACGCTGATGTCGAAGGATCCGGTGCGCTCGCCCTTCAGCGTCACGTACTCAGGGTCACGCAGCATCGCCATGACGGTCGTCGGGTCCGCTGCGAATGTCTGCTCGAAGTCAAGCTTGGTGGCCACGTCGGGTCCGTTCCCGCGGCATGCCGCGCTAGGGGTGTCGCGGTCATCATGCCCGACCTCGATCCATGCAGGACATCGGTGGCCTCGGGACACGTCCGCACTGGAGTCCGGAACGCGGGCGAGAGGTCGGGCGGAGTACTACCGTTGCCGTGGGCCAGCACAACGGCGTGCGGGCCCTGGTCCGGTTCGGCCGGATCCACTGTCGTGTGAAGAGGCGATCGCGTGACCGGAGACCCGACGCTGACGAGTCCCGACCTGGTGTTTGAGGCACAGGACCCCAACGTGCGGGTGCTGGCGGGCCGGTTCACCCGATATCTGGCGGACGACGACCTGCCCGGCCACCCGCCGCAGACCCTCGTCGAGTACGCATCCGAGCTCATCGAGTTCGCACGGCACCGTCCCACGGGCGTCGCCCTCGTCGGCGGCCGAGACCTGGTCGAAGGAGAGGGCGGCGACTGCGTCCTGCGCATCGCCACCGACGACATGCCCTTCCTCGTGGACTCCGTGACGAACGGGGTCGCGGCGGAGGACCGAGCCATCCACCTGGTGGTGCACCCCCAGCTGGTCGTGCGGCGCGACCCGGACGGCACCCTCGTCGAGATCCTCGACATCGACGTCGACGATCCGCGGCCGGCCGGCACCCAGGCGGAGTCCTGGATGTGGATCGAGCTGGAGCGCTCCTACGCCATGGGTGCCATGACCAGTCTCGAGGGACGGATCGCGTCGGTCCTGCACGACGTGCGGGTGGCGGTCCGCGACTGGCGGGCCATGCGCGGCCGCGCCAGCATCATCGCCGAGGAGCTGTCGGCGTTCCCGCCCCGTGGGCTCCCGCAGGAGCAGGTGGACGAGGGAGTCGACCTTCTCCGCTGGCTCGCGGACGGCAATCTCACCTTCCTCGGCTACCGCGAGTACGACCTGAAGAGCTTGGCGGACGAGGACCACCTCATCCCGGTCGACGGGAGCGGGCTGGGCATCCTGAGCCTGGACGTCGACCCCGAGGCGCCCACGAGCATGTCCAAGAGCTTCGCCGCGCTTCCACCCGCCGTGCGGGCGCTCGCGCGCACGCCGGAGCTCCTCGTGCTGAGCAAGGCGAACTCACGCTCGACGGTCCACCGCAACGTCTACCTCGACTACATCGCGGTGAAGAAGTTCGACGCCGCCGGCCAGGTCATCGGGGAGCGCCGGTTCCTCGGCCTGTACTCGTCGAGCGCCTACACCCAGACCATCATGGACATCCCGATCCTGCGGATGAAGGCACGGCACCTCGAGGCGAGACTGGACTACGTCGCCGGCTCCCATGATGCGAAGGACCTGCTCACCTTCCTCGAGACCTACCCCCGTGACGAGCTCTTCCAGACCCATGACGAGCAGCTCGCGGCCATTGCCGAGTCGGTGCTGCACCTGCAGGAGCGTCGGCGCACGAAGCTGTACCTCCGGGCAGACGACTACGGCCGGTTCATGTCCTGCCTGGTGTACCTGCCGCGCGACCGCTACACGACGGCGGTCCGGCTCAAGGTCGAGAAGATCCTCATGGACGCGTTCGGCGGCATCAGCGTCGACTACACGGCGCGCGTCTCGGAGTCCGTGCTCTCGCGCCTGCACTACGTCATCCACGTGCCCATCGGCCGGGGCCTGCCCGACGTCGACGCCCACAACCTCGAGACCCAGGTGGCGGCGGCCACTCGCAGCTGGCAGGACGACTTCACGACCCAGCTGACCTCTCGGGTCGGGGTCTCGGCAGCCGACGACTTGCTGCGCACGTATGCGCACGCCTACCCGGAGGCCTACAAGGAGGACTTCGGGCCGGCCCGCGGCGTGAACGACGCGCTCGTCATCGAGGGGCTGGCTCCGGGGGAGCTCTCCCTCGAGATCTACGAACCGCCGAACGGCGGACAGCGCGACCTGCGCCTCAAGATCACCCGCGTGGGCCCGGCCATGTCGCTGTCGAAGGTCCTCCCGATCCTCCAGTCCCTCGGCGTCGACGTGGTCGACGAGTACCCCTACGAGATCGCACGTGCGCTGAAGGAGCCCGCCTGGATCCTCGACTTCGGGATGCTCCTTCCGGAGAGCGGGACCAGCGGGAGGTCCTCGCTGTCGGAACGCTTCGAGGAGACGTTCGCTGCCTGCTGGCACGACCGCAACGGCGTGGACGGATTCAACTCACTGGTCGTCTCGGCTGGGCTGCGGTGGCGTCAGGCACTCATCCTTCGCGCGTACTCCCGCTACATGCGGCAGATCGGCTCGACGTTCAGCCAGCGCTTCCTCGAGGACGTCGTCGTCGGCAACGCGCCGATCACGCGCCTGCTCGTCCGCCTGTTCGAGACGCGGTTCGCACCCGGATCCATGGACGGGCGTGACGAGCGCGAGGAGCGTCTCGTCGCCGAGATCGAGGAGGCGCTCGACGGGGTGACGAGCCTCGACCAGGACCGGATCCTGCGCACCTACCTGGCGATGATCCGTGCGACGCTGCGCACCAACTACTTCCAGGTCGACGACGATGGGCTGGACCGCTCGTCCATCGCCTTCAAGCTGGATCCGCGGGCCATCCCGGACCTGCCGCTGCCGAGGCCGCAGTACGAGATCTGGGTCTTCTCGCCGATGGTCGAGGGCGTGCACCTCCGCTTCGGCCAGGTCGCCCGCGGTGGCCTTCGCTGGAGCGATCGTCAGGAGGACTTCCGCACGGAGATCCTCGGCCTGGTCAAGGCCCAGGAGGTCAAGAACGCGGTCATCGTCCCCGTCGGCGCCAAGGGCGGCTTCTACGCCAAGCGGCTGCCCGATCCAGCGGTCGACCGGGACGCGTGGCTGCG
Source organism: Actinomycetes bacterium (assembly GCA_024641635.1). Taxonomy (GTDB): domain Bacteria; phylum Actinomycetota; class Actinomycetes; order S36-B12; family S36-B12; genus UBA10649. The sequence continues at coordinate 3,519 of JAHECS010000016.1, read as the reverse complement.
TGCGGGACAGGCCGCCTACCGCGAGTTCATCCAGTCCATGCTCGACATCACCGACAACCTCGTCGACGGGGTCGTCGTTCCGCCCACCGATGTCGTGCGCCATGACAGCGACGACCCGTACCTGGTGGTGGCCGCCGACAAGGGCACGGCGACGTTCTCGGATCTCGCGAACTCGATCGCCGAGGAGTACGGCTTCTGGCTGGGCGATGCCTTCGCGTCCGGCGGCTCGGTCGGCTACGACCACAAGGCCATGGGCATCACCGCTCGCGGCGCATGGGAGTCCGTGAAGCGGCACTTCCGCGAGATGGACATCGACACCCAGGCGGAGGACTTCACCGTCGCGGGCATCGGCGACATGAGCGGTGACGTGTTCGGCAATGGCATGCTCCTCAGCGAGCACATCCGCCTCGTCGTCGCGTTCGACCACCGTCACATCTTCGTCGACCCCGACCCCGACGCGGCGACGTCGTTCGCCGAGCGCCGCCGCCTGTTCGACCTGCCCCGCTCGTCATGGGCCGACTACGACCCATCGCTCATCTCGGCCGGAGGCGGCGTGTTCGCCCGGTCGCTGAAGTCCGTACGGATCAGCCCCGAGATGGCGTCTGCCCTGGGCCTGCCCGCGGGCCTCGAGTCCCTGACGCCGGACGAGCTCATCCGCGCAGCCCTTCGTGCGCCCGTCGACCTCCTGTGGAACGGCGGCATCGGCACGTACGTGAAGTCGCAGTCGGAGACGAACGCAGACGTCGGGGACAAGGCGAACGACCGGATTCGCATCAACGGCAACGACCTCCGGAGCCGCGTGGTCGGCGAGGGCGGCAACCTGGGCCTGACCCAGCTCGGCCGCGTCGAGGCCGCCCGCAACGGCGTCCGCGTCAACACCGATGCGATCGACAATTCGGCCGGCGTCGACACCTCGGACCACGAGGTGAACATCAAGATCCTCCTCGACACCCTTGTGCGACAGGGCGAGCTGTCGTATGAGGACCGGAACGCGCTCCTGGTCGACATGACCGACGAGGTCGCGGCGGAGGTCCTGGACGACAACTACGGGCAGAACGTGGTGCTCGGCAGTGCCCGCAAGGGCGCACCCGCGCTGGTCAGCGTCCATCAGCGCATGATCCGCGACCT
>JAHECS010000016.1:0-2291 GCA_024641635.1 Actinomycetes bacterium | reverse complement strand
GGGGAGATCGACCGGTTCTACGCCGTCGTGGAGGACCACACCCGCGCCGTCCCGACGCACCTGCTCGGCAAGGAACGCGAGCGGTTCGAGAGGCTCGTGCAGCGATTCACCGCCGCGGGAGCGCCCGACGGGCTCGCCCGCCGAGCGGCGGCCGCGCTGGATGTGTTCGCCCTCCTCGACGTGACGGACGTGTGCCTGCGCACGGGGGAGAGCGCCGACACCGTCATTCCGCTCTACTTCACGATCTCCGAGCGGTACGACATCGACCGCACCCTGGTTCGGATCACCGAGCTGCCCCGAGGCGATCGCTGGACCACGTTGGCCCGGCACGCGCTGAGGAGCGACCTGTACGCGGTGGTGGCCGGCCTGACATCGCGCATCCTGCGATCGACGTCCCACGAGCTGCCGTCGCTGGAGCGGCTCGGGCTGTGGGAGGAGATGCACGAGCAGGGCGTGGCTCGCACGCGGGCGACCCTGGACGACATCGCCGCCGTCGAGACTCCGGACCTCGCCACCCTGTCCGTCGCGCTGCGAGCGATGCGCAACCTGGTCGCCCAGGGGACGACATCGTCGGACGCATCGGCGGCCGGCGCTTCGGACCCGTCGATCGACGACACCGACCTGCACCTCACGTAGTCCCGGATGCCGCGCGGCCTCCTGCGAACCCCTTGCAGGTGCCGTGGGCGCGGGCGTGTGGGCGATCGCCCATCGGCAGGGTTAGGGTCTCCTGACCGATACCGAACAGCCCTGGAGTGCCCGTGAGCCTGCCGCCCCTCGTCGAGCCTGCCGACGGCCTGTCCGTCGAGGAGGTCCGCCGCTACAGCCGGCACCTGATCATCCCCGACGTGGGCATGACGGGGCAGAAGCGGCTGAAGAACGCGAAGGTGCTCTGCGTCGGGGCCGGTGGCCTGGGCAGCCCGTCCCTCATGTACCTCGCCGCGGCCGGAGTCGGCACCCTGGGCATCGTCGAGTTCGACGTCGTCGACGAGAGCAATCTGCAGCGGCAGATCATCCACGGCCAGAGCGATATCGGCCGGCCCAAGGCGGAGAGCGCGCGGGACTCAGTCCTGGAGATCAACCCCCTCGTCCAGGTCAACCTGCACACCGAGCGGCTGGACTCCTCGAACGTCTTCGACCTCTTCTCGCAGTACGACCTCATCGTCGACGGCACCGACAACTTCGCCACGCGCTACCTCGTCAACGATGCGTGCGTCCTCCTCGGCAAGCCGTACGTGTGGGGATCGATCTACCGCTTCGACGGTCAGGCCAGCGTCTTCTGGGCCGAGCACGGCCCCTGCTACCGCTGCCTGTACCCGGAGCCCCCGCCGCCGGGCATGGTGCCCTCCTGCGCCGAGGGCGGCGTGCTGGGTGTTCTCTGCGCCTCGATCGGCTCGATCCAGGTGACCGAGGCGATCAAGCTGCTGACGGGGGTGGGCGAGTCCCTGCTCGGTCGGCTCATGGTCTACGACGCGCTCGAGATGACCTACCGGCAGGTGCGCATCCGCAAGGACCCGAACTGCGCGGTCTGCGGCGAGAACCCCACGGTCACCGAGCTGATCGACTACGAGGCCTTCTGCGGCACGATCTCGGAGGAGGCCGCCGAGGCTGCCATGGACTCGACGATCTCGGTCATCGAGCTCAAGCGGATGCTGGATGCACGGACGGCGGGGGAGGAGGACTTCGTCCTCATCGACGTGCGGGAGCCCAACGAGTTCGAGATCGTCAGCATCGAGGGGGCGATCCTCATTCCCAAGGGGGAGTTCCTCGACGGATCGGCTCTGGAGAGGCTGCCGAGCGACCGGCGCATCGTGCTGCACTGCAAGGTGGGCGCACGGTCGGCTGAGGCGCTCGCGGTGGTCAAGGGTGCCGGCTACTCCGATGCCATCCACGTCGGTGGCGGGATCCTGCAGTGGGTGGCCCAGATCGAGCCGGACAAGCCCGCCTACTAGCTGCGCCGACTACCGACGCTTGCGCTCGCACGCCACGCCGTCGCGGTCGCGATCGAGCCGCTTGTTCGCGTCGTACGCGACGGGGCACAGCAGGGGCTTGCGGTAGCCCTGCTTGACGGCTCGCTTGACCGCCCGCTGCGTGAGGGCGACACCGTTCGGGTCGACCTTCCGCATGGCCTTGCAAGAGCCGAAGGTCGTGTCCGGCTCGGCTGCGGCCGGCGCGGCGGTGCCGACGAGCAGGCCGCCGGCGAGGACGACGGTGGACAGTGAGACCAGGACACGCAGCATGAGCACCTTCCAAGGGTGGACGTGACGTCATGTCGAGGCTAGGCGCGCGTGGCT
>JAHECS010000001.1 GCA_024641635.1 Actinomycetes bacterium | reverse complement strand
CCGGAAGCACCGAGGAGGGGTCGGCCGGGTTGGCCGACCCCTCCTCGGTGGTGAGTCAGCGAGCGGTGTACGTGCGCTGCAGGCGGAACTGGTTCCAGGCGTTGGGCACCGCGTTCGCCGTTGCCACGACGGTGCACTTTCCAGCGCGCTGGAGGCGGACGTTCACGGCGCCACTCGAGGGATAGGCGAGCCGGCAGCGATTCGAGCCCTGGGTGATGCGCCACCGGATGTTCTGACCCGCGTTCGTCGACCCCTGCGCCGGGTTCTGGAGACGGACCGTGCGACCGACGCTGAACCGACCCGAGTTGGGCGCCGCCAGGACAGCCGTCTGCTGACCGGGGACCATCGAGACGGTGTACCCCTGCTGCACAGGTGCGTATCCGTTGCCGCCGGGGCTCGACGCCACCAGGTTGCACTGGCCCGAACCGGTGTCGATCGTGAGGGTCAGTCCGTTGGTGTTGCAGGCCCCCGTATCGGACAGGGTCACACCCGAACCCGACAGCGTGGTCGCGGTGAAGGTGAAAGTCGTCCCGTTGCCGAGCTGGAAGGTGGCGTTGGGACCCCAGAGGCCGACCCCCGGCTGGACCAGTGAGATGACGTCTCGTGCCACCGGCCCCGCCACGATCGTCACGCGATCGGTCGTGGATCCGGAACCGCCCTGATTCGTTGTGTAACTGGCCCCGAGCGTCACCTGTCCGACGACATTCGGCGTCCACAGGAACGTGGCGACGCCCCGCACGATCGGAATCGATGCACTGATTGGGGAGCCGTTGACGGTGAATCCGACAGAACCCTGGACACCGGCGGGTGCCACTGTGGCGACCAGTGTCACCGGGACGCCCTGGGTCATTACGGCGGGTGCGGTGAGGGAGATCGTGTTTCCGCTGGGGGTGACGATGATGGTGTCTTGCGGCGAGACGGAGGTTGTCGCGTTGCCGTCGCCGTTGTACGTGGCCTGGAAGAAGAAGGTGCCGGCCTGGGTCGGCGTCCACCGGAAATAGGCGAAGGACTGGCCGGTGCCCGGGCCACGGGTCAGGCCCATGGTCTGCAGGACGGCGCCGTTGGCGTTACGCACGACTACCTGCCCGGTGGGCTGGTAGGCGCTCGGGCTCGTCGACTGGACAACAACGTTGATCTGGATCGCCTGGCCCACGGCGGAGGTGTTGGGGGTCGAGATGGTCGTCGTCGTCCCTATCTGCGTGATGGACGCCGCAGGGATGTTCGAGGTGGTTGAGCAGTCAGCCAGGCTGAAGGTCGCAGCGCCGACGACCTGCGGTGTCCACGGGAAGGTCAGCGTGCCGTTGATGAGCGCGCCAGTGGCGGGCAATTGGGCGACCCCGTTGATGGTCGGGACCACGGTGCAGGTGGACTGGCCGACCAAGTTGGGGCTGGTGTTGGACACCGTCACAGTCTGCGGCACACCCACGGGACCGCCGAAGCCGATGACGTTGGCCGAGGCCGGTGGCGCGGCCACCGCCAGCGTGCTCAGCAGGACCGCGGCGACGGCGCTCGAACTGGCCAGGAGTCCGCGGGTGCGGCGGGTTGAGGACATGGACTTCCCTTCGGTCGGATGGTGATCACGGTAGACCCGCCCACCCTGCGAAGGCGCAGGGAAACGCGGAGGGCTACTTCTTCGGCCGCGGGGTCAGCGCAATGGTCCACGACTCGGTCGTGCCCAGGTATCCGCCCGTGCTCGGCGAGGTACCGGTCACGACGCACGTGCCGCTCTTCTTCGTCGCGGTCAGGATCGTCCCGTCGAGCACGCAGCCGCCCGTCGCCGTCAGGGTCACGGGTGCGCCTGCCGTCGTCGACACGGTGAAGGCGACCTTCTGGTACCGGTAGAGAGACGAGACCGCCGGGATCAGCGTGATGTCATCCGTGCCGATCGGCGGCAGGACGTTCACCCACTGCCCGACAGCTCCCTGGGTGCCGGGGGAGTTGGTCGCGGTGAATGAGGCGATGAACTGGTTCCAGCCTCGCATCGTGGGCGTGAACGTCTGCGTGGCCAGACCCTTGACCACAGGGACCGACGGCCCGACGCCGTACTTCGCCTCGTTCACGGAGAACCCGACAGAACCTTCGAGGCTGGAGGGGTACACCGTGGCAACGATGGTGGCGGGGATGCCCTGGTAGAGCTGGGGCACCGAGATCGACAGGGGTTGGCCGCTCGGCGTGGCGAAGACGGTGAAGGGCACGGTGGTCGAGGACCCCGTCACGGCCGGATTGTCCGAGATGAACGTCGCGTTGAAGGAGTAGGTCCTCTCCTCGGTCGGGAACCACGGGATGCTGGCGGTGGCGCCCGACGTGCCTGAGGCGCTCGTGCTTGCGGTGCCAACGATGGCCCCGTCGGTGTTGAAGAACTGGACGGCGCCACTGGGGCGCGTTCCGGTCGAGGTGCCGATCGCCACGCTCAGCCAGTTGTACTCGCCGATCCTCGCCAGCGTCCCGCTGGTGAAGCTGATGCCCGACGACGCGGCCGGTACTGACGACGCGGGCGGCGCCACGAGGGCGGTTCCGACGGCCACGACTGTGGCGAGAATGAGGACCTTGAGTGCGCGCTTCGGCATGGCGACCTCCACCGTGTGCTGGTACGTCGATGGTAGAGGCGCACGCGCCGCGATGCGGGAGTACACACGAAACGCACGCGAACGCGTGAGGTAGAGTTCCACCGCTTCGGGCGATTAGCTCAGTGGTAGAGCACTCGCTTCACACGCGAGGGGTCACTGGTTCGAACCCAGTATCGCCCACCGAAGGCCGTCCGCGGGTGGCACGAGCGGTTGCCGCACACCGCCCCTCCGAAACGTGATCGAAGGGGCGGTCTGCGAGCACCGGGTCAGCGCTTGACGTGATAGGTGAAGTCGTATTCGCTGCCCTGGTCGTTGCGAGCGTGCAGCGTCATATACCCGCGGGCCTTGGCGTAGATCCCCGTGCCACCGGTGATCGCCAACGTGCTGTCGCCCGCGTCATAGAAGGGACCCTGGACCGTGATCTGGCCACCCTTGAGCGTTGCCGTCCACCAGCACTCCCACGCCTTGCCGACAACCGTCCTGACGCAGTAGCCGTTGTCGGTGCCGACCTTCGTCGTGTTGCCGGCGTTGTAGAGGTCGTTGGCGAAGGTGAGCAGGTCGCCGGCGGAGTCGCCCTTCTTGCCGGTGTCGGTCACCACGTCGGTGTCGGCGTGCTCGACCAGGGTGAAGGTCTTGTTGGCTGCTGCAGGAACGCTCGCGTTCGCCGCTGTGGGCAGGGCGACAAGGGCGAGACTCGTGGCGGAGATGGCAAGGACGGGCAGAAGAAGAGATCGGCGCACGGTGATTCCTTCCAGAGGGCCCGAGGGGGATACCTCGGGGCACGGCGCATCGTGGCAGATCCCGAGTCGTCGCGATAGGGGTCCGGGCGTCCCCGGATCCAGGGCACCGGCGAACCCCTAGGATTGACGAGGCAGCGAGGCGGTCATGACCTCTCAGCGTGGTTGGCCACTGGCTCGCATGCAGGCCAGCCAGACGCGAGTCATCACGAGGACAAGGAGCAGGCCGGTGGCAACAACCGCCCGGGACCTGGTGGGCGGCGACCGGTCCGTCGTCGTCGCCCGGATCAACGGCGAGCTGCGTGATCTCGGGACCGAGGTCACCGACGTCGACGTGGTCGAGCCGGTGAGCGTCGGCTCACCTGAGGGCCTTGCCGTCCTGCGTCACTCGACGGCGCATGTGCTCGCGCAGGCAGTCCAGGACGTCTTCCCGGAGGCGAAGCTCGGGATCGGTCCGCCGATCAAGGACGGCTTCTACTACGACTTCGATGTCGAGACGCCGTTCACTCCGGACGACCTCGCCCAGCTCGAGAAGCGAATGGTCGCGATCCTGAAGTCCCGCCAGAAGTTCGAACGACGGGTCGTCACTGAGGAAGACGCCGTCCGCGAGCTGGCCGACGAGCCCTACAAGCTGCGACTGATCGGGAGTGAGGGCGGCGCCGACGTCATGGAGGTCGGCGGCGCTGAGCTCACCATCTACGACAACCTCGACGCGAAGACGGGGGAGCGCTGCTGGGGCGACCTGTGCCGCGGTCCGCACGTGCCCGACACCGGATACATCCCCCCGAATGCCGTCAGGCTCATGCGGTCCGCCGCTGCGTACTGGCTGGGCGACCAGCGCAACGAGCAGCTCCAGCGGATCTACGGGACTGCGTGGCCGTCGAAGGACGAGCTGCGCGCGCATCTCACGTTCCTCGAGGAGGCGGAGAAGCGCGACCATCGCAAGCTGGGCGCAGAGCTCGACCTGTTCAGCTTCCCGGAGGAGATCGGCTCGGGCCTGGCCGTCTTCCACCCCAAGGGCGGCGTCGTGCGTCGCATCATGGAGGACTACTCGCGCCGCCGGCACGAGGAGGCGGGCTACGAGTTCGTCAACACCCCGCACATCACCAAGGGCACGCTGTTCGAGCTCTCCGGCCATCTCGACTGGTATGCCGAGGGCATGTACCCGCCGATGCAGCTCGACGTCGAGCACGATGCCGAGGGCAATGTCCGGAAGCAGGCACAGGACTACTACCTGAAGCCGATGAACTGTCCCATGCACAACCTCATCTTCGGCGCGCGCGGTCGCTCCTACCGGGAGCTCCCGCTGAGGCTGTTCGAGTTCGGAACCGTCTACCGGTACGAGAAGTCGGGCGTCGTCCAAGGGCTCACCCGCGCACGTGGATTCACGCAGGACGACGCGCACATCTACTGCACCAAGGAGCAGATGGGGCTGGAGCTCGACAACCTCCTCACGTTCGTACTCGGACTGCTGCGCGACTACGGGCTTTCCGACTTCTACCTCGAGCTGTCGACACGTGACCCTCAGAAGAGCGTCGGCACCGAAGAGGTCTGGCTCGAGGCCACGGAGACGCTCCGGGAGGCCGCCGAGAGGCAGGGGCTCGAGCTGGTCCTCGACGAGGGCGGCGCCGCGTTCTACGGCCCGAAGATCTCCGTGCAGGCCAAGGACGCCATCGGGCGCACCTGGCAGATGTCCACCATCCAGGTGGACTTCAACCTGCCCGAGCGCTTCGGTCTCGAGTACCAGGCGGCCGATGGCTCACGCCAGCGACCGGTGATGATCCACCGAGCCCTGTTCGGCTCCATCGAGCGCTTCTTCGCCGTTCTGCTCGAGCACTATGCGGGAGCGTTCCCGCCCTGGCTCGCGCCCGTGCAGGTCGTGGCCATTCCCGTCACCGATGGGCACAACGCCTACCTGCAGGACGTCGCTGCCCGCCTTCGGGGTCGCGGCGTCCGCGTCGAGGTGGACACGGCCGATGACCGCATGCAGAAGAAGATCCGCAACGCCCAGCGCGCCAAGGTGCCGTTCATGCTCATCGCCGGCGATGACGACGTCACCGCAGGCGCGGTGTCCTTCCGGTATCGCGACGGCAGCCAGAAGAACGGTGTCCCCGTGGACGCCGCGATCGCCGAGATCGTCGAGGCCGTCGAGACCCGCGTGCAGGTGTGATGTGACGGACTCGTGGGAACGGCTCTACACGCCGCACCGGATGGTGTACCTCCGCGGTGAGGGGAAGCCCGACTCCCATGAGGCCGGGGACAGCTGCCCGTTCTGCCGGGCGCCGTCGCTTCCCGAGGATGAAGGGCTCGTGTTCGCCCGTGGCGACGAGGTGTACGGCGTGCTCAACCTCTACCCGTACAACTCCGGGCACCTCATGATCTGCCCGTTCCGACACGTTGCCGACTACACCGAGCTCACGGCCTCAGAGGTCGCCGAGCTCGGCGCGTTCACCCAGAAGGCGATGCGGGTCGTTCGCGAGGTGTCTGGTGCCCACGGCTTCAACATCGGTATGAACCAGGGCTCGGTGTCGGGGGCAGGGATCGCCGGCCACCTCCACCAGCATGTCGTTCCACGATGGGGCGGTGACTCGAACTTCATGCCGATCATCGGCGGCACAAAGGTGATCCCGCAGCTCCTCAACGACACCCGCGATCTGATCGCTGCGACGTGGGAGGCGGGGTGACATGGCCCGAATGATGCAGTGGGACGCCGATGACGTGCACGCCCTGCTCGACGCGGCCGGCGTGACACTGACTGTCGTCGACGATGGGGGCGACGCGCCCGCGGAGCTCGTGGCCGCAGTGCTGCCCGAGGGCGCCCGTCAGATCCGTGCCGACGTGGAGATCGCAGTGCCGCTGGACCCCGACTCCGGCATGGGCGCCTGGCATGTCAACGCGGTCGACGAGGTCCACGTCGTCGCCTCCGGCGAGGGCATCATGGAATTCGTCACGATGGAGGGTCCGGTGCCCGTCCTCCTGGAATCCGGGGACGTCGTCGCCATCCGAGGAGCGGAGCACCGCTACCGCCCCTTGACCCCTCAGCGCTGGGTGCTGCGCTTCGCCGGAGCCCCCGATGCGGAACTGGTGGCCACGGAGACCGGGCGCGCCGCCACCGGCTGGCCCACCCCGTAGTCCTGGCGGCCGCTACCCCTCGATCAGCTTCTTCGCAAGGTTGGCGGGGACGGGTGCGTAGCCGGCCGGCTCGCGCATGAACTCCCCGGTGCCGTGCGTGATGCTGCGGATGTCGATGGCGTAGCGCGAGATCTCGGACTCCGGGACGTCTGCGACCACCTGGGACTTGCCGCCCGGCAGCGAGTTCGTCCCCCTGATCATGCCGCGCCGCGTGGACACGTCGGCGATGACGGCGCCGACGTGCTCGTCCGGCACCACCACGGTCAGGGTGACGATGGGCTCGAGCAGGTTGATGGTCGTCCGTGCCGCGGCATCCTTGAGGGCCATGGCACCGGCCGTCTGGAACGCCATGTCCGACGAGTCAACACTGTGGAACTTGCCGTCGACGAGCGTCACGCGGATGTCGACTACCGGGAACCCGGCCGCCACGCCCAGGGTCATCTGCTGGCGCACTCCCTTCTCGACTGAGGGGATGTAGTTCCTGGGCACGGCTCCGCCGACGATCTTGTCCACGAACTCGAAGCCCGTGCCGGCCGGCAGCGGCTCGACGGTGATGTCGACCACGGCGTACTGGCCGTGCCCGCCGGACTGCTTGACCAGCCGGCCGTTGCCCGGCGTCGGACCGCCGAACGTCTCGCGCATCGACGCGACGACCTCTGCCGAGTCCACCTCGACCCCGTACCGCGACTTGATCCGGTCGAGGACGAGATCGGCATGGGCCTCGCCGAGCGTCCACAGGATGATCTGCCCGGTCTCCTCGGGGTGCTCGATCCTCAGGGTGGGATCCTCGGCCACCACGCGGCTGAGCGCTGTTCCCAGCTTGTCCTCGTCGCCGGCACTCCGCGGAGTGATCGCCAGCGGCAGCAGCGGCTCGGGCATGCGCCAGGGCTCCATGAGCAGTGGGTTCTCCGGTGACGACAGCGTGTCCCCCGTCTCGGCCTTCGTCAGCTTGCTGACCGCGACGATGCTGCCCGCGATGGCCTGGGGCACGTCGGCGTGCTGGCTGCCGAGCATTGCCGTCAGGTGACCGATGCGCTCGTCGACGTCGTGATCCTCGTGCCCCGTCTCGGGGCCGAAGTGTCCCGACACATGCACGACGGCGTCGCTCCCGAGGGTGCCAGAGAACACCCTGACCACTGAGACCTTGCCCACGTACGGATCGGACGTCGTCTTGATCACCTCAGCGACGAGTGGGCCGTCGGGGTCGGCCGAGATCGGCTCGGCCGGCGACCCGTCGATCCGCGAGACCGTAGGGAGTGGGTGCTCGGTCGGAGACGGGAAGCCGCGGACGATGAGATCCAGGATCAGCTCGGAACCGACGTTGGCGGCGGTGACCGCATGGCCCATGACGGGGTGGAAGTGCCCACGGGCGACGGCCTTCTCGAGGTCGCTGGTGAGCATGTCGACCTCGACGTGCTCACCGCCGATGAACCGGTCCATGAGCTCCTCGTCCTCGGACTCGGTCACCACGCCCTCGATGAGGGAAGCGCGCTCGGTCTCGATCAGCTCGCGATGCCGGTCCTCGGCATCCTTGACCGTGACCGAGCCTTCGCTCCAGTCCCAGATCTGCTCGTCGAGAAGGTCGATGAAGCCGGCGACGACGTCGTCGTCCCCATGAAGGGGCAGGAAGATCGGGAGCACGCCCCCGCCACCCGTGAAGGCGCGCTGGCACACCGCTACCGTCTCGTCGAAATTGGCCCGGTCCTTGTCGAGATTCGTCACCACGATGGCCCGGGGCAGGCCCACGAACTCGCACTCGTCCCACAGTCGGGCCGTGGCCGGATCGACGCCGTCGACGGAGGAGACGACGAACAGCGCGGCATCCGCGCCGCGGAGCCCCGCGCGCAGCTCGCCCATGAAGTCGGCGTACCCCGGGGTGTCGAGAAGGGTGATCACCGAGTCCTTCCAGTCGAAGGAGGCGACAGACAGGCCGACCGAGCGGCTCTGCCGGATGGCCACCGGGTCGCTGTCGCCCACGGTCGTGCCTTCGCCGACCGAGCCCCGACGCGACGTCGCTCCCGCAGCATGCAGGAGCGATTCCATCAGCGAGGTCTTCCCTGAGCCGGCCGGTCCCACCAGAGCCACGTTGCGGATCCGGTCCGGCGACGATGCGCTGGGGGCGGCTCCGGGCTTCCGGTCTGATCGCTTCTCGGCCATGTAGGGGGCTCCTTCTCGTGTGTCCGGCAAGCCTCCACCCTGCCGGACGGCGGAAGCAAACCGGGGTCCATGAACGCGCGGCGATAGAGTCCGTGCCGTGCTGAACAACCCTGCGGCAAGGAAGATGGTGAGCGGAGCCATCGAGCCGCCGGCCCGCCTTCTGCTGCGTGCGCACGTGTCACCGGACGCCGTGACCGTCGTCGGGACCGTTGCCACGACGGCCACGGCACTCATCTGCCTGCCTCAGGGATGGTTCGTCGCCGCCGTTCTCATCATGCTCGTGCTGACGATGAGCGATCTCCTCGACGGCACGATGGCCCGATTGTCGGGCACCTCCGGACCGTGGGGGAACTTCCTCGACGCGACCCTGGACCGGGTGGCTGACGGTGCGGTGTTCGGCGGACTCGCCCTCTACGGTGCCTTCCAGGACCAGCCGTGGGTGACCGCCGCCGCCACGCTGGCACTCGTGACGGGACAGGTGACCTCGTATGCCAAGGCCAGGGCCGAGGCGGTCGGCGCCACCGCCAATGTCGGCATCGCGGAGCGCGCGGAGCGCCTGCTGATCGCAGGGGTGGCCGTCCTGCTGGCCGGCTTCGGCGTTCCCTATGTCCTTCCCGTGGCCCTGTGGCTGATCGGCGGTCTCGGGCTGGTCACCATCGCCCAACGGATCCTGACGGTACGGACGCAACTGCGCCCCCGGCAGGCTCCCGAGCCGCATGAGTGAGCGACGCTCGAGCCTCCTGCAGGGGGCGGGGGACGCGGCGACGGAGTGGGCCTTCGCGACCGGATGGACCGTCGTCAAGCACCTGCCCGAGCGCTCGGCCTACGCGGTCTTCGACCAGGCCGCTGACGCCATCTGGCGCCGGCGCGGACCGGGCGTCCTGCAGTTCGAGCGCAACCAGGCGCGTATCCACCCGCAGGCCTCATCGGCCGACCTTCGCGACCTGAGCCGGCAGGGGTTGCGGAGCTACCTTCGCTACTGGTGCGACGCCTTCCGGCTGCCCACCTGGTCGCCGGAGAAGGTGTCCGGCACCTTCGACCTCGATCGCAAGGAACTCATGGACGCCGCGGTGGCGTCCGGGTCCGGCGCGATCATGGTGGTCAACCACGGCGGGAACTGGGACCACGCCGGCGCGTGGGCATGCGCCCGCTACGGCGGCCTGACGACGGTCGCCGAGCGGCTGAAGCCCGAGGGGCTGTACCAGCGCTTCGCCGACTACCGCGAGTCGCTGGGCATGGAGATCCTGCCCACCGGGCAGCCGGACATCATCAGGGCTCTGGCCCGGAGGCTCCAGGAGGGTCGGCTCGTGCCGCTCATGGGCGATCGGGACATCGGCCGAAACGGCGTCAGTGTCGATCTCTTCGGCGAGCCGGCGTCGCTGCCGGCGGGCCCGGCGGTCCTCGGCATGCTGACCCAGGCGCCGATCCTCCCGGTCAGTCTCTGGTACGACGGTCCGCTCGCGACCGGGCAGGTGCACGAGCGCATCGACGTGCCGTCGTCAGGGACGCGGGAGGAGCGCATCCGCGCGGTGACGCAGGGCATCGCGAACGCGTTCGAGGCCGGGATCAGGGAGCACAGCGCCGACTGGCACATGATGCAGCCGGTCTGGCTTGCCGACCTGGACCCGACGCGCCGCCGGTCCGGAGTCTCGGGCGTCGACGCCGAGGCGGTCGGGTGAGGGTCGGCCTGGTCTGCCCCTACGCATGGGACGTCCCCGGTGGGGTGCGCTCCCACGTCGCCGACCTCGCCATGGCCCTTCGCGATCACGGCCACGACATCAGCGTGCTCGCGCCCGCGGAGGATCCCGAGGAGCTGCCCGAGTGGGTCGTCGACGGCGGTCGACCGATCGCGGTGCGCTACAACGGATCGGTTGCCCGCCTGAACTTCGGCGTCAAGGCCACCCGCCGAGTGAGGGCATGGATCCGCGAGGGCGACTTCGACATCCTCCATGTCCACGAGCCCGTCGCTCCGAGCCTGTCCATCCTTGCCCTCTGGGTGGCCCGGGGCCCGATCGTCGCGACGTGGCACTCGTCGCATGACCGCTCCCGCATCCTCTCCGCCGGCTACTACATCGGGCAGACGGCGATGGAGAAGGTACGAGGACGGATAGCCGTGAGCGAGGACGCGCGACGCACCCTGGTCAACCACCTCGGCGGTGACGCGGTCCTGATCCCCAACGGTGTGCGCGTGTCCGCGTTCGCCTCGCACTCACGACTTCCGGAGGTGGATCCGGACCGGCCCGCCATCATGTTCCTGGGGCGCCTCGATGAGCCGCGCAAGGGGCTCGACGTGCTTCTGGAAGCGTTGCCCGCGGTGGTGGCCGGCGTCCCCGACGTCCAGGTGCTCATTGCCGGACCGGGCGACGCGGATGAGCAGGGCGAGCTCATCCCCGCTGACATCCGGTCTCACGTGCGGTTCCTCGGCCGGATCAGTGACGAGGACAAGGCGAGGGCACTGCGTTCGGTGGACGTCTACGTGGCCCCGCACACCGGGGGGGAGTCGTTCGGGATCGTGCTGGCCGAGGCGATGGCCGCGCAGGCCTGCGTCGTGTCCTCCGACCTGCCTGCCTTCCGGCGCGTGCTGGAGGACGGTCGCAGCGGCCGGCTGTTCCCGAACCGCGACTCGTCCGCACTCGCCGGTGCCCTGGTGGACGTCCTCCTCGATCCGGAGGCACGGGCGGCCTACGTCTCCTCCGCGGATCGTCGCGTCCGGCAGTTCGACTGGGACACGGTCGTGGACGACGTCATCGCCGTCTACGACAGCGTGCACATGGCGGGGGAGAAGGTGACCGAGGACCTGCGCGGGCAGTTGGTGGGGCGGTTGTCCCGAGGCGGCCCCGGTGGGGGCTCCTCGTGAACGGATGGGTCGTTCTCGGTGTGGCACTGCTTGTCGTCATCGTCCTGGTGGGGCTCTACCTGAGCATGACGGCCGGTCGGCTGGACCACCTGCATCGTCGGATCGACACGTCGCACCTGGCCCTCGAGGGACAGCTGCTGAGGCGCTCGGCCGTGTGCTCCGAGCTGGCCGCCTCCAGCCTTCTCGACCCGGCGTCGAGCATGCTGCTCGCGGACGCGGCGCACCTTGCCCGGAACTCCGTCGATGAGGGCCCGGATGCGCAGGCGATGGCCGAGTCCGATCTCACTGCCGCGCTCATGGCGGCGCTCGAACCCGAGGACGTCGAGGAGGTACGACACGCGCTCCTGGGAGCCGAGATGCTCGCCGAGCTGGACGCCGCCTGCCGGCGTGTCCAGCTGTCCCGGCGATTCCACAATGACGCGGTTCGCGCCTGCCGCCAGCTGCGTCGCCAGCGCATGGTCCGCCTGTTTCGCCTCGCCGGGCACACCCCGTGGCCGGAGACCGTCGAGATGGACGACCGGAAGCCGGACGAGCTGGTCACCCGGTAGGCGACGGCCCGCTGGCCCCGGCCGCCCGCCCGAACGCCCGGCGTGGGTCGGATCCCGGGAGAGGCCCTAGGATTGGTGCCCTTGCACGGTCGCAGCCGTGCCCAGACAAGCGAGGTTGACGTGACGGACGTTTCCCCAGTCGTCGGTACGGACCGGGTCAAGCGCGGCATGGCGGAGATGCTCAAGGGTGGCGTGATCATGGACGTCGTCACCGCCGAGCAGGCGAAGATCGCCGAGGACGCAGGCGCGGTCGCTGTGATGGCGCTCGAGCGGGTGCCTGCGGACATCCGCGCTCAGGGCGGCGTCTCCCGCATGTCGGACCCCGACATGATCGACGGGATCATCGACGCCGTGTCCATCCCGGTCATGGCCAAGGCCCGCATCGGTCACTTCGCCGAGGCGCAGGTGCTGCAGTCACTGGGCGTCGACTACATCGACGAGTCCGAGGTGCTCACCCCCGCCGACTACGCGAACCACATCGACAAGTGGCAGTTCACCGTGCCGTTCGTGTGCGGGGCGACGAACCTGGGCGAGGCCCTCCGCCGCCTCAGCGAGGGCGCGGCGATGATCCGGTCCAAGGGCGAGGCGGGCACCGGAGACGTGTCGAACGCCGTCACCCACATGCGGAAGATCCTCGGCGAGATCCGAGGGCTTCAGGCGATGTCCAAGGACGAGCTCTACGTCGCGGCCAAGGAGCTGCAGGCGCCGTACGACCTGGTCAAGGAGGTGGCCGAGCGCGGTTCCCTCCCCGTCGTGCTGTTCACGGCCGGCGGCATCGCCACTCCGGCGGATGCGGCGATGATGATGCAGCTTGGTGCCGACGGCGTGTTCGTCGGATCCGGCATCTTCAAGTCCGGCGACCCTGCGGCGCGGGCCAATGCCATCGTCCAGGCGACGCGGCACTTCGACGACCCCGCGATCGTGGCGAAGGTGTCCCGAGGACTCGGCGAGGCCATGGTGGGCATCAATGTGGCCGACCTTCCCGTGCATCACCGCCTGGAGGACCGAGGCTGGTGACCTCACCAGGGCCGCTGGTCGGGGTCCTGTCGTTGCAGGGTGACGTGCGCGAGCATCTCCACGCCCTGGAATCGTCGGGTGCCCGTGCAGCGCGAGTCGGCAGTGTTGAGGAGTTGTCCCGGGTGGACGCGCTCGTCATCCCGGGTGGCGAGTCCACGACGATCTCCAAGCTCGCCGTCATCGACGGGCTGATGGAGCCACTCCGCGATGCGAGGAGGGCCGGCCTTCCCATGTTCGGCTCCTGCGCCGGCATGATCATGCTTGCGGATCGGGTCGAGGACGCGCGCCCTGACCAGGAAGTGGTTGGCGGCATCGACATGACGGTGCGCCGCAACGCCTTCGGTCGGCAGGTGGACTCCTTCGAGGCAGACGTGGTCATCCCGGCACTGGTCGGGAAGCCGTTCCCCGCGGTGTTCATTCGGGCGCCGTGGGTGGAGTCGGTCGGCGTCGGAGTGGACGTGGTCGCCACCATCACCCGGGCGGGCGACGACGGTACGATCGTGGCGGTCCGGCAGGGACCACTGATGGCTACCGCGTTCCACCCCGAGCTGACGGGCGACGCGCGCGTCCACGAACTGTTCGTCGAGATGGTGAGGAAGCATTCATGAGCGGCCACTCCAAGTGGGCGACCACCAAGCACAAGAAGGCGGTCATCGACGCCCGGCGCGGCAAGCTCTTCGCCCGCCTCGTCAAGAACATCGAGGTGGCGGCACGCCAGGGTGGCGGCGACCCGGACGGGAACCCGACCCTCTACGACGCCATCCAGAAGGCCCGCAAGAACTCGGTCCCGCTGGACAACATCGACCGAGCCGTCAAGCGCGGGTCGGGCGCCGAGGCCGGCGGCGCGGACTGGCAGACCATCATGTACGAGGGCTACGCACCCAACGGGGTGGCCGTCCTCGTCGAGTGCCTCACCGACAATCGCAATCGCGCTGCATCCGAGGTCAGGGTCGCCATGACCCGCAACGGCGGCTCGATGGCCGACCCCGGATCCGTTTCCTACCTCTTCAACCGCAAGGGCGTGGTCCTTGTGCCCAAGGCCGAAGGCGTCACCGAGGACGACATCCTGCTGGTCGTCCTCGATGCGGGCGCGGAGGAGGTGAACGACCTGGGGGAGTCCTTCGAGATCATCTCCGAGGCCACGGACCTCGTGGCCGTTCGCAAGGCCATCCAGGACGCGGGCATCGACTACGAGTCCGCCGATGCCAACTTCCTGCCCAGCGTGAGCGTCGAGCTGGACGAGGACGGCGCCCGCAAGGTCTTCCGCCTGATCGAGGCCCTGGAGGACAGTGACGACGTCCAGAACGTGTTCGCCAACTTCGACGTCAGCGACGACGTGATGGAAGCCGTCGGATGAACGACTTCGTCGGCACCCAGATGCGGGGCTGGGATGCTGCGACGTTCCGCACGGCCAGCGGGGATCCGACGATGCGCTCGACCGTCGTCGCGCTCGCCGTTCTCGACGGCACGCCCCAGTGGGATCGTCTGCGCGCCAGGGTGGAGCGACTCACCCTCTTCGTGCCCACACTCAGGATGCGGCCGCTCTATGGGGCCTTCGGGCTCACGGCGCCCCGCCTGGCGGCCGACCCGGACTTCGACCTCGACGTTCACCTTCGGCGGTACCGACTGCCCAGCGACGGCGGCTGGCAGGTGCTGCTCGACGACGCGCGCCGGATGAGCCTGACCGACTTCGATCACAATCGCCCGCTGTGGGAGGCGGCCCTTGTCGAGGGCCTGCCCGACGGCCAGTCGGCCTTCCTCCTCAAGCTGCACCACTCCATCGCCGACGGGCAGGCGACCGTGATGATGGGCTTGAGTCTGTTCGAGTTCGGCGCTGAGCCGGACGCCAACGAGGCCGAACCGCCGCCGGCGCCGGAGGCGGAGAGCGTCGGCCTCCGCGACGTGACCTATGCCAACCTCGCCGACACGCTCCGCCGGGGGACCGACCTGGCGGTATCGACGGTGCGCGGCAGCATCGACCTCGCCAAGGGGACGGTGACCGATGCACGAGCGACATGGGGCAGGGCGTGGGACACCGTCACGTCGATCGGACGAGTCGCGTCCGTGCCCGATGGCCCGCTCTCTCCCGTGATGGTCGGGCGCGGGACCACCTATCGGTTCGCCGCGTTCGATCTGCCCTTCACCGGGATCCGGAAAGCCGCCAAGGACAAGGGCTTCAGCGTCAATGACGCGTTCCTGGCGGCGATCGCCCTCGGGATGGACGCGTACCACCGGCGGCATGGGGTGGTCGTCGAGGAACTGCGGATGAACGTTCCCATCAGCCTGCGTGGCGATGCCGGAGATCGCTCAGGGCAGGCCTCGAACGCCGTCAGCATCGCCCGCTTCCCGCTGCCGGTGGCCGGCCTCACGACCGTCGAGCACATGGAGAGCGCGCACGCGCTCGTGGAGCACTGGCGCGAGGAGCCCGCGATCCGACTCGCCGACCCGCTGGCGGAGGTCAGCTGGTTCGTCCCCGTCCCCATGCTCGCCCAGGCCGCTCAGGCGTCCGATGTGACGACGAGCAACGTGCCGGGGCCGCCGATCCCCCTCTACCTGGCGGGCGTGCGCATGATCGCCGTCTACCCGCTCGTGGCGACCATCGGCGCGGCCGTCAACATCACGATGGTCACCTACGACGCGACCGCCTACATCGGGATCTCCGCCGACGATCGTGCCGTCACCGATCTTGCCGACCTCGTCGATGACCTGCGGGCCGGCTTCACGGAGGTCACCGGGATCCCCGTCGGGCCGGCGGACCGCTATGCCGAGCCGGTCACCCCGGACGTCTCCGGTGGCGGCGACACGCCATCGGCGGACCTCGCTGGTCCCGGAGTCTGACGGCCCGACCCACTAACCTTCCGAACAGGTGTTCGGACGATCCGGCCACCCGGGACCGGACGGAGGCGGCGATGCGGGTCCTCGGCGTCGATCCCGGCCTCACCCGTTGCGGCACGGCCGTCGTCGACGGTGCTCCGGGGCGCACCCTGACCGCCGTCCACATCGGCGTGATCCGCACCGATCCGGGTGAGCCCATCGAACGCCGGCTGGCGAGCGTGGAGGCAGGCCTGCTCGAGCTGGTCGAGGAGCATTCACCTGACGCCATCGCGATCGAGCGGGTCTTCAGCCAGCACAACGTGCGCACGGCGATGGGGACGGCCCAGGCGGCGGCCATGGGGCTGCTGATCGCCGGCCGGCTGGGGATCCCGGTGTCCCTGCACACTCCCACCGAGGTCAAGGCTGCCGTCACGGGCAGTGGTCGCGCCGACAAGGCGCAGGTGACGTCCATGGTCACCCGGCTGCTCAGGCTGCCGGCTCCTCCGCGCCCCGCCGACGCGGCCGATGCCGTCGCGATCGCCATCTGCCAGGTGTGGCGTGGCGAGGCGCAGCGACGCCTCGAGCGTGCCGTGGCGGCCGCTCGATGATCTCGTTCGTTCGCGGCACGGTGCTGCACGCCGGTCCGGACACCGTCGTCGTCGACCTCGGCTCGGTCGGCGTGACGGTCCAGTGCACTCCCGGCACTGCGATGGGGCTGCGCCACGGCGAGCACGTCGAGCTCATGACAACGATGGTGGTGCGCGAGGACGGCTGGACCCTGTTTGGGTTCGCCGATCCCGATGAGCGCGCCGTCTTCGAGCAGGTCCAGACGGTGTCGGGCATCGGGCCGCGCATCGCCCTGGCCCTGCTGGGCACCCTCACGCCGG
Organism: Actinomycetes bacterium; assembly: GCA_024641635.1. GTDB lineage: Bacteria > Actinomycetota > Actinomycetes > S36-B12 > S36-B12 > UBA10649. Next base: position 168,345 of record JAHECS010000001.1, on the reverse strand, counting down.
ACGAGCTGCGACGCGCGATGGCCTCGGGGGACGAGGCGGCCCTCACGAAGGTGCCGGGTATCGGCCGCAAGGGCGCGCAGCGCCTCATCCTCGAGCTCGCCGACCGTCTCGGCCCACTGCCCTCGTCGGTGTCGACCGCGCCGGGGTCGGCCAGCACCACGGCCGGGGGCTGGCAGGCCGCCGTGGCGGCCGGGCTCACCTCGCTGGGCTGGTCCGCCCGAGAGGCGGATGCGGCCATCGCCACCATCGACCCCCAGGTGGCGGCCGAGGCGACCGCCGCAGGGCCGTCGGTCGATGTCGGTGCGCTGCTGAAGGCCGCCCTGAGGGGCCTGGACCGCTCGTGACCCTGAATCCCGAATCCGACTCCGACGACGCGGTCGTCGAGGGTGCGCTCCGTCCGGGCAGCCTGGCCGAGTTCGTCGGCCAGGAAAGGGTCAAGTCGCAGCTGGGCCTCGTGCTCGAGGCCGCGAAGCGACGCGGGCGGGCCGCCGACCATGTGCTGCTCAGCGGACCTCCCGGGCTGGGCAAGACCACGCTTGCCAGCATCATCGCCACCGAGCTGCAGGCGCCGCTGCGGATGACCGCGGGACCGGCCCTGCAGCACGCGGGCGACATCGCCGCCGTGCTGTCCAGCCTGCAGCCGGGCGAGGTCCTGTTCGTGGACGAGATCCACCGCACGGCCAGGGCGGCCGAGGAGCTGCTGTACCTGGCGATGGAGGACTTCCGCATCGACGTCGTCGTGGGCAAGGGCCCGGGTGCGACGGCGATCCCGGTCGAGATCGAGGCTTTCACGCTCGTGGGCGCGACCACACGAGCGGGACTTCTGCCCAGCCCGCTGCGCGACCGCTTCGGGTTCACCGCCCACCTTGACTTCTACGACGCGGACGATCTCGAGATCATCATCGGCAGATCGGCCGGGCTGCTCAACGTCCCCGTCGAGTCGGCCGGGGTGGCCGAGATCGCCGGGCGTTGCCGGGGCACGCCGCGCATCGCCAACCGCCTGCTGCGGCGGGTGCGGGACTGGGCCCAGATCCACGGAGACGGCGTCGTGTCCGAGTCGAGCGCGAAGGCCGCGCTCGAGCTCTACGAGGTGGATGCGCTCGGCCTGGACCGGATCGACCAGGCGGTCCTCGACGCGCTCGTCAACCGGTTCGCCGGCGGGCCGGTCGGCCTGTCGACGCTGGCGGTGGCCGTCGGCGAGGAACCCGAGACCATCGAGACGGTGTCGGAGCCCTTCCTCGTGCGCCTCGGCATGCTCCTTCGCACGCCGCGCGGGCGGATGGCCACGGCAGCCGCGTGGCGGCATGCCGGACTCGAGCCACCGGAGGCCGGAGGCCAGCAGCAGCAGGCCCTCGACCTCGCCTGAAGGGGCTCAGGTAGCCTCCTGTGGTCGCGCCGGTTGGCGCCCGAACCCTGGAGATGCCGTGGACCCCACCAGCCTGCTCTTGCTCGTGGGTGCCGGTGCTGCCTTCTACTTCCTCATCATCCGACCAGGGCGGCAGCGCCAGAAGCAGCAGCAGGCGCTGGTTGCCGCGCTGCAGCCGGGGGCGGAGGTCATGACCACCGCCGGCATCTTCGGGACTGTGGCCGTCGTCACGGCTGAGCAGGTGAGCCTCGAGGTGTCCCCGGGCGTGTTCCTGCGGATCGTCCCGGCGGCCGTCGCTCGGGTCATCGAGCCGGCCGGCGGCGGCGACGGGGACGTGCCTGAGCCGACCGGCGAGGAACCCCCCGTAGACTGACCGCGCTCGCCGACCTGTCGCGTTCACACCGCGCGTCGGCGGACCACGCACGTCCGCACGCTTGACCCTGAAGGAGCACCGTGGCGCCACCGCCCAGCAGCAAGCCGGTCCGGCTGCTCGTCGCACTCGCCGTCCTGATCATCGGACTGTCGGCAGTCGCGTTCTGGCCGGGCACGGACACGTCCGTGCGGCTCGGTCTCGACCTGCAGGGCGGTACGCAGGTCATCCTCAAGCCCAACCCGGTGACCGAGGGCGCCAGCATCACCGAGGAGCAACTGCAGCAGACGGTGTCCATCATCCGCCAGCGTGTCAACGGGCTTGGCGTCTCCGAGGCCGAGGTGACGACGCAGGGCTCTGGTGACGGTGCCGTCATCGTCGTATCGGTCCCGGGGGTGAACCAGGATCGTGTCGTCGACCTCGTCCAGCGCACAGCGCTGCTCGACTTCCGGCCGGTCTGGGGCATCTACAGCCCGATCGCCGATCCGACAGCGGCAGACGCTTCAGCGTCGCCGTCGGCGGCACCCGAGTCGTCGGCGTCGCCGCAGGCCTCGGCCAGCCCTGCCGCCTCAGCCACCGCCGAGCCGGCTGCCAGCGCCCAGCCCAGCGCCTCGCCCACGGATTCGGCAGCCCCCGCTCCCGACCTCATCCAGGCAGCGGACAACACGCCCGAGTTCCAGCAGCAGATCGCCGCCCTCGACTGCACCAATCCGGTCAACTTCACGGGCGGTCGCCCGGACGACCCGAATCTGTGGCTGGGCACCTGCGACACCTCGGGGACGACGAAGTACAACCTCGAGCCCGCGTTCATCCAGGGCACCAACGTGACCAATGCCAACGCGGTGCTGCCTCAGGGCGGCGTCGGGTGGGTTGTCTCCCTGGAGTTCGACTCGGAGGGCGCCAAGGCGCTCGCCGAGGCATCCACGAAGCTCACCTCGCTGCCCGAGTGCGGTCTGCAGGGCGCCAATCCCTGCAACGCGTTCGCCATCGTCCTTGACGGCGTCGTGACGTCGGCGCCCCGGTTCAACGAGCCGATCCTCGGCGGCCAGGCGCAGATCGAGGGCAACTTCACCGCTCAGGAGGCTCGCGACCTCGCGAACGTCCTCAAGTACGGCGCCCTGCCGGTGACCCTGGAGCCCGTCGACATCACGACCGTGTCGCCCACCGTCGGGAGCGACCAGCTGCGGGCCGGCATCATCGCCGGCGCACTGGGACTGCTGCTCGTCGCCGTCTACCTCCTGGCGTACTACCGGGCGCTGGGCGTCGTCGCGGTGCTGTCCCTGGCGGTCGCGGGCGTCATCCTCTACCTGACCTTCGTGGTGCTCAGCAAGACGATCGGCCTGACGCTGACCCTGGCGGGAATTGCCGGTGCCATTGTCGCCATCGGCATCACGGCGGACTCGTTCATCGTCTACTTCGAGCGCATCCGTGACGAGATTCGCGAGGGGCGCTCGCTTCGTCAGGCATGTGACACTGGCTGGGTCCGTGCTCGGCGCACACTGCTGGCGGCCGACTTCGTCTCGCTGCTGGCTGCGGTGGTCCTGTACTTCCTGTCCGTGGGCAGTGTCCGGGGCTTCGCCTTCGTTCTGGGCCTGACCACCCTGATCGACGTCATCGTCGCCTTCTGGTTCAGCCACCCCCTGGTCGTCCTCATGGGTCGCTCGTCGTGGATGCAGCGCGGCTCGCGGTGGACGGGACTCGATCCTGACCGACTGGGGGGCGCCTCGGTCGCCGGCTCCCTCGCCAAGGCGTCGAGACGACGCAGCCCCAAGCAGGAGGTGTCCTCATGAGTCGCATCGGAGGGCTGGGCCATCGGCTCTACGCCGGTGAGGTCTCGTACGACTTCGTCGGCCGACGACGTCGCTGGTACGCCATCTCGGCCGTCATCGTCCTGGTCGCGATCGCGGCACTCTTCACGCGCCAGCTGAACCTCGGCATCGAGTTCCGAGGGGGAGCGGACTTCTCGCTGCCCAACGCGACCTGCTCGGTGGAGGAGGCCAGGACTGTCGGCGAGGCGTCGACGGGGGCCCAGGTCATCGTCACGGAGACGGCCAGCGGAACGATCCGTGTCCAGACTGAGACCCTCACGCCGGCGGAGAGCTCGGTCGTCGCGGGTCAGCTCGCGGAGGCATGCGGGATCCCCAAGGAGGAGGTCAAGGTCCAGGTCGTCGGGCCGACGTGGGGCGAGGAGATCTCCAAGAAGGCACTCCAGGGCCTGATCGTGTTCCTCCTCCTGGTGACGGTGTTCCTCTCGCTCTACTTCGAATGGCGGATGGCGGCGGCGGCCCTCGTGGCGCTGGCGCACGACCTCGTCATCACGGTGGGCATCTACGCGCTCACCGGTCTGGAGGTCACGCCGGCAACGGTCATCGGTCTCCTCACGATCCTCGGGTACTCGCTGTATGACACCGTCGTCGTGTTCGACAAGGTCAAGGAGAACACGCGAGGGATCGCCGGGCAGTCGGTGATGACGTACGGCGAGGCCGCCAACCTGGCCATGAACCAGACGCTCGTCAGATCGATCAATACGTCGGTCGTCGCGCTGCTGCCCGTCCTGGCCATCATCGTCGTCGGCGCAGGCTTCCTGGGCGCGGGCACGCTGCTCGACCTCGCGGTGGCCCTGGCCATCGGCATGGCAGCAGGCACCTACTCGTCGATCTTCATCGCGACGCCGTTCCTCGTCCAGCTCAAGGAGCGTCAGCCCGACATGAAGTCGCTGCAGGCCCGGGTCCTGGCCCGACGCAAGCAGTCGCAGGGCACGTCAGCGCCGGCTGCCGACGCGGGCGACGAGACGGAGGGCGACAAGGGCGCGACCAAGCGGCCCACGTCTGGTGCGACGGGATCCCTCACGCGCACCGATTCGTCCACACGGCAGCAGCCGCGGCGCCAGGCCCGCTCCAAGCGCAAGGGCTGACGTGTTCGACCGGACGGCCGCCGAGCGGCTGCTGTGGTCGCGCGTCCGGGACATCGCCGACTGGCCCAAGCCGGGAGTGCTCTTCCGCGACCTCAGTCCGCTGATGGCCGATCCGCACGCCTTCGGGACGGCCGTGGATCTGATGGCCGTCGAGCTCGGCCGTGGACGCGTGGACGCGGTCGTGGGGATCGAGGCCCGAGGCTTCCCCTACGCAGCCGCGCTGGCGTACCACCTCGGGGCCGGGTTCGTCACGCTGCGCAAGCCCGGGAAGCTCCCGGGAGAGGTCCACAGGGAGTCATACGACCTGGAGTACGGCTCGGCGTCCCTTGAGCTGCATCAGGACGCGCTCAGCTCGGGGACGCGGGTCATCATCGTGGACGACGTCCTCGCGACAGGTGGCACGGCGTGCGCCGCCATCGATCTCGTGCGTCGAACCGGCGCGGAGATAGCCCATCTCGCCGTGATCATGGACCTGCCGTCACTCGGCGGCGGCGAGCGCGTACGCGACCGCGGCGTGGCCGTCGCCGCGCTGCTGGACGGCGACGCGCCCGTACACTGAGGGCACGCAACCGGGGAGGGGAGTTGGCGAAGGAGGACGCGCTTCCGTCGGAGCCGCTTTCCGCGGCCCCGACCGTCGTCGTGTCGGACTCCGGTGGCTTTCGCTCGCGTTTCGCCCGATTGGCCGGGTCCCGTCCGAACTTCCCCGAGCTCGAGCCGCTTCTCCGCACCCTGCGCAAGTACCACCCGAAGGCTGACGCGCGCCTGGTCGAACGCGCCTACGAGATGGCTGCGTACCTGCACCGGGACCAGAAGCGACGCTCCGGCGAGGCGTACATCACCCACCCCCTCGCGGTGGCGACGATCCTGGCCGACCTGGGCATGACCGCTCCGACGCTCGCCGCGGCCCTCCTGCACGACACCGTCGAGGACTGCGGGTACGCGCTGGATGCGCTCCGCGAGGACTTCGGCGACGAGATCGCCCAACTCGTCGACGGTGTGACGAAGCTCGACCGTGTCCGTTACGGGGAGGCGTCTGCGGCCGAGACGGTGCGGAAGATGGTCATCGCCATGGCCCGCGACATCCGGGTGCTCGTCATCAAGCTCGCCGACCGCCTGCACAACATGCGCACGCTGCGATGGATGCCGGACGACAAGCAGCAGACCAAGGCCCGCGAGACGCTGGAGATCTACGCGCCGCTCGCGCATCGCCTCGGCATGAACGCGATCAAGTGGGAACTCGAGGACCTCTCCTTCGCCACGCTGTACCCGAAGATGTACGAGGAGATCGTCCGCCTCGTCGGCCAGCGCGCCCCTTCGCGGGACCAGTACCTCGCGGTCGTCATCGACCAGATCGAGGCGGATCTCAAGGGTGCCAAGGTGAAGGCGGTCGTGACCGGTCGCCCGAAGCACTACTACTCCGTCTACCAGAAGATGATCGTGCGCGGCCGTGACTTCGCCGACATCTATGACCTCGTCGGCGTCCGCATCCTCGTCGAGAGCGTGCGCGACTGCTACGCCGCGCTGGGCATCGTGCATTCGAAGTGGAGTCCGGTCCCGGGGCGCTTCAAGGACTTCATCGCCATGCCGAAGTTCAACATGTACCAATCCCTCCACACCACGGTGATCGGACCTGAGGGCAAGCCGGTCGAGCTGCAGATCCGGACGCAGGACATGCACCGTTCCGCGGAGTTCGGCGTGGCCGCGCACTGGCGCTACAAGCAGCAGGACGGGTCGGGGAAGAGCGCCCCGGACGACTTCGGCTGGCTGCGACAGCTGCTCGAGTGGCAGCGCGAGACCGAGGACCCCGACGAGTTCCTGGACTCGCTTCGCTATGACCTCGGGTCCTCAGAGGTGTTCGTGTTCACGCCGAAGGGCGATGTGATCGCGCTGCCTGCGAATGCGACCCCCGTCGACTTCGCGTACTCCGTCCACACCGAGGTCGGACACCGATGCGTCGGTGCCCGGGTCAACGGCAAGCTCGTTCCCCTCGAGTCCTCGCTCGAGAACGGCGACGTCGTGGAGATCTTCACCTCGAAGGCCGAGGGCGCCGGCCCGAGTCGTGACTGGCTGACCTACGTGCAGTCCCCGCGAGCCCGGTCGAAGATCAAGGCCTGGTTCTCGAAGGAGCGACGCGACGAGGCGGTCGAGACCGGCAAGGACGCCATCGTCCGGGCCATGCGCAAGCAGGGACTGCCGCTGCAGCGCATGATGACCAATCAGGCCCTGACGACGATCGCCGCGGGCCTTCACCAAGCGGACATCTCGGCCCTCTATGCGTCCGTGGGGGAGGGCCGCATCTCGGCAGACACCATCGTCAAGCGGCTCGTCGATTCGGCGGGCGGCGTCGAGGGGGCGGTTGACGACGCGGCCGAGGCGATCAGCCCGACGCAGGTGCAGGGGTCCCGGCAACGGACGCAGGGGGACGTCGGCGTCGTGGTCAAGGGCGTCGACGATGTCTGGATCAAGCTGGCCCGCTGCTGCACCCCCGTGCCCGGCGACGACATCGTCGGATTCGTCACTCGCGGGGCGGGCGTCTCCGTCCACCGCGCCGACTGCGTGAACGTCCCTGGCCTTCAGGCCGAGCCGGACCGCATGGTCGAGGTCGAGTGGGCGCCGACGTCGAGCAGCGTCTTCCTGGTGAACATCCAGGTGGAGGCCCTCGACCGGGCTCGGCTGCTGTCCGACGTCACCCGAGCACTGTCCGACACCCACGTGAACATCCTGAGTGCCTCGGTGACGACATCCCGGGAGCGGATCGCCATCTCCCGGTTCACCTTCGAGATGGCCGACCCCAAGCACCTCGGGTCGGTGCTCAAGGCCGTGCGTCAGGTGGAAGGCGTGTTCGACGCGTACCGCGTCTGACCGCTGCTACCGGCCCATCAGGGCTCGTGTCGACGCGATCTGCTCGTCGAGTGCCGAGGCCGTCTCGTCGTCGCCGCGTGCCGCGGCCGCGTCGCGCTTCTCCTGGAGTCGGGCCAGGGCCTCCGTGAAGGCATCGGTCGCGACACCGCCGGTGGAGCCCTTCCAGGCGTCCGCCTCAGCCGCTCGGATGGCCTCCTCGACCTTCTTGAGCCGCTTCTCGAGCCGCTCTCGGTCGTTGCGAGGCAGATCGCCGACCTTGTCCCAACGATCCTGGATCGAGCGGAGGCTGGTCTTGGCGGCCTTGAGGTCTCCCAGAGGCAGCAGGGCCTCGGCCTCGACGACGAGGGACTCCTTGGCCGGCACGTTCTCGCGCAGCTGCTCCTGCTCGGCGTCCTCGGCAGCAGTGCGGGCGGTGTAGAACACGTCCTGGGCGGCCTTGAAGCGCTTCCAGAGTCGGTCCTCGTCCGCACGGGACCCGCGTGGGGCTGCCTTCCAGTCACCCATGAGGTCGCGCAGCTGCTTGGACGTCCGAGCCCAGTCGGTGGAGGTGGCGAGCGCCTCGGCCTTGGCGATCAGGTCCCGCTTGCGGGTGACTGCCTCCTTGCGCTGGCTGTCCAGCTCGCCGAAGTGCTGGCGCCGCCGCTTGTCGAATGCCGTGCGGGCCGAGCTGATGCGCTGCCACTGCTCCTGCTCGGCACCGCGGTCGCCTCGAGGCAGCGCCTTCCACTCCTCGACGATGGCGGCGTAGCGCTCGGTCGTGCCCTTCCACGAGGTGGATTCGCTCAGGGACTCTGCCTCATCCGCCAACGCCCGCCGGGTGACCATGGCAGCCTCGCGCTGCTCGGCCTTCCGGAGGCGGGACTCCTCGCGAGCCGCCCCGATCGCCGTGGCCAGCCGATCGCACCGCGCCTCGAGGCTGGGGATGTCGCCGACGAAGGACCGTGCCTCGAGGCCCTCCCTCACCTTCGTGAGGACGGCGTCGGCCTGCTCGGCCGTCGCGCGCCCGTCCTCAAGGCGCTTCTCGGTGAGATCCATCTCGACCACGAGATCGTCGTACTTGCGGCCGAAGAAGGCGAGACCGTCTGCCGGATCGCCAGCCGCCCACTGGCCGACGACCACCTCGCCCTCGGGCGCGAGGAGGATCACGGTGCCGTCCGGCTCGACGCGGCCGAACCGCGAGGGGTCACTCGACGTGACCGCCGCGGGCGGGCGAAGCGCCGCTGGCGTGGGGACGCCGTTCTCGGGCATCGATCATCCTGCTTTCCGGGGACGCGCCGCCGGGGTGCGACGCGGGCCTGTCCACTCTCGGGGATTCACCCTAGTAGGCGCTACTAGTTCGGCTGCACCGTTGCCGTTTCGATAACCACGGGCTGACGCGGCGGACCGTCCGATCCACCGTCCTCGGTCCCCGCCGACGCGACCTCCTGCACGATGTCGAGGCCGGACGTGACGGTGCCCCAGATCGTGTAGTCGCCGGGCAGGGTTGTGTCGTCGTAGACGATGAAGAACTGCGAGCCCGCCGTTCCTGGGCCGGCGTTCGCCATCGCCACCGTGCCCGCGGGGTAGTTCGCCTCACCGTCGGCGGGAAGGTTCTCGTCCGGGACGGTGTAGCCCGGGCCCCCGGTGCCGTCCCCGGCGGGGTCGCCGCACTGGAGCACGAAGATGCCCTGCGTCGTGAGCCGGTGGCACTGCGTGGCGTCGTAGAAGCCCTGCTGCGCGAGGAAGGCCTCGCTCGCGACCGTCTCAGGGGCTGCCTCATCCAGGGCAATGACGATGTCGCCGCAGTTGGTTGTCAAGGTGATCGTGGTCGCCGTTCCCGCATCTCCCGGCGCGTCGAACGTGATGTCGTCCGGGCGCGGAGTCATCGGGGCGGCGCAGTCGAGGACGGCCGACTCCTCGATCGGGGCGCCAGAGGCCCCCTCCGAGGCGGCTGCGGTCGGCTCGGCGCTCGCGGATGCACTGGCGGGCGCGGTGGCCTCGGCCGTCACGGCGTCATCCGAGGTCGTCCTGCTGATCCCGACGTAGGCGAGCGCGCCGACTACGAGGACCCCGACGACCACCACCGCCGTGATCCGCTGGTTCCGGCGTCGTCGGTCGGACTGGGCGGCCCGTCGGGCCTGCTGACGCTCGTACTTCGCTCGGGCGAGCTCGCGCTGGCGCTTGCTGCCGGACATGTGGGACCCCTTCGACGTGACGGCGTGGGGAGTCTATGCGGCCGTGGTGGAGGCCCCGGCCTCGCCCGCCCGCCTGCCCGTGACCTCCCCGACCGCGCCTGTCCGGCCGCTCGTGACCTCGCCGACCTCGCCTGTCCGGCCGCTCGTGACCTCGCCGACCTCGCCGATAGGCTGGCGCCTCCGAGACACTGAGGGGCTGGACGTGCTGATTGCTGGCTTTCCCGCGGGCTCCTGGGCGACCAACTGCTACGTCATCGCCCCGGGCCCCGGCCAGCCGTGCCTGATCATCGATCCGGGTCAGGACTCGATCGATGGAGTCCACGACATCCTCCGCGAGCATCGGCTGGCGCCCGCCGCCGTGCTCCTCACCCACGGGCACATCGACCATGTGTGGTCGGTGGCCCCCCTGTCGGCCGAGTTCGACGTGCCCGCCCTGATCCACGCCGACGACCGCGGTCGCCTCGCTGACCCCGCCGGAACGAGCTTCGCGGCCGCACGCGAGCAGCTCCTGGCCATGACCAAGAACTCACTGGAGCTCACCGAGCCCTCGGACGTTCAGGTGCTTCACGACGAGCAGACCCTGGAGCTGGCCGGCATGCGGCTCCGCGTCCGCCATGCCCCGGGTCACACCGAGGGCTCCGCGGTGTTCGAGCTCGACGAGCTGATGTTCAGCGGTGACGTCCTCTTCGCCGGCTCGATCGGCCGCACCGACCTTCCGGGAGGCGATCACGCCCGGATGATCGAGTCCCTTCGGCGGGTGATCGTTCCCGCTCCCGACGACCTCGTCGTCCTTCCCGGCCACGGGCCGCAGACCACCATCGGGCAGGAGAAGGCGACCAATCCCTACCTGGTGCCCCTGCTCGCCGACGCCACCGTGCCCCGAAACGCAAAGGGCCTGTGACGTGGCGCGGTCATCGAAGTTGTCAGGGTTCCCCGAGTGGCTGCCGGCCGGGCAGGTGGTCGAGCAGCTCGTCCTGGACACCGCCCGTCGCGTGTTCGAGCTGCACGGCTTCGCGGGGCTGGAGACGCGTTCGGTCGAACCTCTGGAGACGATGCTTCGCAAGGGGGAGATCGACAAGGAGGTGTACGTCCTCCGCCGCCTGCACGCGGCGCAGAGCGAGGCCGATCCTGGCCTGGGACTGCACTTCGACCTCACCGTGCCGTTCGCCCGCTACGTCCTCGAGCATGCAGGCCAGCTCGAGTTCCCGTTCCGTCGCTACCAGATCCAGAAGGTGTGGCGGGGGGAGCGGCCGCAGGAGGGCCGGTTCCGCGAGTTCACCCAGGCGGACATCGACGTCGTCGGGCGCGACGCGCTGTCCTTCCACCACGAGGTCGAGATGGCCGTCGTCATGTCGAGCGTGCTGGCCGACCTCCCCATCCCGCCTGCTGTGATCCAGGTCAACAACCGCAAGCTCGCCGAGGGCTTCTACCGCGGGGTGGGCGCCCCCGACGCCGCGTCGGTGCTGCGCGCCATCGACAAGCTGGACAAGATCGGCGCTGAAGGAGTCGCACGGCTGCTCGAGACGGATGCCGGCCTGTCCGCCAGCGCCGCCGAGACCTGCCTTCGCATGGCATCGATCCGAACGGTGGACGACTCCTTCGCCGACGCCGTCATGTCCCTGGGCGTCGCCGACCCGATGATGGACGAGGGCGTCGCCGAGCTGGCCGCGGTGGTCACCGGCGCCAATGCCCGGAGGCCCGGATCCGTCGTGGCGGACCTGCGCATCGCACGGGGACTCGACTACTACACGGGCACGGTCTACGAGACGCAGCTGGTGGGCCACGAATCAGTCGGCTCCATCGCCTCGGGCGGCCGCTACGACTCCCTTGCCTCGGACGGGCGGCAGACCTACCCGGGAGTCGGGATCTCGCTCGGCGTGACGAGACTCGTGTCGATCCTGCTGGGCCGAGACCTCGTCGAGGTGTCCCGGTCCGTTCCCTCCGCTGTTCTCGTCGCCGTCGTGGATGAGGACGCCCGCGCCGACAGCGAGATCGTGGCGTCGCGTCTGCGGGCGCGCGGAATACCCTGCGAGGTGGCACCTGCCGCCGACAAGTTCGGCAAGCAGATCCGTCACGCCGACCGCCGGGGGATCCCCTTCGTCTGGTTCCCTGACGTGGCGGGGGACACCGTCAAGGACATCCGAACGGGAGACCAGGTGTCGGCCGAGGCCGACTCGTGGTCGCCGCACATCTCCGACCTGCATCCCACCGTCACTCCCTCGTCCAGCCAGGAGGCACGTCCGTGATTCGCACCCACACTGCAGGCTCGCTCGGGTCCGCCGACGCCGGGCAGCAGGTCACGCTCGCCGGATGGGTGGCCAGCCGACGCGACCATGGCGGCGTCGCCTTCCTCGACCTGCGGGACGCGAGCGGCGTGGTGCAGGTGGTCGTCCACGATCCCGAGGTGGCTCACCCCCTTCGCGACGAGTTCTGCATCAGGGTCGTCGGTACGGTGGGCCGTCGGCCCGAGGGCAACGAGAACCCCGATCTGGCCACCGGAGAGATCGAGGTGATGGCGGAGGCCGTCGAGGTGCTCTCGACCGCGGCTCCGCTGCCCTTCCCCATCGACGATCGGGTCACGGTGGGCGAGGAGGTGCGGCTGCGGCACCGATACCTCGACCTGCGTCGTCAGAGCGCGGGTGACGCCATCCGGATGCGTTCGCGGGTGAACCAGATCTGCCGCAACATCCTGCTCGAGCGCGACTTCCTCGAGATCGAGACACCGACGCTCACCCGATCCACCCCGGAGGGAGCCCGCGACTTCCTCGTCCCGGTGCGCCTCCAGCCCGGCCACTGGTACGCGCTGCCGCAGTCCCCCCAGCTGTTCAAGCAGCTGCTCATGGTGGCGGGCATGGAACGGTACTTCCAGATCGCACGGTGCTACCGCGACGAGGACTTCCGAGGCGACCGCCAGCCGGAGTTCACCCAGCTCGACATCGAGATGTCCTTCGTGGAGCAGGCAGACGTCATCGAGGTTGGCGAAGAGGTCATCAGGGCGTTGTGGCAGGGGATCCTGGGCTACGACATCGGCGAGGTCCCGCACATGACCTACGCCGAGGCGATGCGCCGATTCGGAACGGACAAGCCGGACCTTCGCTTCGGGGTCGAGCTTGTCGACCTCACCGCGTTCTTCTCCGGCACGCCGTTCCGGGTGTTCCAGGCCGAGTACGTCGGAGCGGTGGTCATGCCGGGCGGTGCCGACCAGCCGCGGAAGCAGTTCGACGCGTGGCAGGAGTGGGCCAAGCAGCGGGGCGCGAGGGGACTCGCCTACGTCACCGTCGGCGAGGACGGCACGCTGGGCGGCCCCGTGGCGAAGAACATCAGCGACGACGAGCGAGCGGGACTTGCGGCCGCGGCAGGGGCCGGTCCCGGAGACGCGGTGTTCTTCGCGGCCGGCCGCATCTCGGATGCCCGCGCCCTGCTCGGAGCAGCGCGCCTTGAGATCGGGCGCCGGCTCGGGCTGATCGACGAGTCGCAGTGGTCGTTCGTCTGGGTGATCGACGCGCCGATGTTCGAGGAGGCCGTCGAGGACGGAGTCGTCCTCGGCTGGACGGCGGTGCACCACCCGTTCACGTCGCCCAACGACGAGTGGCTCGACCGCTTCGAGGAGTCCCCCGGGGAGGCGCTCGCGTGGGCCTATGACCTCGTCTGCAACGGCAACGAGATCGGCGGCGGATCCGTGCGTATCCACCAGGGAGACGTCCAGCAGCGGGTTTTCGCGCTGCTGGGGCTTTCGGGCGCCGAGGCCCAGGAGAAGTTCGGCTTCCTGCTCGATGCCTTCCAGTACGGCCCGCCACCACACGGCGGGATCGCGTACGGCCTCGACCGGATCTGCATGCTGCTCGCGGGCGCCTCGTCCATCCGCGACGTCATCGCCTTCCCGAAGACGGGCGGCGGGCAGGATCCGCTGACCGGCGCTCCCACCCCGATCACCGCGGCACAGCGCGCCGAGGCCGGCATCGACGCCGTGCCCGACGACGAGGAGTGAGCGCGCCGACCCACGCGAGGGACGTCCGCCCCGACGACCCGCTGGTCAGGTGGATGGTCGCCGACCGGCAACCCCCGGCGATCCTCGCGCAAGGGGGGAACGTTGCCTGGCTCGGTCGGGCCGCGAGGCCGGGCGAGAAGTGGGTCACCGGACTGGGCGACGAGCCGCGCGTCGTGGCGGAACTGGTCGAGGCACTGTCCGGCGATCACGAGGTCGACGGAGTCACGGTCACCGAGGACGCCTTCGAGCTGCTGCCTGTGGCCCTGCAGAGTCCCGACCCCGGCCACTGGTGCTTCTGGACCCTGGACCCCGCCGAGGCGGTCGTCGGCCCGGACGTTGCGGTCGACCTCGCGATGGACGACCCCCGCATCGGTCCGCTTCTCGAGTACTCGGACTCCGCCCACATCTTCCCCGGCAATCCGCGGCTCGAGCGTTGGGTGGGCGTCCTGGAGGATGACCGGCTGGTGTCCGTGGCCGCCCAGGTCCGGGAGCCGTCAGGAGCGGCTCACATCGTCAGCGTGTGCACAGATCCGGAGTACCGGGGGCGGGGGCTGGCACGCCAGGTGTGCCTGCGGATCATGCGGGCGGCGGTGGAGGAGAGGGCGCCGATGCTCGTTCTCGAGATGTATGTCGCGAACGAGGCCGGCCGAAGGACCTACGGGGCGCTGGGCTTCACCGAGGTGGGGAGGTACCGCTCGGGCCTGCTCGCGCACGCCCTCCCGCCGAGAGGCACGTCGTGGTCGTGAAACCGGCCCCCAAGGGCCCCCGGCGCGACCACTGCTTGCCTCTCGGCGGACGTAGGGTTCGGGCATGACGCTGTTCGACGACGGGCTCTCCGGGTCCCGGGCGTCGGCGCCGCTCGCGGTCCGGATGCGGCCGCGCACCTTGGACGAGGTCGTCGGTCAGGAGGCCGCCCTCGCTCCGGGTTCGCCCCTGCGGACACTCCTCACCGCCCCGGCCGAGGCAGCAGTCGTGTCGGTCATCCTCTGGGGGCCGCCCGGCACCGGGAAGACCACGCTGGCCACCCTCCTGTCCGCGGGCAGCGGCCGGTCCTTCGTCGAGCTGTCCGCCGTCACCGCAGGGGTCAAGGATGTGCGCGCGGTGATCGAGCGGGCCCGGGACGGCCTGGCCATGCACGGACGCGGCACCGTCCTGTTCATCGACGAGGTGCACCGGTTCAGCAAGAGCCAGCAGGACGCCCTGCTCCCGGCCGTGGAGAACGGCTGGGTCACCCTCATCGCTGCGACGACGGAGAACCCGAGCTTCTCGGTCATCGCACCCCTGATGTCCCGAAGCGTCATGGTGCGGTTGTCGCCTCTGACGAGTGAGCACGTGGCGGCGCTCCTCGCGCGGGCCATCGACGACCCTCGCGGCCTCGGTGGGTCGGTGGCCGTCGACGAGGAGGCGCTGGCCCACCTCGTCCGGACGGCGAACGGCGACGTCCGGCGGGCGCTCACCGGCCTGGAGGCGGCGGCAGCGTCGGCCGTGGCCGGACCCGAGGGGCAGGTGCGCGTCACCCGCTCGGACGCCGAGCGCGCCGTCCAGCAGGCGGCCATCCTGTACGACAAGGACGGCGACCAGCACTACGACGTCACCAGTGCCTTCATCAAGAGCGTGCGTGGCAGCGATCCGGACGCCGCGCTGCACTACCTCGCCCGCATGCTCGAGGCGGGGGAGGACCCGCGCTTCGTGGCGCGCCGCCTGATGATCCTGGCCAGCGAGGACATCGGCATGGCCGAGCCAACCGTGCTGCAGACGGCCGTGGCGGCAGCCCAGGCGGTGGCGATGGTGGGCATGCCCGAGGCAGGGATCATCCTCGCGCACGCCACGATCCACGCTGCCCTCGCGCCGAAGTCCAATGCCGTCGTCGTCGGCCTGGGCGAGGCGACCGCCGACGTGCGGGCCGGCGGGATCGGTCGCGTGCCCGCGCACCTCCGGGACGCGCACTACCCGGGTGCGGGGCGCCTCGGTCACGGTGCCGGCTATGTCTATCCGCACGACCTCCCCGGCGGCGTCGCCCCCCAGCAGCACCTCCCGGACGAGCTCGTCGACCGGGTGTACTACCACCCGACGAGGCACGGGGCCGAGGCCGCGTGGGCGGACGTCGACGCCCGCCTGCGAGAGCTGCGTCGAAGCGACGACCGTTAGGGTTGGGCCTCATGCGAAGGATCGTCTGGATCGCCGTGGGTGCGGCCGGTGGCATCGTCGTCTACCGGCGCGCCCAGCAGGCCGTGGCCGATGCCCGTGAGCGCGGCGTGGTGCTCAGCGCACAGCAGGTCGGGCTGTCCGCGGTGACCGCGCTCAATGCGGCTCGCGCCATGGCGGGCGGCGCCGCATCAGCCGTCGACCCGCGCGAACGTCAGGCGGCGACCCCGGGATCGGCGGCCGCACGCGTCCTGCGCGGCGCTGGCCACGGGGAGTAGTGATGGACTCCGCCGAGATCCGTAGCCGCTTCCTTCGTTACTTCGCCGACCGCGGGCACCAGGTGGTCCCTTCGGCGTCGCTGCTGCTCGACGACCCGACGCTGCTCTTCGTCAATGCGGGCATGGTGCCCTTCAAGCCGTACTTCCTCGGAGAGGCGCCGCCGCCCTACCCCCGCGCGACCAGCGTGCAGAAGGTGGTTCGCACTCTGGACATCGAGGAGGTGGGCAAGACCGCCCGGCATGCCTCCTTCTTCCAGATGGCCGGGAACTTCTCCTTCGGCGACTACTTCAAGGAGGGGGCGATCCCGCTCGCCTGGGAGCTGCTCACGAAGCCGGTCGCCGACGGCGGCTACGGCTTCCCCGAGGAGAAGCTCTGGGCCACCGTCTACCAGGACGACGATGAGGCGCTGGACATCTGGCATCGCGTTGTGGGCCTGCCGCTGGATCGCATCCAGCGTCGCAGTGCCAAGGACAACTACTGGTCCATGGGCGTGCCGGGACCGGGCGGCCCCTGCTCGGAGATCTACTACGACCGCGGTCCGGAGCACGGGCGCGAGGGTGGGCCCGAGGCCGACGAGGATCGCTACCTCGAGGTGTGGAACCTGGTCTTCATGCAGGACGAACTGTCAGCGGTGCGTTCCAAGATGGACTTCGACATCAAGCAGCCGCTCCCGGCGAGGAACATCGACACCGGCATGGGTCTCGAGCGCATGGCGACCGTCCTGCAGGGGGTCGACAATCTCTACGAGATCGACACGACGAGGGGAATCCTCGATCGTGCCTGCGAGCTGAGCGGCGCGCGCTACGGGGCCAACGAACGCGACGACGTCGCGCTGCGGGTCGTCGCCGACCACGCCCGGACGTGCGTGTTCCTCATCGGCGATGGGGTGATCCCCGGGAACGAGGGCCGTGGCTACGTGCTCCGCCGGCTCATGCGTCGCACCATCCGGATGATGCGCCTCCTGGGCGCGCACGAGGCGACGATGAGGGAGCTCGTCGACGCGACTGTGGCGACGATGGCCCCGCAGTACCCGGAGCTCAATGACGAGGCCAATCGCGTCCGGCAGATCGCGGTCGGCGAGGAGGCTGCCTTCCTGCAGACGCTCCGCACCGGAACGACGATCTTCGACACGGCGGTCGCCGACCTCAGGGCGGCGGGTTCGAAGAGGCTGCCGGGAGACCAGGCCTTCGCCCTGCACGACACGTACGGCTTCCCAATCGACCTGACCCTCGAGATGGCTGCGGAGCAGGGACTCAGCGTTGATGAGGAGGGCTTCCGGCGGCTCATGCAGCAGCAGCGGGAGCGCGCCAAGGCCGACTCGCAGGCGCGCAAGAGCGGGGTCGCCGCGACGACCGCCTACCGCGAGATCCTTCAGGTGGGCGGGACGACGACCTTCACCGGCTACACGGAGTCCGTGAGCGAGTCCCAGGTCATCGGGATCGTCAAGGACGGCGAGACCGTTCCGGCCGCCCGCGTGGGTGAGCACGTCGAGATCGTCCTCAACCGCACCCCCTTCTACGCCGAGGCCGGTGGTCAGCTGGGCGATCACGGCCGGCTGGTCAGCGGCGACGGGGCGGTGGTGGACGTGTACGACGTCCAGACCCCCGTGCCCGGGCTCTTCGTCCACCGTGGGGAGGTCATCGACGGCGAGCTGGTCAGTGGCACGACGGTCGCGAGCGAGGTCGACGCCGGGCGCCGACGCGCCATCTCCCGCGCCCATACGGCGACCCACATGATCCACCGGGCGTTCCGGGAGCGCCTGGGCGACACCGCGACGCAGATGGGCTCGGAGAACGCTCCCGGGCGTCTCCGCTTCGACTTCCCCAGCCCCGCTCCCGTGGCCCCGGCCGTCCTGCGTGAGGTGGAGCAGCACGTCAACGAGGTCCTCATCGAGGACCTGTCGGTGTCCGCGCACACCATGACGCAGGACGAGGCGCGAGCCATGGGCGCCATGGCCCTGTTCGGGGAGAAGTACGGCGACCGGGTCCGTGTGGTGTCTGTCGGCGACTGGGCCCACGAGCTCTGCGGTGGCACGCATGCCCAGCGGTCAGGTCAGCTCGGGGTCGTCACCTTCCTGTCCGAGGGCTCGATCGGCGCCGGAGTACGACGTGTGGAGGCGCTCGTCGGCGCTGACGCGTACCAGTTCCTCGCCCGCGAGCACGTGCTCGTGTCCCGTCTCTCCGAGCTCGTGAAGGCTCCCGCCGACCAGCTCGTGGAACGGGTCGAGCGGACCATCGCCTCGCTCAAGGATGCGGAGCGCGATCTCGCCAAGGTTCGCAGTGCGCAGCTCACCGCGAGCATCGACGGCATCGTCGGCGAGGGCAAGGACATCGGGCCCGTCCGGATGTGGGCCTTCCGTGCGCCGGACGGAACGTCGGGCGGTGATCTGCGCGAGCTCGTGGTGAAGGCCAAGGGGCGCAGTCGTGCCGACATCCCCGCGGTCCTCGTCGGCGCGGCCGTCTCGGACGGGAAGGTCGCTATCGTCACGGGTGCCTCGCCGGAGGCCGTGGCCCTCGGCGTCACGGCGAACGCCATGCTCCAGGTGGCCCTTCCGGCCGTCTCGGGTCGGGGCGGTGGCAAGGACGACTTCGCCCAGGGTGGCGGGACGGACCCCGAGGGCATCGGGCCCGCCTTCGCCGCCGTCGAGTCGCTCATCCACGGCCGGACGGGGCAGTAGCCGCATGCGCCCGGGGGTCCGACTCGCCCTCGATGTCGGCTCCGCGCGGATCGGGGTGGCCCGCAGCGATGCCTCGGGCCTCCTCGCGGTTCCCCTCGACGCTGTGCGGGCGGGGGATGGGTCGATGGATGCGGTGGCCGCGCTCGTGAACGAGTGGGAGGCCAGCGACGTCTACGTGGGCCTGCCCCTGCACCTGAGTGGGGTCGAAGGCACGTCCGCCGGTCTCGTCCGGTCCTGGGCAGCAGATCTGGCGGAACGCATCGACGTGCCGGTTCGTCTGATGGACGAGCGGCTCTCCACCGTGCAGGCGCAGCGCGCCCTGCGAGCCGGCGGGCGCTCGACACGCCAGTCGCGGTCCCTCATCGACAGTGCTTCTGCTGTCATGGTGCTGCAGTCGGTCCTTGAGGCCGAGCAACGGGCAGGGGAGCCGCCGGGCGAGCTCGTGAGACGAGAGGAGAACGAATGAGCCAGCTGGCACCCATGATGTCCTCCGATCCGCTGCCTCCTTCGCGTAACCGCAGCTCGTGGGGCAAGCGCATCGCTGCCCTCATCTCGGTCGGGCTGGCGCTGGCCATGATCGGTGCCTCCATCCTGCTGCTGCGCGGGCCCGAGCCGACCGCCGACGAGTACGCCGGTGGTGGCACGGGCGAGGTCACCGTCGTCGTCTCGAGTGGGGACACGCTGACCGAGATCGGCCAGAAGCTCGAGGACGCTGGCGTCGTCCTCGCCGCCGCGTCCTTCGTCAACGCCGCCTCTGTCGACGATCGGGCGTCCAGCATCGGGCCGGGCAAGTACACGATGCGCCGGCAGATGAACTCGATCGACGCTCTCGAGCTCATGCTGGACCCCTCGTCCCGTGCGGACAGCCGTCTCGTGCTGCCGGAGGGCCTGCGCCTGGAGCAGACGGTGGCCATCGCCGCCGACGCGACATCATTGCCGAAGTCCGACTTCCAGGCGGTGCTGCGCAACCCGAAGTCCCTCGGGCTGCCGGACTGGGCCAAGGACCGTCCCGAGGGCTTCATGTTCCCGGCGACGTACGACCTCACCGGCGAGGAGACGGCACGATCCACACTCCGAACGCTGGTGAAGCGCTTCAGCCAGGCAAGCGCCGATGTCGGCCTCGAGGAGCGGGCGAAGGACGTCGGACTCAATCCCTACCAGGCGCTCATCGTGGCCTCGCTGGTCCAGGCCGAGGTCACGCCGGGTGACTTCGCCAAGGCGGCTCGCGTCATCTACAACCGGCTCGATGCGGACATGCCGCTCCAGCTCGACTCGACGGTCTCGTACGCCCTGGGCATCAGCGACATCCAGCTCAACGAGGATCAGCTCGCCACCTCCTCGCCGTACAACACCTACGTGCGGCGCGGCCTGCCTCCGCGGCCGATCAACTCGCCCGGCGAGGCGGCGATGGAGGCTGCGCTCAACCCGGCCAAGGGCAAGTGGCTGTACTTCGTCTCCGTCGACCCGCGCACGGGTGAGACCAAGTTCGCCAAGTCGTACGAGAAGTTCCTCGAGCTGAAGCGAGAGTTCCAGGCCAACCTCGCCCAGTACGAGAAGGAGCAGCAGCAGGCGCAGGACGACCAGTCGAATGGGTGATGCAGCGCGGACCCGTGCCGGGGTCCTCGGCTCACCGATCGCCCACTCCCTGTCGCCTGCCCTTCACCGGGCCGCCTATGCGAGTCTGGGCCTCGACTGGGTCTACGACGCGTACGAGGTGGACGAGGAGACCCTGCCCGGCTTCCTTGCGCGGCTCGATGCCACGTGGGCCGGCCTCTCGCTCACGATGCCGCTCAAGCAGGCTGTGATCCCGCTCCTGCTCAGCGTCGATGATGAGGCGCGACTCCTGCGGTCGGTCAACACCGTCCTCCCGTCCGGAACGGGCTGGAGGGGCACCAACACCGACGTGTACGGCATGACGCAGGCTCTCCTCGAGAGCGGGCTCGAATCGACACCCAGGACGGCGACGCTCCTCGGAGCGGGCGCGACGGCACGCAGTGGCGTGGCGGCGCTCGCCCGACTGGGGCGGCCCGAGCTGGTCGTCTGCGCTCGCCGCCCCGCGGCAGCGGCCGACGTCGTCGAGCTGGCCCACCTGATGGGGCTGCGCGCACGGGTGGGGACCCTCGACCCTGATCCGGCTCGAGCCGGGGCTGACGTGGTGATCAGCACTCTCCCCGGGCATGCGGCTGAGGACTGGGCGGCTCTCGCTGGCGGGGCAGGGGGTGTACTGCTCGACGCGTCGTACCACCCGTGGCCGACCCCGCTGGCCGCATCGTGGGGGAGCGGCCGGGTCGCGAGCGGGCGCGACATGCTGCTGTGGCAGGCGGTCGAGCAGGTGCGCCTGATGACCGGGTCCGAGCCCGACGTCGCGGCCATGGCGGCGGCTCTCCCGGCCTGAGTGCGTACCGGGTCGTCTGGAAGGATTCGGGGCATGGTGCGCTGGTTGACTGCTGGGGAGTCGCATGGCCCCGCCCTCGTGACGATCGCCGAGGGCCTGCCTGCCGGCATCGCCGTCACTTCGGCGGACATCTCCGACGATCTGGCTCGTCGTCGGCTGGGCGCGGGGCGCGGCGCCCGGATGAAGTTCGAGCGCGACGAGGTGCGGATCCTCGGCGGGGTCCGGCACGGGCGCACGCTCGGCGGTCCTGTCGCCATCGAGGTGGGCAACGCGGAGTGGCCGAAGTGGGAGCAGGTCATGTCGCCCGATCCGGTCGACGACGCCGCTCTTGCGGAACTGGCTCGCAACGCGCCGCTGACCCGCCCCCGTCCGGGGCACGCCGACCTCGTCGGCATGCAGAAGTACGGGTTCACCGACGCCCGCCCGATCCTCGAGCGGGCAAGTGCCCGCGAGACCGCGGCGCGGGTGGCCCTCGCCGCCGTCGCCCGCGCCTTCCTCCGCCAGGTGGCCGGCGTCGAGGTGCTCAGTCACGTCGTCCGCATCGGAGCAGCCGCCGTGCCCGACGACGCCCGGGTGCCGCTCCCCGGGGACCTTCCGTCGATCGACGAGAACCCGGTGCGCTGCCTCGACCCGGACGCGGCCCAGGCGATGGAGGCGGAGATCTCGGCGGCGCATCGCGACGGCGACACCCTCGGCGGCGTGGTCGAGGTACTGGCGTACGGCCTGCCCCCGGGCCTGGGCAGCCATGTGCACTGGGATCGTCGCCTCGACTCCAGGCTCGCGGGCGCGCTCATGGGGATCCAGGCGATCAAGGGCGTCGAGGTGGGGGACGGCTTCGGTCTGGCGGCCGTGCGCGGATCCCAGGCCCAGGACGAGATCGTCGCGGGCGCGACCGGGCTCGAGCGGACCTCCGGCAGGTCAGGAGGCACGGAGGGCGGGATGTCCACCGGCGAGGTCCTGCGCGTGCGCGCCGCGATGAAGCCGATCTCCACGATCCCGAAGGCCCTCCGCACGGTGGACGTCGCCACCGGCGAGGCGGCGGCCGCCATCAACCAGCGATCAGACGTGTGCGCCGTCCCGGCCGCGGGAGTGGTCGCCGAGGCCATGGTCCTGCTCGTCCTTGCCGACGCCGTCGTCGAGAAGTTCGGCGGAGACAGCGTCGTCGAGGTCCAGCGGAACATCCAGGGCTACCTCGACAACCTCACCGTCCGCTGATGCCCACGAAGGAGACTGGGGAACGGGCTGGATCTGGCCCGGTCGTGGTCCTCATCGGGTCCCCGGGAGCCGGGAAGTCGAGTGTGGGCCGTCGTCTCGCCGCCCGGCTGCACGTGCCTTTCGTCGACACGGACGCGCTCGTCGAGGAGGCGTCCGGAATGACCGTCGCGGACATCTTCGTGACCTTGGGCGAGGATGAGTTCCGCCGGCTCGAGGGTGAGGCGGTGGCGCGCGCACTGGCGGAGCACGACGGCGTGCTCTCGCTCGGTGGGGGAGCCGTGC
Source organism: Actinomycetes bacterium (assembly GCA_024641635.1). Lineage (GTDB taxonomy): Bacteria > Actinomycetota > Actinomycetes > S36-B12 > S36-B12 > UBA10649. The sequence continues at coordinate 145,678 of JAHECS010000001.1, read as the reverse complement.
TGAGCGCGGACACCCGTGATCGCCTCGCCGGGCGCCGGGTGGTCTGGCTCCGGGTCAGCCTGTCGGACGCCACCACACGGGTCGGGATGAACGCGTCCCGACCGCTCCTGCTCGGGAACGTTCGGGGCACCTTGCTGACGCTGCTCGAGCAGCGCACTCCGATCTACGAGCAGGTCTCCACCGATGTCGTCGACACGAGCGGCCGGTCGCTGCGCGAGGTAACGGATGACGTGCTGCGGGTGGTGCGCGATGGCTGACGCCGTGATCGCCGTCTCCGCCGAGCGGCAGTACGAGGTCGTCATCGGGAGAGGGCTGCTGGACCACCTGCCCTCGATGCTCGTCGGCTCCCAGCGGGTGGCCGTCATCCATCCGGGCGCCCTCCTCGCCTCGGCCGAGGCGATCCGCGATGACCTGGGGTCGGGCGGCTTCGACGTCACCCTCATCGAGGTGCCGGAGGCGGAGGATGCGAAGACCGCGGAGGTGGCGGCCTTCTGCTGGTCCGTTCTCGGCACCGCCGGACTCACCCGCAGCGACTCGGTCATCGGGCTGGGTGGTGGCGCCACCACCGACCTGGCGGGTTTCGTGGCAGCCACATGGCTCCGCGGGATTCGGGTCATCCAGGTGCCGACCACGCTGCTCGGGATGGTCGACGCCGCCGTCGGTGGCAAGACCGGGATCAACACGGCTGCAGGGAAGAACCTCGTCGGCTCGTTCTGGAGCCCCGGGGGCGTGCTCTGCGACATCAACGCCCTCGAGACCCTGCCCCGGAACGACCTGCTCGCCGGGATGGCGGAGGTCGTCAAGGTGGGCTTCGTCCACGACGTCAGCATCCTCGACGATGTCGAGCGCGACCCGTTCTCCGCGACCGATGCGTCCGGTGACCTGCTTCCCGACCTCATTCGCCGCGCCGTCCAGGTCAAGGCCGACGTGGTGAGCAGGGACTTCCACGAGACGTCGGCAACGTCCGGCGACGGGTCGATCGGGCGCGAGGTCCTGAACTACGGCCACACCTTCGGGCATGCCGTCGAGCGGCGTGAGCGGTACCGCTGGCGCCACGGTGCGGCCGTGGCCGTCGGCATGATGTTCGTGGCCGAGCTGGCGGCGCTGGGCGGCCGGCTGTCCGAGGCCGAGGTCGACCGGCACCGCTCGGTTCTCTCGGCGCTGGGCCTGCCCACGACCTACGCACCGGGCCACTGGGACGACCTGCTCGGCGCCATGTCCATCGACAAGAAGGCACGTGGGTCTCTCCTCCGCTTCGTCGTGCTCAACGGCATCGGGCACCCGGTGATCTGGGAGGGTCCGGACCCTGCACTCCTGCTGGCCGCGTACGCCTCGATCAGCGACTGATCCGCGTAGAGTCCTCGCCATGCCGCACGTCTACGTCCTCAACGGACCGAACCTGAACCGCCTCGGCACCCGCGAGCCGGACATCTACGGGAGCACGACATTCGACGAGCTGGCCGCCGACTGCGTGGCGACCGGCCAGGCCCTGGGGCTCACGGTGACGGTGCGGCAGACGAACGACGAGTCGGAGCTCATCGGCTGGCTGCACGAGGCCCAGGACGACGGCGCGGCCGTCGTCCTCAACCCGGCCGCGTTCACCCACTACTCGTACGCACTCCGCGATGCGTGCGCGATGCTGTCGGCCCCGCTGGTCGAGGTGCACCTGTCCAACCCGGCAGCGCGCGAGGAGTTCAGGCACACCTCGGTGGTCTCCGGCGTCGCGACCGGGACGATCGCCGGCTTCGGCGTGGACTCCTACCGGCTGGGTCTGCGGGCGGTTGCCGCTCTCCTGGCGAACGCAGAATGACGGACCTCCATCGTGACCGACGCGACCGGGTGCGGGCAGATGCCCAGGCTGAGCTTGATGCGTCGATCCTGCTCATCACCCACCTGCCCAATGTCCGGTACCTGACGGGTTTCTCGGGCAGCAATGCCGTCCTGGCACTGAGCCTCGAGTCGGGGGACGACCTCCTCGGGACGGATGGCAGGTACGTCGACCAGGTGGCGGCAGAGGCGCCCGGAGTGGCCACGCTGATCGACCGTGACACCGTCCGAGCCGTCCTGGACGCGCTGGGTGCGGCGCGCCCCGCCGTCGAGTCCCTGATGTCCGTCGGTCAGGCCGGCATAGTCCAGCAGGCGTTCGGCCTGCCGGCCGTGGCGAACGGAGTCGTCGAGCGCCATCGGGCCGTCAAGGACGAAGGGGAGCTAGCAGCCCTCACCCGTGCCTGTGCGATCACGGTGGAGGGGCTCGACCTGCTGGCCGGGGAGATGCGGATCGGCGTCACCGAACTGGCGCTGGCACGCCGACTCGAGCAGCTCTTCGGGGAGCTCGGGGCGGAGGACCGCGCCTTCGACACCATCGTGGGGTCGGGTCCGCACTCCGCCATCCCGCACCACCAGCCAGGCCAGCGCGCGCTCGTGAGGGGCGATCTCGTCGTCGTCGACGCCGGCGCGCGGGTCGACGGCTACCACGCCGACATGACGCGAACCTTCGTGGTCGGGCAGGAACCGGAGGACTGGCAGGCGGAGATCCACGCCGGGGTCCTGGCCGCCCAGTCGGCCGCGACGGCGGGATACCTGCCTGGGGCGGACGCGCGCGGGATCGATGCCCTCGCCCGAGACCTGCTCGTGGACGCGGGTCTGGGCGACCGGTTCACCCACGGCCTGGGGCATGGGGTGGGACTCGAGATCCACGAGGCGCCCAATGTCGGGGCCCGGGCGACAGGTACCATCGACGCCGACATGGCGATCACCGTCGAGCCGGGGGTATACCTCCCCGGACGAGGCGGAGTTCGCATCGAAGACACCCTCGTCGTCACCGACGCCGGTCCACGGATCCTCACTGAGGCTCCCCGCGGGCTGCGCGTCGTCGGCTGACGCTCGACCAGCTGGGAGCACCGCACGTGGCCACCACGAACGACCTGAAGAACGGACTCGTCCTCAACCTCGACGGCCAGCTCTGGACCGTCGTCGAGTTCCAGCATGTCAAGCCCGGCAAGGGCGGGGCGTTCGTGCGGACGAAGCTGAAGAACGTGCTGACCGGGAAGGTCGTCGACAAGACGTTCAATGCAGGCACCAAGGTCGAGACGGCCACGGTCGACAAGCGGGAGATGCAGTACCTCTACAAGGACGGCGAGGACTGGATCTTCATGGACACCCAGACCTACGACCAGGTCCACGTCCCGTCGACGGTGGTCGGCGAGATGTCGAAGTACCTGCTCGAGAACAACAACGCCACCGTCGCCACCCACGAAGGCGCTCCGATCTACATCGAGTTGCCGGCGTCGGTCGAGCTCATGGTCACGTACACCGAGCCAGGGCTCCAGGGCGACCGGTCCACGGGCGGCACGAAGCCGGCCACCCTCGAGACGGGGGCCGAGATCCAGGTGCCGCTGTTCCTCGAGTCCGACACGAAGGTCAAGGTGGACACCCGCGACGGGTCGTACCTCGGCCGCGTCAACGACTAATGTCCGCCCGCAGCAAGGCGCGGAAGCGGGCGCTCGACGTCCTGTACGAGGCGGACATCCGTGGCTTGGCGGCCGCTGACGTCCTTGCGGCGACAGAGCAGCGTCGCGCCGACGAGGGCCAGGCATCGATGAACGCCTACGTGGCTGAGGTGGTCGACGGCGTAACTGCGCATCGCGCGTACATCGACGAGCTGCTCGCGAGCTACTCCATGGGATGGACGCTGGAGCGCATGCCCGCCGTGGACCGCGCCATCCTGCGGATCGGTGCGTACGAGCTGCTGTGGCGCGACGACGTGCCGGACGCGGTGGCTATCGCCGAGGCCGTCGCCCTGGCCCAGGATCTGTCGACAGACGAGTCGTCGTCGTTCGTCAACGGGCTGCTCGGGCGCCTGCTGGAGCTCAAGCCGCGGCTGGCAGTCGGGCCGGATACGGCCACCGCCTGACCGTCGCGTCTCGCCCTACAGCTGCGAGGCGTTGAGCAGCACGCTGGTCTCGTCACCCGAGACCACGATGAGGTTCGCCTCGAGTGAGCCCCGCGTGTACACGTCGCTCGTCATCGAGTCGTCGGCCAGGCGCATGTCCTCGCCACCGGATTCCCCGCTGGGCAGGAAGCCGGCAGCCCGGAGCCGGGCGTCCATATCGGCCCACGCCTCCTCGGGCGAGGCCGCCGTTCCCCAGACCGCGTTGATGTTCAGTCCGTCGTCCGTGACCACGGCGCTGACGAGGCGTCCTCCGGTGTAGGCGGGCAGGTCGGCGGGCCACCCCGGGGGGAGCTCGTCTCCGCCGAGGGCGATGCCGCCGCCCTCCGCCTGCTCGGCTGATGGTGTCGCGGGGATCGCCTCGTTCGTCGGCGCCGACTCCGTAGCCGCTGCCGCGGTGGTCGTGTCCCCCTGAGCGGAGATGTCGCCCGCCGGAGTGCATCCCGTGGCTGCCACGGCGCACACCCCGGCCGCCGCCAGGGCCAGTGACAGTCGCAGCGGTGGGATCACGGGTGCACGGTATCCCGCTGGTTGGCTCGGGTACGACGGCCGACGCGGTGCTGCTGCAGCGAGGCGGCGGAAGCCGTGACGACGAGCGTCGTCACGCCGTCCGCAGCAGTCGCGGCGACCTGAACCGCGCAGCCGTCGGCAGCGTCCTCCGGCGTCCCGTCCGCGGTCCTACGTGGCCGCCACGTCACGAGCCGATGGGTCAGGGCCGCTGCGGCTACGGGAGCGGATAGTCGCGCGAGGCGCTGGGGTCGAGACAGGGGCGCAGCAGGGATTGCAGTCCGATCACATCCCCCGGGCCGAGCTTCGTCGCCGAGCGGACGATCGGGTACATGATGTCGCGCCTGTCCGTGCTGTGCCCCAGCCCCAGTGCGTGGCCCATCTCGTGGGTGAAGAGCGCGGTGACCTGTTTGAGCGTCGAGTTCACCACGTAGTCGCGCTCGAAGGTCGCCTCGGCGAGCAGGATCGCCTTGTTGGCGGCATCGACGCTGGTGGGCAGGCCCAGGCCGACGATGTCCTTGTTCAGTGCTTCGGACTGGCTGTCCGCGACGAAGGCGATGTAGAGATGCCGCCGCCGCTGAACCCCGTCGACCGGCGAGGTGACCCCACTCTGGGAGTCGTGCTGCATGGGGACCAGACCGGTGAAGGTGAACGTCAGGGGGGAGTTGGACGACCACAGCTGCACGGCGTTGGTCAGTGCCTGCGCGACCTTGCCTGCCACCGTGGCCGAGAACTTCGAGGTGTCGTCGATGCTGACGCCGATGGGAACGTCGCACCCAGCCCAGCCGCTCTCCTGGAGAGGGCCGCTGGCGAAGAAGGATGTCCATCCCGTACCCGCGGAGGCGGGCGCGTCCGGAGCAGGCTGGGCCTGCGCGGCCGGCGCGCCCACGGACGCGATGACCGCGAGAAGGACGGCTGCCACGACGGTTCCGCGCACGCCTCGCCCCTGCCTCGTCGGTGGTACGAGGGAAACTCTAGGCAATCCCCGCGACGCCGCAACGCGCACCTCGGGGTGGCCGGTCCGCGCCGGGGCAGCCATGGATGGACGAGCCGGATCGAGAGATCACGAGCGTGCCCCGGGTGGGATTCGAACCCACACTGGACGGTGTTTGAGACCGCTTCCTCTGCCGGTTGGGATACCGGGGCGCGATGACAAGGGTAGCCATCGGCGACTCCTAGGCTGGCCACATGACCACCCAAGACCCGCCACCCATCACCGTCCTCGTCGCCGAGGACGAGGCGTTGATCAGGATGGACCTCGTCGAGCTGCTGGGCGAGTGCGGCTACCGGGTGGTGGGACAGGTGTCGGACGGTCAGGCGGCCGTCGACCAGGCTCGGGCGCTGCGGCCCGATGTGGTCTTCCTCGACGTGGCCATGCCGCGCCGCGACGGGCTGTCCGCTGCTGAGGAGATCGTGTCCGAGGGGCTCGCCCCCGTCGTCATGGTCACGGCCTTCAGCCAGCGCGAGACGGTTCAGCGGGCCACGGCGGCGGGCGTCCTCGGCTATCTCGTGAAGCCGTTCACGCGCGCTGACCTCACCCCCGCCATCGAGGTCGCGGTCGCTCGGTGGCAGCAGATGCAGGCCCTGGAGGAGCAGATCTCCGGGCTGCGCGAGCGCCAGGATGCGCGGGACGTCGTCGATCGCGCCAAGCGCGTTCTCGAGCTGAAACTGGGCGTCTCGGAGCCCGAGGCGTTCGCCTGGCTGCGCAAGGCGGCGATGGATCGTCGGGTGACGCTTGCCGAGGTCGCGGCCCTCGTGGTGTCCGAAACACCCTGAAACGGGACAGAAAAGTCACAGATGCGTCACGAAGCGCCAACGATGTAACACCCGGTTACCCGCACGTAACCGCTGATCCCTAAGGTAGCCCTAACACGACGGTATCCGCCGTCGTTTGTCATTCTCTAAGGAGACTGCATGAAGCGCACCACGGTCTTCAAGACGGCCGCTGTGCTCGGTGTTGCCTCGCTGACTCTCGCCGCTTGCGGTGGAAGCAGCAGCTCATCCGAGTCGAGCGCGGCCGCCAGCGAGGCGCCGGCGTCCGAGGCTCCCGCGTCGGAGGCTCCCGCCTCTGAGGCACCCGCCTCGTCTGGCACTCCGCTCTACCTGGTTGACGGAAACACGGGCAATGCTCTGGGCGAGAAGCTCCCTGCGGGGACTCTCGATGGCGTGAAGGGCACCATCCCCGGCGCCGAGAACACCCAGGACTTCAAGGATGCACTCCTTGGGGTCGATCCCGAGCTTGTCGACTTCGCCTACGCGCCGGAGTCGTACGACGCGGTCATCCTGAGCGCTCTGGCGGCGGCCAAGGCCAAGTCCGATGCGGGCCCAGACATGGCCAAGCAGCTCGTTCCGATCACGAACGGCACCGAGATCTGCAATGACTACGCAGGCTGCATCGAGCTCCTCGCCCAGGGCAAGGACATCGACTACAACGGTCGTTCCGGCGCCATCAACTTCTGGGACGCGGGTGACCCCACCAGCGCCTCGATCGGCGTCTACACCTTCGGGCCGGACAACACGCTGAGCTCTGAGGTCACCTACATGGAGGGCGAGATCGTCCCCGAGGGTGACGCGAACCCGATCGACGGGAAGCCCGGCGAGGGCGCTGGCGACGGCGTCTTCAAGGTCGGAACCTTCCTGCCGCTGACGGGCAACCTTGCCTTCCTCGGGCCACCGGAGGTCGCGGGCGTGAAGCTCGCTATCCAGGACATCGAGGCGGCCGGTGGCATCCCCGGCTTCGACAAGGTCGTTCTCGAGGAGGGCGACTCGGGCGACACGTCGACCGAGACCGGAAAGCAGACCGTGAAGCGCCTGCTGCCGCTGGGCATCGACGTGCTCATCGGTGCGGCTTCGTCGGGCTCGACCCTGTCGGTTCTCGACCAGGTCACCAATGCCGGCGTCCTGATGTTCAGCCCGGCGAACACCTCGCCTGCGCTGACCACCGCTCCGGACAAGGGCCTCTACTGGCGCAACGCTCCGTCGGACGTGCTCCAGGGCGCCTTCGTCGGCTCGATGGTTCTGCAGGATGGCTTCACCAAGGTCGCCATCATGTCCCTGCAGGACTCCTACGGTGACGGTCTGAACGAGAACGTCACCAAGGCGGTCACCGAGGGCGGTGGCGAGGTTGTCGCCAACGTCGTCTACGACCCCAAGGCCACCGACTTCGCCGCTGACGTGGCGAAGATCAAGGCTGCTGGACCTGAGGCGATCGTGCTCATCGGCTTCGATGAGTCGGCTCAGATCATCCAGGAGCTGGTGAAGCAGGGCATCGGCCCGAACGCTGCCAGCTAGTCACGCACCACGCACTGTGGGGGCCGTCCTTCGGGACGGCCCCCACAGTCGTCTTCGGACACCCCCATCCGCCGAGAGGCACGCCGTGGTCGTCAAACGGGGGGTCTTCACGACCACGGCGTGCCTGTCGGCGGGGCGGCGAGGGCGGCCCGCAGTCGTCGCACCATCACCTGGGGGTCCGTGACGGCCTCTGGCCAACCCCAGCGGACCACGGTCCAACCGGCTCCGCGAAGCGCTTCTTCACGCCTCTTCTCCTCGACGAGCTGGCTGACCTGGCGATACTTGGCCGCTCCGTCTGCTTCGCCGATCACTCGGTGCCTCCGCCACAGGAAGTCCGCCCAGTAGGTCCGGCCATCGTCGCCGACCACTGGGACGCCGCACTCCGGCTCGGGGAGCCGTGCGTCGCACATGGCCACGCGTGAGAACGACTCGAGCACTGACTCCGCCGCCGGATTCGCCGATGCGACGGCCCGCCGGACGCTGGTGACCCAGCGATGCCGGCTGTACGGCCCGATGGCGGCATCGAGGACGTGCCGTGCGTGGTCGCGCGCCGCTGCGTCGAGGACTCGGGCGCGCACGTCATCCGGGTCGCGGCTGGCGATCATGAGACGCATCGCAGCATCCATGACCGCGATCGCGCGTCGCTGTGAGGGAACGGCGGACAGTTCGACCGCGGTCCGGACGAGGTTCGTCGTGCGTAGCCCGGCAATGGTGTCCACGAATCCGTCGGGCACCTCGTTGCCGTGGACCGTGACGTGCGGCTCCCGCGCCGTCGTCCCGCTTCTGCTGATGTGCACGTGGGGATCGTCCGGCCCGTCGTCGAAGACGGGCAGCCCTACCAGCCGGCCCGCCGACTCTCGGCTGGCCCATGTGCCCGGATAAGCGCGTAGTGCGGCGCGCAGCCTGAGGTCGTGCCGCGCCCGTGGGTCGGCCTGCTCCCACAGGTCGGTCGGAACGACGAAGCCGCGGCGCACCTGCACCAGCGCGCCCGCTGCGATGGCCGATCGGGTCCGGCCCCGGGTGAGTCCGATCCCCGGGAGATCGCCGAGCGCGACCGGCTGGGGGAGAGCAGCCAGGGCATCGACGGTGGCGCGGATGCGCTGCGGGTTCGGCACGGGCCAACGGTGCCGACTCTCGGGTCTCGTGCCAAATGCCTGTCCACAGGCCGCCGAGAGGCAGGCAATGGTCGTGAACGTGGCCGGTTACACGACCACAGCTTGCCTCTCGGCGGGGGAGGGTCAGGCCTTGGCGAGGGTGCCCAGGTACAGCTGGACCACCTTCGGGTCCGTCGCGAGCGCGCGGCCAGTCCCCGTGTAGGCGTTACGGCCCTGGTCGAGCACGTAGCCGCGATCCACGATCTGCAGGCAACGCATCGCGTTCTGCTCGACGATGATCACGGTCACGCCCGTCGCGTTGATCTCCTTGACCCGGACGAACACCTCGTCGGTGAGGATGGGGGACAGGCCCGCCGACGGCTCGTCGAGCAGCAGGACTGACGGGTCCATCATCAGTGCCCTGCCCATGGCGACCATCTGGCGCTCGCCACCCGAGAGCTGGCCGGCGCGCTGCGCCCGCCGCTCGCCGAGGGCGGGGAAGAGGTCGCACACGAAGTCGAACCGCTCGGTGAACTTCTTGGGTGCCTGGTAGCAGCCCATCTCCAGGTTCTCCTGGATGGTCAGTGAGGGGAACACGTTGTTGGTCTGCGGGACGAAGCCGATCCCCATGTTGACGAGCTGATCGGCGCGGACGTTCGTGATGTCCCCGTTGGCAAGCGTCACGCGACCGGTGCGCACCTTGACCAGCCCGAACATCGCCTTGAGCAGCGTGGACTTGCCTGCCCCGTTCGGCCCGATGATCCCGACCATCTCGCCGGACTTCGCGTAGAGGTCCGATCCGTTGAGGATGTTGACTCCTGGGATGTACCCGGCGATGAGGTCGTCGGCCACGATCAGGGCGTCCTTCGCCCCTTCAATGTGCGCGTTGCGGTCGCGGACCTCGGAGTTGCTGAGGGTGCGCGGCTCGTCCCGCTGACCCGCGTCGAGGTCGAGGGCCTCCTCCCGCTGATGGGGGGAGACGTACTGGGGCAGATCGCCGGGAAGCTGCTCGCTCACTGGTCCTCACCCTCCTCGGTGAAGGACACGCCGGTCGACGTCAGCGCCTTGTCATGGTGGCCGCCCAGGTAGGCCACGATGACGGCCTCGTCGCGCATGACCTCATCTGGGGGACCCTCGGCGATGACCTTGCCCTGGGCCATGACGATGACCCAGTCGCTGATGTCGCGGACCATGTCCATGTCGTGTTCGACGAACAGGACCGTCATTCCCTGCTCCCGGAGGTTCTTGATGTGTTCCAGCAGAGACTGGGTGAGGGCTGGGTTCACGCCGGCCATGGGCTCGTCGAGCATGACCATCTCGGGGTCGGTCATGAGGGCTCTCGCCATCTCCAGCAGCTTGCGCTGGCCGCCCGACAGCTCGCCCGCGAAGTCAGCGCGCTTCGCATGCATGTTGAAGCGCTTGAGCAGGTCGTCGGCCTTCTCGGTGATCGCCTTCTCCTGGGCCCCCCAGAGGAACCCGAACATCGAGGCCAGCAGGCGCTCGCCCTTCTGCGCCGTCGCACCGAGCCGCATGTTCTCCAGGACCGTCATCTTGGACAGTGCCTTGGTCAGCTGGAAGGTGCGGATCATGCCGAGGCGGGCCACCTTGTAGGACGGCACTCCCGCGATGTCCTTGCCGTTGAACAGCCAACTCCCTGTGTCCGGGGTGTCGAAGCCGGTGAGGAGGTTGAAGAAGGTCGTCTTGCCGGCGCCGTTGGGCCCGATGAGCGCAGTGATCGCGCCGCGCTGCACCTCGACGTGCTCGACGTCGACGGCGGTCAGGCCACCGAAGCGCCGGATGACGTGATCGGCGACGAGGATGGGATCCGGCTTCGGTGAGCCCGGGGTACGGGGCACGTCGGCCAGGGCTCGGACGGCGGCGTCCTTGCGCGAGCCGGACGCGGCGTCAGGGCTATCGGGCATCGAGGGCCAGCTCCTTTCGATCTCCGAGGATTCCCTGTGGTCGGAAGATCATGAGGAGCATGATCCCGAGTCCGACGAGCATGAAGCGGACGACCGCCGCCTGCGTGCCGTTCATCAGCGAGATGACGGGCACTCCGACGTCGATCGCGGACCGCAGGAAGACGTCCGTCCCCTGGATGATTGCCCAGAAGATGACCGTGCCGAGGACCGGCCCGAAGACCCGCGCGGCGCCGCCGAGGATGAGGATGGCGTAGACGAAGAACGTCGTGTCCGTCCCGAAGAAGTCCGGGCTGACCGCCTCGTTGCCGACGGCGTAGACGAAGCCGGCGATCGCGCCGAACATGCCACCGATGACCAGGGCCTGCATCTTGTACAGGTACACGTTCTTGCCGAGGCTGCGAACCGCGTCCTCGTCCTCACGGATGCCCTTGAGGACGCGACCCCAGGGCGAGCGCACCATCAGCCAGACGAGCAGGCAGCCCAGGAAGACGATTGCCCAGCCGACGATGAGAACGAAGATCTGCCGGTTGTTGAGGGCCACCGGGCCGATGCGCAACGAGACGTCGCTGGCCAGCGGGCTGAGGGCGAAGAAGCCGCTGGCGAAGCTCTGCTTGCCGTCAGAACCGCCGAAGAAGTCCTTGAACGTGACGGAGCGCACGAGCAGTCGGACGATCTCCGCGGCGGCGATGGTCACGATGGCCAGGTAGTCGGCGCGAAGTCGCAGCGTCGGGATGCCCAGGATCACGGCCAGGAGTGCTGCGATGACCAGCCCGAGAATGACGCCGACCCAGAAGTTGAACCCGAACTCGATGACCGTGACGGCGACGGAGTAGCCACCCACGGCCATGAACGCCGACTGGCCGAAGTTGAGCAGTCCGGTGTAGCCGAACTGCATGTTGACGCCGATCGCGGCCAGTCCGAAGACGATCGCCTCGACGCCGAACGCCGAGACCACCATGACCGAGAGGATGTATCCCCAATCCATGACTGCCGCCCCCTAACCCACGCGCTCTCGGCGGCCCAGCAGGCCGTATGGACGGACAAGGAGGATGACGATCAGGACGAACAGAGCGCCGACGCTCTTCAGCTCGGTGGGGATGACGAGTGTGGTGAGCTGCAGGAAGAGCCCGACCACGAGCGAACCGAGGATGGCTCCCCAGATGGTGCCGAGTCCGCCGAGTGTGACGGCGGCGAAGATGAGGAGCAGGATCTGGAAGCCCATCTGGAATGACACCTGCTGGCTGAAGCCGAGCAGCAGGCCACCCAGGCCGGCCAGGGCAGCGCCGAGGACCCAGACGAACGTGATGACGCGCTCGACGTTGATGCCAGCGCTGGAGGCAAGGCTGGGGTTGTCGGAGACTGCCCGGGTTGCCTTGCCCATGCGGGTCTTCTGCACGACGAGGACCACCACGACGAGTGCGACGACGGCCACGGCCATCGACACGATGTCAGTGGGGGTCAGCGACACCGGACCGAACTCCCAGCCCGCCAGGCCCGCGTACTCCGCGTAGGCCTTCTTGTCACCGCCGTAGAAGAACAGGAAGAGGTTCCGCAGGAACAGCGCCAGGCCGATCGACACGATCATCATGGCGATGAGCCCGGTGCCCCGTTTGCGCAGCGGTTTCCACAGGCCGGCGTTGTTCAGCCAGCCGAACGCGCCGGACAGGATCACACCGAGGATGGCGGCCAGGACGAAGGGAACCCCCATGCCGGCGTTCAGCGTCCACGTGGCGAGAGCCCCGAAGGTCATGATCTCGCCATGCGCGAAGTTGGTCAGGCCCGTCGTGCCGTAGATGATGGACAGGCCAAGGGCACCGAGCGCGATCATGAGGCCGAACTGGATGCCTGACACGGTCAGCTGGGCCGCCTGCTCCCACACCGTCGTGGTCTTCGCGGTGCTCTGGCCCAGGGGGAAGATGACGATGCGATTCTTCGTCGGCGGCTTCACGTTCGTGACGACGGTGACCTTCTCAGCGTCGGTGAGCCCCACCCCCTCCGGCAGCGTGGCGACGTCGAGGGTGACCTCGTAATCGCCCTGCCCGGGGACCTCGATCAGCCACGTGCCGTCGTCACCGCTCGTCGTGGACCCCTCGAAACCGTCGCCCACGACCGTGATCGTCGCTCCGCTGATGGGGGTCCTCGTGCCCTCGGCACGGTTCTCGAGCCGACCGCCGATGGTCTCGCCTTCAGCGGACGCCGGCTGCGCCAGGGCGAACAGTGCGACGAGTGCCACGAACAGGGCGCCCAGGGCGGCCATCATGCGTCTGTGCACGCGCGGCGCTCCTCCCATTGCGATGCGCTCCCTCCGGTGACTCCGAAGGCGGCGTCTGACCTGCGTCAGCGCGGGCAGCATATCCACGGTCGGGGGGCCGCCGTGGGTCAAAACGGTAACCATCTGGTTTCCGACTGACGCGGCTGTCGGCTCGCGAGCTAGACCTGCTCCAGCGATCGGATGAGGCAGGTGAGTCGCCCGGTGCAGAGCCGCCGCCCCTTCTCGTCGGCCACGCTCACCTCGTAGCTCGTCACCGTCCGGCCCAGCGACACGGGCACCGCGGTGGCGGTGACGAGGCCCTCCCGCGCGGATCGATGGTGCGTGCAGTTGATGTCCAGGCCGACGACCGCATGGCCCTCGCCGGCATGAAGGCTGGCGCCGATGGATCCGGCCGTCTCCACGAGAACGGCGCTCGCTCCTCCGTGGAGTAGGCCATGGACCTGGGTGTTGCCCTCGACGGGCATCGTGATGACGACGCGATCGGGCGCGGCCGCGACGACGACCATGCCCATGCGCTCAGCCAGGGGTCCGAGGGGTGTGCGGGGCGAAGCGGGGCCGTCTGTTGTCATGCGCTGAGAATAGGATCACGGGATGACGACCGAGCGGCTGCTCCTCCTGGACGGCCACTCCCTCGCGTACCGGGCCTTCTACGCGCTGCCCGTCGAGAACTTCTCGACGACCACCGGCCAGCCGACCAACGCCGTCTTCGGCTTCACCTCGATGCTCATCAACGTGCTCCGCGACGAGCGCCCGACGCACGTCGCCGTCGCATTCGACGTGTCGCGGCACACGTTCCGAACGGAATCCTTCCCGGAGTACAAGGCCAACAGGGCGTCGTCGCCGGCCGAGTTCGCGGGGCAGGTCGACCTGATCAAGGAGGTCCTGACCGCCCTGCGGATCCCCGTGCTCAGCCTGGACGGCTACGAGGCCGACGACATCATCGCCACGCTCACCCGGCAGTCGGGGGAGCGCGGGTGGGACGTCGACATCGTCACCGGTGACCGTGACGCCTTCCAGCTGGTGGACGACCGAGTCACGGTGCTCTACCCCAAGAAGGGCGTGAGCGACCTCGCGCGGATGACCCCCGCGGCCGTAGAGGAGAAGTACGGCCTCTCGCCGGCCCAGTACCCCGACTACGCAGCCCTCCGCGGGGACCCGAGCGACAACCTGCCCGGCATCCCCGGCGTGGGTGAGAAGACCGCGGCCAAGTGGATCCGTGAGTACGGCTCGCTCGCCGACCTCCTGGACCGAGCGGACCAGGTGCGGGGGAAGGTCGGCGACGCCCTCCGCGCGGCGCTGCCCCAGGTTCTCGTCAACCGCCGTCTGACCAGCCTGGTCGTCGACGTGCCGGTCGACATCGACCTCGACGCTGCGGTTCTCGAGCCATGGGACCGCGCCGAGGTGGACCGCCTCTTCGACACCCTGCAGTTCCGCGCCCTGCGGGATCGCCTGGACAAGGTGCGGCCGGGCGGCTCCGACGACGAGGCCCCGACCGCCGGGACGGCGGATGACGAGCCCGCTCTTGTGCTGGTCGCCGGTGACGAGTCCGCGGCGTGGCTGGCGGAGACCCGTGGGGTCTCAGCGGTCGCACTCAGCGGAACGTGGGCTCGGGGACGGGGCGAGATCACCGCGGCAGCCGTGCTCGACGACCGCGGGGTCGCCGGCTACTTCGACTGCACGGACGAGCCGACCTCGAGGGCGCTCCTCGACTGGCTGGCCGACGCGGACGCCGCCAAGGACCTCCATGACGCCAAGGGGCCGGCGCTGGCCGTCGTGAGCGATGGGCACAGCCTCGCCGGGGTCCGCCTCGACACCGCCCTGGCTGCCTACCTGGACTCCCCGGGCCATCGGGGCTACGGCTTGGCCGACGTGGCCCAACGGGTGCTGGGCGAGTCCGTCGACGTCGGGGCCCCGGGCGGTCAGCTCCTGCTCGACACCGGCGAGGAGGCCGCCGCCTCTCTCGCCCGTCAGGCCGGCGTCATCCGACGCCTCGCCGATGAGCTGGGATCCCGCCTCGACGTCCAGGGAGTCCGGCACCTGCTCGACGACGTCGAGCTCCCGCTCGTCCCGCTGCTCGCTCGCATGGAGAACGCCGGGATCGCCGTGGACCTCGTCGGACTGGGCGCGCTCACCGCCGAGTTCGGCGCCGACATGCGGCGGGCCGAGGAGGAGTCGCACCGGCTGGTGGGGCGTCCGTTCAACCTCGGGTCGCCCAAGCAGCTGCAGGAGATCCTGTTCGGCGAGCGGAACCTGCCGAAGACGAAGCGCATCAAGACGGGCTACACCACGGATGCCGAGGCGTTGCAGCAGCTGTACGCCCAGACCGAGGACCCGTTGCTCGAGCAGCTGCTGGCATGGCGGGACCGCTCGAAACTACGGCAGACCGTCGACGGCCTGATCCCGCTCGCGGACGACCACAGCCGCATCCACACGAGCTTCAACCAGATGGTCGCAGCGACCGGCCGGCTGTCGAGCGCGGACCCCAACCTGCAGAACATCCCGATCCGGACGGACGCCGGAAGGCGCATCCGCGGGTGCTTCGTCGTCGGGGAGGGCTACGAGACCCTCCTCACCGCCGACTACAGCCAGATCGAGATGCGGATCATGGCGCACCTGTCCGAGGACGCGGGACTCATCGACGCCTTCCGATCAGGGGAGGACCTGCACACGACAGTCGCCAGTCGGGTGTTCGGGGTGGGCGCGGCGGACGTCGATGGTGAGATGCGCCGCCGGATCAAGGCGATGTCCTACGGGCTCGCGTACGGGCTGTCGGCGTACGGACTGTCGCAGCAGCTCGACATCAGCCCCGACGAGGCGCGGCGCCTCATGGATGACTACTTCGAGCGGTTCGGCGGCGTCCGCGACTACCTCGCGGAGGTGGTCGAGCGGGCCAGGATGCACGGCTACACGGAGACGATGATGGGCCGCAGGAGGTTCCTGCCCGATCTCAACAGCGAGAACCGGCAGAGGCGGGAGATGGCGGAGCGCATGGCCCTGAACGCGCCGATCCAGGGCTCGGCGGCTGACATCGTCAAGGTATCGATGCTGGACCTCCAGGCCGGTCTCGACCGCGAGGGGCTGCGGAGCCGACTCCTCCTCCAGGTCCACGACGAGCTCGTCCTCGAGGTCTGGCCGGGTGAGCGCGAGGCGCTCGAAGCCCTGGTGCGGTCCGCGATGGCGGGCGCCGCCGACCTCTCGGTGCCCCTCGACGTCTCCGTCGGCTGGGGGAGCAGCTGGCAGGAGGCCGCACACTAGGGCGTGGTCGGGCGACGATCCACGAGGGAGTACCCTTGGAAGGCTGTTCACAGGGGTGGTTTCCCGGACCTAGGGGTTGCCGCACGCTCACCGGCACCCTGCGTCCGGCGCTGTCAATTACAGGATCCCCTACTCCATGACCACCTCTACTACTGCAGCACCCGCCCAGGTGGCGGTCAACGACATCGGCTCGGCCGAGGACTTCATGGCGGCGATCGACGCCACGATCAAGTACTTCAACGACGGTGACATCGTCGAGGGCACCATCGTCAAGGTGGACCGCGACGAGGTCCTGCTCGACATCGGCTACAAGACCGAGGGTGTCATCCCCTCCCGCGAGCTGAGCATCAAGCACGACGTCGACCCCAGCCAGGTCGTCTCCGTGGGTGACCACGTCGAGGCCCTCGTCCTCACCAAGGAGGACAAGGAAGGCCGGCTGATCCTGTCCAAGAAGCGCGCGCAGTACGAGCGGGCGTGGGGCACGATCGAGCGGATCAAGGAGGAGGACGGCGTCGTCGAAGGCTCCGTGATCGAGGTCGTCAAGGGCGGCCTGATCCTGGACATCGGCCTGCGCGGCTTCCTGCCGGCGTCGCTCGTCGAGATGCGTCGTGTGCGCGATCTCCAGCCATACGTGGGCAAGACCCTCGAGGCGAAGATCATCGAGCTCGACAAGAACCGCAACAACGTGGTCCTGTCGCGCCGCGCCTGGCTCGAGCAGACGCAGAGCGAGGTTCGGCAGACGTTCCTCACCCAGCTGCAGAAGGGCCAGATCCGCAACGGCGTCGTCTCCAGCATCGTCAACTTCGGCGCGTTCGTGGACCTCGGGGGCGTCGACGGCCTCGTGCACGTCTCGGAGCTGTCCTGGAAGCACATCGACCACCCGTCCGAGGTTGTCGAGGTCGGCCAGGAGGTCACCGTCGAGGTGCTCGACGTCGACATGGACCGCGAGCGGGTCTCGCTGTCGCTGAAGGCGACCCAGGAGGATCCGTGGCAGCACTTCGCACGGACCCACCAGATCGGGCAGGTCGTGCCGGGCAAGGTCACGAAGCTCGTGCCCTTCGGTGCGTTCGTTCGCGTCGAGGAGGGCATCGAGGGCCTGGTGCACATCTCTGAGCTGGCCGAGCGTCACATCGAGCTGCCGGAGCAGATCGTCCAGGTCAACGACGACATCTTCGTTCGGGTCATCGACATCGACCTCGAGCGTCGCCGCATCTCACTGTCGCTCAAGCAGGCGAACGACTCCGCAGACGGCACCGCCGGCGAGGAGTTCGATCCCTACCTGTACGGCATGGCGCCGGCGTTCAACGAGGCCGGCGACTACATCGGACCTGACGGCTTCGACCCCGAGACGGGCGAGTGGAAGGCCGGGTCGGAGGACCAGCGGGCAGAGTGGGAGCGGCAGTACGCCGAGGCTCACGCGCGCTGGGAGGCCCACCGCAAGCAGGTCGACGATGCCCGCGCTGCCGATCAGGCGGCCGCGCTGGAGTCCGGCGAGTCGGTGTCCAACTACTCGTCGGAGAGCACCGACGCCGAGGGCACGCTGGCCTCGGACGAGGCGCTCCAGGCCCTTCGGGACAAGCTCACGGGCGAGTAGGTCGCGCACGAACATCCGCGAGTGGTGAGGCGCGGCTCACGGGACTGAGTCCCGTTGGGTCGAGCCTCACCACTCGCGGCGTTCTAGGGTGCAGGCATGATGCGTATCGGCCTGACGGGCGGAATCGGCTCGGGCAAGTCCACCGTCGCCCGGATGCTCGCGGATCGTGGGGCGGTCGTGGTCGATGCCGACCAGATCGCGCGGGACCTCGTGGAGCCGGGCGGCGCGGCGCTGGCCGAGCTGGTGACCGAGTTCGGGCCGCGCATCCTGCAGGCGGACGGCTCGTTGAGCCGTGCGGAGCTCGCCTCGATGGCCTTCAGCGATCCTAGGGCGACCGGGCGGCTGAACGCGATCATGCACCCGATGATCCGCGCGGAGGCCGAGCGCCGGCTCGCCGCGGACCCGGTGGCGCCTGTCGTCGTCTACGACATGCCCCTGCTCGTCGAGACCGGGCAGCAGGATCTCGTCGATCTCGTCGTGGTGGTGGATGTGCCGGAGGACGTCCAGATCTCCCGGGCCGTGGGGGGCCGGGGACTGGATGACGCTGACGTGCAGCGGCGCATGAGCGTGCAGGCCAGCCGCGCCGATCGGCTGGCCGCCGCGGACGTCGTCATCGACAACGAAGGCGGGATCGAGGCCACCGAGGAGCAGGTCGGGGCGCTCTGGGCCCGAGTGTCGGTGTCGCCCCCATCCACTACCGTGGAAAGGTGACACGCCCGGTAACCGACCTCCAGCGGCGCGTGGCCCCGTTCACGGTCAAGGCGCCCTACGAGCCCGCCGGAGACCAGCCCGAGGCGATCGCGGAGATCGCGAGGCGGATCCGGGCCGGCGACGGTGAGGTCGTCCTCCTTGGCGCGACGGGCACGGGCAAGAGCGCGACCACGGCCTGGCTCGTGGAGCAGCTGCAGCGACCGACGCTGGTCATGGCCCCGAACAAGACGCTGGCCGCGCAGCTGACGTCGGAGTTCAAGGATCTCCTGCCGGACAACGCGGTCGAGTACTTCGTCTCGTACTACGACTACTACCAGCCCGAGGCGTACATCCCGCAGTCGGACACCTACATCGAGAAGGACTCCTCCATCAACGAGGAGGTGGAGCGGCTCCGGCACTCCGCGACCAACAGCCTGCTCACCCGGCGCGACTGCCTGGTGGTGGCGACGGTCTCCGCGATCTATGGTCTCGGCACCCCCCAGGAGTACGTGGATCGCATGGTCCGGCTGAGGGTCGGGGAGGAGTTCGACCGGGACCGCCTCCTCCGTGCCTTCGTGGACATCCAGTACACGCGCAACGACGTGGCGTTCACCCGCGGAACGTTCCGGGTCAGGGGAGACACGGTCGAGGTGTTCCCGGTGTACGAGCAGCACCCGGTGCGCATCGAGATGTTCGGTGACGAGATCGAGCGGCTCATGACCCTGCACCCGGTCACCGGGGAGATCCTCACGGAAGACGAGGAGGTCTACGTCTTCCCGGCGACCCACTACGTGGCCGGGCCGGAGCGCATGGAGCGCGCCATCTCGGGCATCGAGGCCGAGCTGGAGCAGCGGCTCGGCGAGCTCGAACGGCAGGGGCAGCTGCTCGAGGCTCAGCGGCTTCGCATGAGGACCACGTACGACGTCGAGATGATGCGGCAGATCGGATCGTGCGCCGGGATCGAGAACTACTCCAGGCACATCGACGGGCGCGAGCCGGGCAGCCCCCCGAACTGCCTGCTGGACTACTTCCCCGAGGACTTCCTCCTGGTCATCGACGAGTCGCACGTGACGGTGCCCCAGATCGGGGCCATGTACGAAGGCGACATGAGCCGGAAGCGGACCCTCGTGGATCACGGCTTCCGGCTGCCGAGCGCCATGGACAACAGGCCGTTGCGGTGGGACGAGTTCGTGGAGCGCATCGGCCAGACGGTGTTCCTCTCCGCGACGCCGGGTCCGTACGAGCTGACCCGCGCCGGCGGCGACGTCGTGGAGCAGGTGATCCGGCCCACGGGTCTGGTCGATCCTGAGATCGTCGTCAAGCCCACCAAGGGGCAGATCGACGACCTCATGGGCGAGATCCGCGAGCGGTCCGAGCGGTCCGAGCGGGTCCTCGTCACGACCCTGACGAAGCGGATGGCCGAGGACCTCACCGACTACCTGCTCGAGCACGGGGTCCGGGTGCAGTACCTGCACTCGGAGGTCGACACCCTCCGACGCGTCGAGCTGCTTCGGGAGCTTCGGCTGGGGGTGTTCGACGTCCTGGTCGGCATCAACCTCCTTCGCGAGGGACTCGACCTTCCGGAGGTGTCGCTCGTCGCGATCCTCGACGCCGACAAGGAAGGGTTCCTCCGGTCCGGCACGTCGCTCATCCAGACGATCGGCAGGGCGGCGCGCAATGTGTCCGGGCAGGTGCACATGTACGCCGACAAGATCACGCCGTCCATGCAGACGGCGATCGACGAGACCTCCCGCCGCCGGGCGAAGCAGGTGGCCTACAACGAGGAGCGTGGCCTCGACCCGCAACCCCTGCGCAAGCGGATCGCGGACATCACGGACCTGCTCGCCCGGGAGGACGCGGACACCGAGCAACTGCTGTCCCAGGCGGCGGCGAAGCCCAGCCGTAGAGCGGGCGGTCGTTCCCTGGCGGCCGACGAGCTCACCCGTCTCATCGAGGAGCTCACGGCGCAGATGCATCAGGCCGCGGCCGAACTCCAGTTCGAGCTGGCCGCGCGCCTCCGGGACGAGGTGTCGGACCTGAAGAAGGAGCTCCGCGGGATGCGCGAGGCTGGCACCGCATGACGGCTGCTCTCGAGGTCCCCGGCTGGTTGTGGGCAGCCACGCTGATCGGCCTGGTCGGCATCATCGTCCTCGACCTGATCATCGTCGACCGTCGACCGCATCCCTTCGGGCCCAAGCAGGCCGCCCGATGGGTGGCCTTCTACGTAGCGCTGGCCGCTGCCTTCGCGGTGTTCATCGCCTGGTACTTCGGGCTCGTCTACGGCGGGCAGTTCGTGGCCGGGTACCTGATGGAGTACTCGCTCAGCGTCGACAACCTCTTCGTGTTCATGGTGATCATGGGCTCGTTCGCCGTTCCTCCGGCACTCCAGCACAGGGTCCTCCTCGTCGGCATCGTCATCGCCCTGATCCTCCGCGGCGCGCTGATCCTCATCGGTGCGGAGCTGATCGAGCGGTTCTCCGGCACCTTCTACCTCTTCGGCGCCTTCCTCCTGTTCACCGCCTGGCAGGTCTGGGGGTCCGAGGACACCGAGCCCGACCCCAACGGCAACGGCCTGGTCCGCTGGGTTGGCGCCCGCGTGCCGACCTCCCCGCACTACGACGGTGCTCGCCTCGTCACGCGGGTCGCGGGTCGCCGAGCCCTCACGCCGATGGCGATGGTGATGCTGGCCATCGGGACGACCGACCTGCTCTTCGCGCTCGACAGCATCCCCGCGGTCTTCGGGATCACCAGCGAGGCGTACCTCGTGTTCGCCGTCAACGCCTTCGCGCTGATGGGGCTCAGGCAGCTGTACTTCCTCCTGCATGGGCTCCTCGAGCGCCTTCAGCACCTGAACCGAGGTCTGGCGATCATCCTCGCCTTCATCGGAGTCAAGCTCATCCTCGAGGCCATCCACACGACAACGAGCCTGGATGTCCCGACCATCCCGATCTGGATCTCCCTGGTGTTCATCGTCGGCGTGCTGGCCGTCACCGCCCTCACTAGTGTCTATGCCACGCGCGGCTCCAAGCCTGGGGCCGCGCCAAGCAGTGAGGGAGACACCTGATCGTGGACGTGACCCTGACCCTGTGGGCGGTGACGATCGCAGGGATCGTCGCGCTCATCGCGCTCGACTTCGTGACGGTCAGCCGCAAGCCGCACGAGGTGATGTTCAGGGAAGCCCTGCTCTGGTCGATCTTCTACATCGGCATCGCCATTGCCTTCGGCATCGCGATGTGGGTGTGGCAGGGCGGCGACGTCGGCACCCAGTACTTCGCCGCCTACCTGGTCGAGAAGTCGCTCAGCGTCGACAACCTCTTCGTCTTCATCATCATCCTGGCGCAGTTCGCCGTGCCAGCGGAACTGCATCAGCGCGTCCTGCTCGTGGGAGTGGTGCTCGCCCTGATCCTGCGGGCGATCTTCATCGCCATCGGCGCCGCGGCGCTCGCCGCCTTCGCCTTCACGTTCGTGATCTTCGGCGCGATCCTCATCTGGACCGGCATCCAGCTGGCCCGCCATCGCAACGAGGATCCGGAGCCCGCGGACAACCCAGTCATCCGGGTGGTGCGCAAGAGGTTCCTGGTCTCCGACCACTACGAGGGGACGAGGCTGCTCACCCGCATCGACGGCCGTCGGGCCATGACGCCGCTTCTCCTGGTCATGATCGCGATCGGCTCGACCGACCTGCTCTTCGCCCTTGACTCGATTCCGGCGACCTTCGGCGTGACCCAGATCCCGTACCTCGTCTTCGCGGCGAACGCCTTCGCCCTGCTGGGCCTGCGGGCGCTGTACTTCCTCCTGAAGGGACTGCTCGACAAACTGGTCTACCTGTCGACCGGGCTCGCGGTCATCCTGGTGTTCATCGGCGTCAAGCTCGTACTGACCTGGGCGCACGAGACGTGGCCCGACACCATCCCCAAGATCCCGACGAATGTCAGTCTCGCCTTCATCATCACCGTGCTGCTCATCACGGGGGTCGCGTCCTGGCTCAAGGTCCGCAAGGACCCGACGGCCATCGCGCATGCGGGCCGGATGACCGACGCAGACCACCACCGGATCGAGTCCGAACGGATGGAGTGAGGCATGGCCACGCGAAGGACGGCGGAGGAGCGCAAGAGGCGCCTCGAGGCATACGAGGATCGCACTGCCTGGATCATGGTGGTCCTGGCGTTGGTCTACCTCGGCGTCTTCGCCATCCAGGTCCTCGTTGCGGAGCTGCCCACGCCGGTCGTGGCCTTCCTGGACGTCGTCGCGCTGGCGATCTGGATCACCTTCGCCGTCGACCTCGCGGTGCGTGCGGGGATGTCCCCGTCGTGGCACCGCTACCTCCTCAAGCACCCGATCGACGTACTGGCTGTCGCCGTGCCGGCGTTCCGGTTCCTCCGGGTCCTGCGAGTCATCACCGCCGGCCAGTGGCTGGTACGTCGCGGCGGTCGGCTCGCGAGCGCCCAGACCGCTACGGCGGTGGCCGTCGCCGTCTCGTTCCTCGCCCTCGTCGGGGCCTTGGCGGTACTCGACGTGGAGCGGGGAGTCGAAGGTGCCCAGATCACCACCTTCCCGGACGCGCTGTGGTGGGCCTTCGTCACGATGTCGACGGTGGGCTACGGCGACGCGGTGCCCGTCACCGGCGCCGGTCGCGTCGTGGCGGTGGCAATGATGCTCGTCGGGATCGGTCTCGTGGGCGTTGTTTCCGGCACCCTGGCGTCAGGCTTCCTGGCGCGCCTTCAGGCCCAGGAGGACACCGAGCAGGCTGAGCTGCTCGCGCGGATCGACGAGCTGCAGGAGCAGGTTCGGGCCATCCACGCGGCACTCGTGCCCGGCGACCTCGAGACCAGGCCACCCTCGAGGCCCTGATCGAGAGCCTGGGCGTGTAGAGCGATTTCCGACGCGGCCCGTCGGATGCTTGATTTTGGGGTCCGGGTACCCCACCCTTGAGCGCTGCCGCCAACCCAGCGTCCCGGCAAACGACCGTTGCGCAGCGGAACACGGTCCCGGCCGGTCACCAAGGAGACCATCTCGCCATGAGCAACAACACCTGGTTCTGGATCATCTCGATCGCCGTCGCCCTCGTCGTCGCCTTCATCTGTGCCCGGGTCGCCGGGAACAAGGGTCACAGCGCTGTCGGCTACGGACTGCTGGGCTTCTTCCTGCCCCTCATCGGCATCATCGTCGTCCTGGTCATCAAGGACCGAAAGTAGGCCGGACTACCCCGACCCTCGGCACGCCTCTGCGGCGGCCCGGGGCGCCAGCGCCGTGGCCGCTCGTCCGAGCGCACTAGCCAGATCGAGCCGCCGACTCACCATTTCCGCTCGTACCAGTCGGCGAGCTGGGGGCGTTCCTGGCCGATGGTGGTGTCCCATCCGTGGCCGGGGTAGACCCAGGTCTCGTCCGGGAGGCGGTCGAAGATCTTGCCGGTCACATCGCGGTAGAGGGACTCGAACGCTTCGGGTTGCGTGGTCTTGCCCAAGCCCCCCGGGAACAGGCAGTCCCCGGTGATCAGGTGCGGCGGACCGTCAGGGTCGTCATAGAGGAGCGCCACGGATCCGGGGGTGTGGCCGACGAGGTGGATCACCTCCAGGGGGCACTCGCCGACGTCCACCGTGTCGCCGTCCTCGAGCAGGATGTCGGTGGGAACGGGGATCCCCGGGGCGTCGTCGACGTGGGCCGCCGTCGGGGCACCCGTGCGTTCGACGATGTCGGCGAGGGCCTGCCAGTGGTCCGGGTGGCGGTGGGTCGTGACGATGAGCGAGATGCCGTCGGGCCCGATGAGGTCCATGATTCGATCCGGTTCCGCGGCTGCGTCCACGAGGACCTGGGTTCCCGTCCGTCGACAGCGCAGGAGGTAGCAGTTGTTGTCGTATGGGCCGACCGCCAGCTTGCTGACGAGCAGGCGGGCGAGCTCGTGCACGTCTGCCGGTCCGCCGACCGTCACCCTGCCGTTATACATTCGAGGCTCCGTTCCTGGCCGCTGTGAAGACTAATCCGGAAGAGGACCCTGTGGGCGAGCGATTGGTGGTTCGGGGAGCGCGGGAGCACAACCTCAAGGACGTGTCCCTCGATCTCCCGCGGGACGCCCTCATCGTCTTCACCGGCCTGTCCGGCTCGGGCAAGTCCAGCCTGGCCTTCGACACCATCTTCGCCGAGGGCCAGCGACGCTACGTCGAGAGCCTGTCCTCCTACGCCCGCCAGTTCCTCGGGCAGATGGACAAGCCGGACGTCGACTTCATCGAGGGGCTCTCGCCCGCGGTCTCCATCGACCAGAAGTCCACCTCGCGAAACCCCCGCTCCACGGTGGGCACCATCACCGAGGTCTACGACTACCTGCGCCTCCTGTTCGCGCGGATCGGGGTGCCGCACTGCCCGGTCTGCGGGTCGGTCATCGCCCGGCAGACCCCGCAGCAGATCGTTGACCAGGTGCTCGGCCTCCCCGAGGCGACCCGCTTCCAGGTGCTCGCTCCTGTGGTTCGGGAGCGCAAGGGGGAGTACGCCGATCTCTTCCGGCAGCTCCAGGCGCAGGGCTACTCGCGGGCCCGCGTCGACGGCGTCGTGGTGGGGCTGGACGACGTCCCGGCCCTGAAGAAGCAGGAGAAGCACACCATCGAGGTCGTCGTCGACCGGCTCACCGTCAAGGCGGAGTCCCGGCGCCGGCTCACCGACTCGGTGGAGACCGCTCTGGGCCTGAGCGGTGGACTGGTGGTGCTGGAGTTCGTCGACCGGGACGAGGCCGACCCTGAGCGCGAGCGGACCTTCAGCGAGCATCTCGCCTGCACGACCGATGGGCTCTCGTTCGAGGAGCTCGAGCCACGGTCCTTCTCGTTCAACTCGCCGTTCGGCGCATGTCCGGAGTGCACGGGCCTCGGCACCCGGCGAGAGGTGGACCCCGAACTGATCGTGCCTGACGAGGACCTGTCGCTCGCCGAGGGGGCCCTGGCGCCATGGTCACGGGGCCAGGTGTCGGACTACTTCCGGCGGCTGCTCGAGGCGATGTGCGAGGAGCTCGGGGTCAGCATGGAGACCCCCTGGCGTGACCTGCCCGCGTCGGCCCGCACGGCGCTGCTCGACGGTCACCCGGTGGAGATCCATGTCCGCTACAAGAACCGCTACGGACGGCAGCGGTCGTACTACACCTCCTACGAGGGGGTCGTTCCCTTCGTCCAGCGGCGGCATGCCGAGGCAGACAGCGACGCCAGCCGCGAACGGTTCGAGGGGTACATGCGCGAGGTGCCTTGCCCCGCATGCCGGGGCGCTCGGCTCAAGCCCATCGCCCTCGCCGTGACCATCGAGGACCACTCGATCGCCGACGTCGCCTCCCTCCCGATCGGGGAGGCCGCCAGCCTGCTATCGGGCCTGCACCTGTCCGAGCGGGACGCCGCGATCGCGAGCAGGGTGCTCAAGGAGGTCAACGAGCGACTGACCTTCCTCGTCGACGTCGGACTGCACTACCTGTCCCTGGACAGGGCCGCGGGAACCCTGGCCGGCGGTGAGGCACAGCGAATCAGGCTGGCCACGCAGATCGGCTCGGGCCTGGTGGGCGTTCTCTACGTCCTCGACGAGCCCAGCATCGGCCTGCACCAGCGGGACAACCACCGACTCATCGAGACGCTCATCCGGCTGCGCGACCTGGGCAACACCCTCATCGTCGTCGAGCACGACGAGGACACCATCCGGACGGCGGACTGGGTCGTCGACATCGGGCCCGGGGCAGGGGAGCACGGCGGACAGGTCGTCGTGAGCGGTCGCGTCCAGGACCTTCTCGAGAGCGACTCCTCCATCACGGGGCAGTACCTCAGCAAGCGACGGTCGATCGAGATACCCGCGGTGCGCCGGCCCCAGGACGGCCGCGTCATCACCGTCCAAGGAGCCAGCGAGCACAATCTGCGCGACGTCACGGTGTCCTTCCCGCTCGGGAATCTCGTGGCGGTCACGGGGGTGAGCGGATCGGGCAAGTCGACGCTCGTCAACGACGTGCTGTTCAACGTGCTCGCGCGGGACCTGAACGGCGCCAGGACCGTGCCGGGACGGCACAAGAAGGTCGTCGGCCTCGACCACGTGGACAAGGTCGTCCACGTCGACCAGAGTCCGATCGGTCGTACCCCACGCAGCAACCCGGCGACCTACACGGGCGTGTTCGATCACATCCGGCGACTGTTCGCCGAGACGCCCGAGGCGAAGGTGCGCGGCTACCTGCAGGGCCGGTTCTCGTTCAACGTCAAGGGCGGGCGCTGCGAGGCGTGCGCCGGCGACGGCACGATCAAGATCGAGATGAACTTCCTGCCGGACGTGTACGTGCCCTGCGAGGTCTGCCACGGCGACCGGTACAACCGGGAGACGCTCGAGGTGCACTACAAGGGCCGCACCATCGCGCAGGTCCTGGACATGCCGATCGAGGAGGCGCTGGACTTCTTCGCGGCCGTCCCGGCGATCGCCCGGCACCTGTCGACCCTCGTCGACGTGGGGCTGGGCTACGTCCGCATGGGGCAGTCCGCGCCGACCCTCAGCGGAGGCGAGGCGCAGCGCGTGAAGCTGGCCGCGGAGCTGCAGAAGCGGTCCACCGGCCGCACGATCTACGTTCTCGACGAGCCCACGACGGGGCTGCACTTCGAGGACATCCGCAAGCTGCTCGGGGTCCTCCAGAGCCTCGTCGACAAGGGCAACACCGTGATCGTGATCGAGCACAACCTCGACGTGATCAAGACGGCGGACTGGATCGTGGACATGGGGCCTGAGGGCGGATCGGGCGGCGGGGCGGTGGTGGCCAGCGGGACACCCGAGCAGGTCGCCGCGAGCGGCGCGAGCCATACCGGTGCCTTCCTCGCCTCGATCGTGACCCCGAGCCCGGGCTCTCCCGCGAGTGGCGCCCCGGCCGCGTCCGAGCCGCCCGCGAGCGCGTCAGGGGCCCCCAAGGCCGCGGCGCGGAAGTCAACGCCACGCAAGGCCACGCCACGGAAGGCCACGGCACGCAAGACCACGTCACGGAAGGCCACGCCGGGGAAGGCTCCGGCGCGGGCCACCTCGGCGAGTCCGGCAAAGCGCAGCGCATCCCGGTGATCGCGCGCGTCGGGGCTGTCAGGGGGCTCGTTCCTCACGTACCGTGATCGCACGTCAGCAGATCGTCGCTCGTAGGAGGCGTCATGGACATCCAGCGCAGGACCGTGCTCCAGGCCGGTGGCATCGTCGCCGTGGGCGGGATCCTCGCCGCCTGCTCCTCCGGTGACGCAGGCTCCACGTCCGCTTCCTCGGCCGAGGCCACGCCGACGGGCGCGGCAGGGGAGGGTGGCGGTTCCGCAGCCGCCGGCAGCGTCGCGCAGGTGTCCGACATCCCCGTGGGCGGCGGCGTCATCCTGGCGGATCCCGCGGTCGTCATCACGCAGCCCACCGAGGGGGATATCAAGGCCTTCACCGCCATCTGCACGCATCAGGGCTGCCTGGTGTCGGAAGTCGTCGACAACGAGATCGTCTGTCCCTGTCATGGCTCGCGGTTCTCCGCAAGCGACGGCTCGGTGGTTCAAGGTCCTGCTCAGTCGCCGCTCGCGGCCGCCGGCGTGGCGGTCGAGGGCGGCAGCGTGGTGCTCTCCTGACGTCTGTCGTGGACCGTTCCTAGGCTGGGGGCATGACCGACCCGGCGACCTACCGCCCGGCCCCCGGGGACATCCCGACGGATCCGGGCGTGTACCGGTTCCGGGACGCCCATCGCCGAGTCGTGTACGTGGGGAAGGCCCGGAACCTCCGCTCGCGGCTGAACTCCTACTTCGCCGATCCTGCGGGGCTGCACCCGAGGACCCGATCCATGGTCACGTCGGCCGCATCGGTGGACTGGGTCGTCGTTGCCAACGAGGTCGAGGCGCTCGCACTCGAGTACTCGTGGATCAAGCAGTACGACCCCCGCTTCAACGTGAAGTACCGGGACGACAAGAGCTACCCCTACCTGGCGGTGACCGTCGGCGAGACGTTCCCGCGGGCCGCCGTGGTGCGCGAGGCCAAGCGCAAGGGGACGAGATACTTCGGCCCCTACGGACATGCCTGGGCTATCCGCGACACCCTCGACCAGCTGGTGCGAGTGTTCCCGATCCGCACGTGCCGCGACGGCGTGTTCCGCCGGGCGGGCCAGGTGGGGAGGCCCTGCCTGCTCGGATACATCGACAAGTGCAGCGCTCCGTGCGTGGGTCGGATCTCGCCGGAGGACTACCGCAGCCTCGTCGAGGACTTCTGCAGCTTCATGTCCGGCCAGTCGGATTCCTTCATCCGGTCGGTCGAGCGCCAGATGCTGGAGGCGTCCCAGCGGATGGAGTACGAGGATGCGGCCCGGCTTCGCGACCGGCTCGGGGCGCTCACCCGAGCGCTGGAGCGGAACACCGTGGTCTTCGACGACAGCACGGATGCCGACGTCGTCGCGGTCGCGCAGGACGACCTGCAGATGGGCGTCCAGGTCTTCCACGTCCGCGGTGGACGGATTCGCGGGGAGCGCGGCTTCGTCCTGGAGAAGGCCGAGGAGCTGAGCACGTCCGGCTATCTCGAACGTGTGCTCCAGCGACTGTACGACGACCCCGAGGTGGCCACGCCGGCCAAGGAGGTGCTGCTCTCGAGCCCGCTGGAGGACGCCGGACCGTGGGTGGCGTGGCTGTCGTCCCTGCGGGGGGCGAAGGTGGCCATCCGCACCCCCCAGCGCGGCGACAAGCGTGCGCTCATGGCGACCGCGACGTCGAACGCGGAGAACACGCTGCGGCTGCACACGGCCCGGCGCTCGAGCGACCTGACCACCCGCAGCCAGGCGCTCCGGCAGCTTCAGGAGTCGCTGGCCCTGCCCGAGCCGCCGCTGCGGATCGAGTGCATCGACGTGTCCACCCTGCAGGGGCAGGACACCGTGGCCTCCCTCGTCGTCTTCGAGGACGGCCTGCCGCGCAAGCGCGACTACCGGTCCTTCGTGATCCGCACGGAGGGAGCGGACGATCTGGCCTCCGTGGCCGAGGTCGTCTCGCGACGGTTCCAGGCCCGCGAAGCACGGGACGAGGACGACGACAAGCGGTTCGCCTACCCTCCGGGGCTGCTCGTCATCGACGGCGGGGCGCCCCAGGTCCGGGCCGCCCAGGACGCGCTGATGGCCGTCGGCATGGGGGACCTCCCGGTCGTGGGCCTGGCGAAGCGGCTGGAGGAGGTGTGGGTGCCGGACGAGGCCGATCCGGTCATCCTGCCGCGCACGAGCGAGGCCCTCTACCTGCTCCAGCGGATCCGCGACGAGGCGCACCGAACCGCCATCGCCCTGCACCGCAAGCGACGCGGCAAGCGGGCCACCAGCAGCGTCCTCGACGGCGTCCCCGGCCTGGGCCCGGCCAAGTCCAAGGCGATCCTGCGGCACTTCGGCTCGGTCCGGTCCCTGCGCGCCGCGACGATCGACGAACTGCAGGAGGCTCCCGGCATCGGCCCCACCCTCGCGTCGAGCATCCATGACGTGCTGCACCCCGCCGACACGAAGGCTCCGGCCGGGCATCCCGGTGCGGATCAGCCATGATGGGCGCACCGAGGTCCGAGGAGGGCGCTATGCAGCATGAGCCTGACGAGCGGCACGCACTGAGGCTCGCGCTGGTGACCGGGATGTCCGGTGCCGGTCGGTCGACGGCTGCCCGGGCCCTGGAGGACCTCGGCTGGTTCGTCATCGACAACATGCCGCCGTCGCTCCTGCAGTCCGCTATCGACCTGGCGCGGCGCACGCCCGACGTCGGCAAGGTGGGCGTCGTCCTCGACGCGCGCGGCGGTGCGTTCTTCCGCGAGGTCGCCGACGTCATCGCCGGGCTTCCGGCGGAGGGGATCGATCTCCGGACCGTCTACCTCGAGGCCTCCGACGAGGCACTCGTGCGGAGGTTCGAGAGCTCGCGTCGGCCGCACCCCCTCCAGGACGGGCATCGCATCCTCGACGGGCTCCAGGCCGAGCGGGCACTCCTGGGCGACCTGCGGGCGAACGCCGACCTCGTGATCGACACCACCTCGATCAACGTCCACGAGCTGCGTCGTCGTATCGAGCAGGCGTTCGCCGTCGACGAGCCGCCCCAGCTGACCTGCGCCGTGATGTCCTTCGGCTTCAAGTACGGCATCCCGGTGGACGCCGACCTGGTGGCTGACGCCAGGTTCCTGCCGAACCCGTACTGGGACGAGACCCTGCGTCCGCTCACCGGCCAGGACCCGAGGGTCTCCGCCGACGTCCTCGGCCGACCGGGAGCGACGGACTTCCTCGACTCGTACCAGCGGCTCGTCCAGATCGTGTCCGAGGGGTACCTGCGGGAGGGCAAGCGCTACGTCACGGTGGCGGTGGGCTGCACGGGCGGCAAGCACCGGAGCGTCGCCATTGCCGAGGCGCTCACCGCCCGCCTGGCCGACGACGGCATGGACGTGTCCTGCATCCACCGTGACCTGGGGCGCGAGTGAGCCGGACATCCCTTCCTGACGCCTCGCTCGGTTCCGCGTCGAGCCGCCGCGTGGTGGCCCTCGGTGGCGGGCACGGTCTGTCCGCCTCCCTCCAGGCGCTTCGACGGGTGACGGACTCGCTGACGGCCATCGTGGGTGTCGCGGACGACGGGGGATCCAGCGGCCGGCTGCGCGCCGAATTCGGCGTGCTCCCGCCCGGGGACCTGCGGATGGCCCTGGCTGCCCTGTGCGGCGACGACTCGTGGGGTCGCACCTGGGAGCGCGTCATCCAGCATCGCTTCGGGGGAGAGGGGCAGCTCGCCGGGCACTCGATGGGCAACCTGCTCATCACCGCCCTGTGGGAGGAGACGGGTGACGCCGTCGCGGGGCTGGACTGGGTGGCTGCGCTGCTCGAGGCGAACGGTCGCGTGCTGCCCTGCTCCTCCGTCCCGCTGACCGTCGTCGCGGAGGTCCTCGGCCACGACCCGGATCGTCCGGACGAGGTGAGCGTCGTCACGGGTCAGGTCGAGGTGGCGACCACGCCCGGGGACGTCCTTCACATCTCGCTCGACCCGGCTGAGCCTCGCGCCTGTCCGGAGGCCATCACCGCCGTCCTCGAGGCGGATGCGATCGTCCTCGGCCCCGGCAGCTGGTACACGTCCGTCATCCCGCATCTCGTCATCCCCGAACTGGCGCGCGCGATCGCGGACAGTCCGGCTCGGCGGGTCGTCGTGCTCAACCTCAATCCCCAGGTGGGCGAGACGACAGGCTTCGCCGCGCACACCTACCTCGACGTGCTCTACAACTACCTGCCCGACCTGCGCGTGGACACCGTGATTGGCGACCGGCGGCACGTCGAGGACCTCAGGGCGCTCAAGCGCTCCTGTGCCGATCTGGGGGCCGAGCTGTTCCTCATGGACATCGCGCGCACCGGCCCGGGGACCGCCGGCATGCATGACCCGCAGCGGCTCGCGGTCGCATTCGATACGGTGCTGGCCTAGAGACGAGGCACCTAGCGGGATCGGAGCGGACGACGAGATGGCGATGACGGCGGCGGTGAAGGACGAGCTGAGCCGCGTCGACATCACCAAGACGTGCTGCCGCAAGGCCGAGGTGTCCACGATCCTCCGCTTCGCGGGCGGCCTGCACATCGTGGCGGGCCACATCGTCATCGAGGCCGAGCTCGACACGGGGGCGTCGGCCCGCCGCCTGCGCAAGGACATCTTCGACGTCTACGGTCACGAGTCGGATATCGCGATGGTCCAGTCGGGCGGTATCCGCAAGGGCACGCGATACCTGGTCAGGGTGGTCGACGGCGGGGAGGCGCTCGCCCGGCAGACCGGGATCGTCGACGGCAGCGGCCGACCGGTGCGCGGGCTCCCTCCGGCCATCGTGGCCGGGGGCCTGTGCGACTGCGAGTCGGCGTGGCGAGGAGCGTTCCTGGCCCACGGATCCCTCACCGAGCCCGGGCGCTCCTCATCCCTCGAGATCACCTGCCCGGGGCCGGAAGCCGCCCTGGCCCTGGTCGGAGCGGCACGACGGCTCGGGATCGCGTCGAAGTCCCGCGAGGTGCGCGGGGTCGACCGCGTGGTGATCCGCGACGGCGATGCCATCGGCGCGATGCTCACGCGGCTGGGCGCCCACGAATCCGTGCTGGCCTGGGAGGAACGGCGCATGCGTCGCGAGGTGCGGGCGACGGCCAACCGGCTTGCGAACTTCGACGATGCGAACCTGCGACGGTCGGCGCGAGCCGCGGTGGCGGCCGGGGCGCGCGTGCAGCGGGCGATGGAGATCCTCGGTGACACCGTCCCCGACCACCTCGTCGTTGCGGGCAGGCTCCGCCTCGAGCACCAGCAGGCCAGCCTGGAGGAGCTCGGGGCGCTCGCCGACCCACCCATGACGAAGGACGCGATCGCCGGACGGATCCGACGGCTGCTCGCCCTCGCCGACAAGAGGG
This sequence comes from Actinomycetes bacterium, assembly GCA_024641635.1. Classification (GTDB taxonomy): domain Bacteria; phylum Actinomycetota; class Actinomycetes; order S36-B12; family S36-B12; genus UBA10649. The sequence goes on along the minus strand of JAHECS010000001.1, from coordinate 112,754 downwards.
CCGAGGAGCTCGGGGTGCCGAGCACGGAGTCCGCCCTCGGCCCCGACCTGATGCTCCCGTAGTAAGCCACGGCGCCTGTCGCACCACGATCAGAACGGACGTCGAGCCGGCATTCCGGTAACACTTCGGTAACGCCCCATGACTAGGATGGAAGCGTTTGCGGGCACGGTGCCCGGAAGCCCACGTTCGTGGTCGGTCAACGAGGAGCAGGCAGTGACAATCAAGGTCGGCATCAATGGCTTCGGCCGAATCGGTCGCAACTTCTACCGAGCGCTGCTGACCAGCGGCGCCGACGTCGAGGTGGTGGGTGTCAACGACCTGACCGACACCAAGACCCTCGCGCACCTCCTCAAGTACGACAGCATCCTCGGCCGGCTGGGCAAGGACGTCGTCGCGGGCGAGGGCGAGATCGTCATCGACGGCAAGAAGCTGCCGGTGTTCGCCGAGCGCGACCCAGCCAACCTGCCCTGGGCCAAGGTCGGCGCCGACATCGTCATCGAGTCGACGGGCTTCTTCACCGATGCTGAGTCCGCAGGGAAGCACCTCGCGGCCGGAGCAAAGAAGGTCATCATCTCCGCGCCCGCCAAGGGCGAGGACATCACCATCGTCATGGGCGTCAACGATCAGGACTACGACCCAGCGACCCACAACATCATCTCGAACGCCTCCTGCACGACCAACTGCCTCGCCCCGATGGCCAAGGCCATCGACGACGCATTCGGCATCGAGCGCGGCCTGATGACCACCATCCATGCGTACACGAACGACCAGAACATCCTCGACTACCCGCACAAGGACCTGCGTCGCGCGCGTGCGGCCGCCCTCAACATGATCCCGACGAGCACCGGCGCCGCGAAGGCCATCGGCCTGGTCATGCCGAACATGAAGGGCAAGCTGGACGGCTACGCCATGCGCGTCCCGGTCCCGACCGGCTCGGCCACCGACCTCACGGTCGAGCTGAAGACGGCTGCCACCAAGGACGAGATCAACGCAGCGGTGAAGGCCGCCGCCGACGGTCCGATGAAGGGCTACCTCGTCTACACCGAGGATCCGATCGTCTCGACCGACATCGTCACCGACCCGGCCTCGTGCATCTTCGACGCCTCGCTCACCAACGTGAACGGCAACATGGTCAAGGTGCTCGGCTGGTACGACAACGAGTGGGGCTACAGCAACCGCCTCGTCGATCTCGTCGGCCTCGTCGGCTCGAAGCTCTGAGCCTCGGATGAAGTCACTCGACGACCTCCAGGTCGCCGGGCGGACCGTGCTGGTCAGGGCGGACTTCAACGTCCCCCTGGCCGACGGTCCCGACGGCCCGGACGACACGAAGGTGATCACCGACGACGGCCGCATCCGTGCCGCGCTGCCGACCCTGACCTACCTGCGCGACAACGGGGCGAAGGTCGTCGTGATCGCGCACCTCGGACGGGCGAAGGGCGAGGTCGTGCCCGGGCTGACTCTGCAGCCGGTCGCCGATCGGCTCAGCGAGCTGCTCGACGACGACGTCGAGGTCGCCGATGACATCACCGGCCCGCACGCGCGGGCCATGGCCGCAGCCCTGGAGCCTGGCGACGTCATGCTGCTGGAGAACATCCGGTTCGACGCGCGCGAGACCAGCAAGGTCGCCGAGGAGCGCCAGGCGCTCGCGGCGGAGCTGGCCGCGCTCGCCGACGTGTACGTGTCGGACGGCTTCGGCGTCGTGCATCGCAATCAGGCGTCGGTGACCGACGTGGCCCGGCTGCTGCCGAACGCGGCGGGTCGGCTGGTGCACAAGGAGGCGACCGTCTTCGGCGGCATCATGGCCGAACCGGCGCGACCGTTCGTCGTCATCCTCGGCGGTTCCAAGGTCAGCGACAAGCTCGGCGTGATCGGCAACCTCATCACCCGGGTCGACCGGCTGCTCATCGGTGGGGGAATGGCCTACACCTTCCTGGCCGCACAGGGTCACGGCGTCGGGAACTCCCTGCTCGAGGCCGACCAGATCGAGATCGTCCGGGGCTTCATCGAGCAGGCTGCCGCACGCGGCGTCGAGCTCCTTCTCCCGGTCGACTTCGTCATCGCGGACGCGTTCGCGGCCGACGCCGCGACTCGGGTGGTGGACGCTGACGCGATCCCGGACGGCTGGATGGGCCTGGACATCGGACCGCGCACCCGCGAGCTGTTCGCATCGAAGATCGCGGACGCGGGCACGGTGGTCTGGAACGGGCCCATGGGCGTGTTCGAGATGGAGCCGTTCGCCGCGGGCACCTTGGCGGTCGCGCGGGCCATGGCCGGTTCGTCGGCCCTCACCGTGATCGGCGGCGGCGATTCGGCCGCAGCGGTCCGGATCCTGGACGTCGACGAGTCGGCGTTCACCCACATCAGCACCGGTGGCGGTGCCAGCCTGGAGTTCCTCGAGGGCAAGACCCTCCCCGGACTCGCCGTTCTGGAGGAGGACAACTGATGGCCGATCGCAAGCCGCTCATGGCGGGCAACTGGAAGATGAACCTGAACCATCTCGAGGCGATCGCACTCGTGCAGAAGCTCGCCTTCGCGCTGAACGACGAGGACTTCGCAGCCGTGGACGTGGCGGTCCTGCCGCCCTTCACGGACATCCGGTCCGTTCAGACGTTGGTGGACGGGGACAGGTACGACATCCAGTACGGCGGGCAGGACCTGTCGATCAAGGATTCCGGCGCGTACACCGGCCAGGTGAGTGGCGCCATGCTGCACAAGCTCGGATGCACGTACGTCACCGTCGGCCACAGCGAGCGACGCGAGTACAACGGGGAGACGGACGAGGTCGTCAACGCCAAGGCTCACGCGGCGCTGCGCAACGACCTCGTGCCCATCGTCTGCATGGGCGAGGGACTGCCTGTGCGGCAGGCCGGCGACCAGGTGCCCCACGTCCTCGCTCAGCTCGATGCGGATCTCGCCGGACTGACGGCGGAGCAGGTGGCCGGGCTGGTGATCGCGTACGAGCCGGTGTGGGCGATCGGCACCGGCGAGGTGGCCACCCCCGAGGACGCGCAGGAGGTCTGCGGCGCGATCCGCGCCCGAGTCGCCGAGACGTTCGGGGCCGAGGCCGCCGCAGCGGTGCGCATCCTGTACGGCGGGTCGGTCAAGTCGTCGAACGTGGCCGGCATCATGGCGAAGGCAGATGTCGACGGGGCCCTCATCGGTGGCGCCAGCCTCGACCCGGACGAGTTCGTCGGCATCGTGCGGTTCCGCCTGCATCCGCCGGAATTGGTGTCCTGAGCAGGGCTGGCTGAACCGACGACGTATCCTGCGACTATTCTCTACAGGTCCGCGCCCGACGCGGACCTGACAACCCTGGAGTCCGAATGATCACTGCGATCACGATCGCACTGGCCGTGATCCTCGTGATCACGAGTGTCCTGCTGGTGGTGCTGATCCTCCTGCACCGCGGCAAGGGCGGTGGCCTCTCGGACCTCTTCGGCGGCGGCGTCAGCTCATCCGTCGGCGGATCCTCGGTGGCGGAGAAGAACCTGGATCGACTCACCGTGGGACTCGGCTTGGTCTGGGCGGCGAGCATCGTCGCCGTCGGCCTGCTGGTCAGCACCGCGGCCTGACAGAAGGGCTCAACATGGCGGGCGGAAGTGCGATCCGAGGTAGCCGCGTAGGCGCGGGACCGATGGGCGAGGCGGAGCGAGGCGAAGCCGCTCCGCGGATGTGGGTGTCGTTCTGGTGCTCGCGGGGCCACGAGTCCCGTCCGAGCTTCGCCGCGGACGCCGCGGTTCCCGAGGAGTGGGACTGTCCCCGATGCGGGCTCCCGGCAGGTCCCGACAAGGAGAATCCGCCGGCGCCACCGAAGATCGAGCCGTACAAGACCCACCTTGCCTACGTGAAGGAGCGACGCTCCGACAAGGACGGCGCGGCCATCCTCGAAGAGGCCCTGCAGAAGCTCCGAGGCAACTAGGCCACCGGCCGGCCCATCCCGGCCGGCAGTTTTGACGCCGCCTCCTCGTCCACCAGGAACAGGGTGCGATCGCGACCACGGACCCCGGCCGCCGGCACCTGGAAGCGGCCTGCCCCCTCCGACAGCGCCAGTCGTACCGCGCCGGCCTTCTCCACACCGGCTGCGAGGATCCACGTCTCCCGTGCCGCGTTCAGCGTCGGGAACGTCAGCGTGATCCGGGTCGGGGGCGGCTTGGGGGCGCCGCGCACGGCCGCGACCGAGCGCTCGTCGTGCAGCGCCGGCTGGCCGGGGAACAGGGACGCGACGTGGGCGTCCGGCCCTATGCCCAGCAGCAGGACGTCCATGGACGGATAGGGGCCGTGGTCCTCGGGCCGCGCCGCGGCCGCCAGCTCAGCGGCATACATCGAGGCCGCGACGTCCACGTCCGACCCGGACTCCCAGGGTCCGGGCATGGCGTGCACGCGGGCCTCGGTGATCGGCACGAGGCTGATGAGCGCGGCGCGTGCGCCCGTCTCGTTGCGATCCGCGTCCCCCTCGGGCAGGTAGCGCTCGTCGCCCCACCAGATGTCGACTCGCGACCAGTCCACGGAATCGCGCGCGGGACTGCGGGCAACGTCGGCCAGCACCGCGGTGCCGATGCCGCCCCCGGTCAGGCACAGGTGGGCGCGGCCCCGTGAGTCGATGCGCTCCACGAGAGTGGTGATGAGTCGCGCGGCCGTCGACTCGGCCACCGCCCGAGGATCTGCGTGCCGGAGCACGTCGACGATCACGGCAGCTCCAGGTGGGTGATGACGTCGCCGTACACCTCGTCGGGATCGAGGCGGCGCAGCTCCTCGGACAGCAGTGCTGCGAGGTCCCGCCGCGGGAGGGCGATGCGCGAGTCCGGGATGCCCGGCCGCGACAGCAGGGCGGTGGACCCGTTGCTGCGGCTCACCACGATGTCGCCCTCGCCGGTGGACAGCCGTGCCTCGGTGATTCCCGGGCCGTCGCTGGCGACGAGCTCGACGGGAACCCGGAGGCTGTGGCTGAGCCACGAGACCAGGAGCAGGGCGCTTGGGTTGGCCTCCTCGGCGCTGACCGTCGCGCCCGACATGGCACCGGCGGGGCGGTCCAGGACCGACGCGAGCGCTGACCGCCAGGGTGTGAGTCGGGTCCACGCCAGATCGGTGTCTCCCGGGCGGTAGCCCTCCTTGCGACGGGCCAGCTCACGGACGATGTCGTCTGCGGTGGCGCAGTCGGTGATCCGTCTCTGGGCATGCCGGCCGATGGGATCCTCGGACGGCACGTCCGGCCCCTCGGCCGGCCAGAAGGCCACCACCGGCGTGTCGGCGAGGAGCAGCGGGATGGCCACGGAGTTCGCGTGCTCGGCGAGCTGTCCCCGCAGGCGCAGGACGGCCACCTCGCCGGGTCCGTCGTCACCGCCGACGGCGATCTCCGCGTCGAGCCTCGGCTCGTTCCTGCTGGGCCGGGGGATGAGCGTGACGATGCGCATCGGGTGCTGACGCGCCGCGTTCACGGCCGCGGCCGTCGCGTCGGCCTGGTACTCCTCGTCGCTGAGGATGAGCAGCGACAGGACCATGCCGGTGGCCGCCGACCCCATCCGGTGCCGCTCGGCAGCGATGGCCGCGGCGACCGCGCCGCCACTGGTGTTGTCGAGCCGGATCATGGCCGCCTCCATGTGCGCCCGTCGCGGGCGACCATCTCGTAGGAGGACTGGGGCCCCCATCCGCCCGACACGTACTGGTCCGGTTGCCCGTGCGCGGCCCAGTAGTCCAGCACCGGGTCGAGGATCTCCCACCCGAGCTCGACCTCCTGGTGCCGAGGGAAGAGCGGCGGATCGCCGAGGAGGACGTCGAGGATGAGTCGCTCGTAGGCCTCCGGGCTGGAGTCGACGAAGGACTCCCCGTACTCGAAGTCCATCGTCACGTCGCGGACCTGCACCGAGGTGGTGTTGGGCACCTTCGAGCCGAACCGAACGGTGATCCCCTCGTCCGGCTGGATCCGGAACACCAGGGCGTTGTTGCTCAGCTCCTGGACCGCTGTCTTCGCGAAGGGCAGGTGCGGCGCCCGCTTGAACACGACAGCGACCTCCGTGACCCGCCGGCCGAGCCGCTTGCCGGTCCTCAGGTAGAACGGCACCCCGGCCCAGCGCCGGTTGTCGACGTCGACCCGGATGGCCGCATACGTCTCCGTCGCGCTCTGCGGGTCGATGCCCTCCTCCTCGAGGTACCCGAGCACGGGGATCCCGCCCTGCCAGCCGTTCGCGTACTGGCCGCGGCTGGTGTGCTTGCCGAGCTCCCGCGGGAGGACGACCGCCCTCAGCGCCTTCTCCTTCTCGATCCGGACGTCGTCGGCGGCGAAGGACAGTGGCTCCTCCATGGCGGTGAGCGCCAGCAGCTGCAGCAGGTGGTTCTGGATCACGTCGCGAGCCGCACCGATGCCGTCGTAGTACCCGGCCCGGCCTCCGATGCCGATGTCCTCGGCCATGGTGATCTGCACGTTGTCGACGTAGTTGCTGTTCCACAGGGGCTCGAACATCGTGTTGGCGAACCGCACGGCGAGGATGTTCTGGACCGTCTCCTTGCCGAGGTAGTGGTCGATGCGGAACACCGACCCCGGGACGAACACGTCGTCGACGATGCGGTTGAGCTCCTCCGCGCTCGCCAGGTCATGCCCGAAGGGCTTCTCGATGACGACGCGGCGCCAGGCGTCCGGGCGATCCTCGGCGAGACCGGAGGTCTTGAGGTGCTCGAGCACGGGCGGGAACAGGCCGGGCGGGATCGACAGGTAGAACGCGTGGTTGCCGCCGGTGCCCCGGGACGCGTCCAGCTCCTCGACGACTCCCTTGAGTCGAAGGTAGGCCTCCGGATCGGCGATGTCCCCGGCCACGAACCGGATGCCCTCGGCGAGCTGGCGCCAGACCTCCTCACGGAAGGGCGTACGAGCGTGCTCCCGTACGGAGTCGTGCACGATCTGGGCGAAGTCCTGGTCCTCCCAGTCTCGGCGAGCGAACCCGACGAGGCCGAAACCCGGAGGCAGCAGACCGCGGTTGGCCAGGTCGTAGATGGCCGGCATGACCTTCTTCCGGGAGAGGTCGCCCGTGACGCCGAACAGGACGATGCCGCATGGCCCGGCCACCCGCGGCAGGCGTTGGTCCAGCGGGTTCCGGAGGGGATTCCCGCTCGGTGCCGCGTGCCGATGCGGGCTCACGTCACGCGTCCCGTCCTGCGGCCGCGGCCACTGTCGAGCGAAGCTGCTCCCAGGACTCGATGAACTTGGACACGCCCTCCCGCTCGAGGACGGCGAAGACGTCGTCCGAGTCGATGCCTACGGCGGCTAGTGCCGACCACGTCTCGTCGCCCGCCTCCGACGTCCCCGAGAGCGAGTCGTTCGGCACGACCCCCTGCTGAGCAACGGCGTCGATGGTCGCCTCCGGCATCGTGTTCACGCAGCCGCGTGCGACGAGCTCGACCACGTACCTCGTCGGGTCGTAGGCGGGGTTCTTCACGCCGGTGGAGGCCCACAACGGTCGCTGCGGATGGGCGCCCGCGGTGCCGAGCGCGCGCCACCGGTCTGTGGCACAGGCCTCCAGGTGCGACTGCCAGACCTGGCGGGCCGTTGCGATGGCCGCACTCCCGAGCAGAGCGGTCGCCTCCGGCGAGTCGAGTGCCTCGAGCCGGTGGTCCACCTCGGTGTCGATCCGGCTGACGAAGAAGCTCGCCACCGACCGGATGGTCGAGGGGTCGTGGCCACGCGACGCGGCAAGCTCCAGGCCACTTTCGTAGGCATCGACGACGGACAGGTACCGGTCGACGGAGAAGATCAGGGTGACGTTCACGCTGATCCCCGAGCCGATCACCTCGGTGATGGCGGGCAGCCCCTCGAGGGTGGCAGGGATCTTGATCAGCACGTTGGACCGATCGACGGTCGCCCAGAGCTCCCTGGCCTGGGCGATCGTGGCATCGGTGTCGTGCGCCAAGCGCGGATCCACCTCGATGGATACGCGACCGTCCTCGCCGTCCGTCGATGCCCAGAGGTCGTGGAACAGGTCACACGCCGCGCGGACGTCATCCGTGGTGAGCGCGCGGATGATCGCGTCGACATCGGCGCCCCCCGCTGCAAGCGAGCGGAGCTGCTCGGCGTAGGCGTCGGCGCCGCTCGAGATCGCCTTGTCGAAGATCGTGGGGTTGGTGGTCACGCCGCGGATCGAGAGCTCCTCGATCATCTGCGCGAGGCTCCCCGACGTGATGCGGTCCCGACTGAGGTCGTCGAGCCAGGCGGACACGCCCGCCTCGGTGAGAGCCTGCATGCGAGGGTTCGTAGCCATCCGATTGCTCCTCCGGCGTCGTCGGTGAGCCGCTAGCGTCGAGCCGCGGCGGAGATGCTGTCGTGGGCCGCGGAGACAATCGCCTCCGCGGTGATGCCGAACTCCCGGTAGAGCGTGGGCCCGTCGGCGCTCGCGCCGAAGTGGTCGAGTCCGACCACGCGCCCGGCATCGCCGACATAGCGGTACCAGCCGAGCGTCGCCCCGGCCTCGACCGCGACGCGTGCCCGCACGGACGGCAGCAGGACCGCATCGCGGTACGCCGAGTCCTGGTGTTCGAACCATTCGAGGCACGGCATCGACACGACGCGTGCGCCGACCCCCGCGCGCTCCAGGGCGGCGGCGGCGTCGAGTGCCAGCGCCACCTCGGAGCCTGTCGCGAGGAGGAGGACCTGTGGCTGGTCGGAGTCGGCCACCACGTAGGCGCCTCGGGCGACTCCGCTGCGGACCGTGTCGGGGTCGGTGCCGAGCACGGCCAGGTTCTGCCGGGTGAGCACCAGACCCACCGGGTGCCGCTGGTGCAGGGTCGCCCGCCAGGCGGCGGCCGTCTCGTTCGCGTCGGCCGGCCGTACCACGGACAGATTGGGGATGGCCCGTAGCGCCCAGAGGTGCTCCACGGGCTGGTGCGTCGGGCCGTCCTCGCCGAGGCCGATCCCGTCATGAGTCCACACGTACGTCACGGCTGTGTCCATGAGGGCCGAGAGGCGCACGGCGCCGCGCATGTAGTCGGAGAAGACGAGGAACGTGCCACCGAAGGGTCGAGTGAGTCGGCTCAGCGCGATGCCGTTGAGGATCGCGCCCATGGCGTGCTCGCGGATCCCGAAGTGCAGCACCCGACCGTAGGGGGAACCGTTCGGCACCGGCGAGCCGGTCGGCAGGAAGCTGGCCGCCCCCTCGATGGTCGTGTTGTTGGACTCGGCGAGATCGGCCGAGCCGCCCCACAGCTCGGGCATGACGTCGGCGATCGCGTTGATCACGTCGCCGGAGGCCTTGCGGGTGGATACCGAGCTCCCGACGGGGAAGGCCGGCAGGGCGGACTCGAAGCCGTCCGGCAGATCCTCGGCGAGCAGCCGGTCGAGGAGGGCGGCCCGAGGCGCCTGTGCGGCCCGCCAGTCCGCGAAGGCCGCGTCCCAGGACGCCCGCACCCCGTCGACTCGGTGGCGCAGGTTGGCCCGAACCCGCCCGAGCAGGTCGGCGGGGAAGGCGAAATGCTCGTCCGGATCAAGGCCGAGGGCCTCCTTGGTGGCCCGCACCTCGGGCTCGCCGAGGGCGGACCCGTGCGCCTTGCCGGTGTTCTGCAGCGTCGGGGCTGGCCAGCCGATGATGCTGCGCACCTGGATGAAGGTGGGCCGGTCCCGCTCTGCGAGGGACGCGCGAATCGCGGCGTGGACTCCGGCCACGTCGATCGAGCCGTCGGCGTTCATGTCCACCTTGTGCGTCGCCCAGCCGTAGGCGCGGTAGCGCTCGGTGACGTCCTCGTGGAAGGCGATGGCGGTGTCGCCCTCGATGGAGATGTGGTTGTCGTCGTAGAGCACGACCAGGCGGTTGAGGCGCTGCAGGCCGGCGAGTGACGACGCCTCGGAGGTGACGCCCTCCTCGAGGTCCCCGTCACCGGCGATGCACCAGATGCGGTGGTCGAACGGGCTGGTGCCGTCGGCGGCGTCCGGATCCAGGAGACCGCGCTCGTAGCGCGCCCCCATCGCCATGCCGACCGCGGTCGCGAGTCCCTGGCCCAGCGGCCCAGTCGTCGTCTCGACGCCTGCGGTGTGGCCGTGCTCCGGATGTCCGGGCGTGCGACTGCCCCACGTGCGGAACGCCTCGAGGTCGGCCATCGACAGGCCGTAGTCCGACAGGAAGAGCTGGCTGTAGAGCGTGAGGCTCGAGTGCCCTGGCGACAGCACGAAACGATCCCGTCCGAGCCACGCCGGATCTCGCGGGTCGTGGCGCATGACCTTCTGGAAGAGCAGGTAGGCGACCGGCGCGAGGGACATGGCCGTACCCGGGTGCCCATTGCCCACTCGCTGGACTGCGTCGGCGGCAAGTGCGCGCAGATACCGCACGGCTCGGTCGTCGTCGTCGCCCCATTCGAGGGCGTCAGGGGACTCTGCGGAGGTCGCCTTGGAAGTCATGACCTGACCCTAGCGAAGCCGCCTCGCGCCGGGCGGCGCCTTCGGCACGGGTAGGGTGGAGACCGGCCCGACTGGCCGCTGCACCGCACGAAGGAGACAGGTGGCGATCGACATGCGGCCCGATGGCCAGGTCTCTGCCGCCGCCCGGGTGCGCGCGCACGTCGCCCTGACCAAGCCGCGAATCGTCGAGCTCCTCCTCGCAACGGCGGTGCCGACCACGTTCCTCGCCGCAGGTGGGCTACCGCCGCTCGTGCCGACCCTCGGGGTCCTCATCGGCGGCACGCTGGCGGCGGGTTCGGCCAACACCTTCAACAGCGTGTACGACCGCGACATCGACGCGATCATGCGCCGTACCTTCCATCGGCCCGCAGCGATGGGTGTGGTCAGCGTGCGGGCCGGGCTCTGGCAGGGCGGGATCCTTGCCGTACTCAGCGCTGTCGTGCTGCTGGTCACGTCGAATGCACTCGCTGCCGCGTTGGCCCTGCTCGCCATCGCCTTCTACGCCGTCGGCTACACCATGCTCCTGAAGCGACGCACGTCGCAGAACATCGTCTGGGGTGGTGCCGCGGGCTGCATGCCGGTTCTCATCGCCTGGGCTGCCGTCACCGGTTCACTGTCGTGGACGCCCGTCGTGCTGTTCCTCATCATCTTCTTCTGGACCCCGCCGCACTACTGGCCGCTGGCGATGCGCTTCCGCGACGACTACGCGGCCGCCGGCGTGCCCATGCTGCCGGTCGTGAGGAGCGACGTGCAGGTGACGGCCAGCATCATCGGCTATGCCTGGGCCATGGTCGTCGTGTCACTCGTTCTCGTTCCGGTGGCCTCGATGGGCTGGGTCTACGGCGTGGGCGCCACCCTGCTGGGCGCAGCCTTCCTGTGGGAGGCGTACCTGCTGCGCCGCCGAGTGATCGCCGGCTCTCGCGATGCCACGGCAACGGCGATGCGCATGTTCCACGGGTCCATCACGTACCTGGCGCTGCTGTTCCTGCTGGTCGCGCTGGACCCGTTCCTCATCTGACCGTCGCGAGCCCGTCGTCCGCAGGTGCGGCGTCGCCCGTCCCACCACGGCTGCGAAGCGCCGCCGGGACGAAGAGCACCGTGATCCACACGAGGCAGGCACCGAGGACGTGGATCCCGACGAGGACCTCGGGCAGTCCGGTGAAGTACTGGAGGTAGCCGACGGCGCCCTGGGTGAGGGTGACGGCGAGGAGGAGCCAGGATCGTCGGACGGCAGTCCGAGGTCCTCCGAGCAGGCTCAAGGCGACCAGCAGCCCGACGACGAGGCCGAGGAAGAGGAGGACCACGTCGGCGTGCAGCCAGGCGACGGTTCGCGGGTCGAAACCGAGGCGTTCGGCAGCATCGTCTCCGCTGTGCGGGCCCGACCCGGTCACGAGGACCCCGAGGAAGACGACAAGTCCGCCCGTCGCCACCAGGAGCCAGCCAAGTACCCGCACGGGTCGAGGAGTCAGCCACGTGATCGGCCGGTCGCCCGCGTCGCCCGAGCGCACCACGAGGGCCACGACGCCCGCGATGATCGTCATGGACAGCAGGAAGTGGGCCGCGACGGTGGCCGGGTGAAGCCCGGTCAGGACAGTGATGCCTCCGAGCACGGCCTGGGCGACTGTGCCCAGGAGCGGGACGAACGCGAGGGCGGTCACGGCAGGTCTGGCGGGCAGATCGGCGCGCCGCCGTCGGCGTCGGTCCACGAGCGCAGCGGCGACTGCTCCGAGGGCGAGGATGACGAGGACGAAGGTCAGCAGTCGGTTGCCGAACTCGATGTACTTGTGCCAGGACTCCGACTGCTGCGAGGTGGGCGTCACCGACCCGTCGACGCACTCCGGCCAGGTGGGACAGCCCAGGCCGGACGCCGTGATCCGGACGACCGCGCCGGTGACCACGATGCCCGCTTGGGCGACGAGGTTGGCGATGTACACGCCTCGGACGCCGCGCGGGGAGCGGCCGCCCCCGATGGCGGAGCCTGCTTCGGCAAGCGTGCTGGTCACGCCGTCAAGCCTAGGACCAGCGGAACGTGCGGGCTGACACAGCCGCCCCCACGGCCAGCCAGGCCGTGAGAACGAGGACGGAGGCACCCGACGGGGCCGCGCCGTCGACCAGGGCGCTGGTCAGGGACTCGGTCAGCGCTGCGGACGGCAGCCACGCGGCCAGGTCGCCGAGAAGTCCGGGTAGTGACGCCACCGGGATGACAACTCCGCCGAACATCAGCAGGACGAGGAAGACGCCGTTGGCCACCGCCAGGACCGCCTCGGCACGCAGCAGTCCGGCCAGCGCCATGCCCCATGCCGCGAAGGTGGCGGTGCCCAGGATGAGCATCGGGATCGCCCACGCCGCCCCGGCGGCCGGCCGCCAGCCGACGAGCAGTCCGGTCGCGCAGGCGACGCCCGCCGAGAGCCCGGTCACGAGCGCCGTCGCGAGCAGTTTCCCGGCGAGCAGCTCGGAACGGCTCAGGGGCGTCGTACCGAGGAAGCGAAGGGCCCCGGAGCGCCGCTCGAAGCCGGTGGCGATGGCCAGGGAGGTGAACGCCGAGCTGATGACGCTGACGGAGAGAACCGTGGCGAGGGCGCGCGCGACCCGATCCGGGTCGCTGGCGTCGGAGATGACGTCGGTCAGCGTGAGGACGAGCAGGAGGCCGATAGGTATCGCGACGGTGAGGAGCAGCTGCTCGCCGTTGCGGAGCAGCAGGCGGGTCTCCCATGAGGCCTGTGCCAGGCTGCGGCGCCGCGACGAGGCAGCCAAGCCCGCGCTCACAGGTCACCCACGAGTTCGACGACGACATCCTCGAGGGAACGCCGACCGATGCTGAGGTCGCCCGTGCGGATCCCGTGCTGTGCGCACCACGCCGCAATCGCGGACAGGACCATCGGATCCGCTGCCCCGTCGACCCGGTAGTGACCGGGGGGCGCCTCGACGACCGTGGCGTCGCCGGGCAGCACCGCACGCAACCCGGAGAGGTCGGCGTGCATGGGGCCTCGGAAGGACACGCCCTCGACCTGCCCCACCAGCTCGGCCACGGTGCCCTGGCGGATCGACCGGCCCCCGGCGACGACGACCACGCGATCGGCGAGGCGCTCGACATCGTCCATCAGGTGGGTGGTCAGAACGATCGTCGTTCCCGCGCCCACGAGCTCTCGTACGAGGTCGTGGAACGATCGGCGTGCGATGGCGTCGAGCCCCGCCGTCGGCTCGTCCAGGAAGGCGAGATCCGGTCGTCCCACCAGAGCGGTCGCGGCCGCCACGCGGCGCTGTTCGCCGCCGGAGAGGCGGCGGATCGGGGTCCGGGTGCCCGGATCTATGCCGAGACCGTCGAGGAGGCCGGCCGGGTCGTGCGGATCGGGGTAGAGCGCGGCGACGTGCCGCACGAGCTCGAGGGGACGCGCGGACGGGTAGAGCCCGCCGTCCTGAAGCATGACCCCGACCCGCTGGTGCAGCGCGGACCGGGCGGATCCCGAGGCGGGAAGGCTCGTGCCGAGCACCTCCACGGTGCCGGCTGCGGCGCTGCGAAGGCCGACGCATACCTCGACGGTGGAGGTCTTTCCTGCGCCGTTGGGACCCACGAGCGCCGTGACCTGGCCGGTGCTGGCGTCGAAGGACAGCCCGGAGACGGCTGCGCGGCTGCCGTACCGCACCACGAGGTCCTCGACACGCACGGCGGGATCGGGCACGCAGGGAGCATAGGGGCACCCGCGGGGACCCCCCCGATTGGCATGTCCGGGCATTTACGCAACAATGTCGTTGTGAAATTCCCCGGAGAGGCGGCCGAGCGGGTTGCGCGCGCCCTGCTCCAGGGGGGCCCGGCGACCACGGCCGAACTCGCTGCCTCGCTGGGAATGACGTCTGCAGGCATGCGCCGGCATCTGGCCGCTCTCACGGACCAGGGGCTGGTCGTCTCGCACGACCGGGCTCCCTACGGCCCGAGCCCCAAGCGGGGGAGGGGTCGACCGAGTGCGGTCTTCTCGCTGACGCCCGCGGGCCGATCGGCCTGCGACCAGGCCTATGACGACCTGGCCGTCACGGCGATCCGGTTCATGTCCGACGCGTACGGCGTCGAGGCGGTCGAGGCCTTCGCGGCGGATCGCGCCCGGCGGCTCGCGGCGGGCATCCCCACACCGACGGGGGGTGCGACGCCGGAGGACGTGGCCGATGCGCTCACGCTCGCCGGTTATGCGGCGGCCGTCGAGCCCCTCGGGGGAGTGGCCGTTCAGCTGTGCCAGCACAACTGCCCCGTCGTCGACGTGGCCCGCGAGTTTCCGGCCCTGTGCGAGGCGGAGACCACGGAGCTCGCCCGGGTCATGGGACGGCACGTGACCCGGCTGGCCACTCTCGCCCACGGCGATGAGGTGTGCACCGCCGTCATCGCCGCAGAGGCCCCGCACTCCCGCACGTCCCCGTCAACCCCGCCCGAACGAACGATCGGAAAGGTGTCCGCATGAGCACAGCAGCACAGGACCAGGCTGCGACGATCGACGAGCTCGGTCGTTACGAGTACGGATGGCGCGACACGGACGCGGCCGGCTCCTCCGCGCGACGCGGTCTCAACGAGGACGTCGTGCGGGACATCTCGGCCAAGAAGAACGAGCCCGACTGGATGCTGCAGCTGCGGCTGAAGGGCCTGCGGCTGTTCCAGAAGAAGCCGATGCCCACGTGGGGGTCCGATCTCAACGGGATCGACTTCGACAACATCAAGTACTTCGTCCGCTCGACTGAGAAGCAGGCGACCAGCTGGGACGAGCTGCCTGCTGACATCAAGAACACCTACGACCGTCTGGGCATCCCCGAGGCGGAGAAGCAGCGCCTCATCGCGGGCGTCGCGGCGCAGTACGAGTCCGAAGTGGTCTACCACAAGATCCGCGAGGACCTGGAGGAGCAGGGTGTGCTGTTCCTCGACACCGACACCGCCCTTCGTGAGCACGAGGAGGTGTTCAAGGAGTACTTCGGCTCCGTGATCCCCGTCGGAGACAACAAGTTCGCGGCGCTCAACACGGCCGTGTGGTCGGGCGGCTCATTCATCTACGTGCCCAAGGGCGTGCACGTGGAGATCCCGCTCCAGGCCTACTTCCGCATCAACACCGAGAACATGGGCCAGTTCGAGCGCACGCTGATCATCGTCGACGAGGACGCGTACGTGCACTACGTCGAGGGCTGCACCGCGCCGATCTACTCCAGCGACTCCCTGCACTCCGCTGTGGTGGAGATCATCGTGCGGAAGGGCGCGCGCTGCCGATACACGACCATCCAGAACTGGTCGAACAACGTCTACAACCTGGTCACCAAGCGCGCGGTCGCGCATGCAGGTGCCACGATGGAGTGGGTGGACGGCAACCTCGGCTCGAAGGTCACCATGAAGTACCCGGCCGTCTGGATGACCGGCGAGCATGCGAAGGGCGAGACGCTCTCGATCGCCTTCGCTGGCGAGGGCCAGCATCAGGACGCAGGCGCGAAGATGGTGCACGCGGCCCCGAACACGTCGTCGAACATCATCTCCAAGTCGGTTGCGCGTGGCGGCGGTCGCACGTCCTACCGCGGCCTGGTGCAGATCCTCGAGGGCTCTCACGGGTCGAAGAGCACCGTCAAGTGCGATGCGCTGCTGGTCGACGACATCTCGCGCTCCGACACCTACCCGTATGTCGATGTGCGCGAGGACGACGTGTCGATGGGGCACGAGGCCACCGTCTCCAAGATCAGCGCCGACCAGCTGTTCTACCTCATGTCCCGAGGGCTGACCGAGGACGAGGCCATGGCCATGATCGTCCGAGGCTTCATCGAGCCGATCGCTCGCGAGCTGCCGATGGAGTACGCCATCGAGCTGAACCGTCTCATCGAGCTGCAGATGGAAGGTGCTGTCGGGTGACCGTGCTTGAGGCCCCGCCGACTGATCACTCGCCGCGCGTCGCATCCAGCGACGTCGATGCCTTCCCGATCCCGCAGGGGCGCGAGGAGGAGTGGCGCTTCGCCCCGATGGACGCCCTCGCGCCGTTCATGTCGCCGGCGTCCGACGCCGGCACGTTGACCGCGGAGCCGTCGCCGTACGTCTCGGCTGTCCCGGTGGCGGCCCTCGAGCCGACCTGGTGGCTGCCGACGGACAGGCCGTCCGCCATCGCGCGGGCCGGCGTGCACAGCGCGGTGACCGTGCGTATTCCGGACGACGCGGTCCTGGACGCGCCGATCGTCGTGGAGCTCCGAGGCGACGTCGCCCTCAACTACGCGCATGTCGACGTGAGGATCGGGCGGCACGCTCGCGCCACCGTCGTGCTGGTCCACGATGCGGGAGTCGACGTCAGCGGCACGATCGTGACGGACGTCGGCGACGGGGCCGAGCTGACCATGCTCTCGGTCATGGACGGACCGGCCGAGCGCACCCACCTGTGGCATTGGCCGGTGCGCGTCGGCCGCGACGCCACGTTCGTCGGAGCGGTCGTGACCATCGGAGGCCGTGTCGTCCGCATGCTGCCCTCGGTGTCCTACGCAGGCCCCGGCGGATCCGCCGAGCTGCTGGGTGCCTTCCTCGCCGACGACGGCCAGTACCTCGAGCACCGCATCTTCGTCGAGCACGACGAGCCGCACTGCTCGAGCAACGTCGTCTACAAGGGGGCACTCGCGGGTGCGGGTTCGCACACGGTCTGGATCGGTGACGTGCTGGTCCGTCGCACTGCGACCGGCACGGACACCTACGAGATGAACCGCAACCTGCTCCTCGACGACGGTGCCCGCGCCGACTCGGTCCCCAATCTCGAGCTCGAGACCGGCGACGTGGCGAGCGCAGGGCACGCGAGCGCGACCGGCCGGTTCGACGACGAGCAGCTGTTCTACCTCATGGCACGCGGCATTCCCGAGCGGATCGCCCGGCAGCTCGTCGTGCGGGGGTTCTTCGTCGACGTCCTGACACGCATTCCCAGCGTCGAGTGGCGCGACGCGATCCTCGGACGGATCGCCCAGCGACTGGGGATGGATGCGGAGATCGAGACCGCACTCGAGGAGGCCGTGCAGTGAGCTCGTTCACGCATGCGTGCCTGCTCGACGAACTCGCACCGAACTCGGCCATGCGGGTGGTCCTCGAGGGCACGGCCATGGCCGTCGTCCGCACCGACGAGGGTGTCTTCGCCATCAACGACCGCTGCTCGCACGCCGACGTGTCACTGTCGGAGGGCGAGGTCGACGGGTGCGCGATCGAGTGCTGGCTGCACGGCTCGGCCTTCGACCTGCGCACCGGCGCGCCGCTCAGTCTTCCGGCGATCTTCCCGGTCCCGACCTACGCCGTCCGAATCATCGGCGAGGGACAGTCAGCCGTCGTCGAGATCGACCCCACGCCCATCACCGCGAACATGAGAGCAGAGGAAAACGCATGAGCGTCCTGGCCATAGACGACCTGCACGCATCGGTCGTCACCGACACCGGCCCTCGGGAGATCCTGCGGGGAGTCTCCCTGTCAGTGGAGTCCGGAAGCACGCATGCGGTCATGGGCCCCAACGGCTCGGGCAAGTCCACGCTCGCCTACGTCATCGCCGGGCATCCCAAGTACGTCGTGACCAGCGGGACCATCACGCTCGACGGCGAGGACGTCCTCAGCATGTCGGTGGACGAGCGGGCCAGGGCCGGTCTGTTCCTGGCCATGCAGTACCCGGTCGAGGTACCCGGAGTCTCGGTGTCGAACTTCCTGCGCACGTCCGCGACGGCGGTGCGCGGAGAGGCCCCCAAGCTGCGGACCTGGATCAAGGAGATGAAGGACGCCATGGGCGTTCTCCAGATGGATCCGTCCTTCGCCGAGCGAAACGTGAACGAGGGCTTCTCCGGCGGCGAGAAGAAGAGGCACGAGATCCTGCAGCTGTCCATGCTCAAGCCCAAGATCGCGATTCTCGACGAGACGGACTCCGGTCTCGACGTCGACGCGCTGCGGGTCGTGTCGGAGGGGGTCAATGCCTTCCGGGAGGAGACGGGCGCCGGGACGCTCCTCATCACCCACTACACCCGGATCCTGCGCTACATCCATCCCGACCACGTGCACGTGTTCGTCGACGGTCGGATCGTGGAGAGCGGTGGTCCGGAGCTGGCGGCGGTGCTCGAGTCCGAGGGCTACGAGCGCTTCGTCACGACGCCGGCGTCCTAGGGGTCCTCGTGCTGCTGCCGCTCGACGTCGACCGGATCCGGAAGGACTTCCCGATCCTCCAGCGCACCGTGCGCGGTGAGAAGCCCCTGGTGTACCTCGACAGTGCCGCCACCAGCCAGAAGCCGACGTCTGTCCTCGATGCCGAGCGCGCCTTCTACGAGACGGCGAACGCCGGAGTGCACCGGGGGGCGCACCAGCTCGCCGAGGAGGCCACCGATGCCTACGAGTCGGCTCGGCGTCGGATAGCCGGGTTCGTGGGGGCCGAGACGGACGACATCGTGTTCACCAAGAACGCCACCGAAAGCCTCAACCTCGTCGCCTATGCCTTCTCCAATGCCACCGCGAAGGCGGCCCATGGGGCCGAGGTCGACCCGAGGTTCGTGCTGGCGCCGGGCGATTCCATCGTCGTGACCCAGATGGAGCATCACGCCAACCTGGTGCCGTGGCAGGAGGTCTGTGCCAAGACCGGGGCGACACTGCGGTGGATCGGCGTCAGCGACGACGGTCGGCTGGAGCTCGACGACCTCGACTCGCTGATCGACGACACCACGCGCGTCGTGTCGGTGGTTCACCAGTCCAACATCCTCGGCACGGTCAACCCGGTCCGAAGGATCATGGATCGCGCTCATGCGGTGGGTGCGCTGGGCGTCGTCGACGCCTGCCAGTCCATCCCGCACGCCCCCGTCGACGTCTCGGCCCTCGGGGCCGACCTGGTCGGCTGGAGCGGTCACAAGATGCTCGGGCCCACGGGCATCGGCATGCTGTGGGGCCGCCCCGAGGTGCTGGCGGCCATGCCCCCGTTCATCACGGGGGGATCCATGATCGAGACCGTGTTCATGGAGCACAGCACCTACGCTGCACCCCCGAAGCGCTTCGAGGCCGGATCGCCGATGGTGGCCCAGGCGGTAGGCCTTGCCGCTGCCGTCGACTACCTGACCGAGCTCGGCATGGACCGGGTCGAGGCCCATGAGCATGCGCTGACCGGCTACGCGCTCGAGCGTCTGGCCGATCTCCGCGGAGTCCGGATCATCGGACCCATGACGAACGAGGATCGCGGGGGAGCCGTGTCGTTCGTGGTCGAGGGCCTGCATCCGCACGACGTGGGCCAGTTCCTCGACGACCGAGGCGTCGCCGTCCGTGTCGGGCATCACTGCGCGTGGCCGACGTGTCGCCGCTTCGGGGTCCCGGCAACGACACGCCTGTCGACGTACGTGTACAACGACACGTCCGACATCGATGTCGCGATCGAGGGCATCCTCGCCGCGCAGAACTTCTTCGGGGTGTGACGTGGACGTCGAGTCGCTGTACCAGGACATCATCCTGGACCACTACAAGCACCCCCGAGGGCGGAGTCTGATCGACGAGCCCTCGGGCGAGTCCCATCAGGTCAACCCCACCTGCGGGGACGAGGTCACCGTCCAGGTCTCCCTCGATGACGACGGGCGACTCGTGATCGGCTACGAGGGCCAGGGCTGCTCGATCTCGCAGGCGAGTGCCAGCGTCATGTCCGAGATGGTGTCGGGCGCTGCGCCCGCCGATGCCGACACCGTCCGTCAGGCTTTCGTCGAGCTCATGCACAGCAAGGGCGCGGCAGACCCGGACGAGGAGGTCCTCGGAGACGGGATCGCCTTCGTCGGGGTCGCCAAGTACCCCGCCCGCATCAAGTGCGCCCTGCTGCCGTGGATGGCGTTGCAGGATGCCGAGGCGAAGGCGGGCATCGGACCGGACCAGGAAGGAACCAGCACGTCATGACCATCGCGAACGAGGACGACGTCATCGAGGCCATGAAGGACGTCGTCGATCCCGAGCTCGGCATCAACGTGGTCGACCTCGGGCTCGTGTACGGGGTCAGCGTCGACGACGCGAACATCGCCACCGTCGACATGACCCTGACCAGCGCGGCCTGCCCCTTGACGGACGTGATCGAGGACCAGACGCGATCGGCCCTTACCGAGGTGGTGGACGACTTCCGGATCAACTGGGTGTGGATGCCGCCCTGGGGTCCGGACAAGATCACCGACGACGGCCGGGAGATGCTGCGCGCCCTCGGCTTCAACGTCTGACACGCCCTCGAGCGTCGAGCCTCACGCCCGTCGCCCTGCGTCCCCCCGCCCGGGCGCCACAGCCGACGGGCGGCCGATGCGCGCCGCCTAGACTGCGATCACCATGATCTCCACCACCGGCCTCGAGGTGCGGGCCGGATCGGCCCTCCTGCTCGAGAACGCCTCGCTGCGCGTCGCCAAGGGCGACCGGATCGGGCTGGTGGGGCGCAACGGCGCCGGCAAGACCACGCTCACGCGGATCCTTGCGCAGGAGACGATGCCCGCGTCAGGGGCGGTCAACGTGTCCGGCACCGTGGGCTACCTGCCTCAGGACCCTCGCTCAGGGAATCCGGAGGAGATCGCGCGCGACCGGATCCTCTCTGCCCGCGGCCTGCACGCCGTCGTGCGGCGCATGCAGGAGGCCAGCCTGGGCATGGGCACGACCGACGAGGCCGAGCGTGACCGCCTGATCTCCCGCTACGCGCGGGCCGAGGCGGAGTTCGAATCCCTCGGCGGCTACGCCGTCGAGTCCCAGGCCGCCGCCATCGCGGCCAGCGTCGGTCTGCCGGAGCGTGTCCTGGGACAGCCGCTCGGGACCCTCTCGGGCGGGCAGCGGCGACGCGTGGAACTGGCTCGGATCCTGTTCGGGGGCGCCGACGTCCTCCTGCTCGACGAGCCGACGAACCACCTGGATGCGGACTCGGTCCGCTGGCTGCGCAAGTTCCTCGCGGGCTACGAGGGCGGGTTCATCGTGATCAGCCACGACACCGCCCTGCTCGAGGACACGGTCAACAAGGTGTGGCACCTCGACGCGAACCGCAGGGAGATCGACGCCTACGCCATGGGGTGGAAGGCCTACCTCACCGCGCGCGAGGCCGACGAGCGCCGCCGCCGCCGGGAGCGACGCAACGCCGAGCAGCAGGCGGAGGCCCTGCGCACCCAGGCCGAGCGCATGCGGGCCAAGGCGACCAAGGCCAAGGCGGCCCAGTCGATGCTCAAGCGCGCCGACCGCATCCTGAGCTCCAGCGACGAGGTCCGTCGATCGGACAAGGTCGCCGCGCTGCGCTTCCCCGAGCCGAAGCCCTGCGGACGGGTGCCTCTCACCGCCTCGGGGCTGTCCCGCTCGTACGGATCGCTCGAGGTGTTCACCGACGTCGACCTCGCGATCGACCGCGGCAGCCGGGTCGTCATCCTCGGGCTCAACGGCGCAGGCAAGACCACGCTGCTGCGCATCCTGGCCGGCGTCGACGGTCCGGACACCGGCGAGGTCGAGCCGGGGCACGGCGCCGTCGTCGGGTACTACGCCCAGGAGCACGAGACCCTGGATCCCACCGCCACCGTCCTCGAGACGATGCGCCACGCGGCGCCGCACCTCGATGACACGCGGCAGCGGACGGTGCTCGGTTCCTTCCTGTTCGAGGGCGATGCGGTGCAGAAGCCGACCGGCGTCCTGTCCGGCGGCGAGAAGACCAGGCTGGCGCTGGCCTGCCTCGTCGTGTCGGGAGCCAACGTGCTCCTGCTGGACGAGCCGACGAACAACCTCGACCCGGCGAGCCGCCAGGAGGTGCTCGGCGCCCTGTCCCGGTACGAGGGAGCGGTGGTCCTCGTCACGCACGATCCGGGTGCCGTGGCCGCTCTCAACCCCGAGCGCGTTCTCATCCTCCCGGACGGGGACGAGGACCTGTGGAATGACGACTACGCGGATCTGGTTGAACTGGCGTGACGATGGGGAGCAGCGTGAACGGCTACGGCGAGCACGACCATGTACGGGTTGAGCGTGACGGCGCTGTCGTCCGGGTGACCCTGACGAATCCTGAGGCGCGCAACGCGCAGACCCCTGCGACCTGGCGCCGGCTTGCGGCGATCCCCGGGATCATCGAGCCGGACGTGCGCGTGATCGTGCTCTCGGGTGAGGGCCCGAGCTTCTCGGCCGGCCTCGACCGGCGGATGCTCACCCCCGAGGGTGTGCCGGGGGAGGAGTCGATCCTCTCGCTTGCCCACTACTCCGACGAGCGGATCGATGACTTCATCCAGCAGGCGCAGGCTGCCTTCGCCTGGTGGCGGCGTGTGCCTCAGGTGACCGTCGCCCTCGTGCAGGGCCACGCGATCGGTGCCGGGTTCCAGCTGGCCCTCGCCTGTGACCTCATGATCGTCGCCGACGATGCCAAGCTGGCGATGCGGGAGACCTCCCTCGGACTCGTCCCGGACCTTGCCGGCACGGCGCCGCTCGTCTCGCGGGTCGGCTACTCACGCGCTCTGGAGATCTGTGCCCGCGGACGCTACGTCGAGGCGGAGGAGGCCGTCCGCCTCGGCATCGCGATCGCCCGGGTGCCGTTCGACGAGTGGGACGGCTACCTGGCCGACCTCGTTGCCCCGATGCTCGCGGCCCTCCCCGGAGCGGTCTCGGAGCTCAAGCACCTCCTCGACGGAGCCGACACGTCGGATCACCAGCTGGCACGCGAGCGCGCGGCGCAGACGCGACGAATCGCCGAGCTCAAGGTCCTGCTGGGAGGCAGTGCCTGACATGTCGATGGACAGCTCCTGGATGATGTACCGGTCGATGACCCGGGACCGGTCGGTCGCGGGGCGCAAGATCAACCGAGCGCTCGTCCGGCGGATCTTCGGATACGCGGCTGCCTACCGCGGTCTCATCGTCGTCTTCCTGATCACGCTCGTGCTGGTGTCGCTGCTCAGCGTCGCGCAGCCGTTGCTCATCCCGCGGCTGGTCGACCAGGGAATCTCGCAGGGCGATGCGTCGGTCGTCACGACGACGGCCCTCCTGATGGCGGGGCTGGCGATCGTGGACGCCTGCCTGGGCCTGGTCAGCCGCTGGTACTCGTCGCGGATCGGGGAAGGGCTCATCTACGACCTGCGCACGGAGGTCTACGACCACGTCCAGCGCCAGTCGGTCGCCTTCTTCACGCGCGCCCAGACAGGCGCCCTCATCTCACGCCTCAACAGCGACGTCATCGGCGCCCAGCAGGCCTTCACCTCCACGCTTGGCGGCGTCCTCGGCAACCTCATCTCCGCTGTCATCGTCCTCGTCGCGATGTTCGCACTGTCGTGGCAGGTGACACTGGTCTCGCTGCTGCTCGTGCCGCTGTTCCTCCTCCCCGCACGATGGATGGGCCGTCGTCTGCAGGCTCTGACCCGTGAGCAGATGGGGCTCAACGCAGACATGTCGACGCAGATGACCGAGCGCTTCAATGTGGCGGGCGCCCTGCTCGTCAAGCTCTTCGGCCGTCCCGACGACGAGGCGTCGCTGTTCTCCTCGCGAGCCGCGCGGGTGCGAGACATCGGCGTGCGCATGGCCATGGCCAACCGGTGGTTCTTCACCGGCCTCTCGCTGGTCGCGTCCCTGGCCACCGTCATCGTGTACGGGCTCGGTGGCAACCTCGTCATTCGCGATGTGCTGACGATCGGAACCCTGCTGGCGCTCGTCGGCCTGCTCGCGCAGCTTTATGGCCCCCTGACGGCGCTGTCGAACGTCCGCGTCGACGTCATGACGGCCCTTGTCAGCTTCGAGCGGGTGTTCGAGGTGCTCGACCTCAAGCCCATGGTGACGCAGGCAGCAGACGCCCGTCCGCTGCCGGCCGGCCCCCTCTCCGTGGCCTTCGAGGATGTCTCGTTCCACTACCCCAAGGCGAGTGAGGTATCTCTCGCGTCGCTCGAGTCGGTGGCCCGCGAGGAGACCCTGGCCGGCGGCGTCGACGTCCTCGGCGGAGTCAGCTTCGTCGTGCCTGCCGGGACACTGACCGCATTGGTGGGCCCGTCAGGCGCGGGCAAGACGACGACGACCGCTCTGCTCAGTCGTCTCTACGACGTCACCGAAGGCGCCATCCGCATCGGCGACGTGGACATCCGCAATGTCACCCTGGACTCGCTTCGGGACGGCGTCGGGGTCGTGACGCAGGACGCGCACATGTTCCACGACACGATCCGCGCGAACCTCCTGTACGCGCGGCCCAGCGCGACCGAGGAGGAGCTCCTGAGGGCCTGCGCGGACGCCCAGATCGCCGGTCTCATCGAGCAGCTCCCCGACGGACTCGACACCGTCGTCGGCGATCGTGGCCACCGGCTCTCCGGTGGCGAGAAGCAGCGGATCGCTCTCGCGCGCCTGCTGCTCAAGGGCCCGCGCGTCGTGGTCCTCGACGAGGCGACCGCCCACCTCGACAGCGAGAGCGAGGCCGCCGTGCAGCGAGCCCTCAGCAACGCCCTCGAGGGGCGGACCTCCGTCGTCATCGCCCACCGGCTGAGCACCATCCGCCAGGCGGACCAGATCCTGGTGGTGGACGGTGGTCGGATCGTCGAACGCGGCACGCACGAGGCGCTGCTCGAGACCGGCGGTGTCTACGCGGAGCTCTACCGCACGCAGTTCCGGGAGTCGGGCAACCCGATCCAGGCCTAGGGCCTCTGGAACGCCGCGGCGGTTCGTCTGCTGAACGTCGTCCGCGTCACGCGTCGATGGTGCTGTGGGAGGACAATGGTGCTGGGCCTCTTCTGATCGGGGAGGTGACCAGTGAAACGGCGCACGGGCCTCGTGGCCCTCGGCTTGGTCGTGGCGGGACTCGCCGCCTGCTCGGGGGGCCAGATCGTCCCTTCGCCGGAGCCGGCCTCGAGCCCGGGGGTCGGCACGACGTACGAGACTCTCGACGACCTTCGGGATGCCTTCGTCGCGGCCGGCGGCGCGTGTGAACACTGGACGCTGGTGCCCGTCCCGCCCGCCGAGGGAATGGACGTGGGCTCCTGCGACGACGATGCCGCCCTGGTGCTCCTCCGCGGCCCCGACGAGACGCGGCTGCACGTGTCGGAGCTGAAGGAGGGTTCGGAGATGTCCGGCTTCGGTGGCGAGTTCCTCTTCGGCCCCAACTGGATCGTCAATGCAAGGGAGTGCGCGGGCCTGGCGCCCGCCATGGGAGGAACGGTCGCGACGTACTCTCCCCACGAGGACATCAGGTCCCCGGTCTCCCCGATCACGACGTCGCGTAGCTGGCGGGTCGGAAGCGACCTGGCCCCCGGGCCCTATGTCGTCCACGGCTTCTACGCGCGGAGGGACGCGGCCGGAGACGTCATCGACAGCGACAGCGCGTGGATGTGGAACGAGCGGACCCTCATGGTCGTGAGTCCGTCCGACTCGCTGGTGGAGCTCGATGGCGTGGCCGTGCCGGCAGCGCTGTCGCCGGCCTTCGACCCTGTTGCGAATCTCAGCCGACGTGGCACCTACCGGGTGGGCCGGGACGTGGTGCCCGGGCGGTACCGGCTGGTCGGCTGGTATGTCATGGGGCAACGGCTGGACGCCACCCTCGAGACGATCGAGGAGGTGTCGGGGGAGTTCGGGGCGACCGTGACCATCGAGCCGACTGATTTCGCCGTGATGTTCCAGGCGGCCTCGATCGAGCCCCTGTGATCACATCGGCCGAGCGTGACGGTCACGGATGCCGGATCGCTCCGCCGTCGACTCGGATCAGGCCACCGGTCAGGTACGAGGCTGCCGGACTGAGCACGAAGGCGGCCACCCGGCCGAACTCCTCAGGTTCTCCATAACGCCGCAGCGGAATGCCGGCCTCCTGGCGCTCCCTGGCCCTGTCGGCGTCGCCGGTGCCGGCGTCCAGGGTGGCGATGCGATCGGTCGCGATCCGGCCCGGGAGCAGGCCGTTGACCCGGATACCTGCTGGTCCGACCTCGTCCGCGAGGTCCTTGACGACCATCGCCAGCCCCGGTCGCAGACCGTTGCTCGTCGTGAGGCCCGGGATCACCTCGACTGCCGACGACGACAGCACCCAGGCGAGGGAGCCCGTCCGAGCCCGTCCCGTTGCCGAGATGCCTTCGCAGAGGGCACGTGCGAGGCGTATCGAGCCGAGGAACACCGAGTCGAATGCTGCCCGCCACTGGTCGTCGGTGGTGGTCAGGACCGAACCGCCCGAGGGACCGCCGACGCTGATGAGACCGCCGTCGAGATGGCCGAACCGCTCGACGGCGACCGTGACGGCCAGAGCCGCGGTCCCGGGATCTGCAAGGTCGGCCACGATCCCGGCGGCGGAGCTGCCGAGCTCGGAGACGGCGGCATCCACGTCGTCGGCGCTGCGAGCCAGCACGACGACGCTCGCGCCTTCGTCGACGAGCACCTGCGCGGTGGCTCGACCGAGCCCCCTGCTGCCGCCCGACACCACGTACACCCGGCCGCTCAGCCCAAGATCCATGCCTACCCTCTTCCTGCGTCGGCGCCCGTGGGTGATGCTGCGCGCTCGGCATCCTCCTGTGCCTCCCGCCGGAGGAAGAAGAACCATCCCGCGATCGCCACGGCCGCGAAGAGGAGCCACTGGATCGCGTAGGACACGTTGCGGCTCTCGTCGATGTCGGGGATCGGCAGGGTCACCAGCCCCTCCTGCTCGGGGCGCGAAGCGCTCAGCTGGATGTAGTCGGGGATGGCGTCGGGCAGGGGCGGCAGCAGGTTCAGGGCGGGGGCGGCGATCTGCCCCGCCGGCAGGCCATCGTTCGCGTCCGCTCCCGTGATCTCAAGCGAGCGCAGGTACCCCGTGACAAGGACCTCTCCGGCCGGAGGTGCGGGCAGGTCAGGTGTGGACAGGGCATCCTGCCCGGCCGGCAGCCAGCCACGATTCACCCAGACGACGGGGCCGGGATCGGTGCGTAGGGCCGTCATCAGCCAGAAGCCGTTGCGCGCGTCGAGTGGTCGCTTGCGTACGACGACCTGTGAGTCCGGCAGATAGGTGCCCATGGTCGTGACGGCACGCCAGTCGTCGCCCGTCAGCGCCTCCGCAGACAGGTCCAGCGAGGCGAGGGGGGCCGGGTCCGTCGCCACGGCGGTCTGCAGGGCCACCCGCTCGGCCCGCCTCTGGTCGGCGCGGCTCCACTGCCAGGCGCTCAGGAGTCCGAAGGCGACGATCGCGAGGACCACCACGGCGGTGAATCCCGCCCACCGACGCGTCCGCAGCAACGACCACACGGCGTTCACTCTACGGCGCGACGACGACGCACCGATCCGGTCAGGCGTGGTGGATGTGGTCCTCGGTCCGGCCGATGGCAAGCCCGGCAGCGGGCAGCTCGGGACGGCCGGGGCCCGTGACACCGGTCTCACCCGGCTCGTCGTTCTCGCGTCCGGCATTGGCCACGACGACGGCGAGGTAGGGGAGGACCACCGCTCCGGCGATCAGGACCCAGCGTGGCCAGCCGGGGACGAAGATGGCTGCGACCACGCACACCGTGCGGATGCCCATCGACACCAGATAGCGACGCGTGCGTCCGGTCTGCTCGTCGCTGAGCGACCGCTGGGCGTCGGTGATGGTGAAGACCTCAACCGGATCGCCCTTTGCCATGTGACCACCGTAGGACAAGATGGGGCCGTGCGCTTGCCCGGATCCGCCGGGGATGACAGGAGGAGCAGTGGCCGAACGTACGTACGGGATGACCGAGGTCGTGGGGACGTCCAAGCTCGGGATCGACGAGGCGATCGGCAACGCGGTGCGGCGGCTGTCCAAGTCTGTGGACCATCTGGACTGGTTCGAGGTGGTCCAGGTGCGCGGGTACATCCGTGACGGCGAGGTGGACCACTACCAGGTGACGGTGAAGGTCGGGTCACGACTCGAGGACGTCTAGCCGGTGGCCCCGCTCCATGGGTGAGGCGGCCCCTCGCGCAGCGAATCGGACGCGTGCCGTCGACCGACTCATCAACTTCACCGACGCCGTGGTCGCGGTTGCGATCACCGTGCTCGTCCTTCCCCTGGTGGACATCGCGGCGCCCGGGGCGGGTGAGTCGGTATGGGGAGTTCTCGCCGACCACAGCGGGCAGGTCATCGCCTTCCTCTTCACGTTCTACGTCGTGGCCATCATGTGGCAGGCGCACAACCGCATCCTCAACGGGATCCGCGACTACAACGGCGCGATCTTCTGGCTGAACACGAGCTGGCTCGTTGCGATCGTGCTGCTGCCCTGGTTCAGCGCGATGTACGGCGAGACGTCCGCGGCCGAGGCAACCGGTGGGGCTGACGGAGTGGGCCTGCTCTACTGGGGTGCGCTCGCGGTCATCAGCCTGCTGGGGTCGGGCATTGCGTGGCACCTTCAGAGGGCACCGCACCTGCTCACCCGGGAGGCGGGCCGCGATCCGGCGGCGAGCCGCAGGGCAACCCTGCGCGGACCGGTCTTCGCGGCATACTTCATGGCAATCGGGGTGGTCTTCGAGTTCGCGCCACAGGTGGCGACCTGGCTGCCCCTAGGGATCATCCCGCTCAGCATCTGGCTGCGTCCGGCGCGCGACGAGCGGGAGGCCGTCGACGGCACGACCGAGGAGGGCACATGAATGGCATCGCACTGGTCACCGGGGGGAACCGTGGGATCGGGCTGGCGACGGCCTTGCGGCTGCGTGACGACGGGTTCAGCGTCGTTGTCGGCTCCCGGTCGGGTGAGGCGCCCGACGGGCTCGACGCCGTCCGCCTCGACGTGAGCTCGCCCGAGTCGATCGACAGCGCGTTCGCCGACATCGAGGAGCGATTCGGACCGGTCGGCCTGCTGGTGGCGAACGCCGGGGTCACTCGCGACACGCTGCTCATGCGGATGACGGACGAGGACATCGACCTCGTGCTCCAGACCAACCTCGCGGGGTCCATCCGACTCGCTCGCCGGGCCATGAAGGGGATGATTCGCGCGAAGTCGGGTCGCATCGTCTTCGTCGGCTCGGTGGTGTGGGCCCTCGGCTCGGCTGGCCAGGTCAACTACGCAGCGTCCAAGGCCGGTCTCGTGGGCGCGGCACGCTCGCTGGCCCGGGAGGTGGGGTCACGCGGCATCACCGTGAACGTCGTGGCACCCGGCTTCGTCGAGACGGACATGACGGCCCAGCTGAGCGAGTCGCAGCAGTCGGCGATCCTCGGCGGGATCCCGCTCGGTCGCTATGCTCAGGCGGCCGAGATCGCGGACGTGGTCTCGTTCCTCGCCTCGGCGTCATACATCACGGGTGCCGTGATCCCGGTCGACGGCGGACTGGGCATGGGGCACTGACGACGACGCGACGCGTCGGAACGGAGGCAACGATGGGGCTGCTGGACGGCAAGCGCGTGCTCGTCACGGGAGTGCTCACGGACCAGTCGATCGCCTTCCACGTGGCGCGTCTCGCGCAGGAGGAGGGAGCGACGGTCATCCTCACCTCCTTCGGCCGGACCATGGGTCTCACGAAGCGGTCGTCGGGCCGGCTCCCGCAGCCCGCCCCGATCGTCGAGCTCGACGTCACGAATGACGATGACCTCGCCGCGCTCGCTGACCGCGTGCGGGAGCATGTCGACGGGCTGGACGCCGTCCTGCACTCGATCGGGTTCGCGCCGGAGGGCGCGCTTGGCGGCAACTTCCTGAACACCGAGTGGTCCGACGTGAGCACTGCCGTGCAGGTCTCGGCGTTCTCCCTCAAGTCCCTCGCGATGGCGGCCCGCCCGCTCATGGGTCCTGGCAGTGCCGTGGTCGGTCTCGACTTCGATGCCACGGTGGCGTGGCCGAAGTACGACTGGATGGGCGTGGCGAAGGCGGCCTTCGAGAGCACGGCGCGCTACCTGGCACGGGACCTGGGGCCGGACGGCATCAGGGTGAACCTTGTGGCGGCGGGCCCCATCCGGACCATGGCGGCCAAGAGCATCCCGGGGTTCGACGACTTCGAGGAGGTGTGGGCCACCCGGGCCCCGCTGGCGTGGGACCTCGACGACGCGGTGCCCGCGGCCCGTGGATGCGTGGCCCTGATGTCGGACTGGTTCCCTGCGACGACGGGCGAGATCGTGCATGTCGACGGCGGAGTCCACTCCCAGGGCGCGTAGTGGCAACCTCGACGCTCGTCCTGGTGCGCCACGCCAAGAGCGACTACCCCTGGGGCGTCGACGACCATGACCGGCCCCTGAACGAGCGCGGTCGTCGGGACGCCCCCCTGATCGGGACGTGGGTCGATGAACACGTGTCCTGGACCCCCGGTGCTGAGCCGGCGATCCTCGTGTCGACGGCCCTGCGCGCCCAGCTGACCTGGTCACTGGCCCGCCCGTCGCTGTCGGACCGCTGGGCCTCGGCTGTCGAGATCGACGAGGCGCGCATCTACGAAGCTTCGTCGCAGACCCTGGGCGAGGTGGTCGCCGACCACTCGACCGACGCGTCGACGGTCATCCTCGTGGGCCACAACCCAGGCCTTGTCGGGCTCATCCTCGCCCTGGCGGAGGCCGACGATCGGAGGGCGGCGGCAACCGCAAAGTTCCCCACGAGTGCGATAGCCGTCCTCGAGTCGGATCTCCCCCTGCCGGATGCCGCGATGCAGCCGCAGGCGTTCAGGGTGCGGGAATTCGCGGTCCCGAGGGGTTGAGCCCGTCGCGGGCGTCCGCGGACTCGATCTCCTCGCGGGTGATGCCGATGAGGAACAGCACGGAGTCGAGGTACGGCACGTTCACGGCCGTGTCGGCCGCATCCCGCGCGGCTGCCTTGGCGTTGAACGCGATGCCGAGGCCCGCTGCCTCCAGCATGTCGATGTCGTTCGCGCCGTCACCGATGGCGATCGTCCGCCGCGGCGGGATCGCGTACTGCCGGGCGAACGCCTCGAGCGCGGCCCGCTTCCCGAGTCGATCGACGACCGGGCCGAGGGCGCGCCCCGTGAGCCGGCCGTCGACGATCTCAAGGGCGTTGGCGCGGACGTCGGTCACACCGAGGTCGGCCGCGATCGGGGCGATGATGTCCGTGAATCCGCCGGACACGAGGGCGATGCGGTAGCCGAGGCGCGTGAGGGTGCGACAGAGGGTGCGGGCCCCCGGCGTGAGGGTGATCCGGGAGCGGACGCGGTCCAGGGCTGAGGCGGGCAGGCCCTCGAGCAGGGCGACGCGCGCGCGCAGCGACTGCTCGAAGTCCAGCTCGCCGGCCATCGCGCGCTCGGTGATCGCGGCGACCTGTGCCAGGACTCCCGCCTCCTCGGCCAGCAGGTCGATCACCTCGTCCTGGATGAAGGTCGAGTCGACGTCCATGACGACGAGGTACTGGCCACGGCGGTCCAGGCCGGCCTCCTGGACGGCGATGTCCGCGCCGTGCGTCGCGGCGATGGCGGCGAGCGGACGCCGGACGTCCTCGACGGCGACCCCCGAGCCCTGGAACTCGATCGCCGTCACGGGATAGGACGCGATCCGACGGATGCGGTCGATGTTGCCGCCACGATCCGCGATCTCCGCCGCGGCAGCTGCGACAGCACCGGGGGTGAGGGGGGCGCCCAGCATGGTGATGTGGATGCGGTTGCGCCGGCGCTCGTCGTCCTCGGCTGCGCCGGGGACCGTCTCCACGTCCATGTCCAGGTCAGCGGCGACACGTCGAACGGCGGACCGGGTCTCGGCGACGGCGTCGTCGTCGCCACCGACCTCGACGAGCACGGCCAGGATGAGCCGTCCGCGCACGACGAGCTGCTCGACGTCCAGGACGCTCACCGGATGGTGGTCGAGGGTCGCGAACAACTGGCGGGTGACTCCCGGGCGGTCGTTGCCGGAGAGGGTGATCAGCAGCGTGCGCCTCTGGTCGTCCATGACGAGTCAACGCTAGTGCCGAGGCCACCGTGCCAGCGCCTAGGGTGGCCCCGTGGCGAGCGTCGTGCGGATCCAGGACGCGGTGGTACGCCGTGGGACCTCCCTGCTGCTCGACCGGGTGAGCCTGGACGTGGGCGAGGGCCAGCGCTGGGTCGTCATGGGCCCGAACGGGGCCGGGAAGAGCACCCTGCTCCTGCTCGCTGCGGGCCGCCTGTTCCCGACGTCCGGTGTGGTCGTCATCCTCGACGAGGAGCTCGGGGCGGTCGACCTCTCCGAGCTGCGCCCGCGGATCGGGTGGGCGTCGAGTGCGACGGCGGTCGACATCCCCGCGTCGGAGTCGGTCCTCGATGTCGTCATGACTGGCGCCTGGTCGGTCACGGGACGGTGGCGCGAGCACTACGAGGACGCTGATCGGTCCCGGGCGACGCTCCTCCTGGCCGAATGGGGGATGGGTCCCCTCGCCGGGCGCACCTTCGGCACCCTGTCGGAGGGCGAGCGCAAGCGAGCGCTCGTCGCGAGGTCCCTGATGGCGGATCCCGAGCTGCTGCTTCTCGACGAGCCGGGAGCCGGCCTCGATCTCGGAGGACGCGAGGATCTCGTGCAACGGATGGGCCGGCTCGCGGCGGACGCCTCGGCGCCGGCCCTCGTGCTGGTCACGCATCACGTCGAGGAGATCCCGCCCGGGTTCACGCATGCCCTGCTGCTGCGCTCGGGAAGCGTGGTGACGGCCGGGGAGATCGGCGACGTGATGACCGACGAGCATCTGAGCGCCGCCTTCGGGCTGCCGCTGATGGTGCGCGGCGAGGCGGGCCGGTGGCACGCCCGGCTCCGGACCTGATCGTGGAGCCGGTCACCTTCCTCCTGCTGGCCGTCGCCGGCTTTGCCGGCGGCGCCATCAACGCCGCTGTCGGGTCAGGCACGCTCATCACCTACCCGGCCCTCCTGGCAGCGGGGATCCCGCCTGTCGCGGCGAACGGCACCAACACCACGGGACTGTCACCGGGCTCGTTCGCCTCGGCCTGGGCATACCGCGAGGAGCTGGCCGACCGGATGCGTCGGCTCGCACTCCCGATCGCGGCCACCATCGTGGGAGCCGCCGCGGGTGCCAGTCTCGTGGTGGCGCTGCCGAGCCGGGTCTTCACGGCCGTCGTGCCCTGGCTGGTCGGTCTCGCGACCGTCCTCGTCGCGGTGCAACCCCTGCTGAGGCGCGCGGTGCGCAGCCACCGGGTGCGCGGGCGGCACGCCGTGTGGCCGTGGACCGGCCTCGTCGGCATCTACGGCGGCTACTTCGGCGCGGCCCAGGGGGTCATGCTGATGGCGGCGCTGGGGCTCGTCTACGACACGGATCCCCAGCGATCCAACGCCGCGAAGAACATCCTCGCCGCCTGTGCGAACGTCACCGCCGCCGTGGTCTTCGCGATGAGCGGGGCCGTCGTGTGGCTGGCGGCGCTGGCACTGGCCGTCGGTTCCCTGCCCGGCGGGTACGTGGGAGGGCGCTTGGCGCGCAGGCTCCCGGCCTCGGTGCTCCGGGGCCTGGTGGTCCTCATCGGCATCGGAGCCACGCTGTACCTCGTGCTTGGCGCCTAGGAGGGGCGCGCACTTGTAGCGTGGCAGCACAACGCACGCCGGTCGAAAGGACACCGTGGCCACAAGAGTCGTACTCGGGCTGCTTGCTGGCGTCCTGCTGCTGATCGGGTTGGCCGCCGGCGTCGCCGCCGTCTGGGTCGCCATGGTCCTGGGTCCGGACAACGGACTGCGCTTCGACGCGGGGAGCATCACCCCGGCCCCTGACTCGGGCGCGACGATCGTCGATGTCGACCGGTTCGAGGCGACCGTCCCGTACCTCGAGCCCTTCGGCGACGTGTCCCTGTCGGTGGACTCAGGCGACCCCGCCGACCCGTCCAGCACGCTCTTCCTCGGGGCGGGCAGCACCGAGGGCGTCGATGCGTACCTGCGAGGGGTGCCGTACTCGGTGGCTCTCCGAGATGGCTCGGACTGGGTGGTGCGCGAGGTGCCCGGCGTGGCCGTGGCGCCGCTGCCCCGGCAGCAGGACTTCTGGATCGCCCAGGACGTGGGCCGGAGGCCGACGATCGCCGTGCCCGCCGAGCGGCCGCTCACCCTCGTGATCATGCACCCGTCGGGAATCCCCAGCGGGCCGATCAGCGTGAGCGTCGACTTCTCGGTTCCTGATGTCGCCACGTGGACCCGATCCTTCGCGATCGCCTGTGGCGGGTTCCTCCTGGTCGGCGGGCTCCTGCTGGTCCTTGCACTGCGGCCCCGTCGAGGACGGGGTCGGCACGTCGCTGGCGTTCCGGTCGACGGGGAGGCGCCGTGAACGAGCCCGGGCCGGAGGAGCTGTCGTCACGGATCCTCACGGTGCCCAACGTCCTCAGCTTCGCTCGGCTGCTCGGCGTCCCCGTGTTCCTGTGGCTGGTCCTCGTGCCGCAGGCCGACGTGGCCGCCTTCTGCCTTCTCGTCGTGGCCGGCGCCTCGGACTGGGTGGACGGCTATCTCGCTCGCCGGCTCGACCAGCGCAGCCGCCTCGGCGTCCTGCTCGACCCGTTGGCAGACCGGCTGTACATCGCGGCCACGCTCGTCGGCCTCGCCCTGCGCGAGCTGGTGCCTTGGTGGCTGGTCGCCGTCCTCGTCGCCCGCGAGCTGTTCCTGCTGGCCCTGGTGCCGCGGCTGCGGCGAGCGGGACGTCTTGCCCTGCCCGTCACGTACGTCGGGAAGGCGGCGACGTTCTGCCTCCTCTGGGGGTTCCCGCTGCTGCTTCTCGGCGGGATCCCGACCTTCGGCGCCGCGGCGACCGCGTTCGGATGGGCGTTCGCGCTCTGGGGGACCTTCCTCTACTGGTGGGCCGGAATACGCTACGCACAGCAGGCGCTCGCACTCAGCGCAGCGACGTGACGACGGGGCTGACATGCAGGCTGTGGTGATGGCCGGGGGAGCGGGGACCCGCCTGCGTCCGCTGACCACCGCTGTCCCCAAGGCGCTGCTGCCCATCGTGGGCGAGCCGATGCTTGCCCGGGTGGTGCGGCTGCTGGGCGTGCACGGGGTGGACCGTTGCGTCGTCACGCTGCAGCACCAGGCCAGTGTCATCCTCAAGTACTTCAGCCCCGACGGGGTCGAGGGCGTGGCGATGCGCTTCCTCACCGAGCCCCGCCCCCTCGGAACCGCGGGCAGCGTGCGGTACGCACAGGCGTGGCTGGCCGACGAGGACGTGCTGGTCATCTCGGGCGACTGCCTCACCGACATCGACCTCGCCGCCCTGCGCCGGCACCACGAGGCCAGCGACGCGGACCTCACGATCGCGCTGGCCCGCCGGGCCGATCCGCGCAGCTACGGGGTGGTCTCCGTGGACGACGAGGGACGCGTGCTCTCGGTGGTGGAGAAGCCCAGCTGGGGCGAGGTGGCCGACGACACGGTGAACACCGGCGTCTACATCGTCGACCCGCGCGTGCTCGACCTGATCCCCGCCGATGAGCCGAGCGACTGGGCCCAGGACGTGATCCCCGATCTCCTCGCTCGTGGTCGTCGGGTGATGGGGGTCGTGATGGACGGCTACTGGGAGGACGTCGGCACGTTCGCGAGCTACGGGACGGCGCAGCGTGACGTCCTCGACGGTCGCGTGCGCAGCGACGTCCAGGCGTTCGAGGTCTCGCCGGGCGTGCTCGTGGCGACGGGCGCAGAACTGTCGCCCGACGCGGACGTCCGGCCGCCGGTCTACATCGGGCCCTTCGCGAAGATCGAGGCGGATGCGGTCATCGGCCCCTACACCGTCATC
Organism: Actinomycetes bacterium; assembly: GCA_024641635.1. Classification (GTDB taxonomy): domain Bacteria; phylum Actinomycetota; class Actinomycetes; order S36-B12; family S36-B12; genus UBA10649. The sequence goes on along the minus strand of JAHECS010000001.1, from coordinate 76,900 downwards.
GGAACGAACGCCCTCATCCGGTCTCGGGCCGTCATCGATCACACGGTGCTGCATCCCAACGTCTTCATCGGCACCGACGCCGACCTGCGCGGGGCGATCGTCGGCCGCGCGTCCGAGGTCCGGCCCGGCGCGCGAGTCCTCGAGGGCGCCGTGATCGCCGACGGGTGCACGATCATGGACGGGGCCGTCATCGGCACGGACGTCATGATCTACCCGGGAAAGACGATCGACGAGGGCACCGTCGTCGACGAGTCCGTCGTGTGGGAGTCGCCCTCGCAACGCCAGGTGTTCTCCGACAGCGGCGTCCGAGGCATCGTCAACGTCGACATGACTCCCGAGCGGATCGTCCGGCTGGCGGCCGCGTTCGCGACAACGCTGCCCAAGGGCGCCACCGTGACGGTCGGCCGCGACCACTCGCGTGCCGCACGTGCGCTCAACCGCGCGCTTGCCGGGGCGCTGACGGCGGCGGGGATCAACCTGCGTGACCTCCGTGCGGTCACGACGGCGCTGGTCCGGAACGACACGGCCCGGTACTCCGACGGGGGAGTGATCCTGCGGACCACGCCGGGTCGTCCGGACAGCCTGGATGTCCTGTTCCTCAACGCGCACGGCGGCGAGATCAGCAGTCACCAGCGCGAGTCCATCGAGCGGATCTTCACGCGCAAGGAGTTCCGGCGCCCGCTGCCGTCGGACATCGGCGACATCCGTACTCCCCATCGCGTGCTCGACGACTACGCGAACGACGTGGAGTCCGTCATCAACCTCGATGCGATCCGGCGCGCGCACCCGCGGATCGTCCTGGACGCGGGCGGTGGCCCGTCCGTCGTCGTGCTGTCGATGATCATGGGACGTCTGGGCCTGGACGCGTTGACAGTCGGAGCGGCTCTCGAGGAGGACGGCGCCGCCGACCCGCCGCAGCACCGTGAGGCCGCGCTGAGGCGGCTGAGCGGTCTTGTCGTGTCGTCCGGCGCGCGGATCGGCGCGCGCATCGGCCCCATCGGCGAGCGGCTCAGCATCGTGGACGAGCTCGGACGGGTGATCGACGACGGCCGGATGCTGCTGATCATGCTGGACCTGATGGCCGCCTCGAAGCACAGCGGCTGCGTGGCCGTGCCGGTGACGACGAGTCGGCTCGCGGAGGAGGTGGCCGCCTACCACGGCACTGCGGTCCGGCGGATCGGCGCCGGCTTCTCCGCCCTGGCCGCCGCGGCGGTCGAGCCGGACGTGATCCTGGCAGGGGACGGGCGCGGGCGTTTCGTGCTGCCGGCGCTCGGCCCGGGTCCCGATGCCGTGTCCTCCCTGATGATGCTGCTCTCGCTCATGGCGGACACCGACATGAGCCTCAGTGAGCTCAACGCGCGGATCCCGGCCACGTCGGTCATCTCGCACACCGTCACGGTGCCGTGGCATCGACGCGCGGCCGCGATGCGCGCCGTCCGCCGTCAGGCTGAGGGAACCGAGATCGACACCCTCGACGGGGTCCGCGTCGTGCGACCCGACGGGAGCTGGTGCCTCGTGCTGCCGGAGGACGACCAGGCCTGCCTCACCCTGTACGCGGAGGCCTCGGACCAGCCGGGGGCTCATCAGCTGCTGGCGCACTGGCGCGGCGTCGTCGAGTCCGCCTCGTGAGCACTCCCACCCTCGAGGACGGGTCCGAATCCGGGCTGCTCGAGCGGTTCATCGCCCAGGCCGTCGTCGACGAGTACGCGCAGGTCGCTCCGACCGAGCCGGGGGCTCCGGGGCGCCGTCGTCACCTGCTGGCCGTCCCAGCCATGGTCGTCATCGGTCTGCTCATCATCGTCGCGGTCATCAGCGCTCGGGCCGCGGACGAGCAGCGTCAGTCGACCCGCGACGCGCTTGTGGAGCGGGTGTCGACGCTCACCGCATCCGTCGCGGAACGGCAGGCCACCGTCGACGGGCAGACCTCGACGGTCGACGGCCTGCGCGCTGACGTCCTCGGTGGAGTCACGCCGGAGCAGGAGGCCGAACTGTCGCGGCTCGCGCAGCTGGCCGCCGTGACCGAGCTGTCCGGTCCGGGGGTAACCGTGACGATCGACGACGCTCCGGGTGCCGAGGCTGGGTCGCTCAACCGCGTGCTCGACCGGGACCTGCAGGACATCGTCAACACCCTGTGGCGGACGGGGGCGGTGGGCATCGCGGTGAACGAGGAGCGGCTGACCGGGACGACCGCCATCCGGGGGGCCGGCGAGGCGATCCTCGTCAACTACCGCCCCATCGGGCGCCCCTACGTCATCTCGGCCGTCGGCACCTCGACGTCCGGGCAGACAGACTCCGGTCTCGACGCGCTGCTGGCCACGCTCGCCGATGACTACGGCCTGGTGTCGACGACGTCGACCGGTGACGTAGCGTTGCCGGCGGGGGTGGTGCGCGACCCGAGATTCGCGCAGACGGACCAGGAAGGGGCCGGGTCGTGATCGCCATCATCGGACTTCTCGTCGGAGTCGCGATCGGGATCCTCTGGCATCCGGTGGTTCCCCTGTGGATGCAGCCGTACCTGCCCATCGCGATCGTGGCGGCGCTGGACGCGGTCTTCGGGGGCTTCCGTGCCCTGATGGAGAAGCGCTTCGATGACCGCATCTTCGTGGTCAGCTTCCTGTCCAACGTCGTCATCGCGGCCTTCCTCGTCTTCCTCGGTGATCAGCTCGGGGTGGGTGCGCAGATGTCCACCGGGGTCGTCGTGGTGCTGGCGATGCGGATCTTCGCGAACGCGGCCGCCATCAGGCGCATCCTCTTCCGGGCGTGAGGCGCGACGCCATGACGGACGACCCCGCCAAGGAGACGAGCCGGTCGCTGCTCGCGCAGCTGGCCTTCCAGCCGAACCGTCCGCACCTCGTCATCGGCCTGCTCTTCCTCGTCCTGGGGCTGCTCGTCTCGGTCGCGGTCCTGCGCCCGGGGGACGCGGACGCCCCATGGCGCACGGCTCGTACCGAGGACCTCGTGCAGATCCTCGACGATCTCGGTGCGCGTCAGGACCGGCTGGAGGCCGAGTCGGCCCGGCTGACCCTGCTTCAGGGTGAGCTCGAGTCAGGATCGACGGCCCAGGCCCTCGCGGAGGCTCGGCGCCGGCTCGAGGCGCTGCGGGTGGTCTCCGGGACGACGCCTGTGGTCGGTCCGGGCCTGGCCATCACCATCGACGACCCCGAGGGAGCCGTCGACGCGCCCGTGCTCGTGGATGCCATCCAGGAGCTTCGTGACGCCGGAGCCGAGGCCATGGCGGTGGGGTCGACCCGGGTCGTGGTCGACACCTGGTTCGCGGACACCGGCAACGGGGTCGAGGTCGACGGGGTTCCCGTCGGCTCGCCGATCCGGATTCTCGCGATCGGCGACCCCGAGACCATGGGCGCTGCGCTGAGCATCCCCGGCGGGGTGGCCGACTCGGTGCGGACGAGGGGCGCCGATTTTGCCTCGTCGCCCGTCACCGACCTGCGCATCTCCGTTACAGTTCCAGAGACATCCAACTAGGAGGAACGATGTACCCCGAGGAACTGCGGTACACCGCTGAGCACGAGTGGGTCCGCGCCACCGATTCCGGCACGATCGTCTTCGGGATCACCGACTTCGCACAGGATTCCCTCGGTGACATCGTCTACGTCTCGCTTCCGGCTGCAGGCAGCACGCTCGCTGCCGGCGCCGCCTGCGGCGAGGTGGAGTCGACCAAGAGCGTGAGCGACGTCTATGCCCCGGTCGGCGGTGAGGTCGTCGCCGTGAACGGCGCACTGGACGCGGCTCCCGAGACGATCAACACCGACCCCTACGGCGATGGCTGGCTGGTGGAGCTGCGGACGACGGACCCGGAGGCGATGCAGGGACTGCTCACGGCCGCCGACTACCGGGCTCTGGTGGAGAAGGCATAGGCAACCTGAGATGAACTGCCCCAACTGCGGTCACGATTCCGCACCGGACGATCGATTCTGCGGTTCGTGCGGATCGCCGTTGAGCGCTGAGGCGTTCGACCAGATCGAGCACACCGGGTCGATCACCTCGATCATCCCGACGGGCACGGGGACCGGATCGGGGTCGATCAGCGCGGTGGGGTCGGGGACGCAGTTCGAGCTCCCGTCCGGCAGCGCCCTGCTGGTGGTCCACCGGGGCCCGGGCGAGGGGCAGGAGTTCGTGCTCGACCAGTCCGTAGGGGTGCTCGCCGTCGGTCGCTCTCCCGAGGCGGAGATCTTCCTCGACGACGTCACGGTGAGCAGGCACCACGCTGAGCTCCGGCACGGCGCGGAGGGCTGGAGCATCCGCGATGTGGGCAGCCTCAACGGCACCTACGTCAACCGGGTGCGTGTCGAGGATCAGCAGCTGGTGGGTGGCGACGAGGTTCAGATCGGCAAGTTCCGGTTCGTCTTCCTGCTCGGACTCGACTCGACGACATGACCGACCGGGTCGGTGACGCGTCGGTGCCAGTGGTAGCCGGCACGATCAGCATCGGGGAGGTGCTGACGCTGCTCAAGCGGGAGTTCCCCGACGTCACGATCAGCAAGATCAGGTTCCTCGAGTCCGAGGGCCTCGTGTCCCCGGAGCGCACCGTCTCCGGCTATCGCCGATTCACGCAGCGAGACATCGACCAGCTGCGCGCCGTGCTGACCCTCCAGCGCGACCAGTACCTGCCACTCAAGGTGATCCGGGAGTCGCTGAGCGACGGGCTCCCCGATCCCGATGCCCCACCGACGGCGCCACTGGCCGGGACGGGGATGCGACCCGAGGACTTCCGGCCGGGCGCGGGTCGCGTGCGCATGACCCGCGAGGAACTCGCGGACGCGTCGGGTCTCGACGAGGCCTTCGTCGCCCAGCTGGAGGGCATCGGCCTGGTCTGGGCCACGGCAGCGGGCCACTACGACGAGGACGCACTTGCCATCTCGACCGTGGTGGCGCGGCTGTCGTCCTTCGGCATCGAGGCTCGTCACCTGCGGAGCTTCCGCGTCGTCGCCGACCGGGAGAGCGGCCTCGTCGAGCAGATGGCCACGCCGTACTCGCAGCCGCGCGACCGCGATGGCCGGGCGCGGGAGCAGGAGACGATCCGCGAGCTGGCCTCGCTGTTCGTCCAGCTGCACGCCACCTTGCTGCGAGCCGAGCTCATCCGATCCGGCAGGGCGTAGGACGACGGGCGCGAACCCCGCAGGCGGGGTTACGCTGTCCGTGTGCTGGATCTCGAGGTCGTCGGCGTGCGGGTGGAGATGCCCTCCAACAACCCCATCGTCCTGCTCCGCGATCGCGAGAGCGGGCGGTACCTGCCGATCTGGGTCGGCGCGGTCGAGGCCACGGCCATCGCCTATGCGCAGCAGGGCATCGTGCCGCCCCGGCCGCTGACCCACGATCTGCTGCGCGACATCCTGGCGGCCCTCGGAGTGACGGTGACAGAGGTGCGGATCACCGCACTCGAGGATGGCGTGTTCTATGCGGTGCTGGCGTTCAGCAATGGCGCCGAGGTGAGCGCTCGTCCCTCCGACGCGATCGCCCTTGCCCTCCGGGTGGATGCCCCCATCCGCGGCGCCGTCGAGGTCATGGACGCTGCGGGCATCGACATTCCCGACGAGGAGCCGGCCGAGCCCGAGGACCAGGTGGAGAAGTTCCGCGAGTTCCTCGATCAGGTGTCTCCGGAGGACTTCGGCTGATCCCGCAACGGCGATCTGCGGACCTCCACGAGCCCCGGTCGCCCCTGTCGAAACCTCAGCAGGAGGTTGAGACTTTGCCCTGCGACACGCCGCCGCCGTCGATTGACCGCCGCCATCGGCGTGCCTACCGTCGGCACAGACAGCACAGGGTCCGGCGCTACGCTGGACCGAACCGAGTCCCAGACTCAGAATGCAGGAGGCCGCAGTGAGCCTTGAGGGCGCGACGCCGCAGGCGGTATCGACCCAGGCCGAGCGGGAGGCTCAGGGGGTCCTGTTCGACGAGTCCACGCTGCGTCCCCTCCCGGCGGACATCGGCTACCGGGGCCCGGTTGCGTGCGCGGCTGCCGGGATCACCTACCGGCAGCTGGACTACTGGGCTCGCACCGGACTCGTGACGCCCACGGTCCGCGGCGCGGCCGGCTCGGGGACCCAGCGGCTCTACGGCTTCCGCGACATCCTGGTGCTGAGGATCGTCAAGCGGCTCATCGACACGGGGGTATCCCTGCCCAACATCCGTGCCGCCGTCGACCACCTGTCCGAGCGCACCGGCGAGGATCTCGCCAGCCTGACCATCATGAGCGACGGCGCGAGCATCTACGAGTGCCGCAGTGCCGACGAGGTGGTCGACCTCGTCCGTGGCGGCCAGGGAGTGTTCGGCATCGCCGTCGGAAGCGTCTGGCGTGAGGTTGAGGGCACCCTGGCGAAACTGCCGGGCGAGAAGCCCGAGGGTGGCGTCGTCGAGCCGCCATCAGCGCGGGACGAGCTGGCCGCCCGCCGTGCTCGTCGTACCGCCATCTGACCTCAGCCTGCGCACGATGCGCGGGGACCGCCCTGCGACTAGCATGTCCCTCGCTGACTGATCCCGAGCGGGAGAGACCTGGACCACCAGGCGCCGAAGGAGCAATCTCCCCGACAACCTCTCAGGCAGCAGGACCGCTCGGGAGAGGCACCTCTGGAAAGCGGGATCGCCGATCCCCACCGACGGTGAAAGCCGGGTCCGCCCGGTGAAGCTCTCAGGTCGCGCGGTGCGCGGGCAACAGAGGGGGAACGGCGGCCACGACCGTGGCCGCCGACCCCGTATGCCCCGGCATACCCGACAGTCGAGGTGCACATGAGCCTTGAGTTCGCCGCCCGCCACATCGGCCCCGACGCCCGGGAGCAGGCGCACATGCTGGGCCTGCTGGGCTACGACGACCTTGACGCATTCACGTCCGACGTCGTGCCCGAGGTGATCCGCTGGCACGGCGGCCTCGACCTGCCCGGCGGCGTGAGCGAGGCCGCTGCCCTCGCCGAGCTGGATGCTCTCGCGCACCGGAACACGCTCGTCGCCAGCATGATCGGGCTCGGGTACCACGGCACGCACACCCCCGGCGTGATCCTGCGGAACATCACGGAGAACCCGGCCTGGTACACGGCCTACACGCCCTACCAGCCCGAGATCTCCCAGGGCCGGCTCGAGGCTCTGCTGAACTTCCAGACGCTGGTGGAGGACCTCACCGCTCTTCCGGTGGCAGGCTCCTCGCTGCTCGACGAGCCGACCGCAGCCGCGGAGGCGATGACCCTGGCCGTGCGCATGGCGAAGGGCGGGTCCCACACCGTCGTCGTCGATGCCGACACCCACCCGCAGACCCTCGCGGTCCTGCAGACCCGCGCACAGCCGATGGGCATCACGCTCGTTGTCGCGGATCTGGACAGGGACCTGCCGGACGGAGACCTCGCCGGCGTCATCGTCAGCAATCCGGGCACGTCGGGCAGGCTTCGCGACATCACCCCCATCGTGGCGGCGGCCCATGAGCGAGGCGCGTTGGCCATCGTCGCCGTCGACCTGCTGTCGTTGACCCTCGTCACTCCGCCCGGCGAGCTGGGCGCCGACGTCGCCGTCGGGTCCGCCCAGCGCTTCGGCGTCCCGTTCGGCTTCGGCGGGCCTCATGCGGGCTTCATGGCGGTGCGGGCCGGGCTTGAGCGCAGCCTGCCGGGTCGTCTCGTCGGGGTGAGCGTCGACGCGGACGGCGCGCCGGCCTATCGCCTCGCGCTGCAGACGCGTGAGCAGCACATCCGGCGCGAGAAGGCCACCAGCAACATCTGCACGGCGCAGGTCCTGCTCGCGGTCATGGCCTCGATGTTCGCCGTGTACCACGGGCCGGACGGGCTGCGCCGCATTGCTGCGCGGACTGCGGAGCGCGCTGCCGTGCTCGCCACCGGGCTTCGGATGGCGGGTGCGCGGCTCGCGGCGACAGACGTCTTCGACACGGTCAGGTGGAGCGTCCCGGGGCAGGCCGACGCCATGGTCGAGGCGGCGCTGTCGGAGGGGATCAACATCCGACGGGTCGACGCCGACACCGTCTCCGCGACGACCGACGAGACCACGGCGGCCGAGCAGGTCGAGGCCCTATGGCGTGCCTATTCGACGCTGAACCCGGGAACTGCCGACCTCGCGTACGGCGACGTCGTCCCTGACCCGGACCTCGGGGTCCCGGCGCACCTCGAGCGATCGTCGCCGTTCCTCACGCACCCGGTCTTCAACACCCATCGCAGCGAGACCTCGATGCTTCGGTACATCCGGAGGCTGGGCGATCGGGATGTCGCCCTGGACCGCGCCATGATCCCGCTCGGTTCATGCACGATGAAGCTCAACGCGACGACCGAGATGGAGCCCATCACCTGGCCCGAGTTCGCGGCCGTCCATCCGTTCGCGCCCCTCGATCAGGCCGCCGGGTATCTCGAGCTGATCCGGTCGCTCGAGGCGTGGCTCGTGGAGGCCACCGGATACGACGCCGTGTCCCTCCAGCCGAACGCCGGTTCACAGGGTGAGTTCGCCGGCCTGCTCGCGATCAGTGCCTACCACCGTGCCAACGGGCAACCTGAGCGCGACGTGTGCCTCATCCCCAGCAGTGCCCACGGCACCAACGCGGCGAGCGCCGTCATGGCCGGCATGCGGGTCGTCGTCGTCGCCTGCGATGACGAGGGCAACGTCGACGTCGACGATCTTCGGGCCAAGGTGGGCGAGCACGCGGAGCGCCTGGCCGCGCTCATGATCACCTACCCCTCCACCCACGGCGTCTTCGAGACGGCCGTCACCGACATCTGCGCGCTCGTCCACGAGGCAGGCGGGCAGGTCTACGTCGACGGGGCGAACCTCAACGCCCTCGTGGGGCTCGCCAAGCCCGGCAAGTTCGGCGCCGACGTCTCCCACCTGAACCTCCACAAGACGTTCTGCATCCCGCACGGGGGCGGCGGCCCGGGTGTGGGACCGGTGGCCGCCCGCGCCCATCTCGCGCCCTACCTGCCCTCGCACCCCCTGCGGCCCGAGGCCGGACCCGGCGGCCGAGGTCATGACGACGGGGGAGTCGGGCCGGTGAGCGGGGCGCCGTGGGGCAGCGCGGGCATCCTGCCGATCCCGTGGGCCTACATCCGGATGATGGGGCCGGAGGGGCTGCTCCGAGCCACGCAGGTGGCGATCCTGAGCGCCAACTACGTCGCGGCGCGTCTGCGCGAGCACTATCCGATCCTCTACTCGGGTGCGCGTGGCCTCGTCGCGCACGAGTGCATCCTGGATGTGCGTGGCATCACCGCGCAGACGGGCGTGACGGTGGACGACATCGCCAAGCGCCTCATCGACTACGGCTTCCACGCACCGACCATGTCCTTCCCCGTCTCCGGGACCCTGATGGTCGAGCCCACGGAGAGCGAGAACCTCTACGAGCTGGACCGGTTCTGCGAGGCGATGATCGCCATCAAGGGCGAGATCGACGCGGTGGCGGCCGGCACGTGGCCGTTGGAGGACAGCCCCCTGCGCAACTCCCCGCACACGGCGGACAGCGTCATCGGGGAATGGAGCCATGCGTACCCGGCACGGCTGGCCGCGTTCCCGGTCGAGAGCCTGCGCGTGGACAAGTACTGGCCCCCGGTCCGGCGGATCGACGGGGCGTACGGGGACCGCAACCTCGTGTGCGCCTGCCCGCGTCCGGAGGAGCTGGCGTCGTCGTGATCGCCGTCGTCGACATCGACGGGGTCCTGGCCGATCCTGCGCACCGCACCCACCACCTGTCGAAGCGCCCGAAGGACTGGGATGCGTTCTTCGCCGAGGTCGGCGGCGACGGGCTGCTCGAGCACGGACGCGCCCTGCTGCACGACCTGGCCGACGAGCACGATGTCGTGCTGCTTTCCGGTCGCCCGGAGAGCGCTCGCCGGGACACCGAGCTGTGGCTCGATCGGCACGGCATCGCCGTGTCGCGGCTGGTCCTGCGAGCGGACGCGGATCACCGCCCCGCGCCCGTGATGAAGGGCGACCTCATCCGGGGTATCGGTGGTCCCGACGAGGTGGTGATCGTGGTGGACGACGACGCCGGCGTCGTGGAGGAGCTCGCGAGAATGGGCTACCGTACGCATCAGTTCACGTAAGCGCTTGCGGACGGTCCGCGCGCGCACTCTCATAGGAGACAGCAGGCATGGCCGCAGACTTCGGCACGTTCATCATCCAGATGCTCTGGATCTTCTTCATCATCATGTACTTCTTCCTGTTCTTCATGATCCTGATGGACCTGTTCAGCGACAAGACCATGGGTGGGTTCCCCAAGGCGGTCTGGATCATCTGCCTCATCCTCTTCACGTACATCGCCGTCCTCGTCTACGTCATCGCGCGCGGCAAGGGCATGGCGGAGCGTCGCAACGCCCAGTACGCGCAGGCGCAGCAGGCACAGCAGGCCTACATCAAGGAGGTTGCCGGCTCAGGGTCATCGCCCGCCGACCAGATCTCCTCGGCCAAGGCGCTTCTCGACAGTGGTGCCATCAGCCAGTCCGAGTTCGACGCGCTCAAGGCGAAGGCCCTCGCGTAGCCGACCGCCCGTTCGATGGTCCCGATCCTCGCTCGAGGGTCGGGACCTTCGTACTTAGGGTTACCTAACTACGCTGTGGTACCGTCGCGCGCGTGAGGGGCCAGAACACCGAGGTGCGCTCGGTTCGCGACCTGCGGGTGGGGGAGTCCGCGGTACTCGCGGAACCCGATGTCGAGGGGCCCCAGAGGACACGTCTCGCCGAGATGGGGCTGCGCCCGGGGGAGACGGTGACGGTGGCGCAGCGTGGCGTCGGCGGCGCGCGAGTCGTCTCGGTGCATGGCTCCCGGATCGCGGTGGACGCGAGAACCGCAGGTCGGCTCCGGGTCGTCCATACGGACGCCGGGGGAGCGGTATGAGCGCCTCCGTCCCCTCCTGCCACAGTGACGGCGGTGGGGTCGCCGCGCCCCTGGGCACCCCCGTCATGGCCCTGGCCGGCGCCCCGAACGTCGGGAAGTCCACCCTGTTCAATCGGCTCACCGGGGCACGCCGCGACGTCGGCAACTGGCCCGGCACGACGGTCGAGGTCGGTCGCGGCCTGCTGGACGACGGCGTCCACCGCTTCGACGTGATCGACCTGCCCGGCGCCTACAGCCTGGATCCGCTCTCGCCGGACGAGGCGCTGACTCGCGCGCTGCTCGTGGAGGTCCCGGCGGGCGAGCGCCCCGAGGTCGTCGTCGTCGTGGGGGATGCGGGACGGCTGTCTCGGTCGCTGTACCTCGTCCGGCAGCTGCGTGAGACGGATCAGCGGCTGGTGCTTGCCCTCACCATGGGGGACCTGGCCGAACGCCAGGGCCTGGCGGTGGACACCGAAGCCCTGTCGCGTGTCATCGGCGCCCCCGCCGTCCTCATCGATCCGCGCCACCGGCAGGGCCGGGGAGACTTCCTCGCTGCCGTCGACGCGGTCATGCAGTCTCCTCCGCCCGCTCCGATGCCAGCGCCGTCCGGGCCGGACGAGCTCGCCGCCGCCGACGAGCGGTTCGACTGGATCGACGGGGCGGTGGACGCCTGCGTGCAGCGGTTCGCTGAGGGCCGGGTGCGCTGGTCCGACCGCTTCGATCGGGTCGCCCTGTCACCCGTGCTCGGACCCGTGCTCTTCCTGGCGTTCATGTGGCTGGTCTTCGTGCTCACCACGACGGTGGCGGCCCCGCTCATGGACGCACTCGACTGGTTCTTCAGCGGTCCGGTCACCTCGACGGCAGTCGCAATCCTCGGCGCGGTGGGTCTTGGGGACACCTGGGTGCAGGGACTCGTCGTGGATGGCCTCATCGCCGGCGTCGGGATGCTGCTGACCTTCGTGCCCCTGATGGCCATCATGTTCGCGCTGCTCGCCCTGCTGGAGGACAGCGGCTACATGGCACGCGCGGCCGTCGTCGCCGACCGCCTCATGCGCGCCATCGGGCTCCCCGGCAGGGCCTTCCTCCCGCTCATCGTCGGCTTCGGCTGCAACGTGCCCGCAATCTCGGCGACGCGCATCCTTCCGAACGCGCGCAGCCGGGTCCTCACCGCGCTGCTTGTCCCGTTCACCTCGTGCAGCGCACGCCTCACCGTGTACGTCCTTGTCGCGTCGATCTTCTTCCCGGACAGCGCTGGCACCGTCGTCTTCATCATGTACGTCCTCAGCATCGTGTTCGTGGTCGTCGTCGGACTGGCCCTGCGCACGACCCTGTGGCGGACCATGGGCTCCGAGCCGCTGGTGATCGACCTGCCGCCGTACCAGCGCCCCACGGTCCGGCTCACCGCCTCGGTGGCCTGGCTGCGGCTGAACGGCTTCCTCCGCACGGCGAGCGGCATCATCGTGGCCACCGTCATGGCCGTGTGGTTCCTGCAGGCCATCCCCGCCACTCCCGGATACGCGTTCGGTGACGTGCCCGTCCAGGACAGTGTCTACGCGCGCACCGCCCAGGCGATCACGCCCGTCTTCACGCCCGCCGGATTCGGGACGTGGGAGACGACGAGCGCGCTCATCGTCGGGTTCGTCGCGAAGGAGGCGGTCATCTCCTCGTGGGCACAGACCTACTCGGCTGAGGAGCCGGCCACATCGGAGCAGCCGGGCACGCTCGGCGACTACGTCAAGGCGGACTTCGAAGCGAGCTCGGGCGGGCACACGACGGCGGCCGTCTGGGCCTTCCTGCTGTTCCTGCTCGCCTACACCCCGTGCGTGGCGACGCTGGCCGCCCAGCGACGCGAGATCGGGATGCGGTGGACCGTCTTCGGAGTGGCCATGCAGCTGTCGGTGGCCTGGGTGGTCGCCGTCAGCGTCTTCCAGATCGGCTCACGGCTGTGAGCGCGCCGCTCACCCGAGTGCTGACGGCGGTCGAATCGGGTGCCTCGACGCGCGGGGAGGTGGCCCGACGCACCGGCCTGGACCCGGATCTCGTCGACGCTGCCGTCGACCACCTGCTGCGGATCGGGCGGATCGCCGCGCCAAGCCTGCGGACCTCGTGCCCCGATGGGGGCTGTTCCGGCTGCGGTTCCGTCACCGGGACCGGATGCGCTCCTCGAGCGACCTCCGGGCCGGTACCAGTGACGGTCCGTACCAGGTCAGCAGGCGACCACTGACGAGGACGGTGGGCGTGTGCTCGAACGCCTCGGGTCCGTCCAGCGGGGTGAAGGGGTAGGGCTCGTCCGGGAGCAGGAGGATGTCCAGGCCCATCCGGTCGAGCTCATCGGGTCGGACAGTGGGGTAGCGATCGTCCGCGTCCGCGAACGCGTTCTCGCATCCGAGCCTGCGGAGCAGGTCGCCGGCGAACGTGTCCCGCCCCACGACCATCCACGGGTCTCGCCACACGGCGACGGCAACCCTGGGTCCGCCCACGTCTGCGGGACTGGCCCACAGCCGCCGCGCCTCGTCGAGCCACGGTGGTTCCGACCACCCCAATGCCTCACGGAAGAGCCGCTCGATCGAGCTGAGCGACTCGTCGAACGTCTCGATCCGCGTCACCCACACGTCGATGCCCGCCTCGCGCAGCCGGGTGACGTCGAGCTCGCGGTTCTCCTCCATGTTGGCGATGACGAGATCCGGACGAAGCGCCGTGATCGCCTTCAGGTCGGGGTTCTTCGTGCCCCGCACGCGCACCGCCGAGAGCCCGGGTGGATGGGAGCACCAATCCGTCGCGCCCACGAGGGCCTCGGGCCGAGCCAGCGCGACGGCCTCGGTCAACGAGGGCACCAGGCTGACGACTCGGTCGACAGGGCGCCGAACGCCGACATCGAAGCCCAGATCGTCTAGCGGCACGCGTGCACCCTAGCCGTGCCGCATCACCGCTCGGACCAGCACCCACGCCCTTGATGACTTGACCGGTCTGACCATCGTGCTCATCCGCATGACCAGTCAAATGCTCGGTCAGGTCAAATGACCAGTCCGTCTGACCAATGTTCGCACAGACGTTCGATAGATTCGAACACCTGTCCAGAAATTGACCGATGACCGTTTGCAGATGCAAGCACATGACCGGTATAGCAGCGGACGACCGGTCATCCTGCCCGGATGACCGCTGGGCGCATGGGGGAGTCGGGTGGGTGCGGCAGGGGCGTGTCCCGCACCGTGCCGGCGAGGGATACGCAGCCGGCTCCTGGCGACGTACGGGAGCGGACGCCAACGTCGATGCCCGTCAGCTCACCCGGCTGCGTCACGTCCCAGGGCCGCCACATTCCCGGCACGGGAGTGGGATCTCGATGCCGTCCGGGGAGGGGAAGCGGTCACGCTCCGCGAACGTCCCCCTTTGGTGAAATGTCATAATGCACATTATCGGCATTACTCGGGTGGGGCTGGCGGGGCCGCTGGCCTCCCGGGAACGATCCTCGCCTCGATGAGGTCCCGTGCCGCCTCCGGCGCATCGACGCCGAGGCTGATCCCCGTCACCGTCCGTGGACGGCGGAAGGGCATCGCTGCCGCGAACGGCTCGCGCAGCTCGATGTCGAGGTTCGTCCCCTGCAGCGGCACATCATGCGTCAACCGCTCCTTGTCATCGGTGTAGCGAGCATGCACGCGGACACTGTCGATGAGGAGCCATGGCACCTCCGCGATCACCAGGTGGCCCCAGCGGAGCACGAGCGCGTCGTCAGTGAGTAGGTGCGGCCGGGTGCGCTCGGCCGTCATCCAGAGAGCGATCCACAGCACGCCGTACAGGGAGGCGATGAGGACGGCGAACCGGATCCACGAGGCACCCCCGAGCCTGTCCCAGGGCACGAAGATGTCCACGGCGAGCAGTTCGATCACCGCCACGCTGGCGAAGACGAGCTCGGCCGCCAGCCGGCCGTGGGCGTAGCCGATGGCGGACTCTCCCGAACGCACGTCCCATCGCCCGGTGGCGCGCTGCCAGAGAGCCTCGAGGAGCCTGAGCTCCCCGAACAGCAGGAAGACGACCGGTCCGGGCACCCGGCCGCGGGCGCCCGCCTCCCAGCGGTCCAGACGGGTCGGGACACGAGCCACGGGTCGAGCGTAGATCGGTTCGGCGTCGGGGCGCTGGGGGGAGTCACTGCGCCTGGGGCACCCTCACCGGAGGGCTGGCAGGGCGAGGGGCCTAGGTTTGTCCCGTGTCGAAGGTACTGACCTCCCTGCCCGTCGGCGAGCGCGTCGGCATCGCCTTCTCCGGTGGCCTGGACACCTCGGTGGCCGTGGCGTGGATGCGTGACAAGGGCGCCGTCCCGTGTACGTACACGGCCGACATCGGCCAGTACGACGAGCCGGACATCGCGTCCGTCCCGGGCCGAGCCACCCAGTACGGGGCAGAGCTCGCCCGGCTGGTCGACTGCAAGGCAGCCCTCGTCGACGAGGGGCTCGCGGCTCTTGCGTGCGGTGCCTTCCACATCCGGTCCGGGGGACGGCAGTACTTCAACACCACTCCCCTGGGCCGTGCCGTCACCGGCACCCTGCTCGTGCGCGCGATGCACGACGACGACGTATCGATCTGGGGCGACGGGTCGACGTTCAAGGGCAACGACATCGAGCGCTTCTACCGCTACGGGCTGCTGGCCAACCCGGCCTTGCGCATCTACAAGCCGTGGCTGGACGCCGACTTCGTCAACGAGCTCGGCGGCCGCAAGGAGATGTCGCAGTGGCTCGCATCCCATGACCTCCCGTATCGCGACAGCGTCGAGAAGGCCTACTCGACCGACGCCAACATCTGGGGGGCTACCCATGAGGCGAAGACCCTCGAGCACCTCGACACCTCGATGGAGGTCGTCGAACCCATCATGGGCGTGCGGTTCTGGGACCCCGAGGTGGCGATCGACACCGAGGACGTCACGATCCGTTTTGTCCAGGGCCGTCCCGTCGAGCTCAACGGCAGGTCGTTCGCCAGTGCGGTCGACCTCGTGCACGAGGCCAACGCGATCGGGGGTCGCCACGGTCTGGGCATGGCGGACCAGATCGAGAACCGGATCATCGAGGCCAAGAGCCGTGGTATCTACGAGGCTCCCGGCATGGCGCTGCTCTTCATCGCCTACGAGCGACTCCTGAGCGCGATCCACAACGAGGACACCATCGCCAACTACCACGCGGAAGGGCGTCGTCTCGGCCGCCTGCTCTACGAGGGACGCTGGCTGGACCCGCAGTCGCTCATGCTTCGGGAGTCACTTCAGCGGTGGGTCGCGTCAGCGGTCACTGGCGAGGTCATCATCAGGCTCCGGCGCGGCGACGACTACACGATCATCGACACCCGCGGGCCGGCCCTCAGCTACCACCCCGACAAGCTGTCGATGGAGCGCACCGAGGATGCCGCGTTCGGGCCCATCGATCGCATCGGCCAGCTCACCATGCGCAACCTCGACATCGCCGATTCGCGGGCGAAGCTCGAGCTCTACGCGGCGCAGGGACAGCTGCTGGCCGGCCAGGCCCGTCTTGTCGGCGAGCTCGAGCCCGGCGGCGCGGCCGCGATCGCAGCCCCTCCCCCGGAGTCGCCGCAGGTCGAGGACGAGGTCGAGAGCCTCGACCGCGCTGCCATGGAGTTCGGCACCGACTGACGCGTCAGGTGCAGCGGCCCCCAACGCCGAAGTGCTGCACCCAGTAGGCCTGGTAGGTCGACGAGCCGCCAGGGGCGTAGCCGAAGCCGACATGCTGCAGTCGCGGGTCGGTCATCGTCGCGTAGTGCGACGGAGACTCGCGAAGGGCCCGCATGACCTCGACGACGGTCCGCTGCCCGGCGCCGAGATTCTCCCCCGCGACCTGGAAGCGGTATCCCGCGGCATGGATCCGCTCCGCTGGGCCGGAGCCGTCGGAGGCCACATGTCCGAACGTGTTCGTGCGCGCCATGAGCGCGGCGTAGTCGCTCGCAGAATGGTTCAGGGTCGCGCACAACCGGACGGGAGCAACGCCGGCCTGGGCGCGAATCCAGTTGATCTTCTCGAGCATCCGCGCGCGCCAGCCGGACGTGGGCCACGCCGGCGCGGTCGACGTGACGGACGCCGGTGTCGCCGCGCCGTCGAACGCAGGTGCCGCCGCATGCGCAGGAACGACCCCCGCCACGAGCAACGCGCTCACGACGACGGCCGCGAAGCTGATGCGGCGTCTCACGCAAACAGTGTCCCCGTCCCCCGCGGCCAGCGCCAACCGATGGATCGGTCCTTGCCCGAATTTGACCACCCGATATCCGGACGAGCGGATATCGGACGCCGCGAGCGGCGCCCCCCACGTGGCGAGGGCGCCCTTACCTGATCCTTACGTTGGATCGGCAGGGAACGAGGAACCCGGGGAATACCACCGTCGTCATATGTGTCATCTCCTAGAGGCAGTCGAAGGGACACACCATGAGCGAATCGATGCGTGGCACCCGCCTGGGCGCCCTGAGCTACGAGACCGACGCGCACGTGCAGCCGGCCGAGCGGCTTGGCATCACGTACGTGTGCCCTGAAGAGCACCGAACCGTCGTCCCGTTCTCGGTCGAGGCCGAGGAGATCCCCTACGAGTGGACCTGCCGTTGTGGCCGGATCGCCGTTCGGCCCGACGTGGACAAGCCGGAGTCGAAGCCGGAGAAGCACCAGCGCACCCACTGGGACATGCTCCTCGAACGACGTACCATCGCCGATCTCGAGGTCCTCCTCGACGAGCGCCTCGCGCTCCTGCATGCCCAGCGAGGCGAGCGGCGCACTCCCCTGCGCAAGTCCGCGTAAGGGCCCTCAGTCGCCGAGTTCGCCCCTGACGGTGGGCGGGCTGGGCGGACTGTCGTCGTGGATGACGGTGCCTTGGATGACGTCTCCTGACGGGTAGTGCACGCCCGGCATCCTGATGGTCGTGAGGCGCGATGACGTCCACGTGCCGGCCCATCGCCGGAACAGCCGCTGGGTGAGGGGCACGACCAGCAGCAGTCCGGCGAGATCCGTCCAGAAGCCCGGGATGAGGAAGAGCAATCCCCCGAGGAAGGCCAGGGCGTGCCGGCTGGCATCCGGCTCCCGACCGGTGGCTGCGGCGCTCTCGATATCGGCCATGGCTGCGACGCTCGCCCGACGCATGAGGGCGAAGCCGACCGGGAATCCCAGGAGGATGAGCAGGAGCATCCAGCCCCACCCCAGCCACAGGGCGACGAGGTAGGCGGTCGCCACTTCCAGCAGGGGGTAACCGAACACCAGCAGCCGACTTCGGAAGGTCATGCGCCACCGCCGTGCGATGAGGACCGTCTGGCCGACGCGCGGCGACGCACCCGGGTGACCTTGTCGTCGACACCCCACACCGTGACCCGCCAGAGCGCCTCGGCGACGATCCTTCGGCTCATCTTGCTCGTTCCGGAGGTGCGCTCGACGAAGGTGATCGGAACCTCGACGACCCTCATCCCGCGCTGGACCGCGCGCCAGGCGAGGTCGATCTGGAAGCAGTAGCCCTGCGACGCCACCTCGTGCAGGTCCAGCTTCCGCAGTGTCTGGGCGCGGAAGGCCCGGTAGCCGCCTGTGGCGTCGTGGATGGGCACGCCGAGCATCACCCGCGTGTACGCCGTGCCGCCCCGCGAGATGAGCTGACGGCTCTTCGGCCAGTTCTCCGTCCGTCCGCCGGGCACCCAGCGCGAGCCGAGGACGAGGTCGGCGCCTCTGAGCGCGTCGAGGAGACGGGGCAGCTGCTCGGGTTGGTGGGAGCCGTCCGCGTCCATCTCGACGACGACGTCGTAGCCCGCCTGGAGCGCCCACGCGAAGCCCGCGAGGTAGGCCGCGCCCAGCCCCTCCTTGCCGAGCCGGTGCATGACGTGGACGTTGCCGTCGTCCGCGGCGAGTTCGTCCGCGAGTCGGCCGGTGCCGTCGGGCGAGTTGTCGTCCGCGATGAGGATGTGTGCCGCGGGTACGGACGTCCGCACCCGCCTGACGATGACGGGCAGGGTGCTGAGCTCGTTGAACGTCGGGATGATCACAAGGATCCGCCCGAGGTCGGAGAAGTCCGTCGAGTCCACCCGGCAAGCCTAGGCGATGGTCCGACGGCGTCGTCGCCGCGCTCGCACGGAGGCGGCGACGGCCGCGAGGGCGACGAGGCACAGGAGCAGCTCGACCCACTGGCCGATCCGCGAGGCCAGCGTCAGTGACCCGTTGAGGGGCACCTCGGCGACGATCCAGCCGGTCTCGTTCTCGTCAATCTGCTCGACGAGGCTGCGGTCCGTCCCGATGACCGCGGAGATCCCCGAGGTGGCCGCCACGAGGACCGTGCGGCCGAACTCGGACGCCCGGATGCGCTCGATCGCCAGTTGCTGCGCCGGCTGCGACGTGCCGCCGTACGTGGCGTTGTTGGTCTGGACCGTGATCAGACGGGCTCCGCCGTCGACGACCGCGTCCACCACCTCTCGGTAGGCGATCTCGAAGCAGATCACGTTCCCGACCGCGACGCCGCCGATGGTGAGGTTCCCCGGGTCCTCCCCCGCGATGAAGTCCCGTGGGACGCGGTCGAATCGTCCGATGAGGTTCGCGAGCACGTCCCGGAACGGCACGTACTCACCGAAGGGGACCGGGTGGGTCTTGATGTACATCTGGCTGGGTCCCGACTCGGGATCCCACACGATGCCCACGTTCCACACCCCGTTCGGGTTGTCTGGGACGGACGTGACGGCACCCACGAGGATCGGGGCGCCCACCGCGCGCGACGCGGCGGTGATGGCGTCCGCGACCGTCTGATCGGCGAACGGGTCGATGTCGGTCGAGTTCTCCGGCCACAGGACGAAGTCCGGCTGGGGCTCCTGCCCGGAAGCGATGGCGTCCGCGAGCAGCAGCGTCTGCTCGACGTGGTTGTCCAGCACCGCTCGCCGCACGTCCATGGCACCCATGCCGAGCTGTGGCGTCCCGCCCTGGACGACGGCCACGGTGGCCGTGGGCGCCCCGCCGATGTCGTCGCCGCCGTCGGGAGCCGGAAGGACGAGCGGCACGAGTGCCACGACGAGCAGGCCGCCAAGCCACGAGGCCGCCCGAACGCGCTGGCCCGCGCGCAGGTCGAGGAACGCAGCGACCAGGCCCGCACCCATGAGCGCGACGACAAAGGTCACCAGGGCCGCGCCTCCGACGGACGACCATCCTGCGAGGTCCGAGTCGGGTTGGCCGAAGGCGAGGCTGCCCCACGGGAAGCCGCCCAACGGGACGCGCGCGCGCAGTGCCTCGCCCAGCACCCAGAGAGCCGCGACCCACACGGGTGCGAACGGCAGCCGGGTCACGAGGGTGGTTCCCGCGCCGATGAGGGCCACCCACGATGCGCACAGCAGGGTCAGCAGCAACCATGCGTCCGGTCCGATGACGCGCATCCACTCCAGGAGCAGGGCGAAGAAGACCACGCCGGCGACGAGACCGAGCCCCCATCCGCGACGGACGCGCGCCCGCCACAGCGCGACGGTGAGCGCGGCCACGCCCGCGATGGCGCTCGGGCCGAAGGCAACCGGGGGGAACGACAGCCACAGCAGGACGCCCGCCGCGACCGCAAGGACGATCGAGGTCCGCAGGGAGACGAGGGGCGCGTTCATCCCTGATCGAGGATGCCCGCGTCGAACACCGTTCGACCCGCCACCACGGTGCGGAGGCAGCCGGGGAGCGGGTGGTCCGGCGAGAGGGCGGGCAGGCCCGGCGTTCCGGACCGGGGGTCGGTCGACCACGCGGAGATCCGTTCGTCCGGGGCCTGGACGCGGATCTCGTCGACCTGCCAGATGGCCAGGTGGGCCGGTGCGTCGGGTGCCAGCACGCCGGTGCCCGGCTCCCCGACCGCGCGCCAGCCCGCACGCGTGTGGGCCGAGAAGGCCGCCCGCCCGGACATCGCCTGCGCGGCGTTCGAGTGATGGACTGCAGCGCGCACGGCGGCCCACGGACCGAGGTCGGTGACGGGGGCGTCCGAACCGAAGGAGACGAGGACGCCAGCGGCGACGAGGTCCGCGAAGCGGTTCATCGTCGCGGTCCTCTCGGCACCCAGTCGCTGCTCGTACATCCCGCCCGGTCCGCCCCAGAGTCCGTCGAACATCGGCTGCATGGATGCCACCACGCCGAGGTCGGCCATGGTCGCCACGTGGTCGTCGGTGAGGAGTTCTGCGTGCTCGAGTCGGTGGAGGCCGGCTCGCATGGCGGCGACGCCGACGTGCGTCGCTGCCGCGCGCAGGCCCTCGATGACCGACTCGGCAGCCGCATCGCCGATGACGTGGAAGCCCGCCTGCAGCCCGGCCTCCGTCGCGGAGATGACGTGGTCGGCGACGTCACGTGCGGACAGGTAGCCCGCTCCGGCCGTACCAGGGTCATCCGCGTAGGGCCGGCACAGGTGAGCCGTCCGCGAGCCGATGGCTCCGTCGGCGAACAGGTCGCCGGCCACCCCACGTGCCCCTAGGGCGCGAGCTCGCTCGAGGCCGCCCTCCCGTGCGAGCTCGCCCCAGTAGCCGGTGATCAACGGCCCCGGCTCCCGTGCGGAGAGCGACAGGAGGTCGGCCAGGTCGGCCTCGCTGGAGATCGTCGGGCCCGCCATCTCGTGCATCGCCACGATGCCGAGGCTCGCGGCCTCCTGCCGGGCGGCGGCGTGGG
Source organism: Actinomycetes bacterium (assembly GCA_024641635.1). Classification (GTDB taxonomy): domain Bacteria; phylum Actinomycetota; class Actinomycetes; order S36-B12; family S36-B12; genus UBA10649. Next base: position 55,479 of record JAHECS010000001.1, on the reverse strand, counting down.
CGGCCCGGCGCTGCGCCACAGTGATGGTGCCCAGTGCCGCCTCACGGACCACGTGGTGAGCCTCGCGGCTCAGCGGGAGCGACGCGTCCCAGCCCGGCAGGTCCCGCGCCTCGGGCACCATCGCCACCAGGGCGCTCGACACCGCGGCCGAGTGCACGTCGATGCGGGACAGGTAGACGACGCTCCCCCACGACGCACGGTCCAGCTCCTCGCGGGTCGGCGGGCGATTCTCCGGCCAGCGGGTCTCGTCCCATCCGTGGCCGAGGATCGCCCCTCCGCGCAGGCCCCGGGCCCGGGCCTCGAGGAGGGACAGCGCCTCGGCGAGGCTGCGGGTGCGGCTGAGGTCCAGCCCCGTCAGGGCGAGTCCGGTGCTGGTGGCGTGCACGTGAGCGTCGACGAACCCCGGCGTCACGAGTGCACCATCCAGGTCGATGATGCGGTCGGCGGCATCACGGTGTGCCTCGGCCGCCGAGTCCTCGCCGAGCCAGGCGACCGTGTCTCCGTCGATGAGCATCGCGGTGGCGAAGGGGCTAGCGGGCGAGTAGACCACGCCACCGTGCAGCAGCACGCGCTCCGTCGCAGCCCAGTTCGGTGAGGTCACTGTCGCGCGGGACCCTGGCCGAGGGCGCGCCCGATGACGAGCCGTTGGACCTGGTTGGTGCCCTCGACGATCTGCAGGACCTTCGCCTCGCGGAAGTACCTCTCCACCGGGAAGTCCTTGGTGTAGCCAGCACCTCCGAGCACCTGAACGGCATCCGTCGTGACCTTCATGGCCGCGTCGGTCGCCGCGAGCTTGGCCATGGCGGCTGCGGTGCCGAACTGAAGCCCAGCGTCCTTCAGCCGCGCTGCCTCGAGGTAGAGCGCCCGGGCTCCCGCGACGGCAGTCGCCATGTCGGCGAGCATGAAGGAGACGCCCTGGAATCCGCTGATCGCCCGCCCGAACTGTCGCCGTTCGGCGGCATATGCCACGGCAGCGTCAAGCGCCGCCTGCGCCAACCCCACCGCGCAGGCGGCGATGCCGAGGCGGCCGGCGTCGAGTGCCGCCAGAGCGACGCTGAAGCCCGCTCCCTCGGCGGCCATGAGCCGGTCGGCGGGGACGCGGGCGTCAGTGAGGATCACCTGCGCGGTCGGCGATGCGTTGGCACCCATCTTCCGCTCAGGCGGCGCGGACGACAGCCCCGTCGTCGCACCGTCGACCAGCAGGCAGCTGATTCCCTTGGGTCCGTGGTCCGAGGTGCGCACCATGACCGAGTAGAAGTCCGCCCGGCCGCCGTGCGTGATCCAGGCCTTGGTGCCGTTGACGACGTAGTCAGCGCCATCGAGCACCGCGCTGGTGGCGAGCGCCGCCGCGTCCGATCCCGACTGCGGCTCGGACAGGCAGTAGCCCCCGAGCAGGTCGCCTCCGACCATGTCGGCCAGCCATCGGTCGCGCTGGGCGTCGGTTCCGTAGGCCGCCAGGGGGAAGCAGGCCAGGTAGTGGACGCTGACGCTGATGCCGACGGACAGCCACGCACGCGCCAGCTCCTCGAGAACGGGGAGGACGACCTCGTACGGCTGCTCCGCTCCGCCGTAGGCCGAGTCGAACGGCAGCCCGAGGATGCCCATCGCGCCCAGGGCACGCAGTGACTCACGGGGGAAGTCGGCACTCTCCTCCGCGGGGCCCGCCTTCGGTGCCAGCTCGCTGGCGGCGAAGTCCTCGACCAGGGCCATGAGCTCGACCGATTCCTCGGTCGGCATGAGGCGGGTGACCGACCTGCCCTTCCACGGGTACGACATCACGCCACCACCAGGTCGCGTGGCCGGTTGTTCGCCACCGTCACGCCGCCCTCCGTGGCGATGACGATGTCCTCGATCCGGGCGCCGTAGCTGCCCTCGACGTAGAAGCCCGGCTCGACGCTGAAGGCCATTCCGGTCTCGAGGACGAGGGTGTTCCCGCTGACGATGTACGGCTCCTCGTGCGTCTCCAGGCCGATGCCATGTCCGGTGCGGTGGATGAACAGGTCGCCCATCCCGGCGGCTTCGAGGACGACGCGCGCGGCGCCGTCGACGCTCTCGCACGTGACCCCCGGACGGGCGTGGGCCACCGCGGCCGCCTGGGCCTGCTGCAGCGCCTCGTACCGGGCGGCGAAGCCTTCGGGGGCCTCACCGATCGCGTACGTGCGGGTGCAGTCGCTGCGGTAGCCATCGGGCATCGTGCCGCCGATGTCGACCACGACGACGTCACCCCTCTCGAGGATGCGATCGGAAACCTCGTGGTGCGGGCTGGCGCCGTTCGGCCCGCTGCCCACGATGACGAAGTCGACCCGCACGTGGCCCACGTCGATGATGAGGTCTGCGATGTCGGCACCGACCTCGCGCTCGGTGCGCCCGGGGCGCAGCAGGCCGGGGACCGCCTCGTGCACGCGGTCGATGGCCGCCCCCGCCGCGATCAGGGCCTCGACCTCGGCGGCGTCCTTGCGCATCCGCTGCCGGGCGATGAGCGGACCGGCCAGCACCTGCTCGACGGCGGGCATGGCGTCGCGGAGCGCGAGCACCTTCTCGGCCCACATGTGGTTGTCGAGTGCCACTGACAGGGCCCCAGGGACGACGGAGGCCACCACCGAGTACGGGTCGTCGAGCTCGCCCCAGGGCAGGACGGCGAGGCCCAGCGAGCCGACCGGACTTGCCTGCGCCGCGAGGACCTCGAGGCGGGGTGCGACGAGGACAGGATCCCCGGCAGCCGGCACGACGAGGCAGGTGAGCCGCTCGAGGGGAACGGCGTCGTAGCCGACCAGGTAGCGCAGGTCCGGGCCGGGGGCCACGAGGACGGCGTCGATCCCGGCCGTCCGCGCCTCATGCTGCAGCGCCGCGAGTCGCGCCGCGTGGTCCCCTCCGGGCATGGGCCCTCCCTCTCTCGTGCTCCGGAGTCTATGCGGAGGTCACCGGGCCCACCGGTGGTGCCAGACTGCCGCTATGACCGTGCCGCCGCGGCCCGTGCTCGTCCTCGACTCGGCCTCCCTCTACTACCGGTCCTACTACGCCCTCCCCTCGTCCATGACCGCCCCGGACGGCCGCCCGCACAACGCCGTCCGCGGCTTCCTGTCGACAGTCAGCCGCCTCGTGGACGCCTACTCCCCCAGGGGCATCGTGGCGTGCTGGGACAACGACTGGCGGCCGGCGTGGCGGGTGGATCTCGTCCCCACCTACAAGAGCCATCGCGTCGCGGATGACAGCGACGGTGGGGCGTCCACCGAGGAGGCCGAGCCGGAGGATCTCGGCCCCCAGGCGGTGGCCATCGCCGACCTGCTCGACGCCCTGGGCATCGCCCGCTGGGGAGCGGACGGGTTCGAGGCGGACGATGTCGCCGGCAGTGTCGCCGCGCAGGTCCCCGGGCCGACCATCGTGGTGTCCGGTGACCGGGACCTCGTCCAGCTGATCACCGACGACACCCGGCTGCTGCTCACCGTGAACGGCGGCATGGAGAAGTGGCCGCTCCTCGACCAGAGCGCCGCACTGGCCCGCTTCGGTGTCCCACCGGATCGCTACGTCGACCTCGCCGTGCTCCGGGGTGATCCGTCCGACGGCCTTCCTGGGGTGCCAGGCATCGGGGCGAAGACCGCAGCAGCCCTCGTCACCGCCTTCGGACCCATCGACGGGATCCTCAGCGCGGCCCGCGAGCGGCCGGACGCTCGACCGATGACACCGCGCCTCGCCGCGGGCCTGCTGTCAGCGGAGGACGCCACGCTGCGCGCCCGTCGGGTCGCGAACGTCGTGCGCGATCTGGTCCTGCCGGCCGACCCGGTCGACCTGCCATCGGCGCCGTCAGACCCGGCAGCGCTCGGCGACATCGTCGCCGAGTGGGGGGTGGCGCGCCAGGTCGACGAGCTGCAGCTGGCGATCCGCAGGGTTCAGACCGAGGCCGAGTAGGCCACGACGCCGCGGTTGACGAGGTCGGCGGCGGCGCGGGCGGCATCGCGGACCGGATCCCCTGGCTCCACGGCCTGCGCGACCTGTCCGAGCACATCGATGACCTGGCGCACCCAGCGGACGAAGTCGCCGGCCGTGATGTCGGCGTGGGTGAGCACCTGAAGCAGGTTGGCGCCACGTGCCCACCGATACGTCGCGTCGACGAGCCCCGCGTCGGGCCGTCGGGTGATGTCGAGACCGTGCCGGGACTCCAGGTCGTGCAGCTCGGACCACAGCACCGTGAGCCGTTCGACCGCCTCCCGGACGTGCGCGTTGGGCAGGGCTGGCTGGGTGTCCTCGTCACGGCCGCGCGACTCGTACACGACAGCGGCGCACACGGCGGCCAGCTCGGCGGGGGCGAGGCCGGACCAGGCCCCGTCGCGGAGTGACTGGGCGGCAAGGAGGTCGGACTCCGTGTAGAGGCGCATGAGCATCCGGCCCGGCTCTGTCACCGACGCTGAGTCGCCGGCCGACGTGAGGTAGCCGAGGGCGGTGAGCACCTCGCACACGCGGTCGAACCGGCGCGCGATCGAGTTGGTTCGTCCCTCCACCCGCCGCTCGAGGTCCCGTACCTGACGATCGGTGCGGTAGTACCGCTCGGCCCAGCGGGCGTGCACCTCACGATCGGAGCAGCCGTGGCACGCGTGGCTCCGCAGTGCCGCGCGCAGTCGGATGATCTCGGCGTCCTCGGCCGACGAGGTCCGACGACGGCGCTGGTCGTAGGGCACCTCGTCCACGGCGGCCTTCAGCGCGGACAGCAGGTCCCGACGCGCCCTGCTGTCCCTGGCCACGAATCCCTTGGGCACCGAGATCCGGGCGAAGGGCTCCACCGGCTGGCTGGTGTCGGCCACCGACATGCGCCGCACCTGGCCCTCGGAGGTCAGCACCATCGGGCGCGCCACCTCACGGGGACTGCGGTGCCGCCGCTGGTCCAGCACGACGGCAGGGCCGCTGCGACGACCGGACGGGATGAGGAAGACGTCGCCCTGGCGAAGCGCGAGCCACGAGTCCTCAGCCGCCTCCCGCCGCTCGGCGGCGGCGGTCCGGCTGATGTCCTTCTCCCGCCGCGAGAGCGACTCCCGCAGCTCGGCGTACTCGACGAAGTCGCCGAGGTGGCAGGACATCGCCTGTCGGTAGCCGTCGCGTGCCTCCTCGACACGACGCAGTTCGGTGGCGAGCCCCACCACGGCGCGGTCGGCCTGGAACTGCGCGAAGGACGTCTCGAGCACCTCCCGCGCCGCGTGCCGACCCATGCGGGCGACGAGGTTCACGGCCATGTTGTACGAGGGCTGGAAGGACGATCGGAGCGGATACGTCCGGGTCGAGGCCAGACCGGCGAGCGATCGAGGATCCAGGCCCGGCTGCCACAGGACGACCGCGTGACCCTCGACGTCGATACCCCGTCGTCCCGCACGCCCGGTGAGCTGGGTGTACTCCCCCGGCGTCAGGTCGACGTGGGTCTCGCCGTTCCACTTCACCAGGCGCTCGAGCACGACCGACTTGGCAGGCATGTTGATGCCGAGGGCGAGGGTCTCCGTGGCGAACACGACCTTGATGAGGCCCCGCTGGAACAGGGACTCCACGATCTCCTTGAAGACCGGCAGCATCCCCGCGTGGTGGGCCGCGAGCCCGCGCTCGAGCGCCTCCAGCCACTCGTCGAAGCCCAGTGCTGCAAGGTCGTCGTCCGGCAGTTCCATCGTCGCCGACAGCGCAGCCGACCGGATGGCCTTGCGCTCCTCGCCCGTGGTCAGCCGCAGTCCGGCATGCAGGCACTGACGGACCGCCTCGTCGCACCCGGCACGACTGAACAGGAAGTAGATGGCCGGGAGCAGTCCGTCCCGCTCCAGCCGCTGCGCCACGTCGCTGCGCCAGGGCGTCTTCGGGCCTCGGCCCCGGGCGCGGTCGCGACCGCGACGCAGCTCGCCACGATGCGGCGTGCGCCGCTCCTCATCCCGGGCGAGGCGGACCAGCTCCGGATTGACGATGTTCTGGTCGTCGTCGACGAACAGGTCGTACATGCGGGGACCGGCCATCACGTGCTGCCACAGCGGCACCGGACGATGCTCCTCCACCACGATGTCGGTGCCGCCCCGCACCGCCTCGAGCCAGGCGCCGAACTCCTCCGCGTTGCTGACCGTCGCGGACAGCGCCACGACGGTGACCGACTCCGGCAGGTGGATGATGACCTCCTCCCACACTGCTCCCCGGAACCGGTCGGCGAGGTAGTGGACCTCGTCCATGACGACGAAGCCGAGGTCGGTCAGGGTGCTGGAGCCGGCGTACAGCATGTTGCGCAGCACCTCGGTGGTCATGACGACGATCGGCGCCTCGCCGTTGATGCTGTTGTCACCCGTGAGCAGTCCCACGCTGTCGGGACCGTGCCGGGCGACGAGGTCGTTGTACTTCTGGTTGGAGAGGGCCTTGATGGGGGTCGTGTAGAAGCACTTGCGGCCCTGGGCCAGGGCCAGGTGGATGGCGAACTCCCCCACCACGGTCTTGCCGGAGCCGGTGGGCGCCGCGACAAGCACCCCGCGGCCCGCCTCCAGGGTCTCGCAGGCCCGCATCTGGTACGGGTCGAGCCCGAACACGTAGCCCTCGCTGAACGCGCCGAGCTCGGACCGCTCGAGGAGGCTGCGCTGCCGGGCCGCGGCGTACCTCTCGGCAGGGCTCGGCATGCCCTCAGGCTACGTCCTCCTGGGGTCCCCGGCCGCACAGCACGCGCAGGGCGCCGGGTTGCACCTCGACGCGCACGGGCAGCGGGCCGATCCGCTCCCCGTCGGCGTAGGCGGTCTGCCCGGGCGCCGAGATCGTGAGGACGCGTCCCCGGTAGGTGCGGACGGCGGGGTGGTGGACGTGCTCCCCGCTGAACACCTTCGGGAACACGCGCAGGAACGCGGGGCGGGCCAGCGCGCCGAGCCACGTCACGTCCAGCTCGCCGTCATCGGACTCGGCGGCGGGGCATACGAGCATGCCGCCGCCGTACTGCGGGCCGTTGCCTACGGACACCAGCATTCCTGGAGCCGCCGTGTGCACCCCGTCGATGTCCACCTCGTAGTCGAGCGGACGGAACGAGGCGAGCTCCCGCACGATGGCCACGTTGTAGCGCTGCCCGCCCAGTCGCGGCATCCGGTTCGCGCGCTCGTTGACGGACGAGTCGAATCCCGTCGACATCACGCCCAGGTAGTAGCGACGGGTGCCGTCGGCCGTCTCCGCCAGGGCGACGTCCACCGCACGCGTGCAGCCGCCCCTGACGGACTCGATGATCGACTCGGCCGCTGCCTCCGGGGTGCCGGTGGGCAGCCCGAGCCCGGTCGCGATGTCGTCGCCTGAGCCGCCGGCGACGATCCCGAGCGGCACGTGGGAACCGACCAGCGCCTGGAGCACGGCGTGCACCGTGCCGTCTCCCCCGCAGGCCACGACGGCGGCCGCTCCCTCGTCGATGGCCCGCTGGGCCGTGACCCTCGACTCGGCGGCCGAACCCGGATGGATGAGCCGGCAGGCGACGTGAGCCTCGCTCAGCCTGCGCGCGACCGCGCTGGCGTTCCGCGAGCCTCGCCCGCCGCCGGCCTCGGCATTGGCGACGAGCCAGACCTCATCTGCCATCGTCGAGGTCGCTCGGCGTGGGATCGAGTGGGGACGCCTCATCGTCGGCGTAGGAGTCGTAGTCCGGGCTCCCCCGGCGACGCCGGGCCCGGCGTCGGTCGTTGAGCAGGCAGATGCCGACCGCAACGGACACGAGAAGCATGATGGGGCCGGCGAGCAGCATGAGGTTGATCGGGTCGCCGGTCGGCGTCGCGACCGCAGCGAAGACCACCACGATAAGGACGATCCACCGCCACCAGCCGAGCAGGCGTCGTCCAGTGAGCACCCCGGCGAAGTTCAGCAGGACGATGAGGAGGGGTACGAGGAAGCCGACCCCGAACACCAGCACCGTGCGCAGGAAGAAGGACAGGTACTTGTCCACCGAGACGATGTTCTCCACGTTCTCCGGCGTGAAGCCGAGCAGCACCTGGAGGCCCAGCGGCATGACCGCGTAGGCGAGGGCGACGCCGCCGAAGAAGAGGGGGGTCGCGACGGCAACGAAGCCGATCGCCCAGCGACGTTCGTGCCGGTGCAGCCCCGGGGTCACGAACCGCCACAGCTGGTAGAGCCAGACGGGCGCCGAGAGCGCGATGCCCGCGACGGCGGCGACCTGCATCTGGAGGACGAACGGATCGGCGACCCCGGTCAGGGCCAGGGTGACCTGCCGGCCATCTGCCCGAGCCTGCTCGACAGCGCCCATGAAGGGGGCACTCAGCCAGGCGAAGAGCTGCTCGTAGTAGATCCACCCGACGACCATGCCCAGGGCGATGGCGATGCCCGACTTGACCAGCCGGGATCTCAGCTCACGCAGGTGCTCGGTGAGCGGCATGGCGGCCGCCTGGTCGGCCCCACGCTCCTTCAGCGCCATGTGGGTGGTGAGGCCCGGTCAGCCCTCTGCCCGCTCCGTGGGGACCGGGTCGGTGGGCGTGGTCCCCGGGGCCGGGGGGAGGCTGGCGGGTGCCTCGGCTGGGGTGCTCGGCGCGCTCTCCGCCGCGGCGCCGCCCTTCGCGTCGTCGGCGAGGCCCTTCGTCTCCGCCTTGAAGATCCGCAGGGACCGGCCCAGGCCGCGGGCCGCATCTGGCAGGCGCTTGGCGCCGAACAGCAGCAGGATGAGGGCGACGATGATGAGCCATTCCCAGCCCTTGAGATTCGGCACGCGAAGACTCCTCAGTGTGTGACTGGCCTGTGACGGATTCCTACGATACCCCTCAACTGTACGACGACAGCGCTGCCTCGGCCGCGTCAGCCACCGCATCCACCAGTCCGTCCGGCCCGCGGACCTGCGCGGCCCCCCGCAGGGAGAGCACCAGGCGCACCGCCCACTCTTCGGAGTGCAGCGGCAGGCGCACGAGTGCTCGACCGTCCTCGTCGCCCACGACTTCGGCGCCGGCGAGCACGTCGATGATCCAGCGGGCGGCGGGGTCAAGGGCGAGAAGTGCCGTGGCCGAGGGTGCAGCCGGGATGGCCTCGAATGCCGCTGCCGGCGCCTCGGTGACGGGCTCGCGCACGGACGCGGTGAGGATCCGGTCGAGGCGGAACGTGCGGCGCGCCTCCGCTGACGTGCAGTACGCCTCGAGGTAGCCCACGCCGTCGACCGCGAGGACGCGGAACGGGTGAACCGTGCGGTCTGTCACCTCATCACGGGTCGCGGCCGCGTAGCGGATGGCCAGCTCTCGGTGGGAGGCGAGCGCCTCGTCCACGGCCTCGCGCACCTCGACCGGCACGTCCACCTGGATGGCCACGTTCTGCGAGGAGCCGGTTTCGCTCGCCAGCCGCTCGATCTTCGCTGCCGCGGTGACGATCGCGTCACGGTCTCCGATGCCGGGCAGCTGGGCCAGCATGCGCAGGGCCACCAGCAGCGTCATCGCCTCTTCGTGGGTCAGGCGCAGCGGGCGACCCAGGGTCTGCGGGTCCAGGACATGGATCACCCCGTCGTCCCAGAAGTCGATGTCGACGAGCTGGTCCGGTCCGTACCCGGGCGTACCGCACACGACGAGCAGCCACAGATCGCGCTCCAGCTGCTCCTCATCGACGCCGAAGTGGGCCGCGCACTCGGCGATGGTGATGCCGTCATGGGCGAGCAGCCAGGGCACGAGAGCCAGAAGGCGGGCCAGCCGGTCGCCGGCCGCCACGCTCATGCTGCTCCGCCCCGGTGTCGGACGAGGATCTCGCTCAGCGCCGCTCGCACCCGCTCGGCGATGTGGTCCGGCTCGACGACGACGGCATCCGGACCGGCAGCGCAGGCGAGCGAGACCAGTTCGTCGACCGATCCCGCCGCCACGGTGACCTCCTCCGCCGTCCAGGGATCGCTGCCCTCGACCGGCACGGCCCGGCGGCGCAGGGATGCCGCACGGCCCGGGCGCACGCGCAACCGCGCCGTCACCCGGTCCTCCGGCTCCCCCGACCCGACGCCCGCGATGTCGAACCCGGGCGGAGGACCCTGAACACGCTCGTGGGTGGTGACGGTGACGGCTCCGGCGATCCGGGAGAGCCGGAACGTGCGTCCGGCGGCGCGGTCATGGTCGTATCCGACGAGGAACCAGTGTCCGGACGCCGAGCGCAGGCCCCACGGCGACACCGTTCGAGTCCGCGCTGACTCCTCGCTGGGGGCCCGGTAGGGGAAGGTGACGACGCGCTCCTGGCGCAGCGCTGCCATGAGCGGCAGGAGGGCGCCATCGGTGGTCGTGAGCTGGATGCTCCCCTGGAGCCCGGCCGGCGCCCACGACTCCGGGTCGGCCGTGGTCTCGAGCTTGCGCAGTGCCGTTCCGGCGACGGGAGCCACCACCGCCTGTCCCCATACCTGGGCGGCCACGGCGACGGCGGCTCGCTCCTCGATGGTCAGCTCCAGCCCGTCGAGGGCGTAGCGGTCCTGCGGGATGCGGTAGCCGAGCACCTCGCCGCTGGCATCCGAGACGGTCTCGACCGGGATGCCCATCGAGCGCAGCTCGTCCTTGTCGCGCTCGAACATGCGCTCGAAGGCCGACGGTGATGCGGTCTCGGCGTACCCGGGGATCTGGTCCCTGATCTGTGCGCGCGACACCGCAACGGTGGATGCCATGAGGCAGATGACCAGATTGAGCAGACGCTCAGTGCGGTCGATGCGGTCTGTCATTCGGGGTCGGCTACCCCACGTCGAGCAGGTCGATCACGAACACCAGGGTGCGTCCGGACAGCCGGTGGCCCGCACCCGATTCGCCGTAGGCCAGGGCCGGGGGGATGACGAGCTGGCGGCGTCCGCCGACCTTCATGCCGGGGATGCCCTCCTGCCAGCCGGCGATGAGTCCGTTCAGCGGGAAGCTGATGGACTGCCCGCGGTCCCACGACGCGTCGAACTGCTCACCGGTCTCGAAGTCCACGCCGACGTAGTGCACCTCGACCTGCCCGCCGGGCACCGCCTCGGCTCCCTCGCCGACCACGACATCTGTGATGACGAGCGCATCGGGTGCCGGACCCTCGATGAAGTCGATCTCAGGCTTGCTGGCCACGATGTCCTCCTCTAGCCGATGGACTCGAGCTGGATGACGAACGCGAGCGTCTCGTCGGGCCCGATGCCCTGCGTACCCGTCTCGCCGTAGGCAAGGGATCCGGGGATCTCCAGCAGGCGCTGCCCGCCGACCTTCATGCCGGGGATGCCCTCCTGCCAGCCCTGGATGAGGCCGGAGAGCGGGAAGGTGGCCGGCTCGCCGCGCGTCCACGAGGAGTCGAAGACCGTCTGGCCGCCGTAGCCGACACCGCAGTAGTTGACCGTGATCGTGTCGCCGGTCTGGGCCTCTGCCCCCTCGCCCTCGGTGATGTCAGCGATGCCGAGCTCCGTCGCGGGCTGGGCACCGGTCGCGATCGTCAGCGCCGGGGCGCCGTTGGGCTGGAAGATCGCCGTGGCCGAACCGACGGTGGTGCCGCTGGCGGGCGGCTCATCGACCGGCATGCCCTGCAGGCTCGTGCAGTCGAGGGTGACGTACGGGGTGGCCGCGGCCACCTGGCTCTCGATCGACGCGCCGGCCGTTTCTCCCGAGGTATCGACTCGGTCGTCGGTCTGCTGCCCGCAGCCCGCTGTGAGGACCAGGAGGGCGGCGCCACCGGCTGCAAGGACGAGGGTTCGATTCATGCCCTGAGCCTAGCCAACGAAGGACTCCCGCGGGTGAGCACGCCCAGCGAGCCGCTCACATGCTCGCGATCAGCCGTTCGACCCGCTCGTCCACGCTCGCGAACGGGTCCTTGCACAGCACGGTCCGCTGGGCTTGATCGTTCAGCTTGAGGTGCACCCAGTCGACCGTGAAGTCCCGATGCCTCTCCTGCGCCCTGCGGACGAAGTCCCCACGGAGCTTCGCCCGAGTGGTCTGGGGCGGCACGGACTTGGCCTCGAAGACGGCGAGGTCGGTCGTGACGCGCTCCACCATGCCGCTGCGCTCGAGGAGGTTGTACAGGCCTCGCCGACGGCTGATGTCGTGATACGCGAGATCGAGCTGCCCGATCCGGGCCGATTCGAGGGTGAGGTCGTGCTTGTCCATGTACCGCCGCAGCATGCGGAGCTTGATGGCCCAGTCGATCTCCCGGTCGATGAGGGAGAGGTCGTCGGCCTCCACCGCCTTGAGGGACCTGCCCCACAGCTCGAGGACGCGCCGGGTGGTGCCCGTGGGCTCGTCGACGAGCCCACGCCGCTCCGCGAAGTCCGAGGCCTTCTCGAAGTACTCCCACTGCATCGCGAGCGCTGAGAGCTCGCGGCCGGTCGTCAGCTTGACGGGCCGCTTCCCCGAGACGTCGTGGCTCATCTCGCGGATCGCACGGATGGGGTTCTCCAGGCTCATGTCCCGCATCACCACGCCGGCCTCGAGCATCCGCAGGACCAGGTCCGCCGATCCCACCTTCAGCATCGTGGTCGTCTCGCTCATGTTGCTGTCGCCGACGATGACGTGCAGTCGGCGGTACAGGTCCGCATCGGCATGCGGTTCGTCGCGGGTGTTGATGATCGGACGGGACCGGGTGGTGGCGCTGGAGACGCCCTCCCACATGTGGTCGGCCCTCTGGCTCAGGCAGTAGACGGCGCCACGAGGGGTCTGCAGCACCTTGCCCGCACCTGCGATCAGCTGCCGCGAGATGAGGAAGGGGATGAAACGCTCAGCGAGTCGCGCGAACTCGCCACGTCGCTCGACGAGGTAGTTCTCGTGGCACCCGTAGGAGTTGCCAGCCGAGTCGGTGTTGTTCTTGAACAGGTAGATGTCACCGTGGATGCCCTCCTCGCGCAGGCGGCGCTCGGCATCGTGGACCAGCCCCTCGAGGATGCGCTCCCCGGCCCGGTCGTGGGTGACGAGCTGGGTGATGCTGTCGCACTCGGCGGTCGCGTACTCGGGGTGGCTGCCCACGTCGAGGTAGAGCCGGGATCCGTTGGTGAGGAAGACGTTGCTGCTGCGCCCCCAGGCGACCACCCGCCGGAACAGGTAGCGCGCAACCTCGTCGGGGCTGAGCCGCCTCTGCCCGTTGAACGTGCAGGTGACCCCGTACTCGGTCTCGATCCCGAAGATCCTGCGGTCCATGGCGATCAGCCGAGGAGCTCGGCCAGCCGTCCGTTCGAGAGTCGCTGGAAGGTCCGGCGTGGCCGGGACCGGTCGAGGACGGCGACCTCGAGCTGAGCAGGTACGAGCGTGCGAGCATGCTCCTCGCCGTGCTCGCCAAGGAGCCGAACGGCGACGCGGATGCACTCCCCCAGGTCCATGCCGTCGTGCCAGGCGTCGGCCAGCGAGCTGGTGATCGGCTCGGCGGAGCCGCCCATGGCGACGTAGCCCCGCTCGTCGGCGACCGACCCGTCGAACATCAGCCGGTACAACTCGTCCTCGCCGGGCTCGGTGCCGACCTCGGCGACCACGATCTCCACCTCGAACGGCTTGGCGGTCTCGGTGAAGATCGTGCCGAGTGTCTGCGCGTAGGCGTTCGCCAGGCTGCGCCCGGTGACGTCCGATCGGTCGTAGGAGTAGCCCCGCATGTCTGCGAGCCTGACGCCGGCGACCCGCAGGGACTCGAACTCGTTGTACTTGCCCACGGCCGCGAAGCCGATCCGGTCGTACAGCTCGCTGATCTTGTGGAGAGCCCTGGACGGGTTCTCGGCCACGAAGACGATGCCGCCGTCGTACTGCATGACGATCACGCTTCGGCCCCGGGCGATGCCCTTGCGGGCGAAGTCCGCCTTGTCGCGCATGATCTGCTCGGGCGAGACGTAGAAGGGCACGCTCATGAGGAGGCCTCCCCACCCCGGTCAGACGGCGGGCCGTCGGGATGCAGGCTCCGCCCGGTCAGCATCGCCGCCACCCGAGGCGCTACCTCGTCGTCCCTGAGCACGCGAGCGCCCTGCGCGTCGACGACGGCGACAACCGGGAAGATGCCACGGGCCATGTCCGGACCGCCGGTGGCGCTGTCGTCGTCCGCTGCGTCGTAGAGGGCCTCGAGCGCGGCCATGACCGCGTCATCCGTGCTGGCGGCGCGCCGGAAGAGCTTCTTCAGGGATCCTCGGGCGAAGGTCGAGCCCGAGCCCACCGCGTAGAAGTCGTGCTCCTCGTAGCGACCACCCGTCACGTCGTAGGAGAAGATCCGCCCCGTGCCCCGCGCCAGGTCGTACCCCGCGAAAAGGGGCACCACGGCGAGCCCTTGCAGTGCGAGTCCCAGGTTGCCGCGCAGCATCGTGGCGAGACGGTTGGCCTTGCCGTCGAGCGACAGCGGCACGCCCTCGATCTTCTCGTAGTGCTCGAGCTCCACCTGGAAGATCCGGACGAGCTCGACGGCCAGGCCGGCGGTCCCGGCGATGCCGATCACCGAGTGCTCGTCGGCGGCGAAGACCTTCTCGATGTCGTGCTGCGCGATGAGGTTGCCCATCGTGGCGCGCCGGTCGCCCGCCATGACCACCCCGTCCGATGTCCGGAGGGCCACGATCGTCGTTCCGTGGGGGGCCACCGACGACGCGTCGACACCTGTGAGGCGCAGACGCTCAGGGTGCAGGGCGGCCAGGAACTCGACGAAGGAGGAGGTGCCGGTGAGTCGGTACGGCTCGGGCAGGCCCGGTGACGAGGTCACTGCCCGCCCTTCTGGACGAAGGACTTCACGAAGTCCTCGGCGTTCTCCTCGAGGACGCTGTCGATCTCGTCGAGGATCGCATCGACGTCCGCGTCGAGCTCCGAGGGCGCTGCCTCCGCGGACTGGGGCGCCTCGACCTCGTCGACCTCGTCGGTTCGGTCGACCCGTCGTTGCTCGGCGTTCTCTCGCTGCGGCATGGCTTCAGGCTATCGCGATCCGTCGGGGATCAGCCTGTCGATGAGGGTCGCCGCGTCCGGAGCCGAGTCGAGCAGGGCGCCGACGTGGGCCCGTGTTCCGCGCACCGGCTCGAGGGTCGGCACGCGCAGCAGGGATTCCCGGCCCGGGACGTCGAACACGACGGAGTCCCATGAGGCGGCGGCCACGGACTCCGGGTACCGCCGGATGCACTCGCCACGGAAGTAGGCGCGGGTGTCCTCGGGCGCACGGTCCACCGCGCACGCCACCTCGTCGTCGGTGAACATGCGTCGGAGCCTTCCGCGAGCCTCGAGTCGTGACGCGAGCCCCTTCTCCGGCCTGATGTCCGCATACTGCAGGTCGATGAGCTGCAGCCGTGGGGAGTCCCAGGCGATCCCGTCCCGGCGGACGAACCCCGCCATCAGTTCGCGCTTGGCCACCCAGTCGAGACGGTCGGCCAGCTCGACCGGGTCGCGGCCCAGAGCGGTGAGGACCTCCTCCCACAGGTCGAGGACCTCGTCGGTCTGTACGTCCGGCTCGGCATGATCGGACCGGGTGCAGAAGTCCCGGGCCTGCTCGTAGAGCTCCCACTGGACCTCGAGGGCGGTCAGCTCGCGATCGTCCGCGAGGCGCAGCCGGTGCCGCAGCGTGTCGTCGTGGGAGACGGCGTGCATCTCGGCCACGGGACGTGCCGGCGTCCACTCCCTGCCGCGCAGGGCACCCTCCTCGATCATCGACAGCATGATCGCCGTCGTGCCGATCTTGAGGAAGGTGGCGGTGTCGCTGAGGTTGGCGTCCCCCACGATGACGTGCAGGCGGCGGAAGCGCTCGGGATCTGCGTGCGGCTCGTCGCGGGTGTTGATGATCGGGCGCTTGAGGGTGGTCTCGAGCCCGACCTCCACCTCGAAGAAATCTGCCCGCTGGCTCAGCTGGAAGGCCAGCGCGCGGCCGTCCTGGCCGCGGCCGAGGCGTCCGGCGCCGGTGAACACCTGGCGGGTGATGAAGAACGGCGTCAGGTGACGGACGATGTCAGCGAACGGCGTCGAACGCTTCATGAGGTAGTTCTCGTGACAGCCGTACGACGCGCCCTTGTTGTCGGTGTTGTTCTTGTAGAGCACGATGGGATGGGTCTCGGGGATGTCGGCCGCGAGGCGGATGGCCGTCCTCATGATCTCCATGCCCGCCCTGTCCCAGAGGACGGCGTCGCGGGGGTTCGTCACCTCGGGGGTCGAGAGCTCGGGGTGGGCGTGATCCACGTAGAGGCGGGCGCCGTTGGTGAGGATCACGTTCGCCATGCCGAGGTCATCGTCGGTCAGCTGCGTGGGATCCGCGTCCGCCCGGGACATGTCGAAACCGCGTGCGTCCCGGAGCGGGTTCTCCAGCTCGTAGTCCCAGTTCGTCCGGTGCCGGGGGCCGTGCAGGACGTACTGGCCGTATGCGTTGACCACCTGCGAGCTCGTCACCATCGGGTTGAGGTTCGGGAAGCCCGGGACGGAGATCCCGTACTCCGTCTCGATGCCCATCACCCGGCGGACGGTCATCTACAGGTACTGCCCGGTGTTCGCCACGTTCTCGATGGACCGGCCCGGCTCCGAGCCCTTCTTGCCCTGGATCAGCGTGCGGATGAAGACGATGCGCTCGCCCTTCTTGCCCGAGATGCGCGCCCAGTCGTCGGGGTTCGTCGTGTTGGGCAGGTCCTCGTTCTCGCGGAACTCGTCGATGCATGCGGTGAGAACGTGCTGGACGCGAATGCCCTTCTCCCCCGTGTCGAGGAAGTCCTTGATGGCCATCTTCTTGGCCCGGGCGACGATGTTCTCGATCATCGCCCCGGAGTTGAAGTCCTTGAAGTACAGGACCTCCTTGTCCCCGTTGGCGTACGTCACCTCGAGGAACATGTTCTCGTCGGACTCCGCGTACATGCGCTCGATGGCGCTCTGGATCATCGCGCGGCATGCGGTCTCGGCGTCGCCACCGTGCTCGGCGAGGTCGTCCGGGTGGACGGGCAGTCCGGGCACGAGGTACTTGCTGAAGATGTCCCGCGCCGCCTCGGCGTCGGGGCGCTCGATCTTGATCTTCACGTCGAGCCGGCCGGGCCGCAGGATCGCGGGGTCGATCATGTCCTCTCGGTTCGAGGCGCCGATGACGATCACGTTCTCCAGGCTCTCGACGCCGTCGATCTCGCTGAGGAGCTGCGGAACGATCGTGTTCTCGACGTCGCTGGACACCCCACTGCCGCGAGTACGGAAAAGGGAGTCCATCTCGTCGAAGAACACGATCACGGGCATACCCTCGGAAGCCTTCTCGCGGGCCCGCTGGAAGACCAGCCGGATGTGCCGCTCCGTCTCGCCGACGTACTTGTTGAGCAGCTCGGGACCCTTGATGTTGAGGAAGTACGACCTACCCTCCTCACGCCCCGTGCGCTCTGCGACCTTCTTGGCCAGCGAGTTGGCGACCGCCTTGGCGATGAGCGTCTTCCCGCAGCCCGGAGGCCCGTAGAGCAGGATGCCCTTCGGCGGCTTGAGATCGTGCTCGGCGAAGAGGTCGGGGTGCATGAAGGGCAGTTCCACGGCGTCGCGGATGGCGTCGATCTGGTCGCCGAGGCCGCCGATGTCCTGGTAGCGGATGTCCGGCACCTCCTCGAGAACCAGTTCCTCGACCTCGGACTTGGGAATCAGCTCGTAGACGTAGCCGGCACGCACGTCGCACAGCAGCGAGTCACCCGCGCGCACCCGCCGCTCGCGAAGGGGCTGCGCGACGCGGACGACGCGCTCCTCATCGGTGTGGCCGACGACCAGGGCTCGCACGCCGTCCTCGAGGAACTCCTTGAACACGACGATCTCGCCGGTGTCCTCGAAGGTCAGGGACTCGATGACGTTCATCGACTCGTTGAGGAGGACCTCGCGGCCCGGCCGGAGCAGCTCCGGATCGATACCGGGGCTGACGGCCACTCGCAGCTTGCGCCCGGAGGCGACGATGACGGCGGATCCGTCATCGTTCAGCGCCACGATCGTGCCGAAGCCGCTGGGCGGCTCGCCGAGTCGATCCACCTCCGCCTTGAGGTTGACGATCTGCTCACGCGCCTCGCGCAGGGTCGAGATGAGCCTCGAGTTGTGGTCCTTCTGCGCGGCCAGTTCGCCGCGCAGCTCGCTCATTGCGGTCTCCAGCGTGTGGACCCGAACCTGCCAGTCAGCCGACTCAGTCATCGCACCTCCCTCGATCCGCCACTGTAACCCGGAACTGCCCGATCCACGCGGGGACACGATCTCGCCGATGGCGGATGGTCACTCCGCGGCGCGCGGACCGGTGTAGTCGTCGCCGTAGGCGCCAGGGGCCGGACGTCGACGCCGTGGCGGCAGCACGGTGCCGGGAGCGAGTCGTCGAGCGGTCACCAGGAAGGCGGTGTGCCCGTTCATGCGGTGATCGGGTCGCACCGCGAGCCCCTCGAGGTGCCAGGTGCGCAGGAGCGACTCCTCGGCCCGTGGCTCGGTCCAGTGTCCCGCCACGCGCATGGTCTCCACGAGGAGCGACATCTGCGTCGTCGTCGCCACGTACGCCACGAGGATGCCGCCCGGGGCCAGTGCCCCGGCGACCGCGTCGACGCACTCCCACGGGGCCAGCATGTCGAGGATGACGGCATCCAGGCCCGTGAGATCGAGGCTCTCCACGAGATCCCCCACCGTCAGGTTCCACGAGTTCGGTCGGAGGCCGAAGTACCTGGTGACGTTGGCCTCGGCGATCTCGGCGAAGTCGGCCCGGCGCTCGTAGCTGTGCACCTCGCCGTCGTCGCCGACCGCCCTCACCAGCGAGCACGTCAGCGCGCCTGACCCCACGCCGGCCTCGGCGACCCGCGCGCCCGGACCGAGGTTCGCCAGCCCCACGATCCGCGCAGCGTCCTTGGGATAGATGACCTGGGCGCCGCGGGGCATGGCCAGCACGAAGTCGTCGAGGATCGGGCGAAGGGCGAGGTACGCCGTCCCGTTGCTCGACGTGACGACGCTGCCCTCGGGAGCGCCGATGAGGTCGTCGTGGGGCAGCCGACCGCGATGCGTGTGGAACTCCCCGCCTTCGATGAGCGTGATCGTGTGCATCTTCCCGCGAGGGTCGGTCAGCTGCACGAGGTCGCCCGGACGCAGCGGACCGCGCCGACGAGCCCCGGCCAGGCTCCGATCGTCCGTCTCGTCGCGCATCCTCGGCACGCTACTAGGCTCGCCGGTCATGGACGACTCCCCCACCGCCGCCACGGCTGTGGACCTGCCGTTCCCCTCCTCCCTGTCCCCTTCGCGGGCATCGGACTTCACCACCTGTCCCCTGCTGTTCCGGTTCCGATCGATCGACCGGCTCCCCGAGGAGCCGTCGGCGGCGGCTGTGCGCGGCACCCTCGTGCACAGGGCCTTGGAGACGCTCTTCGACCTCCCCGCAGCCGAGCGCACGCTCACCGCTGCTGCGGAGCTCGTGACACGAGCCGTCGCGGAGCTCGAGCGCGACGATCCGGAGTCCGCGGCGGCCCTGCGGCCGGCGCCCGGTGAGCCGCCTCGGGTAGACGCCGGACCTCTCCTGGAGTCGTACTTCGGCATGGAGGACCCGTCCCGGCTCGAGCCGCACGCGCGCGAGCTTCGGGTCTCGGCACGCGTCGACGGCTCGTTCGAGCTGCGCGGCTATATCGACCGCGTGGACCGGGCGCCGGACGGGCGCATCCGCATCGTCGACTACAAGACCGGACGTTCGCCCGGCGCTGGGTTCGAGTCGAAGGCGATGTTCCAGATGCGCTTCTACGCCCTCACCTGGTGGCGGATGACCGGCGAGGTGCCGCGACTGCTGCAGCTGATGTACCTCGGCAATCGCGAGCTGCTCCGCTATCAGCCGGAGGCCGAGGAGCTCGTGTCGACGGAGCGCAAGGTACTCGCCCTTCGCGATGCCATCTCCCGCGCCGCGGAGGCAGGTCGGTTCGACCCCTCGCCGTCTCGGCTGTGCGACTGGTGCAGCCACCGGGCGCTCTGCCCTGCCTGGGGCGGCTCGCCGCCGCCGCTGCCGGAGCGCGAGGACTGGCCGGTGGGGTCCACGCGACCGGACGCGGAGGGCGAGGGCTAGCCGAGCGCGGACGCCCACACGTCGGCGAGAGTCCGATCGGCCAGCGTGTCGAGGACGAACGCCCCGGCCACATCGATGTCCGCGATGTGCGGGATCGCGACGACCCGGCAGCCGGCCGCGACAGCCGACCGGACGCCTGTGGGCGAGTCCTCGAGAGCGAGGCACTCGGCCGGGCGCCGACCGAGGGCCGCGGCGGCGGAGAGATACGGCTCCGGGTGCGGCTTGCTGTTCTCGACGTCGTCTCCGGCAACCACGGCATCGAACGCGCTTCGGCCGATGTCGGCTTCGATCTTCTCGCTGACCGCCACGATCAGTCGCGTCCACGACGCCGACACCAGGGCCGTCGGGATCCCGGCCTCGCGGCACTCCAGGAGCAGGGCCCGGGCCCCGGGACGCCACAGCAGGTCGCCGGATCGGAGGCGCTCCTCCATCCCGTCGAGGAGCATCGTCCCCACCTGCTCCGACGGGACGCTCGCCCCCGAACGCTCGATCATGTAGTCCGCGACCCGCTCGAGGGGCCCCCCGAGGCAGTGCTCCTGATCGCTCGAGTCCCAATGGCCGCCCAGGGAGCGCATCACGTCGATCTCCGCCTCGAGCCACAGCCCCTCGGTGTCGACGAGAGTCCCGTCCATGTCGAACAGGACGGCGGCGGGCAGGGCGGTCATGTCGTCACGTCGCGTTGAAGTACTTGGCCTCGGGGTGGTGGGCGATGATCGCACTGGTGGACTGCTCGGGATGCAGCTGGAACTCCTCGGAGAGCTCGACGCCTATCCGGGCCGGGTTCAGCAGGTCCATGAGCACCACCTGCTGCTCGAGGTCCGGGCACGCGGGGTAGCCGAACGAGTAGCGCGAACCGCGGTAGCCCTGCTTCGCGATGAGGTAGTCCATGTCGGCGCTGTCGAAGTCGGCCAGCCCCAGTTCCTCGCGGACCCGGGCGTGCCAGTACTCCGCCAGGGCCTCGGTGAGCTGGACCGACAGCCCGTGCAGCTCGAGGTAGTCGCGGTAGGAGTCCGACTCGAAGAGCGCGGCGGTGGACGCCGAGGCGGCGTGTCCCATCGTGACGACGTGGAAGGCGACGACGTCGGTCTCGCCGGACTCCTTCGGGCGGAAGAAGTCCGACAGGCACAGGTGGCGGTCGCGGCGCTGTCGCGGGAACCGCAGTCGGGCCCGCTCCCTGCCCTCGTCGGGCCCGTCGTGCCACAGGATGACGAGTTCGTCGCCGTCCGAGTAGCAGGGGAAGTAGCCGTAGGCGACGGCCGGCTCGATCATGCCCTCGGTCTGGATGCGATCCAGCCACGAGCGAAGGCGTGGTCGTCCCTCCGTCTCGACGAGCTCCTCGTACGAGGGCCCGTCCCCGCGCGACGGCTTGAGGCCCCACTGGCCCAGGAAGAGGGCCCGCTCGTCGATGTAGGGCACGTACTCGGCCAGGGAGACGCCCTTGACGATGCGATCCCCCAGGAACGGAGCGGTGGGCAGTGGCACGTCGATCGCCACGTCGGACCTGGCCGGCATCTCGGCTGGCGGGGTCGTCGTCGGGCGGGCGGCGGTCGTCACGCGCCGGGTTCGGCGCTCCGGCAGCGCGGCGCCGGGCACCCCGCGCTTCACCGCCATCATCGCGTCCATGAGTCTCAGCCCCTCGAACGCGTCTCGGGCGTACCTGACCTCGCCGGTGTAGACCTCGGCGAGGTCCTGCTCGACGAACGAGCGGGTCAGCGCCGCACCGCCGAGGACCACGGGGAACCTGCCGCCCAGGCTCCGCGAGTTCAGCTCCTCGAGGTTCTCCTTCATGATGACGGTGCTCTTGACCAGCAGGCCGCTCATCCCGATGACGTCGGCATGGGCGCTCTCGGCCGCCTCGATGATCGAGGAGATCGGCTGCTTGATGCCGATGTTGACGACGGTGTACCCGTTGTTCGTCAGGATGATGTCGACGAGGTTCTTGCCGATGTCGTGCACGTCACCCTTGACCGTGGCGAGCACCATGGTGCCCTTGCCCTCCTCGTCGGAGCGCTCCATGTGCGGCTCGAGGTGGGCCACGGCCGTCTTCATGACCTCGGCGCTCTGCAGGACGAAGGGCAGCTGCATCTCGCCGGAGGCGAAGAGATCCCCGACGACCTTCATGCCCTCGAGCAGGGTGTCGTTGACGATCTCGAGCGCCGGTCGGGTGACGAGGGCCTCATCGAGGTCGGCCTCGAGCCCCTGACGCTCGCCATCGATGATCCGCCGCTCGAGCCGCTCGAACAGCGGCAGTGCCGCGAGCTCCTCTGCCCTGGACGCGGAGAGGGATCGCGCCTCGACGCCCTCGAACAGCTCGAGGAACCGCTGCAGGGGGTCGTAGCTGACGGTTCCGTCGTCGGCGTAGCGCCGTCGGTCGTGCACGAGATCGAGCGCCGTGTGCCGCTGCTCCTCGGGGATCTTCGACATCGGCAGGATCTTGGACGCGTGCACGATGGCCGAGTCCAGTCCCGCCGCGATGCACTCGTGCAGGAAGACGGAGTTGAGCACCTGGCGGGCGGCCGGGTTGAGCCCGAACGAGACGTTGGACAGGCCGAGGGTGGTCTGCACCTGCGGGTACAGCGTCTTCAGCTGCCGGATCGCCTCGATCGTCTCGATGGCATCCCGACGCGTTTCCTCCTGGCCGGTCGCGATGGGGAAGGTGAGCGTGTCGACGAGGATGTCGGCGACGTTCATGCCCCAATGCCCGGTGAGGTCACGGATCAGCCGGTCGGCGACGCGCACCTTCCACTCGGCCGTGCGCGCCTGGCCCTCCTCGTCGATGGTGAGCGCGACGACGGCGGCACCATGCTCGACGACGAGCGGCATGATCCGACGGATCCGCGAGTCCGGGCCGTCACCATCCTCGTAGTTGACCGAGTTGACGACCGCGCGGCCTCCCAGCATCTCGAGGCCGGCCTGCAGCACCGGCGGCTCGGTGGAGTCGAGGACGATCGGGAGCGTGGACGCGGTCGCCAGGCGCCCCGCCAGCTCGCGCATGTCGGCGACCCCGTCGCGCCCCACGTAGTCGATGCACAGGTCGAGCAGGTGTGCGCCGTCGCGGATCTGGGCGCGCGCGATCTCGATGCAGTCGTCCCACCGCTGCTCGAGCATGGCCTCGCGGAAGGCCTTCGAGCCGTTGGCGTTGGTCCGCTCCCCGATGGACAGGTACGCGGTGTCCTGCCGGAACGGCACGGCTTGGTACAGGGATGCCGCCGCGGCCTCCTGCCTGGGCTTGCGCGGCGCGATCTCTCGCCCGCGGACGCGGTCGACGACGTGCTTGAGGTGCTCGGGGGTCGTTCCGCAGCAGCCGCCGACGAGCGCGAGGCCGAAGTCCCGGGTGAACGCGTCGTGCGCGTCCGCGAGCTCGGCGGGCGTGAGGGGGTAGTGGGCGCCATCAGAGGTGAGCACCGGAAGTCCGGCATTGGGCATGCAGGAGATGCCGATCGACGAGGTCCGCGCCAGAGTTCGGAGGTGCTCGCTCATCTCGGCCGGCCCGGTGGCGCAGTTGAGCCCGATCATGTCGATGCCCAGGGGGGTCAGTGCGGTCAGGGCCGCGCCGATCTCGCTGCCCAGGAGCATCGTCCCGGTCGTCTCGACGGTGACCTGGGCGAACACCGGCAGGTCCACGCCCGCCTCGGCCATCGCCCGTCGCGCACCGACGATGGCGGCCTTGGCCTGCAGCAGGTCCTGGGCCGTCTCGATCAGCACGGCGTCCGCACCGCCGGCGACGAGCCCGGCCACCTGCTGCTGGTAGGCGTCTCTCAGGACCGCGTAGGGGGCGTGCCCGAGGCTGGGCAGCTTGGTACCCGGGCCCACGGACCCCAGCACCCACCTCGGGTGGCCCGGCGTGGCCCACCCGTCCGCGACGCGGCGAGCGATCGCGGCGCCCGCCTCGGCCAGCTCGAAGATGCGGTCGGTGATGTCGTACTCGCCGAGGTTGGCGAGGTTGGCGCCGAAGGTGTTGGTCTCGACGCAGTCGACGCCGACCGAGAAGTACGCGTCATGGACGCTGGCGACCAGCTCCGGTCGCGTGACGTTGAGGATCTCGTTGCAGCCCTCATACCCCTGGAAGTCGTCGAGGCTGGGGTCGGCCGCCTGGAGCATGGTGCCCATGGCGCCGTCGGCGACGACGACTCGCGTGGCCAGGGCCTCGCGCAGGGAGCCGCGGCCACGGGACGGATGCGGAGTCGCGGACACGATCGTGAAGCCTACCGACCCACGGGCCTCCCCCTCGACCACGGACTACGGTGGCCGGATGAGCCCGGGCCCGGCGGACCAGACGCTCACCACTGCGCCCGGGATCGACCTGGTGATCACCGTTCACGATGCACCGGAGTCCGACCGTTCGGGGCAGGTGCCCGTCCTGCTCCTCCACGGCCTGAGCCAGCAGCGTCACTTCTGGGATCCCGTCGTCCGGCGCCTGCGGGCGCGGCCCGTCGCCGCCGTCGACCAGCGCGGCCACGGGGACTCGGACACGCCCGCCACAGCCGACTTCTCCATCCCTGCCTGTGCTGACGACGTCCCGATCGTCATGGACGCGCTCGGCTGGGAGCGAGCCGTGGTCGTCGGCCATTCGTGGGGTGCCTGGGTGACCCTGTCCGCCGCCGCGAGGCACCCACAGCGCGTGGTCGCCGGAGTCCTCGTCGACGGCGGGCTGTGGTCGCTGTCCGACGGCAGCTCGCGGGACGAGCTCCGGGCACGGTTGACCCCGCCGGAGCTGGGGATCCCCGAGGAGCAGCTGTGGCGGCGGATTCGAAGCGGCGACCTCGGTCCGTCCTGGCGTGACGAGGTGCGAGCCGCCCTCGCGCCGACGTTCGTGGTCGGCAGCGACGGCCTGGTCCGCACTCGCATCGGGCTGACCCGGCACATGCGGGTTCTCGACGGCCTGCTCGACTACGACGTGGATCCCGACCTCGACGGTTGCGAGCGGCAGGGAGTGCCCATCTGGGGCGCCGTCTGCGAACCGCGAGCACCGTCGCCGGATCCGGACCGGCCGCCGGACGGCAGGGCTTCGGGGGCCGGCTCCGCGGCTCGTCGGGGCAACTGCGTGGTTCATCGGTGGCCGGGCGCGGTCCACGACGTACCCTTGCAGTGGCCGGCGCTGGTCGCCGGCCTCGTCGACACGGTGGCGGAAGGCCAGGAGGGCGGGGCGCGGTGATCGAGCTCGATGACTTCCCCGTCCTGGTCGACCCGGTCATGGTGGCCGCCTTCGAGGGCTGGAACGACGCCGGCGACTCCGCGTCCGGAACGGTGGCCCACCTGCGGGAGGTCTGGGACGCTCAGCCGCTCGCCGACCTGGACTCGGAGGAGTACTACGACTACCAGGTGAATCGGCCGCACATCAGCATGGACGAGACCGGCGTCCGCAGCCTCACCTGGCCGGCGACCCGCATCTACGTGGCCCGAATCCCCCTCTACCCGCGCGACATCGTCCTCGTCCAGGGCATCGAGCCCAACATGAAGTGGCAGCAGTTCACCCGGGAGATCCTCGGGCTCGCGGCAGAGCTCGACGTGTCCACCGTCGTCACCCTGGGCGCGCTGCTGTCCGACATCCCGCACACGCGGCCGGTGCCCGTCACGGGCACGACCTCGGATGCCGCGCTGGCAGCGGATCTCGGTCTCGAGCCGGCGACGTACGAGGGCCCGACCGGCATCGTCGGCGTGCTCCAGGACGCGTGCACGCGCTTCGGGATCTCCTCCATCTCCCTCTGGGCCGCGGTGCCGCACTATGTCGCACAGCCTCCGTGCCCGAAGGCAACGCTGGCCCTCGTGCGCCGCATCGAGGACATCCTCGACATCCCGGTGCCGCTGGGAGACCTCGTCGAGGAGGCTCGGGCGTGGGAGATCGGCGTCGACGAGCTGGCGGCCGAGGACGACGAGGTCGCGGAGTACGTCAAGCAGCTCGAGGAGGCTCGCGACGCCGCCGACCTTCCGGAGGCCAGCGGCGAGGCGATCGCGCGCGAGTTCGAGCGGTACCTACGACGCCGGGGCACCGACCGCTAGGTGGTTCGGATGAGCGCGCTGACGTCGTCGATCGCGCTCCTGGCTCCGCGCGCGTAGTCCGCCCAGGCAGGACCCTCCGGAGTGCGGGCCGCAGCGTCAGCCGTGATGGCGCCCAGCACGGAACCGGGGTCGGCGTCGACGGCCGACTCGAGGCCGCGCTGGATGGCCCGGAGGGTGTACCACCGGCCCTCGAGGAACTTCGCGGTGCTCGCGCCGGCCGCAGGGTCGCGGGAGACGGCGCACATCGAGGCTCCGCGCAGCGCCGCTTCGAGATCGGCCTCCGCCCGGGCCAGGAGCGGTTCCAGCAGGGCGGCTTCGATCACCGCAGCTGCTTGTACAGCGCGATGGAGGCGTCGGTGGACGGGTCGAAGGTCGCGGCGTCATCGCCGGTGAGGTTGCCGAGGATGCCCATGGCGACCTTCTTGCCGAGCTCGACTCCCCACTGGTCGAAGGAGTCGATCCCCCAGACGGCACCCTGGACGAACACGCTGTGCTCGTACAGCGCGACGAGGGCGCCCAGCGTGAACGGGTCAAGGCGATCGACGAGCAGCACAGAGACGGGGCGGTTCCCCGGCATCACCTTGTGCGG
The DNA here is from genome assembly GCA_024641635.1 of Actinomycetes bacterium. Taxonomy (GTDB): domain Bacteria; phylum Actinomycetota; class Actinomycetes; order S36-B12; family S36-B12; genus UBA10649. Next base: position 29,021 of record JAHECS010000001.1, on the reverse strand, counting down.
CACGAGATCAGCAGGCGTCCCGTCCGCCGCGACCTCCTCAGCCGTGCGGCCGCGCGCCAGGACAGCGGCCTGCGCGAGTGCGTTGGCCACCAGCATGTCCTGCTGGTCGGTCAGGGGGTTCTCACTGCGGGCGACCACGATGATGTCGCACGCGACGGTGCTCGTGCCCTGGTGCAGCAGCTGGTAGAACGAGTGCTGCCCGTTGGTGCCGGGCTCGCCCCAGACGATCGCCCCGGTCGGGTAGTCCACGCGGGTGCCGTCGAGCCGGACGCTCTTGCCGTTGCTCTCCATCGTCAGCTGCTGCAGATAGGCGGGGAACCGAGACAGGTACTGCGAGTACGGGAGCACCGCGGTGGTTTCAATACCGAGGAAGTCCCGGTTCCACACGGCCACCAGCCCCATGAGCATCGGGAGGTTGTCCGCCGGCTCGGCCGTCGCGAAGTGCGCGTCCATCGCATGGAAGCCCGACAGCATCTCGGCGAAGCCATCGGGGCCGACGGCGATCATGGTGCTCAGGCCGATCGACGAGTCCATCGAGTAGCGGCCGCCGACCCAGTCCCAGAAGCCGAACATGTTCGCGGTGTCTATCCCGAACTCGGCGACCTTCTCCGCATTCGTCGACACCGCCACGAAGTGCCGCTCGACGGCTTCCTCCCCCAGCGCGGCGACCAGCCAGGTGCGTGCCGCCCGCGCGTTCGTCATCGTCTCGAGCGTGGTGAATGTCTTCGACGCGACGATGAAGAGGGTCGTCGCGGGGTCGAGATCGCGAATCGCCTCGGCGATGTCGGTCGGATCGACGTTGGAGACGAATCGGAAGTCGATCTCACGGGTGCTGAACGCCTCGAGGGCGATGTGCGCCATGGCCGGGCCCAGGTCGGAGCCGCCGATACCGATGTTGACGACCGCGGAGATGCGCTGGCCGGTTGAGCCGCGCCAGTCCCCCGAGCGGACCTCGTCGGCGAAGGCGCCCATCCGGCCCAGGACCTCGTGGACCTCGGAGACGACGTCCACGCCGTCGACGGCCAGCGCGTCCGTACTGGGGCGGCGGAGCGCGGTGTGGAGGACGGCACGGTCCTCGGTGCTGTTGATGTGGGCACCGCCCAGCATCGCGTCTCGTCGTCCGCGAACGTCCCGCTCGGCTGCGAGGTCCAGCAGCGCCGCGAGAACCTCGTCGGTCACGCGCTGCCGGGAGACGTCGTAATGGATGCGCGCGCCCGTCCTGGTGAGAGCGGCAGCGCGCTCGGCGCCGGCGTCCACGAGGTCCCGCACGGTCGTGTCGACCAGCCCCGCGGCCAGGCTCGAGAGCCTCGTCCAGGCGGCGGTGCGGGTGGGGTCGTCCGTCGGAAGCTGTGTCGTCATGGGGCCAGCCTTCCACTAGCGTGATGGTCCCGGCCAACGAGGAGGCGACGTGTCGCAGAGCCCATCCCCCCAGAACCGCGTGACGCTCGGCATGGTCGGCCTCGGCCGCATGGGAGCCAATCTCGTCCGACGCGCGATGGCCGACGGGCATTCCTGCGCTGTGTTCGACCCCCAGCACGCGGCAGTCGAAGCGCTGGCGGCCGAGGGTGCCACCGGAACCGCCAGCCTCTCTGAGCTGGTCGCTGCTCTGCCGGCGCCCCGCACGGTATGGGTCATGGTGCCGGCCGGGCACGTCACCGAGTCGGTGGTCTCCGACCTCGTCGAACTGCTCGATGCGGGCGACTGCATCATCGACGGTGGGAACTCCTACTACCGCGATGACATCCGTCGTGGTGAGGCGGCGTCGGGCAAGGGCATCGACTACCTGGACGTGGGCACGTCCGGTGGCGTCTGGGGCCTCGAGCGCGGCTACTGCCTGATGATCGGCGGTCCCGACGCGACGGTCGATCGACTGGCCCCGCTGTGGGACACGATCGCGCCAGGCGTCGAGGCCGCCCCCCGTACGGACGGCCGGTCCGGCGATCCGAGCCCGGAGGAGAGGGGCTGGCTGCACTGCGGCCCGGGCGGGGCGGGGCACTTCGTGAAGATGGTCCACAACGGCATCGAGTACGGCCTCATGGCCGCCTACGCGGAGGGACTGAACATCCTCAAGCACGCGAATGCCGGCACCGTGCATCGCGACGCCGACGCCGAGACCGCCCCACTGAGCGATCCGCAGTTCTACCAGTACGACCTCGACATCTCCGCCATCGCCGAGGTCTGGCGTCGGGGCAGCGTCGTCGGGTCCTGGCTCCTCGACCTGACCGCACTCGCCCTTCAGCGCTCACCCGAGCTCGAGGAGTTCACCGGACGGGTGTCCGACTCCGGCGAGGGTCGCTGGACGGCGATCGCGGCGATCGAGGAGGGCGTCCCGACTCCCGTCCTCAGCTCCGCGCTGTTCGAGCGATTCGAGTCCCAGGGCAACGGCCTCTTCGCCGCCCGCGTGCTCAGTGCCATGCGGAAGGAGTTCGGCGGGCACGACGAGAAGAAGTAGCGCCTTCTCGCCTACAGGTGCACGCCCAGCAGCGCGTCGGCCACGTCCCGGATCAGTGCCGGCGCTGCTGCGTCGTCACCCTCACCGGCCTGCTGCGCCATCGCCCAGTCGTCGACCGCGTCAAGGGCACTCGGCGTACGCAGGTCGTCAGCCATGGCGGATCGGACCCGGTCGAGGACGGCGCGGCCGTCGGGACCCCGCTCGCCGGCGACGGCTCGTCGCCACAGCTGCAGCCTCGCTCCAGCCCCCTCCAGCCCCTGCGGCGTCCACGCCCAGTCGGACCGGTAGTGATGGGCCAGGAGCGCGAGCCTGATGGCGTTCGGATCGACACCCTCATGCCTGAGCGCCGACACGAAGACGAGGTTTCCGCGGGACTTGGACATCTTGTGCCCCTCCCAGGACACCATCGCGGAGTGCACGTAGTGGCGCGCGAACGGGAACGCGCCCTGCAGCACCTGCGCCTCGGACGCGCTCATCTCGTGATGCGGGAACGCCAGGTCGGTGCCGCCACCCTGGACGTCGAAGGTCATGCCGAGGTGGTCGAGAGCGATGGCAGCGCACTCGATATGCCAGCCCGGGCGACCGTGCCCGAGGGGGGTGTCCCACGCCGGCTCGTCAGGCCGCTCTGACTGCCACACCAGGCAGTCCAGCGGATCCTCCTTGCCGGGCCGCGCCGGGTCTCCCCCGCGCTCGGCGAAGATCTCGATCATGCGCTCCCTGTCCAGACGCGCCACGGACCCGAACTCGGGATCGCTGCCCACGCGGAAGTAGAGGTCCGAGTCGACCGCGTACACGGCACCCTTCGCCTGCAGCTCCTCGACATAGCGGGCAACGGAGGGGATCGACTCGACCGCGCCGATGTAGTCGCGCGGCGGAAGGACGTTCAGCGCCGCCATGTCCTCGCGGAACAGGGCGGTCTCGCGGTCAGCGATCGCCCGCCAGTCCTGCCCGGTCTGCACCGCCCTCTCCAGCAGGGGGTCGTCGATGTCGGTGACGTTCTGGACGTAGTGCACGTCATGTCCGGCGTCTCGCCACACCCGGTTGATGAGGTCGAAGGTGACGTAGGTGAAGGCATGGCCCATGTGGGTGGCGTCATAGGGGGTGATGCCGCACACGTACATCCGGGCGGTGGGGCCGGGCTCGGTGGGCCGGATCGTGCCCGAGGCCGTGTCATGGAGGTGCAGGGGAAGGCCCGCATCGGGGAGCTCGGGGACGTTCGGCGCTGGCCAGGACTTCACGCGGTCAGCCTAGTCGCGCTGTGGGGATCAGAAGACGGGCCAAGGGATGGCCGGCCACCGGCCGCTCGGCACGGGATAGGTGCGCTCGCGCAGCAGGGTCCGCACGCGACCGCGAAGGACGTCGCGCTCCTCGTCGTCGAGCCATCGGTCCACCGGGTCGTACGCGGTGCCGAGGGTGTCGTGCAGGGCTTCCACGTCCTGCAGGATCGAATCGGGGACGGCCTCCGCGGCCCAGCCCCAGAGCACGGTCCGGAGCTTGTCCTCGACGGCGAAGGTGACGCCGTGGTCGATGCCCCATACGCGCCCGGTCGTGTCGGTCAGCACGTGGCCGCCCTTGCGGTCCGCGTTGTTGGCGAGCGCGTCGAACACCGCCAGGCGCGCGAGAGCGGAGTCCTCGGAGTGGACGAGCACGACGGGCTGCCCGGCGCCGTCCTCCGCCTCGAGGACCTCCCGCCAGCCGTCGGGCGCCCGTCCCGGTCGAACGACGCCGACATGCTGGCGCTCGTCGTCCTCGTCGATCCATAGCTGGCACATGCCGGCTCCACCCGGTCCGTCGTCGCGCCAGACGGTCGGCGGCACGAGATCCCATCCCAGCGCCACCGAGAGCTCGAATGCGGCGACCTCCCGGCGGGCCAGGGTCCACTCCGGGAAGTCCCACAGCGGTCGTTCCCCGCGGACCGGCTTGTAGACGGAGGGCAGCGGCACGCCATCAGCATCGATGACACAGCGGAGGGTCGTGTTCGACGCGTCGCGAAGCCTGCCCACCACCTCCATCGGCCCGTCGTGCAGCAGTGCCGTGAGCCTTGGCTCGGCGAGCCACGCCTGCGTGCTCATGAGCGCCGTCGGTAGCCGTTCGCGCGCGGGCAGATGTGACCCGAGGGATCAAGCGGCTGGCTGCAGAACGGGCACGGCGGCCGACCGGCGGAGACGACCTGGCGGGCCCGCTCGGCGAAGCCGCGGGCGTAGGCGGCGTCGAGCCAGACCCGGAGCGTGTCGGGTCCGGCGTCGTCGTCGTCCCCGATGTCCGGGATCTCGGCCTCCTCCTCGGACACCGCGTGCGCCTCGATGACGACCCGGAGATTGGCCTCGTCCCAGCCGAGGGCCATCGCGCCGACCCGGAACTCCTCGACGATGGGCACGTCGAGGGCCTCCGAGTCCGTCGCCGGAGCGGCTTCCGGGATCACCGCGTCGGCCGATCTCTCGGTCGCCTCGTCGAGCAGCTGGTCGACTCGCTCGGCCAGGGCCGCGACCTGCGTCTTCTCGAGGGCCACGCTGGTGATGGCGCTGCCCTGCCGGGCCTGCAGGAAGAAGGTCCGCTCCCCGGGCATGCCCACCGTCCCGGCCACGAAACGGTCGGGCGTTCGGTAGTCGAACACCTGGCGGGTCATGTCCCCGCTCCCCCGCCGACTGCGGCATCGCTCGACCGACGGCGGCGCGACTTCCGTGCGGGACGAGCAAGGCTCGCCAGGCTGCCCCCGGTGTCGTTGGTGCGCTCGACGAAGGGCCTCAGGGGCGTGTAGTCGACGACGCTGACCGAGCAGGGATCGACGCGCAGGCGCTGGAACTGGTCGAGGTGCATCCCCAGGGCGTCGGCGAGGATCGCCTTGATGACGTCGCCGTGGCTGACGATCGCGTACACCGCGTCGGCACCCAGGCGTTCGTTCCAGTCCCGGACCGCGGAGACGGCTCGGTGCTGCATCGCGGCCATCGACTCGCCTTCGGCGCCGGGGAAGACGGCCGCGCTCGGATGCGCCTGGACCACCTTCCACATGGGGTCCTTGGCGAGTGTCTTGAGGGATCCGCCCGTCCAGTCTCCATAGCGGCACTCCCCCACGCGGTCATCCACATGCTGGGGCACCGTGTCGCGGTCGGCGAGCGCGATCCGGGCGGTCTGTCGCGTCCGGTCCAGGGGGGACGTCACCGCGGCCGCGAGCGGAACGGCCTGGAGCCGATCCGCCAGGGCGCGGGCCTGCGCCTCGCCCGTCTCGTCGAGGACGACCCCGGGAGTCCAGCCCGCCAGGACGCCGTCGGCATTCGCCTTCGTGCGCCCGTGCCGGATGAGGAGGACCGTCGCCATGCGCGCCAGCGTAGATCGTCCGCGTCGATGCAGCACAATGGCGGCGTGATCCGCGGCATGGGCCTGTACCGGACAGGGGATGTCCTCCCGCTGACGGACGTGGGCAGCTGGCAGGAGCCGGGCGACACGCCACCGGAGCCGAAGCTGCGCGAGCTGAAGCAGGAGTGCCTCGCTGCCGAGGGGTCGTTCGTGTGGCTGGGCCTGTTCGAGCCCACCAAGGCAGAGCTGCACATGGTCGAGGACGTCTTCGAGCTGCCCCGCCTCCAGGTCGAGGACGCGGCGAACGCCCTCCAGCGTCCGAAGTTCGAACTGGACTCCGTCGGCCACGGGGTCGCGGTCCTGAAGATCCTCGACTACGTCGACTCCACCTCCGACGTCGAGACCGGGCAGATCGCCGTGTTCATCGGCCCCTGGTACGCCGTGACCGTCCGGTTCGGTCAGATCGGCGACCTGAGCTCCATGCGGGGGCGCCTCGAGACGGATTCCCAGCTGCGCGCCTACGGCCCCGTGGCCGTGCTGTACACGGTCCTCGACATGGCCGTGGACGGGTACCTGGCAGCCTCCGACGCCGTCAGCGACGACGTGGAGAGCCTGGAGGCCGAGGTGTTCGCGATCGAGCGAACCGCCGCGACGACCAACAGCATCTACCGGCTGAAGCGGGAGAACGTCGAGATCCGCAGGGCGGTCGGGCCGCTCGTCATCTGGGCCCACGACGTCGTGGCGGAGCGCACCACCTGGGTGCCGCCAGGCCTGCGTCCCTACTTCCGGGACATCGCCGACCACCTGCTTCGTGCTGGCGACGTCACGGAGTCCACGGACAACCTGCTCATGGCGATGCTCATGGCGTCCACGTCGTTGCAGGATCTCCAGCAGAACCGTGACATGCGCAAGATCTCGGCGTGGGTCGCGATCGCCGCCGTGCCGACCGCCCTGGCGGCGATCTACGGGATGAACTTCGACGACATGCCCGAGTTGCACCAGTCGTGGGGCTACCCCGCCGTGCTCGTCGTCATGGGATCGGCCTGCGCGCTGCTGTACCGCGCCTTCAAGAGATCCGGTTGGCTCTAGCCACGCGAGACACTGCCGTCAGGCGGTGAGGACTCCCGAGCCGAGCAGCAGCATCACGAGCAGGCCCAGGCCAAGTCGGTAGACGACGAAGGGCAGGAAGGTCTTCGTCGTCAGCCAGCGCATGAGCCAGGCGATGACGGCAATGCCCACCGTGAACGCGATGACGGTCGCCACGATCGTCGGGCCCCAGGCGACGTTGGCCTCGTCGCCGATCTTCGTGGCCTCGTACAGTCCCGAGGCAAGCACCGCGGGTATCGCGAGCAGGAAGGCGTACCTGGCCGCCGCACCGCGGGTGTACCCCATGCCCAGGCCGGCAGAGATGGTGGCGCCGGAGCGTGACACGCCCGGGATCAGCGCGAGGGACTGGGCGAGGCCGAACAGGATGCCGTCTCGCACCGTGATGTCGCGCTCGTCCTTGACGCGTGCCCCGAGCGCGTCGGCGACCCCGAGGACGAGGCCGAAGACGATGAGCATCGTCGCGGTCAGCCAGAGGTTGCGCGCGATGGTCTCGATCTGGTCGGCGAACAGGAGACCGAGGACCGCGATCGGGATGGTGCCGAGGATGACGAGCCACCCCATCCTCGCGGCCGGCTCCCGTCGCATGTCGGCGTCCACGATCGACCTCGACCAGGCGCGAACGATCTCCCCGATCTCACGACGGAAGTAGATGATGACGGCCATCTCCGTGCCGATCTGCGTGACGGCGGTGAAGGCGGCGCCCGGATCGTCCCAGCCGAAGAGCTGGGACAGGATGAGGAGGTGGGCGCTCGAGGAGATGGGCAGGAACTCGGTGAGTCCCTGGACGACGCCGAGGACGACCGCCTCGAGCCAGGACACTAGTCGGCCAGTCCGGATGCCTCGAGGATGTCGACCATGGACCGGAGGGTAGCGATGCGTTCCTGAAGGTCACCTGAGTACACGGCGACGGTCAGCGTCGTCACGCCCGCCTCCGCGAACGGGGCCAGCCGGTCGCGAACCCGGTCGGCCGGCCCGATCAGGGAGGTCCGGTCGATGAACTCGAAGGGCACCGCCGCCATGGCGCCGTCGTAGTCCCGGGCCATGTACTTGTCCTGGATCTCGATGGCTGCGGCCTCGTAGCCCATCCTGGTCGCGAGCTGGTTGTAGAAGTTCTTCTCCCGGCTGCCCATCCCGCCCACGTACAGCGCCGAGTAGAAGCGAAGAGGGTCGGCGCACGCTGCCACGTCGTCGCCGATGACCAAGGGAACGGTGGGCACGACGTCGAAGCCCTCCATCGTGAGCCCGGCCTTCTCCCGGCCCGCCCGCAGCGGCGCCATGATCTCGGCGGCGTTCTCGGGAGAGAAGAAGATCGCCAGCCAGCCGTCGGCGATCTCGCCGGTCAGCTCGAGGTTCTTCGGCCCGATGGCGGCGAGGTAGATGGGGAGGTGCTCGCGGACCGGGTGCACGGTCAGCGTGAGGGCCTTGCCGGGTCCGTCCGGCAGCGGCAGCGTGAAGAACTCGCCGTCGAACGACACCTTCTCGCGGGCCAGGGCCTTGCGGACGATGGCGACGTACTCGCGGGTGCGGGTCAGCGGCTTGTCGAACCGGACGCCGTGCCACCCTTCCGACACCTGCGGTCCGGAGACGCCGAGACCGAGCCGGAACCTTCCCCCGGACAGGGTGTCGAGGGTCGCCGCGGTCATCGCGGTGTTGGCCGGGGTGCGGCCGGGGATCTGGAACACCGCGGAACCGACGTCGATCTGCTCGGTCTGCGCGGCGACCCAGGCCAGCACCGTGGCGGCGTCGGAGCCGTATGCCTCGGCCGCCCACACGACGCTGTAGCCGAGGCGGTCGGCCTCGCGCGCCAGCGCAAGGTTGTCCGCGTCGTTGCCCGCGCCCCAGTACCCGAGGTTCAGCCCCAGCTTCATTCCATGCCTCCCGTGTCCAAGGCGAGCCTAGAGGTCGGCCTCGGGCATTCGATGTAGCGTGCCGCCATGGAGCTGCGGCCGCTGGGGAGATCGGGCCTGTGGGTGGGTCGGCTGGCCCTGGGCACCGGCACGTGGACCCGCGGAACCGACGAGTACGAGGCGCGCGACCAGCTCGCTGCCTTCCTCGACGCCGGGGGCACGCTCATCGACACGGCGGACGGCTATGCCGACGGGGACGCCGAGGCCCTGCTCGGCGAACTGGTCGAGGAGTTCGAGGCGCGGGACCAGGTTGTCATCGCCACCAAGTCGGGTGCCGTTCCCGGCCCTGATCGGCGTATCAATGCGTCACGCATCCACCTGCTGCGGGCGCTGGAAGGGTCGCTGCGCCGCCTTCGGACCGAGACCGTCGACCTGTGGCAGCTGCACGCCTGGGACCCGTGGACGCCCATGGAGGAGACCCTCGCAGCCATCGATGACGCGGTCACGAGCGGCAAGGCGCGGTATGCGGGCATCTCCAACTACTCGGCCTGGCAGATGGCGCGCGCGGCGACCTGGCAGCAGGCGGTCCCGGGTCGGGCCACCCTCGTGACCGCGCAGATGGAGTACTCCCTGCTCGAGCGCGGCATCGAGCGCGAGATCGTTCCTGCCGCCCAGGCGGTCGGCATGGGGATCCTGCCCTGGTCCCCGCTCGGCCGCGGGGTCCTGACCGGGAAGTACCGGCACAGCATGCCCATCGACTCCCGCGGCGCCAATGCCGAGACGGCCGCGTGGGTCCAGGTGTACCTGGACGAACGCGGGCGACGGATCGTGGACGCCCTGGCCACGGCGGCGGAGGGCCTCGGGGCCTCCCCGACCGAGGTGGCCCTGGCCTGGCTGCGCGACCGGCCGGGGGTGGTGGCCCCCGTACTCGGCGCACGCACGACGAACCAGCTCATCGCGGCGCTGGCCTCCGAGGAGCTGGAGCTGCCCGAGGAGATCCTGACGGCACTCGATGACGTCTCGGCTCCGGCAATGGGATATCCCGAGACAGGATGGGCCCAACGGCGGTAGGAAGGTCCGGTGATGCAGCGGCGAAGCAGCACCTGGGAGTACCGGGAGTTCGCCCTGCCCCGTGGGACGACTCGCGAGGCCACCCGGATGCTGCTGACGGGGGCTGCCGAGACCGAGCACTGGGAACTCGACCGGGCGCGCATCTTTCCCGATGGACGGCGCGTCGTGAGACTGCGACGGCGCGTCTACCGGGTCATGCGCACCGCCTAGCGGGCGCGTCGCCCCGCGGTCGCGTCACCTAGCAGGAGCGGAGGAACCGGTCCAGTACGCGGACGCCGAACCGCAGCCCGTCGACGGGGACGCGCTCGTCCACCCCGTGGAACAGCCGCCAGTAGTCGAGGTCGGCCGGCATCTGCAGCGGACTGAACCCGTAGCAGTCGATGCCGATCCCGGTGAAGGCCTTCGCGTCCGTGCCGCCGGAGATCATGTAGGGAACGGCGTGAGCCGCCGGGTCCTCGCGTCGCAGCACCGCGGCCATGAGGTCGACGGTCGGGGTGTCGAACGGGGCCTCGATGGCGATGTCCTCGATCACGGACTCGACCGCGATGGCGTCTCCCACCAGACGACGTACGGTCTCCTCGAGCTCGTCCTCGTAGCCGGGCAGCACGCGACCGTCGATGCTGGCGACCGCCTCCCCGGGAATGACGTTGTGCTTGTACCCGGCCTGCAGCATCGTCGGGTTGGCGGTGTTCTGCATGGTGGCGCCCACGAGGAAGCCGAGGGACCCGAGGCTCCGCAGCACGTCGTCGAGCTCCCCGCTCGTGAGGTCGACCCCGTACGCCTCCGACAGCTCCGCGAGGAACTTGTCCACGGTCTTGGTGCGACGGACCGGCCACTCGTACCTGCCGACTGCGGCCACCGCCTCGCACAGTGCGGTGACGGCGTTGTCGTGGTGGATCATCGAGCCGTGACCTGCCCGGTCCCGGGCGCGCAATCGCAGCCACCGGATCCCCTTCTCGGCGGTCTGGATCGGGTACAGGCGCAGGTCGTCCCGGACCGTGACGGAGAAGCCGCCCACCTCCCCCACCGCCTCTGAGACTCCGGTGAACAGGTCCGGGCGGTTGTCGGCGAGCCAGTGCGAGCCATGGACGCTCCCGGCCTCCTCGTCCGGAAGGAACAGCACCACGATGTCCCGCCGCGGCTGCACGCCGTTGCGCGCCCACGCGCGCACGACCGCCAGGATCATCGCGTCCATGTCCTTCATGTCCACGGCACCGCGCCCCCAGATGAAGCCCTCGTCGAGCTCGGCCGCGAAGGGGGGGTGGCTCCAGTCCTCGGCCATGGCCGGCACGACGTCGATGTGTCCATGAAGGAGGAGAGCCGGTGCGCTCGGGTCCGTCCCGGGGATGCGGACGACCACGGCTCGGCGGGTGTCGCTCGTCGTCACGATGATCTCGGGATCGAGTCCGACCTCGCGCAGCCGCTGGGCGCAGTAGTCGGCCACCTCGGCCTCACCCACCGTCTCCGGCGAGTCGCCCCAGTTGCTCGAGTCGATGCGGATGAGCTCCTGGGTGAGCTGCACGACCTCCGCCTCTGCCTCGGGCAGCGGCTCCAGTTCGGCCATTCCGGGGGTAGCGGTCATTGGGACATCCTGCCCGCTTGCGCGGCCCTCTGCATGGGTATGCTTTCCGGGCACACCACGTCCGGGTGGCGGAATTGGCAGACGCGCTAGCTTGAGGTGCTAGTTCCCTTTACGGGGAATGGGGGTTCAAGTCCCCCCTCGGACACGGACGATCCCCTCCATCGGCGAGGGGATCAGTCGTTTCAGGGGTGCGTCCCGATGTCTCGTCGACTGTTCACAGGTTGGGCGGGTCTCGGGTTGTCAGCAGGGGCGGCTCGCTGCCGACGTGCCGACACGACGATAGGAGAGGCAATGACGACCGAAGGGGAAGGGACCGAGGTCCCTGCGCCGAACGCGGACGAGCGACGCCGCCGGATTCGCAAGGCCCGGTGGATCGGCATTGGCCTGGTCATAGTGCTGGGCGGGGCGGTCGCCGCTTGGGCGGGGGCACTCCCAGATGGGGTGATCGGCCGCGTCCTCGCCTACGGGGTCCTCGCGTTCATCGTCCTGCTCGTCGTCGCCCGGTTCATTCCCGACACCTGGCTCGGTGGACGGATTGGTCGCCTCCGGGGCCGCTGAGGCGTCGCCGAATCGGGGCTCGGACCCGGCGCGGGGCATGACCGGTCGAGGCGCGCTCATGCTGGTCTTTCCGGTGCGCGCGGGTGGCAGCAGGCCAGCCCTGGCCAACCGCCCCCGACGGGGATCCGGCACGCTTCCCGAGCTCCGGCGTCCCCTCTGCCAGCGACTCTGGACACCGTCGCCGAGCCAGCGATCACGTACTCGCCATGCCTGCAGAGTGAGCTTCCGTGCGCGACCGGTCACCCCTCGGCCGATCAGGCGAGCGGGTCGAACGCGATCTCCCGGACCTCCTGCCCGCAGCGGCAGGCGACGGCGAACGTGCGGCCCAGTCGAGCACCTCCTCGCGCGAGGGCACGGCGACGCTCGCCCGCAGGCGCTCCACGCTGCCGCCGAGAACCCACACCCATGCATGCCTGGCTTCCTGAAAGCTGCAAGCGCCGCGACGACCGGCCGGCCTCCGGACCTGGACGCCGGAGAACGACGCCGGTCTCTGCTCGTTCGGCACCACGGAGCCCTCGGCGGGCGTAAGTTCCACCTCGTCATCGCCGTTCAGGGCTAGGGGAAAGCGAGGTCCCGAGATGTGGGCACAGCTCCAGAAGGTGAAGACGAAGCCCGGGCGCGAGGCGGAGATCCTGGAAGTTTTCGAGCAGCTTCGTGCCTTCGAGCAGGCGGATTCGGGCCTGGTGAGGACCACGTTGATGCGGAGCCAGGCAGATCCCGACCAGATCTACGTGCTAGCGGTCTTCGAGAGTGAGGAGAAGGCTCGCGCACGGGAGCAGGATCCCCGGCGGCAGTCGGGGCTTGAGCGCATCCGGGCGACGCTGGGGGACGTCATGGACGGCCCGCCCGAGTTCGTCGATCTCAGCGTGTTGCTCGAGCAGTAGACCGTCGGGCGCCGTACCGCCCGCTGACCGGTCAGATTGACCCCCAAGTGACGTCTCGCGACCCCAGAATCATCCAATTGACTACTTTCCCTCCACTGCGCCCCCTCCCAGGCCTCGTAGTGGAGGGATTTCCCCCACCTTGTCGAGTGGAGGGATCTTCCCCACTGGACCGGAATCGACGGTTTGAGTGAGCTCGTGCAAACCCATGACGTCGATTCACATCCATGGCAACAATGGACAGGACCGATGACATGACCGCCGAAGCCGGCCCCCAACCGAGAAGTCGGCCAGGCGTCTGAAGGGGAGGTCCACGGATGACCGATGAGGTGCAGCGCAAGAGCGCCGATGAACTTGTCGACGCGGAGGGGACGCCCGGACTCGTGCGGCGGACCGCGTTCGACGGCGACGGCCACTGGTTCGGCCACGTCGAGGCCGAGGCGAACACGATGTCTGGCTGGCATCACCACGGCAAGCACACGACCGTGGGCTACGCCCTCAAGGGCAGCTTCCGGGTCGAGTACGGGCCCGGCGGATCCCTCAGCGCCGATGTCGGCGAAGGCGACTACTTCTCGATTCCCGCAGGTGCCATCCATCGCGAGGGGAATCCGGCCGACGTGCCAGGCGAGGCGATCATCGTGCGCTTCGGTGAGGGCCCGCCGGTCTTTCCTGCCGACGGCCCCGAGCCGGGCTGATCGGCCTCCGTCGTTGATGGGCCGACCGCGACGCCAACAGACGCCGCCGCACCATCTGGCCCACGAACTCCAGCACCACCTCGGAGGTGCGCGACCTCAGGGCTGTCCGTGGAGTCGGTCAGTGCCCCGTTCGTGCCTGCACGAGACGCGTCGCGACCTCCCGCAGGAGCTCGCGGACGAACGTGGGTTCGGTCTCAAGCAGCAGGTCGAACGTGGATCGCGGCACCGGAAGGATCCGCGCGTCGGTGACGGCGCGCACGCGCGCGATACGGGGTGAATCCGGCACGAGGAGCGACAGCTCCCCGAAGAACCCTCCGGGACCGATCTCCGCGTGCAGGTCGCCTCGCTCCACCACCACGGATCCTTCGACCACGACGAACATTCCGGCGCCGGGGTCGCCCGCCTGCGCGAGGGTCTGCCCGGCGGGCACGTCGGCCACGGCCTCGCTCGCCAGGATCTGGGCTGACTCCTGAGTCAGATGCGCGAAGAGCGGAATCTCGTGGAACTCCATGGCGGCCATAGCGGCTTTCTACAGCATCAGGGAGTCTCGGGGGCCTGCATGGTGGGCAAAGAGACCCGGACGTCGGTCCTGCCGGGTTCGGACGTGATCGAGATGTCGCCCCCGTGCCTTTCGACCACGACGCGGCGCACGAGGGACAGGCCGAGTCCGCTGCCCTTTCCGAGCTCCTTGGTGGTGAAGAAGGTGTCGAAGGCGTGCTCCAGCACCTCGGGCGGCATTCCGCTGCCGGAGTCCGAGATCGTGACGACAACCTGATCCCCGTCTGCCGTCACATCGATCGTGAGCACGCCGCGGCCATCCATCGCGTCGATCGCGTTCTCGATGAGGCTCGTCCACACCTGGTTGAGCTCGCCTGCGAAGGCCTCGATGTCGGGAGCCTCAGGATCGAACGCACGGATGACCTCGACTCCAGGATGGAGCCGCTGAGCGAGCACGACGAGCGTGCTCTCGAGCCCGTCGGTCACGTCGATCCGCTGGAAGGAACCCCGATCCATCTGGGAATAGGACTTGACCGAGTCAACCAGCTCGGACACGCGTTGCGTCGACGTCCGCACCTCCGCGAGCAGTCCGGACGAACGCAGTGTTGACGACACCCAGTCCAGGGCGGGCTGGAGTGCCGCCGGGCCTACGGCGGCGACCACCCGTTCGCACCAGGCCGCGTCCAGCGCGTTTTCGGCGAGTGCCGGCGCCAGCAGCCAGTCGCGGTCGACGTCATGTCGACTCATCCAGTCCGACAACGCCTCCTCGGTGTCGGCAACGTCGATGGGGTCCCGGGCATCCGACCCCGGCTCTGCTTCTGCGAGGAGGACGTCGAGCGCAGTGAACTGGTCGGGAGTGATGCCCTGACCGGCGAGCTCGCGCAACGCAGATCGGACGTCGGCTATCGCGCCGTCGAGTGCGTCGACGGCGCGGACGGCGGCCGACGCCGGGTTGTTGAGCTCGTGGGCGAGGCCGGCCGAAAGGGAGCCGAGAGCGACGAGCGCCTCCCGTTGCCGCGTCGAGCTCTCGATCTCACGGCCGGTGTGGAACAGGCCATCCAGGTAGTGGTGGATGACGGGGACGTCCGCGACCAGTGACCGCAGTGCCGCCACCGGGACGCGGAGGATCCGACCGCTCGTTGTCGCGATCCCGGTGACGAGGTAGACGCCGTGGGGATCGAACGCAGCCCATCCACCGCCCCATTGCCCCGGCCGGGTGAACTCCCCCATCACCGCCCGTTCACGTCCGACGTGTCGAACCACCTCGAGTCGGCCGTCGAGGAGCACCCACCAGTGGATGGCGGGCTCGCGCTCGACCCACAGGACATCGCCGGCCGCGAAGGCCAATTCGACCGAGGCGTCCACCAAGGAACGCAGGGTGGGGTCGGGCAGGCCCTCGAACAGCTCCAGTGCGCGGACCTCGTCGTGGATCAACACATCACCTTCCGACCCGGCACGCGGTCAGGATCGCCGCAACACACCCGACACTACTGCTGGCTGACTACGCCCGTCGGCGGCTTATGGGGCTGGGGAGGTGACCGTTCGCACCCGCCGCAGAGCGCGGCGGGCGACCTTGGCCAGGAGAATCGCCACCGTGGAGGCCGCCACGAGAAGGATCACGGCGATGGCGGCAGCGAGCCACGGGTTGACGACGGCCACGGCCACCACTGCCGCGACCGCCACGTCCTCTCCCACCGACACGGCGATGTTGCTGGCTGGCTCTGGAGACGTGTTGACGGCCAGTCGGGTCGTGGCCTTGGCGACGTGCGTGAGCAGCGCGACGGCGCCCCCTCCGGCCGCGACGACAGCCGTGGGGATGTCGACCGTGGGGGCGGCGATGAGCGTGGCGACGACGGCACCCGCGATGGGACGGATGACGGTGTTGACGGCGTCCCAACCCGAGTCAAGCCACATCACCTTGTCAGCGACGGTGTCGATGACGGCGAGGACTGCGAAGACGGCGAGGACGTCCGTGCGTTCGAAAGCTTCCGGCACGGCCCAGTCACTCACACGGCCGAGGATCCCCATGAGCAGAACCAGTAGGTACGGGTTGATCCCGGCGGCCCACGAGGCCGTGAAGGCGAGCGGGATGGCGGTCTCCACCCACGCATTGTCGCGGGTGTTGCCATGATGTGCGCATGCGACCGAGGGCCGAGTACGACACGCTGCTTGCTCACGGTCGATCCATCTACGGCGGGACGTCCATCGGCCGACCAGGTCGAAGCGCCGGGTACTGGCCGCTCTTCGTGCTGGCACAGGCGCTGCGCCTGAAGTGGCACATCAGCGTTCAGGGAAGGGAGCACGTGCGCCCTGGCGCGGCGATCCTGATCGGCAATCACCTCTCCCTCCTCGACCCGGTCATTGCTGGCCTCGCCAACCCTTGGCGTATCGCCTTCTTCACGAAGATCGAGGCCTATCAAGGTGCGGGAGGCATCTTCTTCCGGCTTGCCGGGCAGATCCCCTTGCGCCGGGGCGACGAGGAGGCGACCCGCTGGGCGCTGGACATGTCCCATGAGGTGCTGCGCCTCGGGAGCAAGCTCGCCGTCTACCCCGAAGGCACCCGCTCCCCCGACGCCCTCTCGCTGCACCGACTCCATCGTCGGGTGCTGGTGCCGATCATCCAGGCGAATCCCGGCGTGCCCGTGCACGCCGTGGCGGTGGCGTACCCGGGGCGCCGGGGCGGTCGTCGTCAGGTCGACCTGCGCATCTCACGCCCGCTGGACCTCGATGCCGAGTCGATGTCGGCCAACGACATCACGGACGCGGTGCGGGACGCCCTGATCGAGCTCGGCGGCATGCCGTACGTCGACACGTTCGCCCAGCGACTCAAGGCACCGCGCGCGTGATCACCCGGTTCGCTCCCACGCCGAGCGGCTATCTGCACCTGGGCAACGCCGCGAACGCGATCCTGGTGTCGTGGCTCGCGCAGCAGCACGGTGGCACCCTGGCCCTGCGCATCGACGACATGGACGCGACCCGGGTGCGTCGTGAATACGTCGAGGACGTCTTCACCCTCCTGACGTGGCTCCACGTTCCCTGGCAATCCGGTCCCGAGGACGTGGATGACTTCGACGCTGGGTTCTCCATGCGCCGTCGGACCGAGTACTACCGCGCGGAGCTGAGGGCCGCGCAGGCCCGGGGGCTTGAGGTCTATGCCTGCACGTGCTCGCGCAGCCAGCTGACCTCACCCGCCACAGGCGGCTGCCCAGGCGGGTGCCGGACCGCCGCGCTCCCCTACGAGGTGGGACGTACCGCCCTGAGGGCTCATGTCCCGCGCGGCACGTTGATCAGCGTCGACGGCGCGGTGATCCCGGTGGACGAGGTGATCGGCGACGCGGTCCTGTGGCGTCGCGACGACCTGCCGGCCTACCACCTCGCTTCCGTCGTCGAGGATCGGGATGCGGCCGTCACCCACGTCGTGCGAGGCCGAGACCTCGTCGAGTCCACGGCCCTTCAGCTCTTCCTCGCCCCGTACCTCGGCGCCGAGGGCTTCGTCGAAACCGCCTTCGTGCACCATGGACTGGTCACCGGCAACGACGGAGCGAAGCTGTCCAAGAGCCAGCTGTCCACGGGGGGCCGGCTTCCCCGGACAGAGCAGCAGCGTGACGAGGTGCTCCGGACGGCGGCTGCCCTGGGGGTTCCCCACGGCATTGCATCCGCTACCTGACCAGCGGATCCTCCTCGACCCATGGCGCTCCCGGCACCGCCGCCAGCCGGGTCCCATGGCTCAAGCCCTCCACGAGAAGCCGCGGCCGTCCGTCGTCCGGGCCACCGTCCCAGCGCCGGACGACGAGCGAGAAGCTGTCGGTCCTCTCGACCCGGGAGTCCCACTCCCACGACGCATGCACGAACGGTCGGTCGGCCCCCGCGAGGAGACCGATCGCGCTGATCGACGCGAGAATGCTGGAACGCGTGCCCTCGGGCAGGTATACCCACATCGCGCTGTGCCACAGCACGGTCGTGGCCTTGGCCTCGGGCCTGATCGACTCAACGAAGTCGCGGGCGTCCATCCGGCGGACCTCGGCCGGCACCCGCGCCGCGACCCGCATGGCACGGTCGAGGCGGGCGAACCGATCGACGTCGTCCACCCACACGTAGGAGCCGAGCAGCGCGCGTCCCTCGGGGGTGCCGATGTCCACCGGGTCGAGGTCGCATCCAACGCGGTCGTTGATGGGCGGCAGGGGGCCGCTCTCGAGTGAGGGTTCCCCCGGAAGGTGGTCGGCTCGCAGGTTGAGACCTGCGGAGGCACCCATCTCGCGCAGACGGACGGGAAGCGAGGAATCCTCGCGCGACAGCACGCACCGCAGGAGCGCGGCCCGGCCCGTCTCGTTCGTCTGCGGAGTGCGCCCGAGGCTCTCCTGGAGGGTCTCGTCATGGTCGGTCAGCGTGGTGATGACCGCCCGCCGGAAGGCCGCGGCGTCCTTGTCGGACCGTGGCGGCGCGCCTCCCAATGTGGGCAGGTGGAGGGCGACCTCGGGTGCCTGCCTGTCCAGCGCCAACCGGTGGACGGCGGCCATGACCCGAAGCCCGACGAGGTCCCCGAACCTTGGCATCGTCGGCAGGTGCGACGCGACCTCGCCGCCGTGCGCGACATCGTCAATCACGGCGCGCAGTATCTGGGCCGAGACAGGCGACCCTGCATCCATGACGTAGTCGATCTGCCACTGAAGTGCCTCGGTGATCGACACCCTCTGGTTGCTGTCTGGGCGCACCCTACGAGGCTATGGCCTAGCGTTCGGGCATGACAGAAGAGACCTCCTCATCCCCTGCCATCGCCGATCTCGCCGAACGACTGCTGCAGCTGATCCTCTCGACGGATCCGCTCAGCGCCACTCTCACGGGCTACCGGCACCTGGACGCCCATCTCGCGGACCTGTCCGTTGAACGGGATGAGGCGCTTGCCGCAGAGCGTGCGTCCCTTCGCGCGGACGCCCTCGCGATCGCACCTGAAGCGCTGTCGGCGCAGGATGCCATCACGCGCGCGGTCATCGTCGCGCAGACGGGGTATGCCGACGACGACATGGCAGTCTCCTCGCTCGACTACACCGTGGCCGCGTTCCCCGTCAGTCCGGCCTCGGTCCTCCTGGCGTACCTCCGGATGACCGTGCTGACCACTCCAAAGCAGGCCGACGACTACCTCGAACGCCTCTCGCAGATACCCCGCTACCTCGGGCAGGCGGCCGAGCGTCTCCATCGTGGCCGGATCGCCGGACTCACCCCGGTCGCCCACCTCGTCGACATGTCGATCGACCAGATCGACCGCTTCCTGGCGGCGGATCCGTGCCCCCTCGCCATCGCGCCTCCGGCGGGATGGGACGGCGCGGAGGGCTGGCTTGCTCGCCGTGACTCCATCATCGACACCGAGGTCCGACCCGCGTTCTCCGCCCATCGCGACCTGCTTCGGGACGACGTGCGACCCACCGGCCGTGGTCTGGCGGAGGTCGGCCTCGTCCACCTACCGGGCGGAAGCGATCGCTACCGACTGCTCGCTCGCCTTCACACCACCACGGACCGCACCCCGGAGGAGCTGCATCAGATCGGCGTCGACACGGTGGCCGGGATCCATCGGGAGTTCGGCATCCTCGGTGCTGAGCTCTTCGGCACCTCGGACGTGGACGAGATCTTCGACCGCCTTCAGAACGACCCGTCATTGCGATGGTCCAGCGCCGAGCAGATCCTTGCCGCTGCCGAATCGACGGTGCGCCGGGCGGAGGCGGCTTCCCCGGAGTGGTTCGGCACGGTGCCGGAGGCCGTGTGCGTCCTCGAGGCCATCCCCGAGCTGGAGGCCGAGGGCTCCGCCCCGGCGTACTACATGCCACCGTCAATCGACGGCGCTCGACCGGGCACCTACTTCACCAACGTCAACAAGCCGACCGAGCGCACCTCCTTCGACCTCGAGTCGGTCGCCTTCCACGAGGCCGTGCCTGGGCACCACTTCCAGATCGCGATCGCGCAGGAGCTGTCCGACCTGCCCGTCATCCGTCGGCTCCCGATGTTCACCGCGTACATCGAAGGCTGGGGCCTGTACTCCGAACGGCTTGCCGACGAGATGGGCCTGTACTCCTCGCCTCTCCAGCGCATGGGGATGCTGTCGGCGGATGTCTGGCGAGCCGCACGCCTCGTCGTCGACACCGGCCTGCACGCGATGGGCTGGTCGCGTCAGCAGGCCGTGGACTACATGCTGCAGAACACGCCGGTGGCACCCATCGACGTCGAGGCCGAGATCGACAGGTACATCGCGATGCCCGGGCAGGCGCTGTCCTACATGACCGGGCGACTCGAGATCGAGCGGCTGCGGGCCCACGCCGAGGAGCGGCTGGGGGATGGATTCGACATCAAGGAGTTCCACGACACCGTCCTCGGATCCGGCGCGCTGCCGCTGTCGGTCCTGGCCGAGGTCGTCGATGGATGGATCGAGCGCTCCTAGGCGCGCGAGGCGAGGCGGGCCTTCAACGCGTCTCGCTTCTCCTCGAACCGACCGGCCTGGACGTCCATCCCCTCCATCAGGGCAGCGAGCTCGTCCCTGGCCTGCTCACCGGTGGAGCCCAGGTCCTCCCGCTCGAACACCCGCCACTTGCGCAGGACAGGCATGACGACCTCTTCACGGTGCTGGCGAAGGTCGTAGATGCCCTCGACCGCGATCTGGACCGCCATCCGGCCGAACCCTTCGATGCTGTGACCGGGCATGGCGAAGTCGCGCACCGAGCCGAGCACCGCGACCATGGTCTGGTCGGGCGTGATGTCGAAGGCCGCCTCGATGACGTTGCGGTAGAACAGCATGTGCAGGTTCTCGTCGAGCGCGATGCGGGCCATCAGCTGCTCCGCGACGGGGTCGCCGGTGGCCACGCCGGTGTTCCTGTGCGATACCCGGGTCGCGAGCTCCTGGAAGGACACGTACGTCAACCCGGCGAGGAAGCCGGGATTGATGGCGGTGAACCCCTCCTGCATGTGGCCCATGCGCGCGTCCTCGAGTGCACGCGGGTCGACTGAGCGCGTCACGAGCAGGTAGTCGCGGATCGCGGTCGCGTGCCGGCCCTCCTCTGCTGTCCACCGCCCGAGCCATGTCGCCCACGCGCCGTCAGTGCCGACGTTCGTGGCGATCTCCGTGTGGTAGCTCGGCAGGTTGTCCTCGGTCAGCAGGTTGATGATCAGGCTCGTGCGGGCGGCATCACTGAACCGGAGCTCCTCGCTCGTCCACTCGCGTCCGTCGAGAGGACCGGAGAAGTCCTCGCCTTCACTCCAGGGAACGTACTCGTGCGGGTACCAGTCCTTCGCCATGGACAGATGGCGGTTCAGCTCGCGCTCGACCACCGGTTCGAGATCGAGGAGCAGGCGCTGGTCGGAGACGGCATCGTCGACGGCGGTCATGTCGCACAGCCTGACACAACGCAAAGTCAAGTACTTACGTCCTGTGCAAGTGGGGGCGTCCCGCCGCCACGAGGATTAGTGTGGTGGTGTCCGAACACGAGCGGGGAGGTGCACGATGAGCGACAAGGTGGCGGGGGCATCGTCTCCGTCAGACGTTGCACGGGCCACGGCCCAAGGATCGGAAGCCCCCGGAGACGCTGCGGATCAGGCCGAACGGCTGACGATGATCATGGAGGCGGAGGCGACGCACAACGCGCTCAACGGCGGCGGTGGCGAAGGCTCGGACGACCTGCCGTATCCGCTGGAGGATCTCGAGGACGTCCTCGCGATGGAGGATGCCGAGGATGCCAGCGACGACCCCATGCACGCGGGTGGGCTGACCCCGGCCCCGTGGGTGAGCGCCGAGCAGGCCGCGATGCACGTCGTGGACCTCGACGATCCCGACGACAACGCGTACCTGGACGAGGAGAGCGACACCCAGCGCGCCGATCCCGACCGAGACCAGTTCGACGGACCCATCCGGGAGCTCACCCCCGAGGACGAGACCATCCTCGGCATCGACCCGTACGACGAGCCGGCTCCACGACGTGGCTAGCCCCGGCGACGCGACTCCTGACGACGCCGACGAGCTGGTCCGCTACGAGGTGACGGATGGCGTCGCCCTCATCACCCTGAATCGGCCCGAACGGCTCAACGCACTCATCCCGGGGATGGGCGACATCTATGCAGGTCTCCTGCATCGTGCCGACGCCGACCCGCAGGTGCGAGCCATCGTCGTGACCGGTGCTGGGCGTGGCTTCTGCTCCGGTGCGGATCTCGGCATCCTCGCCGAGGGCCGCGAGGCCCTGGATGGCTACCTGGACGGCCAGAGCGTCGAGACCCTCCCCACCGCCGCCCTGCGCATCGGCACGCCGGTCGTGACGGCGATCAACGGCCCGTGCGCCGGCATCGGCTTCGTGCTGGCCATCGCGGCCGACATGAGGTTCGCCGCGCCGTCGGCCACGATGAGCACGTCCTTCAGCAGGCTCGGCCTCATCGCCGAGTACGGGTCCGCGTGGCTGCTGACCAGGCTCGTCGGGCTCGCCGCTGCGACGGACCTGCTGCTCACCGGACGAACCCTCACCGCCGCGGAGGCGCGGGACATGGGGCTCGTGTCGCAGGTGCACGAGGACGTCGTCGGCGCCGCGCTTGCCTGGGCTCACGATGTCGCGGCAGCGTGCTCCCCGGAGTCCATGGCCGTCATCAAGCGCCAGCTGCTCGCCGTCGACGGGCAGGACCTCGCTGACGCCGTGGACACCTCGCTGGCCGAGATGCGCGCCTCGTTCGCCCGCCCCGACCTGGCCGAGGCGATCATGGCGAAGGTCGAGAAGCGCCCCGTCGCGTTCCCGCCTCGGGAAGGCGCGTAGGTCAGGGCAGCAGCCCGCAATGCGCGAGTGCCATGCGCACCAAGCGCCCTTGGCCGCCGCTCATCTCCGCCTGGAACTCAGGCGCCGCCGCCTGCTCGGGGGTCACCCAGACCAGATCGAGGGCGTCCTGGGACGGGGCGCAGTCCCCGGCCAGGGGGACGATGAAGGCAAGCGACACGGCGTGCTGGCGCGGATCGTGGAATCCGGTCACCTCCGGGTCGGGGAAGTACTCCACGACGGTGAACGGCTGAGGTGACGGGGCCACCCGCGGCAGGGCCATGGCCCCGAGGTCCTTCTCGAGGTGTCGAAGGAGGGCGTCCCGGACGCGCTCCCCGTACAGCACGCGTCCGGAGACGACCGCCCGCGAGATGGTCCCGTCGGGCATCGCCCGCAGGAGCAGGCCGATGGACGTGATCTGTCCGCGGACGTCGGTGCGGACGGGTACCGCGTCGATGTAGACGATCGGCAGCCGCTCACGGGCCGACTCCAGTTCGTCGTCGGCCAGCCATGACGCACGGGTGTCCAGCATGTCGCTCACAGGCCCGACCCTACTGTCCGCCCTGCGGCCGACCGGGCCATACTGCGCGCATGTGGGGCGCCCTCGTCACCGGACTGGGCATCGGCGCGCTCGCAGCCGCCAACGTCGGGCCGATCTGGCTGCTCTGCGTCCGCACGAGCGCCCGCTACGGCTGGCGATCGGGTGCCGCGATTGGCGTCGGGGCGGCCATCGTCGACCTCTGCTACGCGGTCCTCGGCGCCCTGGGCGCCGCCGCCCTTCTCCAGCTCGCCCCCCTGCGCATCGGGCTCGGACTGCTCGGCGCGGGGGTACTGGTGTTCCTCGGACTGCGGACGCTGCGCGATGCCTGGCGGGTGCGCCTCGGGGCCGAGGACGCCAGCGAGGTGGTCGATCCGCGCCACGCCCTGCGTACGGGGCTCGTGGCGACGGCGTCCAACCCGCTCACGATCCTCACGTGGGGTGCGGTCTTCTCCGGTGCGGCGGCTGCCGACGTTGCGGCCGGACCGACCTCAGCCGTGGCCTTCGTCATCGGCATCGGGATGGGCTCGCTCCTCCTGCACCTGGGTCTGTCCGGCGTGGCGGCGGTGCTGGGCGCCCGCGTCGGCACGACGGCGCTGCGCTGGACCGATGCGGTGAGCGGCATCGGCCTCATGGGGTTCGGCATCCTCCTGGGCATTCGCACCGTGCAGGATTCGTGAGGTCGACCTAGGCTCAGTGCATGGCCAGTTCCCCCGCACGCGACGGCGAGACCCGACCCGACGGCACCCCCTACCCGGTGGCGAAGGACGAGGAGGCCTGGCGAGGGGTCCTCGACCCACGGGAGTACCACGTGCTGCGTGAGGGCGGGACAGAGCCGGCCTTCCGCGGTGAGTACACCGACACCACGACCGAGGGCGTCTATCGGTGCCGTGCCTGCAGCGCCGAGCTGTTCCGGAGCGACACGAAGTTCGCATCACACTGTGGCTGGCCCAGCTTCTACGCCCCGCTCGCCAAGGACAGCGTGGTCTACCTGCAGGACTCGACCCTGGGGATGGTTCGAACCGAGGTCCGCTGCGCGGCCTGCGGGGGTCACCTCGGGCACGTGTTCGAGGGCGAGGGCTACGGCACCCCCACGGACCTGCGGTACTGCATCAACTCCATCTCCATGACGCTGGAGCCTTTGCCCGAGCAGCCCTGATCAGCCGCCTGCGCTGATGAGGACGACACCGGTCATCGCCACCGCGACGCCCGCGTACTGGACGACCCTCAGCCGCTCGTGCAGGAACACGGCCGCAAGGACGGCGGTCATCACCGGGTAGAGCGACCCCAGAACCGACGTCGTGGCGAGCAGGCCCACGGTGGTCGCCACCCCGAAGGTCACGTTCGCGCCGGCGTCGAAGACGCCCACCACGGTGAGGGGGATGGCGTCCCGGGGCCGCGCTCCCCCGATGCTGCGCGTGACGGCGAGGACGACGACGAACAGGACGACGGTCACGACGCGCATGCCGGTCATGGTCATGAGCGGGCTGTAGCGGCTGCCTTCAGCCATCGTCAGGTACATGCCGCCGAAGGCCACGGCGGCGATCCCGGCGAGGATCAGCGGTCGGGCGGACTCGGCCCCGGACAGCTCCGGGCCGCTCGCCAGCAGGATGCCGATGACCGCAGCGATGATGCCCAGCACCTGGACACCGCCAGGCACCTCACCCCGCAGCAGCCCGACGGCCACGGGAATGATGACCGACAGCGAGACGAGCGGACTGACGATTCCCATCGGTCCAATCGACAGGGCGGCGTAGAAGGCGAGCATGCCGGCCAGGCCGAGCACGCTCGACGCGATGGACCAGGGCCAGTAGCCGGGGTCCTCGTCCCACGACCAGGTGACCGTTGCGGCGAGCACGAGGACGATGAATCCGGCTACCTGCGAGAGGCCGTAGACGGCGAGGGGTGGCAGTCGACGGGAGGTCACGCCTCCGAGGAAGTCCGCGGTGCCCCACATCAGGCTCGACAGCAGGGCGAGCGCGGCGGCCACGCGCACACCCTAGGGCCTCGTGTTGCCGGTCTCAGCACTCGCGCGGCGCGCCGCCCGGGCGAAGGCCGGGTGGCCACCTAGCCTGACGGGGTGAGGTCGATCGCCACCGGCACGGATGCCTTCGCACGTGCCCTCGAGCAGCTCAAGGGCATTGACGTGCGCCCTGAGTTCGAGCTCGACGAGACCCCGGCCCCCCAGCGGCTTGCCCCCTCCGCCGTCGCCTTCACCGCCGAGATGTCCGATCCCGAGTCCGATCTGGCGTCGGGGCGGTTCGTCCTCCTCCACGACCCCGACGGCGTCGAGGAGTGGGACGGCTCGTTCCGCGCGGTCGTGTTCGTGCGGGCCATGCTCGAACCGGACCTCGTCGACGATCCGCTGCTGCACGACGTGGGCTGGAGCTGGGTCTGCGAGGCCCTGGCATCCCGTGGCTGCCGAGCGACCCAGCTGGGCGGGACGGTGAGCCGGAGCTCGGGGCGCTCGTTCGGCACCATGGAGGAGCGTCCGGCCGACGGGTACGTCGAGATACGGGCATCCTGGACTCCCGGCGAGGCGCCGGACACCCGTGAGGTCCTGGACGACCTGGGGGATCATGCGTCGGCGTGGATGGACCTGCTCGCCCAAGCCGCCGGCCTGCCGCCCCTTCCGCGAGGGGTCTCCCGCGTGGGAGACCGACGCAGGCGCGGGCGCAGTTGACCGAGGAGGAGACGGCACCGTTCGAGCCGCGGGAGGGCGTCCCGGGGGTCATCACCCAACCGCACGAGCTCAGCGAGTACGCCGACCGCCTCCGTGCCGGGATTGGTCCGCTGGCGCTCGACGCCGAGAGGGCGTCGGGGTACCGCTACAGCCAGCGCGCCTACCTCGTCCAGCTGCGGCGCGAGGGCTCGGGGACCGCGCTCATCGATCCGATCGGACAACCCGACCTCACGCCGATCCAGCAGGCAACCGAGGGCGTGGAGTGGATCCTGCACGCGGCCACGCAGGACCTCGCCTGCCTGGCCGAGGTGGGGCTGCGGCCGTCGTCACTGTTCGACACGGAGCTGGCCGGCCGCCTGCTCGGCCGTGCGCGCGTCAGTCTCGCGGCACTGGTGCACAGCGAACTCGGCCACGTGCTGGAGAAGGGGCACGGTGCCACGGACTGGTCCGTCCGTCCGCTGTCGCCGGCCCAGTTGCGCTACGCCGCGCTGGACGTCGAGCTGCTGGTCGAGCTGCGCGATTCGATGGCTCGGTCCCTCGAGGAGGCCGGCAAGACGGGGATCGCCCGGGAGGAGTTCGATGCGCTGCTCTCCTTCGCCCCCCGGGAGCGCGGCGAGGACGAGTGGCGGCGGACGTCGGGCATCCACCGGGTCCGCAAGCCGCGAGCGCTCGCGATCGTTCGCTCGCTGTGGCTGGCGCGGGATGAGCTGGCCGAGTCCAAGGACATCGCCGTGGGCCGGCTGCTTCCCGATGCCTCGATCGTCGCCGCAGCGCAGTCTGACGTGGCCACGATGCAGGACCTGGCGGAACTCAAGGACTTCAACGGGCGAGGGGCGCACCGCTACCTGCGGCGCTGGTGGTCTGCGATCGTCGAGGCCCGCGCACTGCCCGTCAGCGACCTGCCCCCGTCCGCGACTCCCCCGTCGGGTCCGCCGCCACCCCGCTCGTGGGCCGATCGGGACCCTGCGGCGTTCGCGCGCCTGTCCGCCGCTCGAGCCGGTCTGGCCGAGATCGCGGAGCAGATGGACCTGCCCGTCGAGAACCTGCTCACCCCTGACCTGGTCCGCCGACTGTGCTGGACACCCCCCGATGGGCACGACCCCGGGGACGTGGCCGACGTGCTGCGAGCACAGGGCGCCCGGGACTGGCAGGTGGCGGCCACCCTCGACTGCCTGTGCGAGGCGCTCGAGGCGGAGCCGGGTTCCGGCGACGACACGTCGACGCCGAATCCTACTGGCGAGTAGCCAGCGTAGTTACTCGTCGGTAATATGGCCGGAGCCGCCCGATCGGGCGTGCCGAGTCGATGCTGGGAGCCGTCGTGGGCCGTTCCGCGCAAGAAGTCGTGTTCGTTGACGGGGTTCGGACCCCGTTCGGGAAGGCGGGCAGCGCGCTCGCCGAGACCAGGGCCGACGACCTCGTCGTCAAGGTCTTCCGCGAGCTGCTGCGGCGCAATCCCGGGCTGCCGCCGGAGCGTATCGATGACGTTGCCGTGGCAGCCACGACGCAGATCGGCGACCAGGGACTGACCGTCGGGCGGACCGCTGCCCTGCTGGCGGGCCTCCCGAACAGCGTTCCCGGCTACTCCGTGGATCGCATGTGCGCCGGGGCGATGACGGCGGTCACCACGCTGAGCGCGGCGATCATGGCGGGCGCGTACGACGTCGCACTGGCCGGTGGGGTCGAGAACATGTCCCGGCACCCCATGGGCGAGGGCGTGGACCCGAACCCCCGATTCCTCGCTGAGCGCATCGTCGACATCGACGCCCTCAGCATGGGTGCCACGGCCGAGAACCTGCACGACCGGTTCCCGCAGCTGACGAAGGAGAGGGCGGACGCCTTCGCCCTTGGGTCGCAGCACAAGACCGCTGCCGCCTACGAGCAGGGCTGGATCCAGGCGGACCTCGTGCCGATCGCCACCCGGTCGAGCGAGCACGGCTGGGGGCTGCTCAGCGCGGACGAGGGACCCCGCCCGGGCACGACGATGGAGGGCCTCGGCGGGCTCAAGACGCCGTTCCGTCCGCACGGTCGGGTGACGGCGGGCAACAGCTCCGGCCTCAACGACGGCGCCACCGGCGCGATCCTGGCTTCCGAGGCGGTGGCCGACGATCTCGGCCTGACCAAGAAGATGCGCATGGTCGGCTTCGCCTTCGCTGGGGTCGAGCCCGAGGTCATGGGCGTGGGCCCCGTGCCGAGCACGGAGAAGGCGCTGGCGCGGGCGGGAATGAGCATCGATGACATCGACCTGTTCGAGGTCAACGAGGCCTTCGCCGTGCAGGTGCTCGCCTTCCTGGACCACTTCGGCATCGCCGACGACGATCCGCGGGTGAACCCGATGGGCGGCGCCATCGCCGTCGGCCATCCCCTCGCGTCGAGCGGGATCCGGCTGATGGCCTACCTGGCCCGCGACTTCGAGCGCAATCCACAGGCGCGATACGGCATCACCACGATGTGCATCGGCCTCGGCATGGGCGGCACCGTGATCTGGGAGAACGTCAACTACGCAGGGAGCAAGTGATGACCGACACCACGACCGTGAACCCAGACGAGGTCGTCACTCACGCCCGCGTCCGGATCGTCGACATGCCCGGCGGAGCCGGGAAGCTGGGCCTGATCACCGTTGACAACGATCGCGACCACACCCGGCCCTCGACCTTCGGGCCGGCCGGGCTGGCCTCGCTCGACGCGGCCCTCGACGAGGTGGCCGGGATGACGGATCTCGCCGCCGTGGCCGTGACCGGCAAGCCGTTCATCTTCGCCGTGGGGGCTGACCTGTCGTCCATCGGCCTGGTCAACGACCGGGAGGTCATCCGCCGGTTCGGGAAGCTCGGACACGACGTCATGCGCCGACTCGGCGAGATGGACGTGCCGACCTTCGCCTTCGTCAACGGTGCAGCGATGGGCGGCGGTACGGAACTGGCCCTGCACTGCGACTACCGGACGATGTCGGCCGCTGCTGCCGCCATGTCGCTGCCGGAGGTCTTCCTCGGCCTGATCCCCGGCTGGGGCGGCGCGTGGCTGCTGCCCAACCTCATCGGTCCCGCCAA